>JAAEQD010000250.1 GCA_024231855.1 Candidatus Zixiibacteriota bacterium
GGTGGCGATATCGACCAGGTCATCAAGCCAAACTCCTGATTGCGATGATATTAACTCGCCATCGACAATATACTCACAACAATCATCCTTGACCACCAAGCCCCTAAATCCTTCATCGGCAAACAATACATTTGAACCGCCGCCGAGAATAAAGTAATTTACCCGATTTTTAGCGGCAGTATCATAAGCCCTGACAAATTGCCGAGGACTGCTTGCCCTATAAAAAAACTTCGCCGGCCCGCCAATTCTGAAAGTAGTAAACTGGGCTAACTCGACATCCTTAAGAACATTATCGCCTAACTTATCTTGTAAAAGATCAAACTCATTCACCTGTGCTGTTAAAATACGCTTTAACCTCCTAAAATCAAGTCTTTTTGGAGTATACTCGCCGGCCCATAATTAGTTCAAAAAAAACCATTATTTCGGGAAATAATCTGATCTGGTTTGGGCGATAGAGCGGTTGTATCTTAGTTTTTGTCATCCTCGCTGTCTTTATCGGCTTCATCGGGGCCTGGTTCTTCTTCCTCCTTGCCCTGGCCGTCATCTTTTTCTTCCGGTTGGGGTTTGCCGGATTCCTCAACAAAATTCATACGCAATTGGGTCAGGATTTGTTGAAGGGATTTCTCTTCATCTTCATTTATGTTGCCCCTGGTTTTTTCCTCAAGCATTCCCAAAATATCGATTGAATTTTTAGCCAATTCAAGATTTCGTTCGATCTTTCCTGATATCGGGTTGGCCACTTTCCCCAACTGTTGCCAGGCTGCGGCATGAAAACTCATCACAAGCTGAGTAAATAGCAGAGAATTCGTATCATGTATTTTTTCACCAGACATCTTTCGCCTCACTTCCCGGATTTATCAGTAATTTTCTCCGCCAACGCCATTTTATGGCGGATATCCATCATATCGGCTTCCAGCTGCTTGAACAGCCGTTTTAGATCAAAATCTTTTGTTTCATCCACAAGGCCATTGAAAATAATGCCTAGTTCATCGGCCAGTTCGACAGCCCTTTTAATTTCCTGGTTCATACTCCCTCCAGCCTACGCAATTTTAGAGTATTTTATCTTCTTCCCATATTTATTAATCAGCACCTCGCGCAGAAGGCGATTATCGGACTTCATCAATAGCTCATCTGTTGATATTATCTCAAAAGCGCTCTGTCTGGCAAGCGATAACATTTCCGCGTCCATAAGATTGGCTACTTTAAGTTCGGGTAAGCCATGTTGACGGGTACCCATTATTTCTCCGGGTCCACGGATAGCCATATCGGCTTCGGCGATTTTAAAGCCATCATTTGTGCCGCATAAAGTGGCAATCCTGGCTTCGGCTTCTTTAGTCGGCTTGCTGTCGCTAAGAAGGAAGCAGTAAGATTGATGCGTACCCCGGCCAATTCGGCCGCGAAGCTGATGGAGTTGCGATAGGCCAAATCGTTCGGCATGTTCAATCACCATTACATTCGCGTTGGGAACATCCAGGCCGACTTCGATTACGATCGTGGCAATAATTATATCGATTTTACCGGCCTTGAAATTAACCATGACCTTATTTTTTTCGATGCCTTTCATCCGGCCATGAAGCAGAGCCAGGTTCATGTCGGGGAAGATATCGGCCTTAAATGCCTCATAGCTTTCTTTCGCCGCTTTAAGATCTATTTTCTCGGACTCTTCTACCAACGGGTAAACTATATATACTTGACGGCCGGCTCCCACCTGCTCGGCGATAAACTCATTCATTTTATCTTGTTTTTCAATCGGCACGAATGAGGTCTTAATCGGGATTCTACCCGGCGGCATTTGATTGATAATGGACACATCCAAATCGCCATAAGCGGTCATGGCCAGGGTTCGGGGAATGGGAGTCGCGGTCATCACCAACGTATCGGGATATAAACCTTTCTTTTTCAATATTCCCCGCTGGGCGACACCGAATTTATGTTGCTCATCGACCACTATCAGACCCAATTTGGCGAATTCTACTTTCGCCTGAATAAGCGTATGAGTTCCGATTACGATATTTATTTCTCCGGAGGCTATTTTATCCAGTAATGCCTGGCGTTTTTTGCCGGTTACGGAACCCGTAAACACCACCACATTTATATCGAAGCCATCAAGCATCTTGGCCAACGAGAACCCGTGCTGTTCGGCTAGAACCTCGGTCGGCGCCATGAGAGCCGCCTGGTAGCCGGCCTCGACCGCCCCCAGCATGGTCAACAAAGCGACAACAGTTTTGCCGCAGCCGACATCTCCCTGCAGGAGACGGTTCATTGGATGAGGTTTTTCCATGTCGGCATAGATTTCATTCAAAACTTTTTTTTGCGCCCCGGTAAGTTCGAAATTCAGATTATCAAGTAGCTTTCGGCCAAGGCGCTTCGGTGGCGGGAAAGATATTCCCGGTTCCTGAGCGACACGTTTTTGATGTCTGGCCGCTAATAATAATTCGAGATAGAAAAGCTCCTCGAAAGCCAGGCGATTATGGCCGCGCTCAACGGCTTCGGGACTATCGGGAAAATGTACCTGGGCTATTGCCTCACCCAGTCCCAATAATCCGAATTTCTGCCGCAGTTCTTTGGGCAAAGTTTCGCAATGAATATTTTTCAGTTGATCCAGGGCTTGCTTGATTACTCGTCGCAAACCCCTGGAATGGAGTTTAATTTTACGCAATATGGCGGTTTCCGGATAGACCGGGATTATCCGCTGAGTGTGGATCGGTTGATCATCACTGCCGGAGATAATTTCGAATTCCGGATGAGTTATCTGATAGCCGTCATAGAACCCGACTTTACCGGTGACTGATAGTACATCGCCTTCTTCGAACAAGCCATCAAGGTACTTATAACCGGAAAACCATACTAACTCAAGATGTCCTGTCTGGTCTTTAATGTTAACAATATAGCGACGTTTACGGCCGTAAGTAAAACCATATGACGTCACCTCGCCGATAATCGTGACAGTTTCGCCCTCAACCAATTGGCTTATCGGGGCGATCTTGCTGTGATCGAGATATTTTCGGGGAACGTAGAAAAAGAGATCGAGGATTGAGTTTAAATTATATTCCCGCAACACCTTAGCCTTGGACGGCCCAATTCCCTTAAGATAGCGAACATCAGAAAACAGGAATTTCAGCGCTTCGGAATGCGTATCTGAGATGGAATAATCACCAGTCATAATTGAGATAATAAAGGCAATCAAAACGACTGTCAAGCTAATCCTTGTAAGCTTAACCTATTCGGCTGGATATAATTGCGCCTGAAGATAAAAAAGTCTTGCGCAAACAAAAAATACATTTATATTCAACCACAATTGCCGAATAGGCAAACAGGAGGAAAGATGGCTCAAGTTTGTGAAATATGCGGAAAGAAACCGGGAAGCGGCCGTAATGTAAGTCACGCTCATAATCTGACTAACCGCCGTTTCAAACCAAATCTGCAGACAGTTAACGCCAAGGTCAAAGGCAGTCCCAAGCGGATGAAGGTTTGTACCAGTTGTATTAAGGCCGGCAAGGTTACCAAATAGCCTGGATTACAGGTAGTCTCCCCTTAATCGATAATCACTGCCAAAGATTATTATAGCCAACCTCAGCTTAAGCGTTGAGGTGCGTTTATTGTTACTCGCAATTCGGCCAGCCCTCGGGTTGCTCTTCGGGCAAATCATCAGGAGTCGGCCAGGCCGGCGGCGTATCAGGACAATATGTAATATCAATATTGCCTTTAAAATAGTTAACTATCCTGGTTACATCGCTGCCGATAATCTGGCAATCGCCGTTAACATCGGCCGAAGCCCAAATACCATTAAGGTAGCATGGCTCTGATCCCGGCAAACCTCTGAAATAGTTGGCTAGATATGTGACATCCCCCCCGATAGCCATTGGCGGCCAGGCTGCTTTATACATATTGACATCACCCAGCAGATAATAATTGATGTTGATTAATATCGGGCTAAAGTATTGAATCAAGATATTCTCGGGCCCGCCATCCGGTGAACCTATGCCAGCCGGTCCGTAGACAGGATCGTGACCGGGACCTATAGCATCGAATATAACCAGATCATCATCAATAAAATCGGAGGCAATATAAACCACGAAAGTCAAACCATGTATTGGCGGATCACCCGGACCCGTCCGAAGCGATTGAGAACCTCAGGGTGGATCTCTGAGTAGTTCCTCAGTTCCGACAAATGAATAGCTATCCCAGGTATTATTTTGCTCGTCCGTTTGATAATCCTCATTTAAATTAGTATACCATTTACTATCCCAGGTACTGAAAGGGTAATGAATTAAGCATTCGTCCAATCCGAAGGAATCAATATAAGCATTATTAATGCCTAATGGGAATATAGTATTCCCCCCACCTATAGCTTCTCCCAGAGTAAGAAAATACACTGGAATTTCCAATCTCATTCCGGGATATACCGTCATCGTATCAACCCATCGGCAATTATCAAAATAACCACCTACCCAGATCATGATATCGACATCAGGAGCGGTTTCGAGTTGGCACATTTCGACATTTACCTGGGTTGTATCATAATTATCGACCTGAATTTCGTTCAGTGATACAGTCTGATATGGAGGGCCAATGAATTTCAAGTCATATAGCCCGGGACAGATGTTATTGATAATGTATTGGCCATTTTCATCGGTAGTGTCTTTTTTGGTAGGAGTCAATCTCGCGACAATACCGGCAATGGGATTTGAATCCAGATCAGTGACTATTCCGGCAACGGCGCCTCGCTTTTCAACAGCAAATGACGCGTCTATTCGAGTAGATTCCAATTCTGTAACGATTGCGTTATATTCAAGCCTATTGCAATAATCAGGATGATCAATAATCAGATCGTAAGAGCCTGCGGGCAGATTCATCGTCGCGTATTCACCATCTGAATTCGTAAAGAATATTTCAGGCAAGCTGGGTATTCTAATTCTGGCGCTATCCACTGGATTAGCATTATTATCCGTTATAGTTCCATATATATATCTGTTCAAGTTTTGGTCAAAACGCGCGCAGGAGGTTTGACAAACCAGATCATAAGTTATAAGACCCTCATAATCTCTGATGTATCCTAATGAACTACTATTGATACATCCTTCACCTATCGCGTTACAAACAACGCTGTCCAACAACTCAGGCCGATCCGATATATGTACAATATAGGTTAAAATGTGCGATGGTGGTTCGCCAGGGTATAGCATTGGCAGAGGTTCTTCGGGACTTTGCCATTCATAGGCTTCGAAAGAAAGCTTTCTCCATACTCCCCCGCCATTGTGCTCGCTTGTGCATTCATTCTCGAATGAATGATTGTCGAATTCCGCGTGCGCCCATTCTTCCAATATTCCATGGATGGAATGGCCTTCATCAGCAATAGCATCGATATAATCGATGTTGATTCCCAAAGCGAATCCAATGTGACCGATATCCACGGTATCTTCAACGGACTGAATGTAAATCGGAATAGCCACCCAGTCGTTTATCCCAACGGTAATCGTATCGCCATCCGGCGATCCGATAAATACGTTTATGGTAGGCGCCTGGGCGAATAAACATACGGGCAATAACGCGATACTTATTATTACGATTAATCTCCGCATGGTCTCCCTCCATTCAGCTTAGATTAAAATTATCGAAAATTGGGCGGCCATACTGTAATAACCGGATTGGTCACCGGGTAGATTGATATTAGCCGCCAATATATATACACTCAACAATAACTAATAACTTCGAATATGCAAATGATCTGATCACAAAACCCATTTCGGTACAATAGCTTCGGTTTTCAAACGCAAATCGCACTGAATCGCTATTAAGCGGAATTACAAACGGTCTGATAATTATAATAGGCAATTATAATACCGCCTGTCAAGTATTATTTGTGATCCAGAAATCAATCAATAAAAAAGGACCGCCCGAAAGCGGTCCTTTTCCATTAGTAACAAGGGAAAAATCTATTTGAGCATCATCATCTTTTTGGTCGTTACGTTTTCGCCCTGGCTGAGTTTGTAGAAGTAGACTCCCGAAGTAACCTGCGTTCCGTCATCGGCTGTGCCATCCCAGATAATCGTATGAATACCGGCAGTTAATATCTCATCGATCAGGGTCGTCACGCTTCGGCCCATGATATCATACACCTCAAGCGTAACATGATCGGTTTTAGGCAGGCCAAACGAAATATCGGTTTTCGGATTGAAAGGATTCGGATAGTTCTGTTTCAATGAAAAAGCAACCGGGATCGCGGTATAATCACCGTCTTCTATACCGGTCGGGATCACGCTTAGCGTGCAGGGAATATTAACGCTCTGGTTTTCAGGATCGTTAGAGGTAATCCAGATACTTCCAGTATAAGTGCCAGGGGAAACCTCCGTCGCGTCGAATGTGACATCGAGGTCCATTGACTCATCGGGATATACCATGCCACCGGCCTGTGATACGGTCAGCCAGAAAGTCGGGTAAACGATTTTCACGGCCAACTCGGCTTGAACGTAGAATTCCATGTTAGCCATCATCAAGCCGATTGTACCGTCCTCGTTTTCGATACCCATCGTGTAGGAATCAAGCGGATCATTAACGGATTGATACTGGAATGTGATATTTCCGTCCGCGAGAAGAATGATCTGGTATGTGTATGGACCGCCCTCATCGTAATGCGCTACTCCAATGTAAGAAACTATGAGGGAGTCTATGCCATTGGAATAGTAGTAGCATTCGCCGCCATCGTTAAAGTTTTGATCGTCCCAGAAAGGCGCCACCAGGTTATTAGGCTCATCGGTATCGGGAATCGGATCGCCGCTATAGTTGTATGATGTCGAAGTCGAGGTAAATGATATCCAGCCATTACTGCATGAACGGAAAGTGGTAAAAGTGTTGCCGTAGAACGGGAACTCGAATCCTATTTCGAAAGGACCTTCGTTTGAATCATCAACGTGGGAAATCGGCGTGCCTATACCGGCAATATCAATCCAATCGTAATGCGGGCCACCAGATTCGTTGGAGTCTTTCCATCTGTAACCGAATTCGTCGGGGCCGCCAAAATCGGTAATGACGTCGCCATCGCCCGGGTTAGTTTGCTGCTCGACTTTTGGGCCGACATAATTATAAACGGTCCGGCCATCTATTTCGTATTTTTCAAGATAGTCAGGATCGATGTAATCAGAGGAGTTATTGTCCGGAGTATTCGCCATCAAGCCTTCATCCATTAGCGCGAAGGCGCTGAATTCGAGAAGTCCCGCCCCGGTATTGGAAACAGTGATAGTCTGAATTTCGGTATCGCCGGAATCCACGACCGCGCTTAAATACCCGGGTGTGATTTCGATTACCGGATCTTCCGCGCTCCAGATAATCGCGCCAGTGATAACGACGGCATCTAAATACCAACCATCTCTGGTAATAGATCCATCTGAGCCGAATCTGAATCTGATCTTGACCGTTTCGCCTTCATAGGCGCCGAGATCGAAAAAGACCTCCTGCCAAGCACCGGATTCGCCACTGAATCCCGGTTCGCCGTCTAATCCCGTAACATCCCCATCAGGATAGCCAATATCTGGCTGTAAAATATCCCAGGATGAACCGCCGTCCGCGGAAAGCTGTACATTGCCGCCGTCCCAGCCGGATTCCATATTATACCAATGGAAGAACGAGAATGACGCGGCTGAATTAGTAATCGAGTAAAAGCGTGTCACAAGTTCATCGTCGGCGTTACTGGGATACTCTCCGCCGAGGACCGTTCCCCAGACATTATCGCCATCATAAGCCGCGCCAGGTCCAGAACCGGGTATACCCCACTCCCAAACACCTACGCCTTCCCAACCGGCGTTATCGTATTCGAACGATTCGACCGCGCGAAGTGTAAACTGGCAATCCACCGCGTAGTTGCCATCGGCTGTTACATTGAGATCGAATAAAACCGAATGGCCGGGCGGGAAGTCATCTTCCGCGACCACGACGAAAATATCCGCCGAATTATTAACGGTTTCATCCGGAGCGATATCGCCCCAACTGCCGTTCCCATCGGATAAAGTTACATATTCGTCGTTTTCGCTAATCTCGCCAATTACCGAGGTAGCGGCGCATGTACCCGTATTCTGAAGTGATACGATCACTTCGACAGTTTCGCCGGCATCTATTATGCCATTGCCGTTGCCCGCCGAATCGTCAATTGTAACATCGACGAATTCGACAACCGGCGCGTGAGCGGTAATATTGAAATAGCTGGTCCACTCATCGGCGGCGGTTCCGGTGACATCGAGCTGGAAATTAATTACGTGACCGTCAGGTACCTCATCGGAAACGCTGAAAGCGAACGCGTCTTCGATATTGACGGTATGGAAATCGCCCTGGATATCTCCATAGCTTTCTGTGTCATCGGTAATCATGACATGTTCGTCATCGGAAAGAAGTGTAGCCACGACATCCGTCGCGTCATCGGGACCGACATTGATTAGCTGCATATCAAGGTTTATGAATTCGCCGAAATCGACCTGGCCGTCGCCGCCTTCGTCATTTATACCGAATTCATCGAATACAACGTAAGGGCCTTCAGGAGTGATAACGACGATAGTTTCGATATACGGAATCTTGTTCTGGCCAGTGATAACGATATCGGCTGTGCCCGGTTGCGAGAACGCGTCGATTTCAATATTGACCATGCCGCTTACATCAACATAACCCTGGCCATGCAAAACGCCGTTCATCGAAATGCCCACATACGAGGTCGGATCGGCCTGCACGCTGAATGTCGGGGCGCTTAAAAGAATAGTCGGGTCATGAGCAATGGTATTCTCACTCGGAACGCCATTGTAGTTTGTTATCGAGGGATCGCCCATGAGATGGTAGATCTCCCAATAATACTGAGCCATGCCGCCGCCTTCGACAACCGCCATGTTGCCGCAAAAGATGATGGCATCATTGGTGATATAATGTTCGCTAATCGGCTCGCCATGATCGTGGAACATTCCATCATAGGCGCCCATGCCGGTTTGTTCATATGTTGGATTGACAACAATCGGGCCGGCTCCGACACCCCACCAGTAGTCTTCATCCCAGTAGGTTGAGTTGGTCCCGCCGATATGGCCCACGCCGCCTTTTTCAGGGGCCTGAAGCCAAACTTCGCCGAAAGTCGGCGTGCTGTAATCATCGCCGAATGTATTCGATAAACAGCAGTTACCGATACTGAGCAGATACTTATGAGCATTAGTTAAATTATTGATATCCCCGGTCTCGAATGATGGATCGGTCCATCCCAGGTGACCGCAGTGGGCCGAGTAATTAACCAACCCTGTTCCATTATTGATCGTTTCCCTGATAGCCGGACCGGCGCCTGGATCATCCGATTGCGGATAGAGCCAGACATTAGGATCGATGCCATGAGCAACGTTGAAATAATGATCGGTTCCATAATTGATTTGGCCATTGCCATGGACAGGCGCCCAATTGGCATCAACGCCGGCGACAAGAGTCACATCGCCGAGATAACTCGGATCGGGCATGGTATACATTTCGTATTCGAGAGTTTTGTCGATCTGTGGCTGAAGCAGGTCGGTATTCTGAGCCGAGAATCGGCCGTAATAGATCTCCGGGATATCGTCCCCGGTGTATTCGCAGAAAGGCAGATCCGAAATATGTCCGCTTAGCTGGAACGCCGGAATCTGTTGATCATCGCCGACAAGTAAGACAAATGACGGGGCCGGAACCTCGGTATCGTAAAGGTTCTGGATATAATCGCGAATATCGTTGCCGCTATAGCCGATCTCATCAGTGTAGCCGGTTATAACCGTGAATCCCTTTTTAATTTTCCAATCGATAAACGGCTGAAGCTGGGTTTCAAACATCCGATCGGCAACAATCAGATACTTCACCGGATAGGTAACCAGATCATCCAGGATGATCGGGTAATCATCGTTGTAGTTGAATAGTTGGCTGTAGACTATCTCGAAAAACGGTGAGTATTTGTTCCTCTGCGTTTGTTCGGTTGTCAGCCAATCAGGATTCTGGAAATTCACTTTGATAGTCAGGTTGGTGTAAACTCTGACTTTATTTTCTAAAGGATCGTATTCAACAGGGGCGACCGAGACAACGCCAAGACGATGCGCGCGGAGTGTACCAAGCTCCTTCGTCTCGACAACCGGTAATTTATAATAGCCGGATTTCTCATAGGCGCCGCGATTATACTCGAACCTTACATAATCGGGATCATCGGATTTCGAAAGAGATGGCTGCGCCGGCATAATCGGATCAGTCGAAGCATAATCCGCCAGGTAAATCTCTTCCATTTCGTAATCGATAATCTCTGCCTGAAATTGGCAGCCGTAGGGGATCGAGAGAACGCGATTGACCATCGGTAAATTAGGCTCACCGATATTGTGTGAACGGGCAAAACCATCCACGGTAAGCATTACGAATGATCCCTCATCGGTTGAGACAGGGATCAAATTCAATGCTCCAACATCGACCTGCATTGTAAGTTCATTCTGATTTTGGCTTAAAAGCGCCACATCCGTTTGGGCATTGCCCACCTGGATGGTCTGGTTGGCGAAAGCCATACCAAACGCGCAAACGCTGATAGCCATAACCAGGCAAACCTGCAATAGCAACTTCTTCAAAACTACCTCCATTATTAAAGATTAAGATTAAAAGGTCTATACTCCAACATTTATGTAAACGTTACTCTCCCCACAGATGTTTACATGTGTATTATATTAAAAAAATGGAAAATTCAAAGAATTAAATGGGTTTATTTGGCTAAAAAACTGACTGACATGGGATTATCGTGAATCCATTTAGTCTACTATAGGTGCTTTAACCGACCCATTTTTTATGCTTGAACAGATTTGGACAAAGCGCTAAAAGTGTGTAATTCGCAACTTCCCAACCATGCCTGGCTATTAGATCAAAATCATTTTCGGATATTCGTTTCAGCGTTGTCGCATAATTGGCAGCCCTATCGGATTCAGATTTATCAAGCGCGTCGCCAATCAGCGCTGGTTCGTTTGACGGATGCATTTTCCAGGCTCTGAATATGGATTCAGGTGAATATCCCATTTTCAAATAGGCTCCAGTATTATCGTTTTCTATAAAATGGGATGCCAATTGCCGCGACCTTAAACTTCTAACCTGATCCATAGAGATATTAACCAACCTAAATGCCCGTTTATAAAAAGACATAGATTTTTCATTTTCCAGGCTTTTCGAGGCATCAGATATTAACAGGAAATTTATTTTGTGATGGTAAGGGTCTTTCCCCGGTTTATATAACGCTTCGGTACCAAGGTTGTCGTAGACGCCACCGTCCCAGAGATGGAATAATTTATCTTCTTGTTTTACCGACACGCTAAGCTTTTTGTCCTTGCCAAATTTAAACCATTTATATTTACTCGTTTTAAGTTTGAGCGGTCCAATTAATCCTGGATAGGCAGCCGAAGCTGCTATTGCGTCACTTAAGGATATTTTCGGATTGGGAGTATATTTAACTATGTAATCGCCCATTCGTTCAGGAATAAATCGCCAATTCTTGCCCGTTTCATAAGTTGTCGCGTTTATCGCCCAGCGGGGATGCACCGGGATATCGTGTATCATCTTATCAATTCGCCAGCGCTTTTTTAAGCTTTCGGATATCAATTTCGCTTTTCCCTGAAAAATATACTGGGGTTTTGTCAGCAATCTGAATAAGCTGTCACGTTGAATGTTAGTTGAAGTCAGCGTATGTCTCGCCTTGCGGAAAACCATCGATTTAAATTTCTCGCTGTCAGGCCATTTGTAGCAAGACAGCGAATAAATCAAGCCGGTTACCAATGACCCGCCCGAGACTGAAGACAGGTAAGCGAATTGCTCTAATAAGCCATCTTCCGCTAATCTTGCTAACACACCGAGATGGAAAACAGCCGCTCTTATTCCGCCTCCCGATAAAGCGATACCGATTTTAAGGGAATCCTTTGTATCGTAACTCATTTTATTTAACCCGCCTTTCTAATAGAATTCTCTCCCCTTTTGATAGAATTGTGACATCACCATTATGTGAGTACATTAATTTAGTTATTACTAAAGGTAAATCGTACCATACGGCTGGCCGGAATACAAGGATTTAGTAATAGTTTTATAACGCGTCATAAAAAAACCGGGGCAAAAACCCCGGCTTTAAAACTTTATCTGGTTCAGAATTCTCTATTTCAGTAATGTTACCCGGACTGTCTGGCTCTTTTCACCGTTTGTCATTTTTACCAGGTAAGTACCCGAGGCGTAATCGGCGGCTTTCCAAATCAAGTTGTGCTGCCCGGCCGATTGAAAGCCATCATATGGCATGGCGACCCTCTGCCCCATCAGATTGTAAATCTCGATTGAGATATCGGATGCCTGAGCCAGGCTGTAGCTGATAGTAGCCTCGGCATTGAACGGATTCGGATAGACGTTATGCAGAGCGAATTCCGCCGGTAATTCGGCGATTTCATCTTCGATCCCGACTGTGCCGACATTAAGCGTGATCGGTATTTCGTTAACCAGCATATTGTAATCGTTTGTCAGGAGATTCAAGATCGCGCTGTAAGTGCCTTCCTCGAGTTCGGATGTGTTAAACGTAATCGGAATCGATTGGTTCGCGTAGGGATCGACCGTACCGATATCGGCATCGATTGCCAACCAATCCAACGCATTTGAATCGCCGAGAAGCATACCCACCGCCAATTGATTGGCGACATAGGTTTCGTTTCTGACCACCTGAAGCCCGATTTCCGCGGTCCTGTTTTCCATACCGATAGTACATTCATCCAGACGTGCCGAACCCATATCGTTATATTGATAAGTGATTTTATCGGGAGCAACCAGTACTGCCTGGAAAGTATATCTGCCTTCGTTTCGGCTATCGGCCACATCATGCCACGTGACTATGGCGGTATCGGCATTATTCGTATAAAAATACGCCTGGCCGCTATATTCGAAATTCAAATCATCCCAGAAGACAGCCAGCAAATTATTTGGCAGAGTCTGATCCGGCATACTGAGATTATCGGCGTTAACGAACCAACCATCCATGAATGACAGCCAACCGTTCGTACAGGCCTTGGCCCGATGATACTCAGTTCCATAATAAGTGAAATCGAAGCCAAAATCGAGCCAGCCGGAGTTGCCGTCATCGATATTATAAGGAAATTCGATAACTTCGCCTATTTCTGTTATATCGAC
>JAAEQD010000251.1 GCA_024231855.1 Candidatus Zixiibacteriota bacterium
CATCGGCCGAGGCATAGAATCCATCAAATGAGCAGCCTTGATTCATCCAGCGGAAATAGCCGACAAGGTATGTAACGTCCGCGCCGTTTAATTCGGCGGGCCAAACGGCTGAACCCATATTGGCATCGCCGGGGATATAACCAAATACTTTGCTGACGACGAATTCAACCGGTACATCTAATGGTGAATTGCCGGAATCATTTGAGTTAAACTTAATAGTGCCGGTATATGTACCCGGCAAAAGATCAGTCGCGTCCATCAGGACATTGATATCGACAGGGCCGTCACTCTCATGAATAGTACCGCTGACGACATCTATGGAAAGCCAGGGCGGTTCGCATGTTAATGAGGCTACATAGTCGTTTTCATATTCGCCGGTGCCGTCGCAGGGCATATCATACCAGGCGGTTGGCCCGACCCAGACCCAGTACGTACCTGCCGGCAAACTCGTGATTATTTTAGCGGAATCTCCGGGAGCCGCGGTTTCGATAGCCAGAGCTTCATAATCGCCGCAGCCATTACCGGACGATCCGGGCAGAATAATTAGAGTCAGGAGCGGAAAATCAGCGGTTACAGTCCAGGTGAAAAGAGTCGGCTCAGTCAGATCGAAACTAAACCAATCAGTATCTCGAGTACTACCGTCCGACCAGACCGTACCGCAAACTGTCGTGTTGCACGAAAAAGATTCGAATGCTTCGGTTCCCGGCGCCATGGCGCAGCCGCCGTTTTCATCATTACCGCATGCTTCAGCCTCGGGGATACCTTCACCCGGGCAATCGACCAGATTAACCATGGGACCGTCATGAGGCTGATCAGTTATTTTGATCGGGAGTTTATCATAAATATCATCGATATCATCAGATCTCTCGGCGGCCAACAGCGATGGCAGATCGACCTCATTAGGATCGATTCTGTTATCGTCGCCGGAAAGCTGAAGGATAATATCCTGTATGGCATAGGCGGTGAAATTCAAACGTCCCAGGCCGTCGTTAGTTACAGTCAGGATTTCCGTATCCGAGAAACCTTCCAAAGCCTCGCCGTAGATATTTTCAGGCGTGACAGAGAAGATCGGAGCGCCCAATTCGCAGCTAACAGTAGCTACATAATTGTTTGTATAATCGCCGCTGCCGTCGCAGGGCATATCAAACCAATCATCGGTACCAACTACCAGCCAGTATGTGCCCGCCGGAAGTTCAAGTTCTACCGAGGCCGTATCATCGGGGCCGGCGCTTATCGAGGCCAGCCAGACAGCGCTTTCGCATCCACCGCTGCCATCATACATCCAGATACGTGTCGGCGCTTCACCTACTGCCGACCATCTGACGAAACCTTGCTCGGCGATAACAAGCTGGTACCAATCCGTATCGCGAGTTAAATCATCCGACCAATAAGTGCCGCAGACATCAACACCGCAACTGATTGATTCAAATGCTTCGGTTCCCGGCGCCATCAGGCAGCCGCCGTTTTCATCATTGCCGCAGGCTTCCAGTTCTATCTGGGCTTCGGCCGGGCAATCTACGGCCGTGATTACCGGTGAATCGGGTTGGACCATCGTTTTTAGCCTGATTTGTGACGGGGTCAAGATATCGCTGCTAATCGCGGCGGTTCGGGGATTAACTGATGAAACTTTATCAGCTGCCAATAGATCTGAATTATTGCTTTGACCGGGAATCGCCCAGGCTGACGTTGCCATAACCGTCAGAATCGTCAATATGATAATTGTATTTTTCATCGCTCATCCTCCCTCGAAACAGTTTTCTGGGGAATTATTATAGGAAGTTTATTTTTACCAGATATGAATTCCGGTTCGCTGGGAGGAGGTGTATATTGACAGAATAGTATTACAGGTTGCTCTCCCCTGAAATAATTTACAAGGAAAGTTACATCCGAACCAATGAATAAGCAATCACCATTAACATCAGCCGCGGAATACAACCATTCATCGCTATCAGTGTTAAAACAACTGTCAGGCGGTGGTGGTCCGATCATCCTTAAATAATTCATGGCATATGTGACATCGCTGCCGATTACATTACCGTCGCTGTTGATATCGCCCGGTATGAAATCGCAGGGGAAACTCAGCATCATGTCTATAATAGTGGTCTCCCTCAAACGTACCTCAACGCCGGTGACAGCGGTATCACGATAGATCGGGTGCGTGAATAATATATCATAAGTTCCAATGGTAAGGCTATCGAGGAAGTATTCTCCGAATATATCGGTGCTATCGCCAACGCCCGAGCCCACCGCCGTTACATACACGCCTTCAATAGGATCGGACATCACATCGGTGACAAATCCTCCGACATAGCCCACCGCTTTGAAATAGATCGGGCTGAACAACTCAATAACCGGATAAGATTGTTCAACCAGGGTATCGCTGGCGCTTGATGGTCCGAAAGTGGGGTGAACTCCGGTGCCAAAGCAGTGGACAGTATCACCAACCAGAAGCGGATCGTTTACTATCTTGACCATAAATGTCATGGCCTTAGTGGGTGTTTCGAAGTGTAGCCAGGGATTGGTCTGGGATCCGATACTGCTGTATCCGATAAATGATTGGCTTGACCAGCCATCCGGATTTGGCGGAGAGTGTTGGGGCGATGTGAATTGAGCGATATCCCATTCGTTAAACGGATATAAAAGCAAGCCCTCATCCTGGCTTAACATACTCTCCACATATTGATCGGCGGCTCCCAGGCATAAATGCATATAGGACAAATACACTTCTTCCAGAGTTTGGATATATACATCAACCGGCAATCTGTCGTCCAGATGGGCCGGCATCGGTGAGACATCGAGATTGCCATACCAGGCGCTGACTCCGAAGAATATCGAGCTTGTCGATGTTGAGGTGTCATTATCGGCATCAATATCCTCAGGAAGAATCGTGTAAGAGATAAGTTCATAGGTGGTATCCAGAGCCGTGAATAATTCCTCACCGAATGTAACTGTATCGAGACTGGTGCCGGGCATATCAACTAACGTGAAAGTGTCGGCTACAATCGGCGTCGCTCCTCCCAGCGGAAATACCTTGATGATTACATCGAAGGTGCTGGTGGCGTTACCGAAATTCCCCACCTGAGAAATAAGGGGATACGACACATTCTGCTGCACAAAGGCCGGCGGGCTCAGTATTGCCGCCACACCGACATCGTGGAAAGGCAGAGGCTCTAATTGAACGTTCAATGTAACCGTACCGTTGGGATTAACATTAACGTCCGTTATAGTCGAATCGCGATGATTGGGATGTGAGAAACTAACGTCATGTAAACCCGGATAGAGATTAGGCAATTCGTATGTTCCATTCGAGGCGGTAGTATCTCTTTTTGAAGTCGCCAGGTCTTCAACTATGACGCCCTCAATTGGAGCGGAAAATTCATCCGTAACCGTTCCCATTATTCTGCCGGCGCCAAGAATATATATTGGACTATGCATTTCCAGCACCGGGAACCCAAGGCCGCCGAGGCTGTCGCCGGCATTCGATGGACCTTGATAGATATTGACACCAGACATTAACGCGTCGTAGGTTCCACCAATTAACATCGGATCATTAACTGTATTCATGGCATAGGTCAAAATCCGCGTGGGAGTTGAAAAATGAAGCCAGGGAGAATCATAAGGCGGAACGAATTCAGCAAAACCCTGATATGACTGAATCGACCATCCTTCCGGCATACCCGGAGGTGAATATTGAGGATCATAGAACTCGCGGGAATCCCATTCGGTAAACGGATAATACCAGACACCTTCAGTCTCGCTAAACAGGCTGTCAATAACGTCATTGGATGTTCCTAAACACAGATGGACATCAGCGACGAATACATTGCTGTTGGTCTGCGCGAAAGCATCGATACTGATCACGCTATTGATATTGACCGATACCGGGGAACCATCCGCGTTGCCGTACCACACCGCCAGGCCCCAGAATGTTTCCGAGGTCGTCGAGGTGCCATCATTAGAGGGATCCTCGTCGCCGGCAAGTACGGTATAAGAATTAACCTGAAACGTCGTTTCAGCGGCAGGGGAGAATGTTTTGCTGAAAGCGATTGTGTCGATCGCGCCGCCGGGCATGTCTGTTACGGTGAAAGTATCAGCTACTTCAAATGCCGATGAACCCGTTACATTGACCGTGAAAATCACATCGAATGTACTGACTTCGGTTCCCAGATTGAACACGACAGATTTAAGCGCGTAATCTTCATCGAGCACAACAGATTCAGGCGGGCTCAATATTGCCGAAACCCCAACATCCTCCGATCGATCATTAGGGGAAGCCCATGATATTGCGCTGGCGAGGAATAAGATTATAACTAGCACAATTAACTTAAACATCATTTGTTTCATTGCGTCCGCCTCCAGTATTTCTATTTAAATCCTCAGTTTTTGCTTTTGTTAGTATTATATGAGAGAAATACGATTAATACATGAACCCGCGTGACAAGAGGCTCTCTTACTATTACTATTGCACTTCTCAACTTCCGGCATAACCAACTAAAAACAGTCACAGATCAAACTTCATCCCTGTTCGTGGAAACTATGAAGATATTCCTTTTTTGCCTCCTAAACGCAGTATTACAGCAGAACTACGGAGACATCTTTAATATAACACCAACTCTATAATACTGTCAACGATTTTTTGGCTTATTCTGTTGTTTTTTAAGAGCTTGACAGAATTTTCCTGAGGTCTTAGCGGCATTATATTATTAATAACCTATCGGCCCCGATGATTCGCAGTTTGGCCAGTCGGCTGGAGCTTCCACAGGAACATCCTCTGGAATCGGCCAACAAGTCTCGTAATCGATGCAGTAGCCCAGTGATGTCACTCCCCTGAAGTATGCTACCAGTTTGGTAACATCGCTGCCAATTATATTACAGTCGCCATTAGCATCGGCCGAACCCCAAAAGCTATCGAGAAAACAAGGCTGGCTGGCTGGCATCCCTCTGAAATAATTCACGAGATAAGTAACATCGCCGCCGATGACACCTGGCGGCCAGGAGCCATTGTACATGTTGGCATCACCGGGAAGGTATTCCAGGCAACTTCCCGGGCAGGAGTAATCTTCCGCGCAATCTTCGGCAATGAACCATTCTCCATCAAAAGAATCACATCCCGCTTGTGTCATCGTCCCAATACATTCGGCCAAAACACAGCACGCGCCGGAATAGACACATGGCTCGCTCCAGACATCCAGGATATATTGCCCGCATTCCCAGCTATACGCGTCGACGATAATATGATAAATACCAGCCTCAAGCGTATCGATTAGCTCTGATGTGCCATATTCGCCCGGAGCCATGCAGGAATCGTCATTGGTCTTAATTGGTGTTTCTCCGCAATCGCTATTATAGAGCAGCAGGTAGGTGTCAAATATCGGATCGGTTTGACACAGAGAGAAAGTCATTATCGAGCAAGTATCGAGATCGAATTGATAAACAACATCCTCACCACCGAAATTATGATCATTATTGAAATCACAGCTATTTAAAGTATCGCTATAAGGAAAGGATGGAATAATTATGGGATCCGCGCAATTGTCGCCCTGCGGCGGCGGAACACCCTCGGTAATATTGACAGTATAAGCGAAATCCATTGCCTGGCCCTCTTCGTTTTCGGCCAGGGCCGGCCAGTATGCCAGGCTATCCTCATTAATATCGCCGGGTATGCCGTTAAATGTTAGCTCTATACCATCGAAACCGCTTGAACATTGGCCTTCGTCCAAAAAAGTAATGCCGGTGACGGAAATATAATCATCACAGGCGCAATCATCGGTGAGAGCTATTCCGGTGTTGCTCAGGTTTTCTGTAATCCCGCAGATTGTGATTGAAATATCATTAATGGCATAAGGCAATTCAATTGTATACCAGACTCCATTCCAGTTTAAAAGCGTCGGGCAATCGACCGTAGCGTCTATGTTGGTGCCGGTTCCCGATACCGGATATGGCCCCTCAATCAATTCGGCATCCTCGCAAAGATCGTTAGATGGTACAAGCGTGACTGATTCCGGGATTTTTACATCAGACGCGTAAATCTCGCCAATCAATGAAGCTGTAGTCATAATAAGTAAAACGAAAATCATATATATCTTACTCATCATCTTGATATTGTTTCTTGTGATACGCAACTTTTAAAATCCTCCAGCGAGGTAATCACCTAAACGAGTCGGTGAAGGAACAGATTCGACTTCAATAATAAATAATTGCCCGACCTGACTATATTATAAATTATTTGGCGTCGAGTGTCAAGATAATTCTACGCTTCGTTAATGTTGAAAAGCTTCCGTGCAGGCGATTACAGGTCTTTAATGACGATTAAAAGGAAACAGGGACGTTCTGCTTAGCGTCCCCGTAAAGGATTAATGAATTCAGATTAGCAGCGAGTAACAATCAAGAAAGGCAATCAGGAAAGGTAATCAGATTTTCTATTTCAACTTCTCTATCTTTATAAGATCGAACAATTTCTATTCAGTTTCCAAAGTAAAATCAATTCAGTATGGTCGCTCGCCTTATGACGAACGACCATACTTTGTAGCTTAGCTCAATTTGATTGAGCTGATATCATTCCGAGGCCGCTAATTACCACTCGGAGGTGGAGGATTACAGGGCGGCCAACCGGCCGGCGCGGATGGTGGTAAGTCACCCGGTGTCGGCCAATCTGGCGGGTAAGTAGGACAGAAAGTCGGGTCACCCATGCCACGGAAGTAGTTGACCAGTTTGGTCACGTCACTACCGATTACCAGGCAATCGCCATTAGCGTCCGCCGAGCACCAGAACATATCTGGAGGAAGCGGACATGGCGGGCTGGTCGGCAAACCACGGAAGTAGTTAACCAGGTAGGTCACGTCACCACCGATAACCATTGGCGCCCAGCCACGGTTGTACATGTTAGCATCGCCGGGCAGGTATGGGAAGTCGCCGCTACCGCCGCCAGGAGTCAGACAGAATGCCAGGTCGCTAAGTTCGACAACCAGGGAATCAGTATCTTGATGGTGGAGCCATGACATCATATCGCCGTCATCGCTGTTTATCCATAAGAACCAGCAGTTCGGATCTCCCATACCCTGAATTGATACCCAACCGTCAAGAAGTGCGCAGCAAGGATCAAGGTCGGTCTCGTAATAATAGATCGGCCAATCTGGTCCAAAGTCGTAAGCATATGTACCGGTCAGGGTGACATCGTAAGTACAAACCGGGCCTGTTAGATCAGGCTGTCCAGTACCATCGTCAGCCCAGAACTCGATTAAGAACGGCATCGGTTCTTCTTCGCATATACTCCACGCGGCGCCGTCGAAGTAGCCATTGATACCCCAGAAGTGAATATCGCAGATTTCTTCCTCAACGATGTAATTGTCATAACGTTTCAGTTGCGGATTCTCATCCGATGTCAAGGCATTTGTGCCAAGCGGAGTTTGAGAGAAGATAGCGTCATCAGGACAATCCACTAACGGGCAGTAGAATTCGGGACAGGTTTCGCCGGCATACCAGGTACCACCCATTTGATCGCATTCGGATTCGAGGTTAGTCGCGACGCAGACATCATCCACGCAGCAAGCGCCCAGAATTCCGCAAGGCGGATCGAGATCGGCACACAGGGTATTGGCTACGAAACGCCATCCAGCGGGACAATCGCCGGAATCAACGTCATCGAGACAGGTTCCGGTATAATCATCACAACAGGCGCCAACCATAACGCCGGCACTCAGGCAGAATGGTACATCGAAGGTTTGAGCTGTCCATTCGGTCGTACCAAGGAACTCGAATATCTGAGCGGCAAAATCACCGGTCTGCATAAGCGAAGGTCGATGACCTGATTGACCGGCCGCGGAATACGCGAATACCGGAGAAACCTCGAGCCAGTACTTCACGCCACCGGTGAGAGGTACATTAACCGGCAATGTGAGACGCCAGACATCAGAACCAGGCACTTCTTCAAAGTACGAGAAGCCTCCTGATGGCACCTCAACCGAATAGATAACACCACCGGCAATTAAATCGGTGTGATTACAATCGGGATCGCCGTCTATCGGCTTGCCACCCGGTTCATTTGGAGTGGAGTCAGGGTTATTGGCATAGAATGTAACCATAACACCTTCGTAATCGGCCGGAGTAGCCAGCGGATCATGGTTCCAGTGGCTGGTCCAGGTAACAACCTCAGTTATAGTAATCGGATCGACGCCGGGCAGGATGAAATCATCCGCGAGACCGGCGGCGAAAGGATAAACAGGATCACATTGTGTAGCCGAGGTGTTACCGGTCATGTCGGGAAGGCCGTTTGAGTAAACCGCGCCATCACAAGGTCCGGCAGGACATTCGAATTCGGGGCAGGTTTCACCCTCGAACCATTGTCCTAACAGGCCGGCGCAATCTTCTTCTGTATTGGTTGCCACGCAGACTCCTTCAACACAGCAAGCGCCAAGGATAGGCCCGCATGGCGGTACTAGATCCGCGCAAAGAGTATAGGGCGCGAAACGCCATTCTACTGGGCAATCATAATTCCAGGTGTTGTCCAAACATTGTCCTGTTACGTCATCGCAGCAGGCGCCCTGTACGTCTATTGCTTCACCTGTTAAGCAGAAAGCGACGTCATATGGTTGGGTAACAAGGCCTGCACCATCCCATTGCACGCAGGAATTGTTGCCGTTTGTTGTGCTTATCCAGGCAAAGGCACATGAATCTTGGTCATCCGGATGGCCTGATTGGATAGACATCCAACCGCCTTCGATCGAACAACAAGGATCAAGTACTGCATCCCATCTATATATTTGATACGCGCCGAATAGCATTTCTCCGGTATCGATAGCGGGGATCGGCATAACATAGTTGCAGGTGGGATTGGCGATATCTGGCTGACCTGTACCATCATCGGGGTAGAACGCGATTTCGAACGTAAACGGTTCATCATAGCAATCGACCCATGCGCCGGGTTTTGCTTTTATTCCCCAAAAATGGACATCACAAACATTTCCAACAATCGGAACTTCATCGTATACCTTATAGGTCCACCATAGATCACTTGTGGCAGCATTATCGGCTTCACGCGGATCCGGATGTTGGTCGTATATTGTGCCGGCCACAGGGCAGGTCATAAGATCTTCAGGACACTGGAATTCGGGGCAGGTTTGGCCGACGTACCATTGGCCGCCCAACCCGTCGCATTCCTCCTCAGTATTGGTTGCTACGCAAACCATCTCAAGACAGCAAGCGCCTGTTGGCGGAGGACCGCAGCCGTTACCAACCTCGACAGTTTCATGAGTGCCATCGGCCCATTCAGCATAATTCGAGCCGACCAGGGTCGAGTTGAGGTAAACCTCATAGTAGCCTTGGCCATAAGTGCAGCAGATTCCGTCGCCATAAGCGTCGTAGACTGTGAAATCATAACAACCGTCGAAATCTATGCAGACAACATAGGAGTGAAGCGTGTTCGCGTCAGCCAATGGTCCGCCTGAAGCTATCACCATACTCGTATTTACATCTACAACATCCCAGGTAGTCTCACTCGGGTAATCGTCGGTCATAATATTGATGGTAAGCGTGTCTTCGGAACAACCACCACAGGGCGGATCGAGATCGGCGCAGAGAGTGGCTTCAGTCCAGCGTAGCGGTGGCGGGCAGGCCATCTGCGGTGTGTTATCAACGCAAGTGCCGTCTGAGTCATCACAGCAGGCGCCAAGTGTCATACCGCATTCCGGTACCAGATCGACACAAAGTGTGTTCCAGGCCCAGCGAAGCGGTGGCGGGCATTGAGTCATCTCTACGTCATCGACGCAGACACCTGTCTCGTCATCGCAGCAGGCGCCGAAACGCTCTTCGGCAACACCAGTTAGGCAAAATGAGGCATTCTCAAAGCCATCCACGAAAGCGGAGCCATTCCATTGCAGGAGATGATCCGGGTCGCCCTGGTATGTGTTTACCCATACGAAAGCGCAAGAATCGGTTTCGTCAGGATGACCTGATTGGATGGACATCCAACCTCCCTGAATCGCGCAGCACGGTTCAAGTACAACATCCCATCTGTAGATTGGAAATGTACTAAACATTTCACCGGTATCGATCGACGGGATTGGCAATACATAGGAGCAGGTTGGATTAGCGGTATCAGGAATACCCGTGCCATCATCCGGGTAGAATTTGATTTCAAATGTGAATTCATCGTCGCAGGTTGTCCATGCGCCGGGTTTGGCTTTTAATCCCCAGAAATGAAGATCGCAAACTTCCCCATAAACATCGACTTCATCATATATTTTGAAACCCCACCAAAGGTCACTTGTGTAAGCATTATCGTAACCTACCGGATGTTGGTCAAAGATCGAACCAACAGGGCAGAGTAGTTCAAGCGTATCGCGCGCCGGCTGGGCGGGGCTTTTCAAGAATCTGGTAGAGCGAACAGGGGCGGGTTTTTCAGCTTTTACAGCCCGAGATTTAGTCTCGGCCGTTAAGCGACTATCCGCATTAACAATAGCTCGCTGAGCTACCTCCGCTTGAGGTTGGGACACATTTGATGCAGTCATCAATTGCGCGTCATTAGCTCCAGTCTTTGATAAATCGGATACTTTTATAGCCGTATTCGAGGTGCTGTTGGAATAGATTCCCGCTGTTGCCAGAACACATAGCAACACCAGTGAAAATGTTAACAAACATACTTTTTTCATATTTTACTCCAAAGCGTGTTGTTTAATTAGCTTTACGTCACACAACAATTTCCCTGATTTCCGTTGTTAGACGTTGAACGTTAACATTTGCAGTAACAATACTTATAAAAAATGATTTTTGCTCCCGACGTCATGGTGTCCGATGAAAGGACTTAAGCTAACGTCTGATGATAATTATTAGAAGACTATAACTACACTTATCGACGTCAGGAAATAGGACTTTCTAATGTCGGCTGATAAAAGATTTTACCAGCTCATTTTTACGTCTTTTAGCTTTTATTTTAGCTAAATATTAACCCGATTGCCTCCTTAAATTTGATGTTTACTCTCTCCGCTTTTTTTTTCGGCCTGATTCCCGAAAATTAATTTTACCTCTACTTGAAACATATGACACTATTAAAATAGCTAATATATTCTACGTTAATGTACAACCTCTCTAAAACTACCGCTACTTCCTCCCGTCGAATGAAGTCAGACAGTTCAGATAAGAAAAATCCAAAGATGCAGATTGATAATGCGTATTTTACTTAGATGCTTTAACCTATGTTGCCTACTCTACTTATAATTTAGGATTTTTAACGAATATTGTCAAGATTTATTTATACAAATTTATGGTGATATTAGTAGACTATCGAGGGAGCATTACAGGGCTAAAGAAATTATATCAATTTTTGGGGTTGAGATTTGATTTGGCCTGGCCAACACCGGATGATCTGCCCGTGAACGCGCCGGTGGGCCAGCCGAGCAGTGAGACGGGCACGAATGGGAGGATTGTAACCACAGGAGACGGGGAATATATCTGGAGCTGAGTTGAAATAGGGGAAGGCGATTGTAAACAGTCCTACTCACTAATACAGATTGACATCGGCTACCTGGCAGGCTATATTTATGGGGAATGGCGTTGGATAGTATACTGTTTTGTTGGCTAGCTAAGCTGTAGCTAATTGCGGCATTGGGCGCAAGATGATAGCTGACGAACATATGCACTGACGTTGCATGATACCAATGAAAGGAAACTATGAAAATCTTCTTTAGTTACCGGAGCGAGGATTCTGGTCATGCTCTTAAAATCATCCAACGACAAAGAGACTTAGGTCATGAGGTGTGGGGATTTGGAGATAAAATCCACCCCGGGGATTCGATCATTAAGGAAATGCAGAGTGCGCTCAGGGATTCGGAGGTTTTTATACTCTATGTTAGTCCTTTAGGTCTTAGTAAATGGTGTGAAAAAGAGTTCGAGGTGGCGTTTCGTAGGGGCGTCGACGAAACTAACTACCGTGTGATTCCTGTTCTCGGTCCGGGTGCGAGTAAAGATACTCTTCCCGAATTTATGAAAACTCTTTCCTTTATGGATCTACGAGATAATGACGGAAGCTTTGAAGGGATTGGCGATATACTCAAAAATGACTATCACATTCCTCACCGACCTCACCCCAAATTGGATACTCTTATGGCTCCATACCGGGGACTGCTGGTATTCGAAACTGAGCATGCGAGGATATTCTTTGGACGGAATGAGGAGATAGCAGGCCTCCTTGAACGCATGCGAAGCAACAATTTCCTGGCGGTCATTGGTAACTCCGGTTCGGGCAAATCCTCACTAATCAGGGCAGGCCTTATACCCGCACTCCACGATGGTAAATACTCCGACGGTGGTCCAAGGATTAAACCATGGCGAATTGGTATCATGCATCCGGGAAATGATCCAATTAGAGGATTGATGTCAGCTCTTCAACAATTGAATCAAGATCAAACTCAAATTGAGTTGAGCAAATTGAAAAGCAGCTGGCGACGCCATTTAAAAGAGAGAACCGGGCTGCTTGATCAGGTAACAAATTTGACTCAACCTGGTGATCACGTCCTCATTTTTGTGGATCAGTTTGAAGAGTTATTCACATCTCATATAGACGAAGCTATTCGAAATATTTTCATTGACTCACTATTACATGTTGCTCAAAGCAAATGCGATCGTAATATTCACATAATAGTAACTTTACGACCTGACGGTTATGGGAATTGTTTTAACTACGAAAGACTTAGACGTATAGTCAGCTCAAATTTATATCAACTTTATAGAATGAAAGAAAGAAATCTCAGGGAGGTGATCGAGGAGCCACTCTTCCTTTTTGGAATGAAACCAGAGCCTGGCTTGACGACAACTCTGCAGGAAGCCATCGGCAATGATCCGAGTAAACTTCCGCTATTAGAGTTCACTCTCTTGCGCATGTGGGAAGAGTCAAGGGTGAGAGAGAGTGAAGGCAAGGTTCTGACACATTTTGACTATGACTCTATCGGGCGGCTAAAAGGAGCTCTTCAGAAACATGCTGATTTCATATTTATAACACTGGAAGACCAAGAGAAAAGACTTGCTAGAGAAGTCTTCGTGGCTCTCACCGATGTGAACTTACAAGGTGGAGACTGGCCAAAACATGTTCCAATGTCAGAGTTACGTAAGTTATCTAAGCGGGACCAAGAAATCGATGAATTGGTCATGAAACTTATCAACGGGCGGCTCCTAAAATCTACTGAAGTATCGCAGTCTGCGACCCGGAGTAAGTTCCGTGGAACTGTAATGGTTAGTATGGCCCATGCCAGTATGATCAAATGGTGGTCACAACTACATCAATGGATCGATCAGGATCGGAAGAACATCATACTTCAACAAGAACTCAAGAAGAAGGAGGAAAAGTGGAGAGCTAAAAAAAGGGCCGACTACCTTCTCCTAAGAAGCAATGATTTGATAAGAGCGGAGGATCTGGTTAGCAAGAAGAAGGAAGGTGGCTTACAGGAGCTAAATCAGTATGTTGAGGCTTCAAGGCAAGATGAGAATAAGAGGCGAAGGTTGGTTCGGGTACTCTTAGCGGCCTTGAATTGTGGTTTATTGGGTCTCATGGGCGGCCTGTTGTCCAGCACTTGGGAGGGGAATTTCGGCTGGGAGCAGTTAAAGAATCGAGAACTTCCGGGGATTTCCGGTGCGTTTGGGGCAGGCGCTGGCGGTCTTCTCTTTGGTGGTGGTGCGGTCTGGTTGTGCCAGTTATTTCAAAATCTCAAGATCTCTCGTTATAAACCTCGAATTGCTGCTGCGATTGGCGGACTTCTAGGTGGATTGATTTTTAGCTCGCTCCCCATTATCTGGGCAGTCGCGAATTCATTTCCCTCAAGTATACCTGTATTGTCAGGGTGTGGCGCATTGTTCGGCATCCTGCTTGGTTTTGGACTTGGACCAATGGAGAATAACAGACCCTTTGTGGTGGGGACCTACCCCGCAGTTTACTCGATTTTAGGATTTTGTGGTTTCACGTTGATTGTTCGTGCCTTGGGCTTCTCATGGCCAGTCGCAATTGGTGAAGCTACGATCTTTGCGCCTGGACTATTAGGTGCATTCATAGGCGTGTTCCTTGCAGATAGCATCTCTGTGGCAAAATTAGACATCGAGGGAGATGACAATGCTGTTGACACTACGTCTTCTGAATGACTTTATCTCGTAGGGCAAAGTCTATTCTGGGAGGTAGTGAAGAAAAAACCTCTGCTTCTGACCGGAAAATCGTTTTGATCCCTCAAAACAAGGGGTGGCAGCAATAAAATATCGCTTGATAATTAAAATAAAAGCAAATGAAACAACCATTGGTAGATAATAACATATCATCAATAATCGGTAATCAACCGCTCGCTTCGGCTATTCATAGCTCGGTGACTTCCGCTCTAAGATGTCCTTTTGTTCATCTTGTTAGCGGTAAAACCGTCCGGGATATTTTTAAACACTCCCTGGATGCAGCTATAAGAGATATTGAGAAACATCCGCGAGGTAAGCTCTTTCGACGCTTGATCGAATACGGCCCTCGCAATCCCGATGACCCTGAAACTTTAGATGGCGATAACGAAACAACTTTAAGCGATCCTGAATGTGGATCGTGCGTTGAGTTTATTTTTTCACATATGATTAATCGATTTAAAGGTGAGTTGTCCGAGCTGCTTGCTCTGGATTCTTGTATAAAGCTTTTTCAACAACTTCGCCGGAATGGGCGATTACCCTCGGATGTTCAGCTCTATTGGGGTGAAACTATTCAAGAACGGCGCAAGCTCAGGGTGTCCACTAAAGAAGGCGGTATGCGATGGGGTGGATTCACAAAAGGTGCTGATGGCTTACTTGTCGATCAGGTATCAAGCCCGAAAAACGATTCTCATGATTTTCTAAATGTTCTGGGAGTTATTGAAGTCAAGTCAATGAATCGCTCTAAAAGAGAAGTCCTTAATCAGATTAACAAGCATATTACAAGATTAAAGGGGGGAGTTAAACTTGGTGAAAAGGAGTGGGCTTCCGGCAATCTACTTCTTGCTCCCTTTAGGACTATAAAGAAAGCTGAATCCGGCTTGCTTCGCGTGATGATATTGCCATCGACCTGGAAACTTAGTCGTAAGTGGAGTAGTGAGAAAACGGACAGGGGAAGGATAATGATATTTCCTAAACCTTCAGAACCATCTATGCAAACAGAATTTACGGAACTAGATCCCAATGTCTGGAAAATCACACTCGCATGGTCGCAGGAATCACTCAATCAAGCCGCATATGAGATGACTTTCTGGTATATGTCTCAGGTTGGCAAGCACGTTTACGCGAATAGTAAATTGCCGAAAAGCTGGGAATATATGACACCCGCGCAAGCCGGTTATAATGCTATCAAGATGATGCTTTACTATATTCCTCTGCGTTATATTTCCAAGCGGCAAGAACGACTTGCTACCAGGCTCTATAATGTTTATTGCTTTGGTTATCCCTTAGGTGTAGACAGCAATGAGGTGCTTTGGCCAGAAGATTTTCCTGAAGAAGACGAATAAGAGAAAGGGCATTAACTTCATCTAACAAAGCGTTTCTGGGGACACGCCAAGTACAATATATACTCATTCTTGTCAAGGTAGATTGCACTTGACTTCATGTTGTATAACCGCTTATCTTTACTGCTGACCGCAACAGGGGCTATTGTGAACCCCGCCTTGGTGATACAACAGTGGAAATTCTATAACAGAAAATATCTCAAGTGCTGTGAAAGTAAACATCGTTATTAAATGCAAGGGAGTTGATGATGAATCCTTCTAACTCGAAGATTGACATGCACCTGCATGTCGGCCTTCTGGGGGATCGCTGGCCCGAATGGGGGCATTTCACGGATTGGTATCGGCGCCAGATAGTGTACAAGATATTTTTACTGTACGGCCGCGTGAAGGAAGCTGATATCAGCGATACTTATCTTCGAGATAAGACAATCGAGGTCATCGGCCAAAGCAAATTGGATAAGGTTGTATGTCTAGCGCTAGACCCGGTTTACGACAGCAAAGGTAAACGTCGCCCGGATTTATCGCATGTCTGGGTGGACAACGATTTTATCATAAAAGAACTTAGAGAAAAACTGCCTGATAAAGTCCTGCTGGGAGCGTCCGTCCATCCTTACGATCTCAAATTTAAGGATCGCGTTAAATATTGCGTGGACCAGGGTGCGGTTTTGCTCAAGTGGCTTCCTTCCGTCCAGTTTATCGATCTGGCCGAGGATAAAGCGAGGGACGCCATGATATCGCTTGCCAAAGCCGGCCCCAACGGGAAGCCATTACCTCTTTTGCTCCATGTAGGTCCGGAGTACGCGATCCCGACCTCGAATGAAAAATACAGACCCTATGATTATCTCAGCTGGACCTGGCGCGATAAGTTCTTGAATTTCTTCCGCGGCGGTAAGCGCTGGCACGCGCCGAAAGTCAAGAAAATCCATAAGAATATCAAGGCCGCCCTGGATGAGGGTGTCACGATTATTTTCGCGCATTGTGGTGTTCACTATTTCGCCTCCGGCCTGATCGGCGAAGTTTTAGAGCACAACGAATTTAATACGGTAAAAAAATATCTGGAACGAACCGGCAAGGGCGAGTTTAAAGGTAAGTGCTATGGCGATGTTTCAGCTTTCTGCACGCCTGTGCGGATACAATATGCCCCTAAAATCAAGAAACTTCCCCCGGAGCTTATACTTTTCGGCAGCGATTTCCCGACCCCGGCGTTCGAGCTTTCCGCGGATTTAAAGGAGAATATGAGGGATTTGAAAGCGATACTTAAGGGTGATTTCTATCGTATCATCATCCCTCAGGATAACCTCCTGGATGTGAACTATAATGAGCTGCAAGTCGTATTCCCGGACCACAAGATGTTCACGAATTTCAATGATTTGATGTAAGGTGCAGAGGACAGATAGTTTTCCAATTCATTGATTCTCATTGACAACGACTAGTAAATTGCCGGTATTTTGTGTGTATTGGTTAGTTGGTATCCACCAACTCATTAATTCTGCTGTAAAACTTCGAATGATATCTTTTATAACTCCTTATAATTTCTTGAAAGTAAAGCAGCGGGGCAGGGGATATGCGGTATATTCGGGATGGGATATAGGCAAAGAAAAGGAGTTGTTCGGCAAGGCGATATATCACGATCAAGTTGTTGATGAATCATCTAGTTTAAAGAAAATTGACATGTGATTACATGTGGCCTTCGGGGAGACCGCCGGCCTGAGTGGGAGCGTTTTACGGTATAATATCAACGTCGGATAGTGTACAAGATATTATTATTCCACCGGATAATGAGCCCGGTCGAGCAGTGGAAAAATATTCACTCTGTCATTACTGTCCACGCCGATTCTTATGCCCAGTTCGCTCTCGGCTTTTTTGTTAACGGTAATTCTTCCCAGGTTTGGGCTCATTCTATAAACATCAGTTTGGCAATCAGGCAGTCTTTGGATTCGGATCCCAATTTGATCCGAGAGATCGCTTGCCGAGGCTATATGAATGCCGTTTGTGTTATCATCCCACATATAGGAGAATTCCTGTAAGGGTTCGAAACTACCCGTTTTAGCTTCCATATTGACCGAATAAAACGGTTCGCGTATTGGCGATTTCGTCGAGCAATTCAGGCATCGGCTCTCACCATCCAAACCCGCGACATTTGCTGTCACGCCATATCTCTCAACCAGCTTACTGCCGCAGGTGCGGCAGATCGTATCACTGATATTTCTCTTGCACACATTTCCGATATAGGAATACTCGATCCCCTCTTTGATAGCAAGATCGCTTAATTCAAGCAGCTTGTTCAGAGGTGTTCTCTTTGCCTTGGTGTATTTATAGGCCTGATGAAAACCGACAAAATGAAGCGGTACGTGCGAGCCAATATTTCTGATAATCCACCTTGCGGTGTTTTTAGCATCCATTCCATCATCATTCAAGCCGGTCACTACCAATTGGCTTAATTCAAGGTGTAGGCTTGGGCTGGCACCCAGTACCTTTATTGCCTCCAGAATGGGATCCAATCTGCCTTTTGTATATTTGCGATAAAACTCCGATGACATTGACTTGAACGAAACACTAAAAATATCGATAACCTCGATAAGTTCTTTCAATGGTTCAATTTCAATATAAAGCGAGCTTTTATAAAGATTTTTAATACCTTTACCTGAAGCCAATCGAGCCGTATCAAGGACAAATTCATGCCATACAACGGGATCATTATATGTCCATGAAATTATGTCAGTGCCATTTTTAATAGCCAAATCGACGATGTCTTCGGGTGAGTAGAATCTGATATTTTTTCGATCCAGATGTTTAACTTGAGATGTTTGCCAGTTCTGGCAAAAATCGCATTCCAGCATACAGCCTATGTTACCCACGCATAAAACTCTGCTTCCAGGTCGAAAGTGATAAATCGCTTCGGTTTCGATTACCTCTACAGTAACAGGAACAGCATAGCCATAATTGAAAGTATGCTGTTGGTTGCTGACATTTCCTCTTACGCCGCAAAACCCAAACTGATTGGGTTTCAATCGGCAGTGCCTGGGACAAAGCGTACATTCAACTTTGTCCCTTTTTTCATTAATCCGCCAATGCGAGGCGATTCGAGACTTTGTTTTCCAATTCATGATCAATCAGTTTAAAAGAACCCGTGACGTCTTTTGGGCTTCCTTAACCGGAGAGGATTCCCTTACTTGCCAGTTATTTTGTATTGCCTTTTCAAAGGTCTGAAGATCGACACCTATGGTTTGCAGAAAGTTATTGAGTCCTGGTAAATCATCAAAACCGATATTTTCTTCAGCATGAAGCAACTTCTTTCCCGCTTCAGCGCCGATTTCATCAATAACTAAGTTGCTAATAATAAATTGCTTTTCACTGTATCCTTCTGCGTAGCGCTGGGCACAAATCAATATTGGATTAAACATGCAGTCCAGGTGGATAAACTCGTTGTTATACTTCCAATTCAACTTGGTCAAAACTCTGGTAATCTCATCTTGGCGATAATCAATCATATCCGGCAAATCAATCTTCATAACTTCTTTATCCGTCCAATCCCGCATATGCATGAAATCGTCATGAATTTCCAACTCCCGCTCGGTGATTTTTTCGGATTCGGCAAAGGCGTTTACTCTCGCGTTGAAATCATCGTCGTCCATGCTATACCAGTTGAAATAATCGGGTACGAGGAAATTTTGTTCTGTTTTCTTGCACAAGCCCCGCAGAAGAACCTTGAGCCCGGTCCATTGGGCTATCTTCTGAACCGTATAAAAATGCCCCTGGTGGCAAACGGAACAAACCTCCCCGTTGTTGATCAAAAATCCTCGCGACAGTTTTTTTAGAAATTGCCCACCTATCCTGAATTGAATGAAATCGACACCAAGAGTGCCGGTTACATTAATCATATTCTCCTGGGCAATATCGGAAACAAAACCAGTGTGGAAATTGAAAGCCAAAGGGTTGAGTTTGAGAACTTCTTTGGCATAGTACAGTACGTAAGAGCTATCTCTTCCCCCGGTGATAGAAACCATGCAATCGTAAGGCCCCTTTTTGTGAGAGCGAATCAATTTCAGCAAATCTTCAACGCTCATATCGCCATTATCATTTGACATATCTTCAGGAAATTCGATTGAACGCTCCTCGTCAGGATTACAATATTCGCATGTATTGCCTTCGGAATCTTTCCATTTAGCTATAAAGTTCGGCATCAGGCACTTTTTGCACCTGATTTTTAAAAAGTCTTCCTGACTTTGTTTTAATTGTCTAATATTCAAAGACATACCTATTTCCTCTATTTTTTACAAACAATCTGACTCTCAATGTTTGTCTTACGTTCGTATACTACTATTCGCTAGCAAGGCGATCAGCTTTGGAAGGATCATATCTGAAAGAGAATACATCTCTCCAAAGCGACGACGTTTTTAAGATGCACTTGGTATGCCGCACTACTTTATCTACCGCTTCCTCATCTACACGGGCGCCACCCTTTATCAATCCCAAATCGTTTAATCTGATATGAGCATAGCTGCCGAATCCCGCGTTTATAAGAGTCCGATGCACACAGTCCTTCTCGCAGCCGTCTAAGACGATTACCTGAGAGGCTTTTTGAATTCTTTCAATCTGCGATTTGATTCGCCCGGATACAGCCGACGGACAAGACATTACTACTGAACCATCACGAAAAAGTCTACGGGCGGCCAGGTCCGCGATCTCTCCCACATTTGACGCCCCCGAACAGGCAAATACAAGCGCCGGTCTGTCTTTCCAAATGTTTTCCTTTTGCTTTTTCATTGTTTATTCCCCTTTAATGATTTCCTGGCGTACTGAACGACTTTTTCAATTGCTTCATCAACCACGGGGGCGCCGCCTTTCATCAATCCTATATCGTTTAATCGTAGGCGAGTAAAACCTTTAAATCCCGCTTGCTTGAGAGTATTGCTTACGCAGTCGGTTTCACAACCCTCCAGGGCAATAATCTGAGATGATCTTTTGGCTTTATTTAGGAGAGATTCCACTCTCCCGCCAATGGCCGTAACACATGACATTTGCACCAAGCCTTCGCGGTAAAGCCTGCGCGCGGCCAGATCCGCAAGCTCTCCTACATCTGATGCACCCGAGCACGCAAACAACAGCATCTTACCTGCTTTGCGGGCAGGCTTTTCTTGTTTTCTCATTGCTAGTTCCTCCTTTAATTTAGCAAACCATCAATAGAAAAATAATGAAACATACAAAAACTTAGTAAATTCGTGTTGTTTTAGCTATTTGCCCAAACTCATAACCAGCTGCATAGTTATGAGTGCATTTGCGATTTATTATACTGCAAACGCATCATGGGCGCAAGCTTTATTTGAAGAATTCATGCCCAATATGTGCAGATATGAAAACTCGCGCTCAAACCATATGGATGTTCTGCCTGTCTTGAGATATGACAAAGCGTATAACGAAACTGATTTCGGCTGACAAATGATATATCTGTTTAGTTTCAGAGCTTTTTGTACCGTTTTGAGGTAGTAATTAAGTGCGGATGTTGGGCACACTCCGAACGTAATCAAAATAAAAGTTTATAACTCGTTGTGTGATATGGAAGAAAAACTGCGGAAGGGGGGATTTGAACCCCCACACCTTGCGGCACCACCCCCTCAAGATGGCGTGTCTACCGATTCCACCACTTCCGCATGAATTTTTAAGGCTCTCGGCGAGCTTTAAATAATGTTACTCGCCTTCATCCGGAGGTGTCTGGTCGCCACCCGGAGCCGGGGGAAGTTCAACATCACCCGAAGTAGGGGTTTCTTCGCCAGGCAAGCCTGTCGGTTGATCGGCCGGTACCGTTTGCTGGCCGCTTTGCATTTGCTCTTTAATGGCCGATTCCTGGCTGCCTGATTGGCGCGAGGGTGACATAAATGTCAAAACCAGGCACGAAATCATGAAGGCAATCGCCACCACCGAGGTTGCCCTGGACAAAAACGAAGCCGCGCCTCGTCCGCCAAAAACAGCGCCGGAGAGGCTGGAGCCTCCGAAAGCGCCGGCTAAGCCCTCACCTTTGGCCGATTGCATTAAAATAGTCAGGATAAGACCGAGACAAATTATTACATGTATTGTGGTTAGTATCGCGTACACCTAAAACTCCTTTTTTCCCTATTTTCGACAGATATGTAAAATACTTGAAATTAACCAACAGTCAAGATAAAAAGTTGTTTAAAATATAAAATATGCCGTTTCAATCGCTGTAACTTTATATCCAATATCAGATATTGTCAAAGCGATGATTTAATAATACCGACAAAATCGGCGGCTTTCAAGCTGGCCCCGCCCACGAGGAAGCCGTCAATATCGGGTTTACTTATTAGTTCAGCCGCATTACCGGGTTTTACCGATCCGCCGTAGAGTATTCTAATTGTATCATATTTATCGGTCTTCTGCTCCAATAAGCCGCGCAATTGCTGATGAACTTCCTGGGCTTGCTCCGGTGAAGCGGTTTTGCCGGTGCCGATTGCCCAAATCGGCTCATAGGCTACAACAACCTTATCGAACTGATCGAAATTTAGAAAGGCGTTCTCGAACTGGCTTGAGATGATGCTGCTGGTCAAGCCCGATTCGCGTTGTTGGAAATTTTCGCCCAGACAGACAATAGCTATCAATCCGGAGTCGACCGCTTTATTTAGGCGTTTGTTGACGGTTCGGTCGGTCTCGCCGAAAAACTGCCGCCGCTCCGAATGCCCGACGATGACATAATCGCAGCCGGCCGATTTAATCATTGCCGCCGATATCTCACCGGTGAAAGCGCCTTTATCCTCCCAGAACAAATCCTGGGCGCCCAATTTAACAGTCGACTTCTTTATCGTCTCGTTCACCTGGCTTAGCCAGATATAGGGAGGGCAGACCAGCGCTTCGGTCTGGCCGAATTCGCCGGCTGATTGTACAACCCCTTTGGCTAAAGCTAATGCTTCATCGGCAACCATGTTCATTTTCCAATTGCCGGCAACAAGAGTTTTCCTCATAATTAATCTCTCTCCGTTAACGCCGCCAGACCGGGCAGGGTTTTACCCTCGAGAAACTCGAGCGATGCTCCGCCGCCGGTGGAGGCGTGAGTTACTTTATCTTTTAATCCCATTTTTACCAGTGCCGCTACCGAATCGCCGCCGCCGACTATGCTGACAGCGCCTTTTGCGGTCGCTTCGGCGATAGCTTTGGCCAAAGCCAGGGTACCCCCGGCAAACTCATCAGTTTCAAATATCCCCATCGGGCCATTCCAGACAATCGTCTTAGCGCGCTTGATAATTTCGATGAATTTGCGTCGCGTTTTCGAACCGATATCCACACCCAACCAGTCGTCGGGGATTTCCTCATTGCTTACGGTCCTGGTTTTAAATGGAACCTCCAGATTATCGGCAACGAGTATATCTTCGGGCAATACCATCTGTACGTAAGCGGGAAGTTCAAGCTTGAGCAGACCTTCCGCCTCGTTGATTTTATCTTGTTCAAGCAATGATTTGCCTATAGGCAAACCTTGAGCTTTGTAGAATGTGAATATCATACCGCCGCCGATCAGTAAACTGTCGACTTTCTTTAGCAGGTTATGAATAACATCGATTTTGCCGGAAATTTTGGCCCCGCCGATAATTGCTACAAACGGTCGTTCGGGATTAGCTAATGCCTGGCCCAGATACTTGATTTCCTTCCGCATCAGATAGCCGGCCACCGCCGGAGATATAAATTTGGTAATCCCTTCGGTGGAAGCATGCGCCCGATGAGCTGTCCCAAAAGCATCATTGACAAACACATCGCCAAGACTGGCCAGTTCCCTGGCAAAACCTGCTTCATTGTCGGTTTCTTCTTTATGGAATCGTAAATTTTCCAGAAGCAGAACCTGGCCATTTTGTAGGCTTCTGGCGGCATTTTGGGCCTGGTCGCCAATACAATCATTTGCGAATTGGACATCAATATCCAAATGTCCCGATAGTTTCTCGGCGACAGGCTTCAATGAAAACTCAGGCTTGATCTGGCCTTTTGGCCGTCCCAGATGCGACATCAAAATAGCTCGGCCACCTGAGGAGATTATCTTCATAATTGTTGGCAGGGCTGCTTTTATCCTTGTATCATCACCAACTACGCCTTCTTTCAGAGGTACATTGAAATCGACCCTGGTTAACACTTTCCTGCCGGTTAATTCAATGTCATCTATATTTACTTTGCTCAAATTACCTCCCTCCGAGCTTACCCGAATTCCGATCAATCTGTCGAATCTTATAGATTATATCGGGCGGGCAGTCAAGAAATAATGATCAAATTGACCAATATATATTAATTTTGAAATAATCTTAAAAAACAGTTGTGCTTGAGCAAATATATAGTAAATTACTAGTTGACAAGATTGACTTTAAGGATATATGCTACTGAAACGATTTGAAACAGGGTATTTCACTTGTTGATATTAAGTAATTAATAAATATTGACGATAGAGTAATCGTAGTTTCAAAAGAACCACATAATTGAAAGGGGGGCAATAATGGGTTCTAATATAATTAAAATCCTAGCCGAAAAGAAGTGGAGTCAGAGAAAGCTCGCGGGTGCCAGTGGCCTTGATCCTGTGTACATTAACAGGATTATTAATGAGAAGCGTGATGTCAGGATAAGCACGGCCACCAAACTGGCCAAGGCTTTAGACTGTACCATTGATGATCTATTTCCAACTACCGAAACGCCGGATATTACCAAGCTGGAGATGCAGGAAAACGTGGAGACCATGTAGAGCATGAAACAAGCTTAATACTTGATAAAAACCAGCCGCAACCAGGCGGCCGGTTTTTATTTTTGGATTTTAGAGTGTTTTAATTTGGTCTTATCAATGAGGGTATCCATCGCCTTGTGAAAACTCGCCTCTGAAATACAGCTGTCATTGGAGGCCTGGTATAGCGGGCAATCGGACATGTAGCCGAAACAATCGGCGCCCTCCGCCAGATAGCAGAAATCTTTATAGCCGCATTTAATTATCGGCTTTATTTCTTTCAAGATGCTCTCCGATCAACTAGAATATAGTACGATACTATTACCTGTACTTCCTATATTATATTTATCGACCGATTGGCTAATCTTTTAATCGACATTTCAAATTTCTAATAGCATCACGAAACGATTCGATTTCACCGGAAAGCAATTCGGCCTGGCTCAGGCTACTGAAGTTAAAATGGATGCCGATTCGGGCAAGAACCTACTGATATCATTGCATATTTCGAATTATACGTTATAGGTTCATTATTTAATTGCTAAATTCGCCAAAATATGCCTATATTTAGATAGCAATACTTATTGAATAGGACAGGCTTTACTCCGCGGCCTTTGGCGCGGCCTGTCGGGTTAGACTGAAAGTGTAGCCTACTATTACCCGAAAGCCGGCGCTTGAGAACGCGCGAATTAATAATCATCAAGCTGACATTTAAACTCTAAATAAAATGCAAGGAGGTTCTATGCTAAAGTACGGTTTATTGATTTTAATCGGTGTTGCCTGTATCGGTCTGGCGATGGCCGCGGGCTGCAGCAAAGAGGAAGATGACAACGGAGTCACCGATCCGACAGACCCCCAACTCACTCTTACAAGCACCGCTTTCGAATCGGGCGCGACGATTCCCGATCTGTACACTTGCGAGGGCACCGATATTTCTCCCCAGTTGCAGTGGTCAATCACTAATGAACCCGAAGGCATCGTTAGTTTCGCGCTTATAGTCGATGATCCGGACGCGCCGGTCGGGACCTGGGTCCATTGGGTGTTTTTCAACTTACCGGCGGCAACAGCGAGTTTGCCGGAAGGGACATCACCGGACGGCGAGATACCCGTGGGATGTATCGAGGGAATCAACGATTTTGGAAATTCGGAGTATGGCGGTCCCTGTCCGCCGACCGGACAGAATCATCGCTATTATTTCAGGCTCTACGCCCTGGATACCGAACTAGACCTGACAGCCGGAGCCACCAGAACCCAGGTGGATCAAGCGATGAGCGGTCATATACTGGTCGAGGGATCGCTGATGGGGAGGTATGAGCGGTAGGAAAAAATGTTGGCGATAGATATATGTATTGATATTTTGAGCAAATATAATATTGAACAAAAAGATAGTTATTTCGTAGAGCATTGTTGGGCGGGCTTAAATTTGCATTGAGAATAGAATTACTGGAAGGAAGGAGTTAATCCCATGTTCATGACAATCGAGCATTTCAAGAAAAACTGGCAGATGGAATCCGATAACACGCGCAAGATATTCGCGGCGCTGACGGATCAAACGTTAAATCAATCCGTAGCGGACGACCATCGCACATTGGGCCGGATGGCCTGGCATATCATCCAGTGTCTGCCGGAGATGGCTAATGCCACCGGTTTGAAAGTTGAAGGCCCCGGCGAGAAGGCCCCGGTTCCAACCTCGGCGGATGAAATCAAGACGGCTTATGACAAAGCCGCCAAATCTCTGATGGATCAGGTTACCGGCAACTGGAAGGATGAGACACTGTTCGAAGAGGATAATATGTATGGTGAGACCTGGGCGCGCGGAGTTACTCTATATATCCTGGTCAAGCATGAAATCCATCACCGCGGTCAGATGACTGTTCTGATGCGTCAGGCCGGTCTGAAATGTCCGGGCATATATGGCCCGGCTAAAGAAGAATGGGTCAATTACGGAGGTCAGCCGCCGGAAGTTTAATAAATATTACTATTTCACGCGTAGCTGCCATATCATATGATTTGGCGGCTATTTTTTTGGGAATAAAGACTGACTATAATTGTAGAATAAAACGAAAGTATGTTGTATTCATAGCGACTGTTCCGGTTTTACAGAATATCCGACGATAATAATTAAATCAATAGCGCGCTTAGATATTAAGACGTTGTTTAAAATCAAGAAACTGAGGTGAAACATGTATGGTTTGACACATCGCTTAGCGAAGAAAATATTTATTTCAGCTATACTAATTATATTGTTATCTTGCGGCAGAGACGAGACTATAATTAATAACACGATTGTCGAAGAACCGAATGCTTATGTGATCGGAGAAATAGGCCCTAGATATGATCACTACAACGTGGTAATCTCAATTATGGTGACTAACACTTTTACAATACCTGAAGTTTTAGTTAATGATACCCCTATTGATATATATGGGTACGCTGATTTAGGAATAAGGTATTACGAAAATGATTTTGTTATTGATGAAGGTGATTCGCTGGAACTTGTGGTCTCATACGCTAAACAAGATGGCGCGGAAGGATTCGCAAGAGCAGGTTTGATATATCCGGGGCCATTTGAATTAATAGGTTTTAACGAAGACGCTTTTGATACGATTTACGTGGGTGATGATTTTAACGCGAATTGGACGTCTTCCGAGGGAAGCGACCGGTATGTTTTAGACGGTTGGTTTTCATATTTATATCAAGATACACTTGGCCAGTCCCATGGAGTAAATTATTATATTGATACGACAATCCTGGATACATCGTTATTCTTACCCGCCTCTACTATATTTCCAAATGAAGCGGACATTACGGATATTCTTACAGGCGGCGCGGAATTCAGTGTTTATGGCGTATCAGGACCTGTCAATCCGGGCGAAAATAGCAACATTTCCGGCGATGGCAGCGGTTTTGTCTATGCCAGAAATCGGACTCGGCTAGTCGATTTTGAAATTCTTGATTGATTGACTATCTAGCCTAAGTATCGTAAGTTAGAATATGCGTAAGAAACTAATCAGACCGATAGCAATTTGTATCATCATCAACGATGGCAAGATATTCGTCTTTGAAGGCACCGATCCGATTAAGAACGAAACGTTTTATCGGCCGCTGGGCGGCGCGATCGAGTTCGGCGAGCGGGGAGAGGTTGCAGTCAAACGCGAATTCCGCGAGGAAATTAAAGCGGAACTGGCCGACCTCGAATTCAAAGGCGTATTCGAGAATATTTTCACTTATCAGGGCAATGATCATCATGAGATCGTGATGGTATATCAAGGCAAATTCGCTGATGAATCATTCTATCGGCAGACCGAATTGACCGGTTATGAGGATGATGGATCGGCTTTTAGATGTCTCTGGAAGCCGCTTGAGAGTTTTAGAGCGGGCAAAGCGATCATATATCCTGATAGGTTGTTGAAAATGATTGAAAACGAATAATAGACCAAACCTCAAGCTGATTTAAGTCTCTATCATCAAAAAAAGAGCGGGCCAGTAAAGTTATTCTAGCCTGGCCCGGGTAATCAATTTACTTTTTACTATTCATAGCGAGCCGTTAACCCGCATTGAAAGCCGCCGCGAAAGTGCCGGCGAATTCCTCGATAGTGGTGGGCGTGGTGTTCTCCGCCGATCTGGTTTCCGTAGGCTGCCATTCACCATCATTGAAGGCTTTCTGAAGTTCGATCATATTGTTGGCGACATCCTCAGACATACCCATTTTCATCATGGCATTTTTGGTGTCTTCATAAGAGAATTGAACGAATTTCAGGTCGGTTTTGCCGATTGCCACACCGAAAGCCTTTGTAACTTCGTTCATGGATATGTCTTTGGGTCCCAAAAGCTCACGCGTCGATTTGCCGGCGAAATCTAATTTAGTCAGCCTGTTTGTAGCATAATCAGCGATATCTGAAATAGCGATTTGCGGGACCGGTTTATCCGGATTCGTCGCCGAGCCCATGATTCCATTTTCCTTGATTGTCGGTATCTGCCATAAATTATTCTCCATGAAGAAAGTCGGCCTGAGGTGTAAGACATTTGTCCCCTCAAGCTTATTGAGTCTCTCTTCCTGATCATGTAGGCCTTTGACCACGCCAACTTTTTCAGCCATATGCGCTCCGACACTGCTGAGATTAACCACATGCTTCACGCCGGCGTTTTTAATTGCCGCGGCCAAAGATTGGCCAACTTCGTTCTGATATGCCCGAAAATCGGCGGCGGTATAATTTGGCGGGATAAGGATATATAACGCTTTAGCCCCGTTGAATGCTTTGGTAATTGCTTCAGTATCCAGCAGATCGGCTTGAAAAGGTTCAGCCCCTTTATCCACTAATGACTGAAGTTTTGTCTTGTCGCGCCCTACAACCCTTACCTTTTCACCTTTGGCGAGAAGTTTTTCGGCTATCATTTTGCCAATATTGCCAGTGGCTCCGGTAATAACATACATTTTAGTTCCTCCTTTTATGTTTCAGTAGACTTAGTATATTAAAAAGTATATATTAGCATCGAAAGTTTCGAGGAATTGATCAATAGCGCGAATTAAGGGCTGACTAAAAGGACCTATTTAGAAAACTCTAAATGCTTAGCGCAGTTAAATTACCGGCAACGATTACAATAATTCGAGACTTTCGGGCGATATTTGGATATTATCAAATATTGTGAAAAAAATCGCAAAAAAAACTTGACTGAAGATTAATAATTACTTAATTATGCAAAGTTTTGGATGGCGGGTGAATGACTGAAGATAAATATTCTGGTTACCGCCAACTGGCAGTCGCAACGATGATTCCCATAATACTGGTTGTGGCGCCACTGATCGGTTACTACTTTGGAGGCTGGGTTGATGGGAAACTTGGCACTGGGAGTGTTTTTGCAATCATAGGCTTGGCGCTGGGGTTCGCCTCGGCTGCTAAAGAGATTTACGGCTTGATTAAGAAGAGTACCGGGAAACCTAAATGAGTCTCGATTTCATTAACCGAATTATAAAAACCTCCCTCATACTGGCGGCTATACTATTTCCATTTTTGGCGGTTTATATCAACACGGCTTTCGGCGTCGCTTATGTTCTAGGATGCGCCTGGGCTTGCCTCAATCTTTTTGCCATAAAATTCCTTATCGTTCAGGTTTTAACGCCAAAATCGAAAAATGCCGTTTTAATCGTATTATTCATGCTCGTTAAATTCCCGTTGATTTACTTTCTGGGTTATTTATTAGTGATCTGGAGTTATCCTCCAATATACGGCCTGGTATGGGGATTTTCATCGATATTAGCGGTCTCAGTTCTTAAAGTTGTGAGCCGTCAATTGCTTCAACATAATTCAAAACCACAGGTGAAAGTATTATGATTGAAAAGCTGGCTTTGTATATAAATAATATAGCAATCCAAACTCAGGAACACGCTCAGGAAGCCACTGAGCATATCGCCGATACCGCTCATGTGGTTGCCGGGCACGCGGCGGATACTCTTCACGTTGTCGCCGGACACGCCGGCGAAGCCGCCGGGCACGGTGGCGGGCACGCCCCGGAGTTACCAAACTGGATCGAATTCGCGCATATACTGTTTCCTGGTCCCGTAACTGATTTTTTATGGCATTGGCATGTACCGATCTTCTCGGTATTCGTGTGGGTTTTCCTGTCATATTTTTGTGTTAAGGTATACCGTAAAAGGACTCTGGTGCCGGGTAAGCTGCAGAATTTTCTCGAATTCATCGTGGACGCTTTATCAAATCTCGTAGTCGGTATAATCGGCGAGGGCGGGCGAAAATATGTTCCATTCCTGGGAACGCTATTCGTTTATATCTTCGCCATGAACATACTTGGCCTGTTTCCCGGTATGTTCTCATCAACGTCGAAATTAAATACAACGCTGGCTTTGGCCATTTGCGTATTTTTATATGTTCAACTTGAGGGGGTCAAAGCGCAGGGACTGTGGGGCTATTTCTATCATTTCATGGGTTCGCCTAAATCGACCGTTGAATGGTGCCTGGTGCCTTTGAATTTCCCGTTACATATTATCGGCGAGCTGGCCAAGCCGATCTCGCTGTCGTTGCGTTTGTTCGGCAATATCTCCGGTGAGGATATGCTCTTGGCCATATTCGTCGGCCTGGGTATATTGATTACATCGGCGTTCCACGCGCCGGCCTGGATGCCGGGTTTGCCGATTCATTTACCGTTTATATTCCTGGCGCTGTTAACGAGTTTCGTACAGGCGCTGGTGTTTACATTGTTATCAACTATTTATTTTTCACTCATGACACATCATGAGGAAGAAGAACATTAATTTTAATTTAGAATAACCTTTAAAGGAGGTACTGTGGGCGCTGAATTTTTACTTCCATTGACTGTTTCCATTGCTGCCGTAGGCTCAGGTTTAGGTCTTGGAAAAGCTGTTGGTATGGCTATGGAAGCCATGGGTCGTCAGCCGGAAGCTGCCGGCAAGATTCAGACCGGCATGATCATTGGTGCGGCTTTTATTGAGGCTCTGACCATTTACGCTCTGGTTGCGGTCATCCTTCTCAAGGGCTAGTTTAATATGCCGGACTTAATTATTAGTCCGGGGGAGGATATATGGGAGGAATCCTTGATTCGCTGGGCGTAAAAGGCCCCGAATTATTAACCCAGATTATCGGGTTTATAATTGCCGTTTGGATTCTAAAGAAATTTGCCTGGAAACCCCTTTTGGGGATGCTTGAACAACGGCGTACCAAAATTCAGGGTGATCTTGAATCCGCGGAAAAAACTAAAGAGGAAGCTGCCGAGGTTCTGGTAGATTATCAGAACAAGCTTAAAGATATCGATACCGAAGCCAGGACCAAAATCCAGGAGGCAATTGCCGATGGGAATAAGGTCGCGGCCGAAGTAAGAGAGCAGGCGCGCGCCGAGGCGAAAGACATTATCGGTAAGGCTCGTGATGAATTGGCCCGCGATGTCGCCAAGGCCAAGATCGAACTTCGCAACGACATGGTTAATATGGCTGTTAACGCTACCGAGAGAATAATCTCTGAGAGACTCGATGACGAGAAACATCGGGAATTGATCAACGGCTTCCTGGATGAAGTGGAAAAGATCAAATGAGAGAGACTCGGGTAGCAAGAAGATATGCTTTGGCATTGTTCAAAACCGCCCAGGCCGGCGGCAATCTAGATATTGTCGCTACCGATATTCAGCAGATTAACTCTTTTACCGGCAAAGATAAGCAGTTTTTGAACTATTTGGAAGCTCCGCAAATCCCGACCGAACGGAAAATAGAATTGTTGCGCGAGCTATTTACGACCAGGTTGGCTCCAAGGTTGCTTTTATTTCTCGAGTTGCTTCTCGAAAAACATCGGACCGGCTTATTACCGGATATCGCCGATGAATTCGAGAAGCTGATGGAGGATCATCAGGGCTTGATTAAGGCCCGGGTAGTTACTTCTACTCATCTGGATGAGGATACCAAGACTCGTCTGAAAGAGAAACTTGAGATTTCGACCGGCAAGAAAATAGAGATTATTCACAGAATCGACACATCGATTATCGGTGGAATAATTATATTTCTCCACAACAAGGTAATTGATAAATCGATTAGTCATCAACTAAAAGTCTTGAGAAAAAACCTTTTAAAAGTGAAGGTACATTAATAGAGGTGCGTTATGGCTTTCCGCCCTGAAGAAGTTAGCTCAATATTACAAAAAGAGATCGAAAAATACCAAACCAAATTGGAGATGGAATCGGTTGGTACCATCCTTCAGGTTGGTGATGGTATTGCCCGTATTTGGGGTCTTGAGGATGCCATGATGTCCGAACTTTTACAGTTTCCCGGCGACATTATAGGAATGGTTCTCAACCTCGAAGAGGACTCCGTATCGGCCGCGATTTTCGGACCGGATACGAATATCAAGGAAGGTGACACGGTTAGGCGTACGGGAGCGGTAGCCCGCGTACCTGTTGGCGACGCCCTGATTGGCAGGGTAGTCAATCCGCTGGGTCAACCGCTTGATGGAAAAGGGCCGATTGTCACCGAGGAATACCGGCCACTGGAAATCGAAGCCCCTAATGTGGTTTCCCGACAGCCGGTGAAAGAACCCGTGCAAACCGGATTGAAATCGATTGATGCGATGATTCCGATTGGCCGGGGACAGCGTGAATTGATAATCGGCGACCGCCAGACAGGCAAAACCGCCGTGGCGATCGATACCATTATCAATCAGCGTGATTCGGACATCTATTGTTTCTACGTAGCAATTGGCCAGAAATCGTCGACGGTTGCCTCCGTTGTTAAAATATTGGAAGATAACGGAGCTATGGAATATACGACAGTTGTCTTGGCCTCGGCTACCGATCCCGCCCCGCTTCAATTTATCGCCCCTTATGGCGGCTGTGCTATGGGTGAACATCTAAGAGATAACGGCAAACACGCTTTGTGTATTTATGACGATTTATCGAAGCAGGCTCAGGCTTACCGTCAGTTGTCGCTATTAGTTCGTCGTCCTCCGGGCCGCGAAGCTTATCCCGGCGACGTGTTTTATCTTCATTCACGTCTTCTCGAAAGAGCGGCCAAGATGAACGATAATCTGGGCGGCGGCTCTTTAACTGCATTGCCGGTTATCGAAACCCAGGCAGGCGATGTCTCGGCATACATTCCGACCAACGTGATTTCGATCACGGACGGCCAGATATTCCTTGAATCGGACCTGTTTAACGCCGGATTCCGGCCCGCTATTAACGTGGGTATATCGGTTTCGCGTGTGGGAGGTAATGCCCAGACCAAAGCTATGAAAAAAGTGGCCGGCTCGCTTCGTTTGGATTTAGCTCAGTATCGGGAACTGAAGGCGTTTGCCCAGTTCGGATCGGACCTGGATGAAGCAACTGTAAAACAGCTTACCAGAGGCCAGGTGACTGAAGAGATTCTCAAACAGAATCAATACGTTCCAATGGCGATGGAAAAGCAAGTCATGATTCTGTGGATGGCCGGCGAAGGCATGGTCGATGATATTCCTGTTGAAAAAGTACCTCAATTCGAGGATGAATTTCATCAATTCATGGAAAAGGAATTTCCTGATGTTGGCCATGAAATCAAACAGAAAAAAGTTCTCGATGACGCGATAATTGAAAAATTAAAGCAGGCAGGCGAGAAGTTCAGAACTGAATTTAAAGCCAAGCTTTAAGATAGTTTTGCTATCAAAATTAAGATGGCTTGGAAATAGAGGATTAGAGGACTGTGGCAGCACTTCGAGATATCAAAAAACGCATTAAGTCGGTTGAATCTACCAAGCAGATTACCAAGGCGATGGAAATGGTTGCCGCGGCCAAACTCCGTCGGGCTCAATCTCAGGTAGAATCCGCCCGACCATACGGCCTGAAGATGCAGCAGATGCTTGAATCTCTGGCCGGCGCCGCCGCCAGCTTGCATCATCCGTTATTCGAGGAACGCAAGGTATCATCCTCATTACTGGTGGTTGTAACCTCCGATCGAGGTTTTTGCGGATCATATAACTCCAATGTACTTCGGGCCGCGACGAAGTATCTGAATGAAACTCCCGATGGAATGGTCAAATTGGGTCTGGTCGGCAAAAAGTGTGTGGATTTCTTTAAAAAGAAACCATATCCAATCGCTTTCCAGATTCCCCAAACCGGCGGCGTAGCGGATTTACAGATGGTCCGAAATTTGGCAAATGATATTACCGGAAGTTTCGAAAATGGCGAAGTCGATGAGGTCCGTTTGCTTTATACTCAATTCGTGACAATTGCCAAACACAACCTCACGCTGGAGAAGTTTTTACCTATCGAAAAAATCGATGCCGGGGATGAAGGCATGCCATCACAGTACATTTTCGAACCGTCCGCTGAAGAGATATTCGCCAATTTGGTGCCTCGATATTGTTTGACCAAAATCCTGTCGGCTCTGCTCGAATCATTTGCCTCTGAATTCGGAGCGCGGATGATCGCAATGAGCAATGCCAGCAAGAACGCGGATGAAATGATTGAGCATCTAACCCTGGTATACAATAAGGCTCGTCAGGCCGCGATTACCAATGAGCTTCTTGATATCGTTGGCGGCGCGGAGGCTTTAGCTTAATGCCTGGCTACATTTAAGTGTTAATGAAACACTTAGGAATAATTGGGTAATTTGATAACAGGAAATAAATTAGAAGAAATCATGGTTTAAATACAAAGGGATGTCAATGGAAGGACAAAATATAGGAAAGATTGTACAGGTTATCGGACCCACCGTAGACTGTGAGTTCCCATCCGATAAATTGCCCAATATTTTGAATGCGATTACGATTCAAAATGAAAAATCGGGCACTGAACTCACGGTAGAGGTAGCTATGCATATCGGCGAAAATATGGTTCGTTGTATTGCTATGGCTTCCACCGATGGCTTAGTACGCGGCACACCGGCAGTTGATACCGGCGCTCCGATTACAGTTCCGGTAGGCGAAGCCACCCTTGGCCGCGTTTTTGATCTTCTGGGTCGGCCCCTGGACGAGTTGGGTGAAATTAAAACCGATACTTATTATCCAATTCATCGCGAACCTCCACCGTTTGTCGAGCAACAACCTTCGGCGGAATTATTCGAAACCGGTATCAAGGTTATCGACCTTCTCGAGCCTTATGTAAAAGGCGGTAAGGTAGGTATGTTTGGCGGCGCGGGCGTGGGCAAGACCGTTATTATTCAGGAGCTAATTCACAATATCGCGACTGTTCACGGTGGCTATTCCGTATTCTGCGGCGTAGGTGAACGTACTCGTGAAGGCAACGATCTCTGGCTGGAGATGAAAGAGTCGGGCGTTTTGCCTAAAACATGTATGGTTTTCGGTCAGATGAACCTGCCTCCGGGGGCGCGCTTGAGAGTTGGGCTTTCGGGCTTGACGATGGCCGAGTATTTCCGCGATCAGGGACTGGACACGCTTGTGTTTATCGATAATATTTTCCGTTTTGTGCAAGCCGGTTCCGAGGTATCAGCGCTTTTGGGAAGGATGCCTTCCGCTGTAGGTTATCAGCCGACTCTGGCAACGGAGATGGGTTTCCTGCAGGAGCGAATCACGTCGACCAAGACCGGTTCGATCACCTCGGTGCAGGCGATTTACGTACCGGCGGATGACTTGACCGATCCGGCCCCCGCGACAACATTTGCCCACCTGGATGCAACATCGGTACTTTCTCGTCAAATTTCCGAGTTAGGCATTTACCCGGCTGTTGATCCGCTCGATTCTACTTCGCGAATCCTGGATCCACATGTTGTCGGGCAGGAGCATTACGATGTTGCCCGCGCGGTTCAGAAAATTCTGCAGAGGTATAAAGACCTTCAGGATATTATCGCTATTCTGGGTGTCGAGGAGCTATCCGATGAGGACAAGGAAATCGTCGGACGAGCCAGAAGAATTCAGAAATTCCTCTCTCAGCCGTTCCATGTTGCCGAAGTGTTCACCGGCCGCCCGGGTGTTTATGTTAAGCTCGAGGATACGATCAGGTCATTCAAAGAGGTCGTGGATGGCAAGCATGATGATATTCCTGAGCAGGCATTTTATATGGCCGCGGGAATCGAACAGGTCCTTGAGAACGCCGAGAGGATGAAAGCCGGGGAATAGATGTTTAAACTTTCAGCCGTTACACCGGAAAAGATAGTTTTCGAACAGGAGGTTTCATCCATAGTCGCTCCCGGCATAGAGGGATATCTGGGAGTGATGACTAATCACGCGCCCTTGATTACTCCGCTTACGTCCGGGCGGCTCGAGGTTAAAGACTCATCCGGTCAAGAGTCGGAGTATTTTCTCGCCGGCGGTTTTCTGGAGGTATCTGCCAATGTAGCCACGATATTGGCTGACGCCATCGAAACTCCCGCTAATATCGATGTTGATCGGGCCAAATCGGCCGAACAAAGAGCGCGAGAAAGGTTGGCCGATCGTGCCAGCGCCGATATCGATACTGCTCGAGCGGAAACTGCTCTGAAAAGAGCGCTCTGGCGCCAGAAGATGGCTAAAATATAAGACATCAAATATTGTTTATAATGTAGACCCCGGTACTCATCGGGGTCTATTTTTATGAATGCGGCAGGATAAACTAATTTCAAATTGATCTCTTTTTAAACTCTTCTTAACTGGATACGAGATTATCCTTTGTGAATTATTTCTCATAACTTCTTGACATTTAGTAGGTAATTTTATAAATTATATCCGTGTGGATGGGTGGATTGACGGTTATTTGGTACTGTTTGGTGGTTGGGTTATTAATAGCGATATGGTTGTGAGGTGCAAAATAGTACCTGGCGGGTCTTTTGACCCGCCACTTTTTATTGGATAGATTTCGTTTATGCCCCGGAACTCGTTGATATTACTTAATATAAATAGTGCGCTTTCTGATTGAGGATAATGTATCGTTTTACTTGACATGAGGTGTCTATAGTTTTACAATTACGTCTATTGAATTGTGAATGTTTAAAAAAAAAGGAGTGGTGATGAGAAAGTATCTGTTATTGCTATTGGCCTTCTTGGTCGCCTGTTCGGGCCAGGAAAAGAAAGAGGAAAAAGCCGAACAATCCCTCATAAAACCCAAAGCGGCAGTCGAGGAAAAGATCGAATATGCTCGTACCGAAGTCGGCAATCCGATTGTTTTGATGACGACGACATTAGGCGATATGGAAATCGAGGTGTTTGAAAACGATTGTCCCATCCATGCCAAGAACTTCCTGAATCTGGTAGAGGAAGAGATGTATGATGACAATATCTTTCATCGGGTAATCGCTAATTTCATGATTCAAACCGGCGATCCTACAGGTACCGGCGGAGGCAGCGCGGGAAATCGGCTTGAAGCTGAACCCGTGAAATATACGAATAAGCGGTCTTATATAGCTATGGCCCAATCAGGGCAGGGAGTCAACGGATCTCAGTTCTATATCCTGGTCAAGGATTCACCCCATCTGGATAATCAATTCCCATGTTTTGCCAAAGTTATCAAGGGCATGGAAGTAGCGGATGCTATTTCGAAAGTGAAAACTCAAAAGGATAGACCGGTCGAAACAGTAAAAATTATTGAAGCCAAACCCAAAGCAGCCGAGGCTGCCGCCGGATAGCGGTTTCATTCAATAAGTGGCTTATTACTTATGGCCTTCACGTGATATCGATCATATGAATGACCATCATAGTGAATTTGACTTTGGCCGCCGTCCATATCCGGCGGTAGAGACGAGAGGTAGAAAATGAAGATAATTCTGAGCGTTTTATTGATGTTTGCCCTGGTTGCGATTGCAGCCGGCGATGAACCAAAAGGGGATGAAGTTAAAAAAGAGGAGGCCCAGGAAAAAATGACGGCTAATCCGATTGTTCTTATGCAGACTAATCATGGCGATGTAGTAATCGAGGTTTATGAAAAAGATGTACCGATTCACGCCGCCAATTTTCTTAAGCTGGTAGATGAAGGATTCTATGATTCGCTGACTTTCCATCGCGTAGTTCCCAATTTCGTAATCCAGGGCGGCGATCCGGATGGTACCGGTATGGGCGGAGCTCCGGGAAAGCTTGAAGACGATGCCAGCTCTCCCTACAAGCATGATCGCACTACGATTGCCATGGCCAGAAGTGGCGCCGGCGCCAGTACCAGCCAGTTTTATATCAATTTGAAGGAAAACTTTTTTCTCGACAAGCAAGGCTTTCTTATTTTCGCCAAGGTAATCGAAGGTATGGAAACTATGGATAAGATCGCGACCGTAAAACGCGGCGCCCAGGACAGACCGGTCGAGCCGGTTATCATGACCAAAGTTGCCCGGAAATCGGCCGAAGAGAAAGCCGAAGAGAAGCCCGAATAAGTGCGCAATATAGTTATTCTCGGCAGTACCGGTTCGATAGGCAAAAACGCGCTGGACATTGTCGATAGAAATCCTGATAAACTTAAAGTTGTCGGGCTGGCGGCCGGAAGTAACCACGAGGAACTGGCCCGACAGGTTGAAAAATATCGACCTACTCATGTTACGCTGAGCGATAAAACGAGATTGTCGACTCTTAAGTCAACCCTATCGGGTTCTTCGGTTACAGTATTAGAAGATACAGGTTTCAGTAACGCGCTGGAAGAGATTAGCGCGTTGCCCGATACCGAAGTTGTTTTAAATGCCATCGTCGGAGTCGCCGGGCTTCGGGCGACAGCCTCGGCATTGGTTACCGGCAAGATCGTAGCTCTGGCCAACAAAGAGTCGATGGTGGCCGGGGGGCCAATACTCAATGCCTTGGCCGAGGAGCACGGCGGCAAAATCATCCCCGTTGATTCGGAGCATTCGGCCATATTTCAATGCCTTCAAGCGGGTAAGCATGATGAAATCAAGCGTTTGGTTTTAACCGGTTCGGGCGGACCATTTCTCGATCGAGTCAATTTGGATGATGTCCCGGTAAGCGAGGCCCTCAAACATCCCAACTGGAATATGGGGCCGAAAATTACCATAGATTCGGCAACGATGATGAATAAAGGATTGGAGATAATCGAAGCGGCCTACTTGTTCGATCTGCCGGCCGAGAAAATCAGCGTGGTTATCCATCCACAATCTATTGTTCATTCGATGGTTGAATTCGTGGATGGGGCAATAATAGCCCAATTATCCAAACCGGATATGCGTTTACCAATACAGAACGCGCTTCTGTACCCCGATAGAATGCCGCTAGATGTTTGCAATCTTGATTTGACCGAAGCGATATCGCTTGAATTCCGACCACCGGATATGGATAAGTATATTTCATTGAAGCTTGCTTATCGGGCGCTTAATGAGGGAGGCATTTCACCGACAGTCTTAAACGCGGCCAATGAAGTGGCTGTTAAAGCGTTTCTGGATGGCAGAATTAAATTCACCCAGATATGCGAGATTATCAGGCGAACAATGGACGATCTCGAAACCGGCGATATTCCCGATCTGAACGATGTTTATCGGGCTAATATGTGGGCCGCCGATGTGGCCGAGGATTTCGTGTATTCATACGCATGAAGTTAAACACGGTGAAACTTAGCTATCTATATAAGTAATAATTACGGCTATTAAGCCGAAATACTTTGAGGGAACTTTTATCTTAGGATAACGTTAATAGGATTGAAATGACGACAATTCTGGCTTTCATATTCGTGCTTGGCCTGCTGGTCTTTGTTCACGAATTAGGACATTTCATAGCCGCCAAACGTTCAGGCATAAGAGTTGAGAGGTTTTCTCTCGGCTTTCCGCCCAAACTAATCGGCAAAACTGTCGGCGAAACCGAATACTGTATCGGTGTGATACCTTTGGGCGGATATGTTAAGATGGTGGGCGAGAACGAATTCGATGAGGGGTATGTAGCCCAACCGGGCGATTTCATGGCGGCCTCGTTGTGGAAGCGTTTTATAGTCATAACCGCCGGTCCATTCATGAATTTCGTAACCGCGATTTTGCTATTTTTCGTTATTTACTGGGCGACGGGGATCCCCGAGCCGGTTCCGAATACGGTTTCCTCGACAAGTATACTTCCCGGCAGTCCGGCAGAAAACGCCGGCTTAACAGCGGGTGCGGAAATACTGTCTATTGATGGAATCATTTTCGAGGATTACGCGGAAATGTCGGGATATATAAGTCAGCGGCCCAATCAGGAATTATTATTTTCGTGGAAAGCCGAGGATGGAGTTCACTCGGAGATCATTATTCCACTGGAGAATACGGTTGCCGATTCGGCGGGCGTAGAAAAAATCGTGGGGCGAATCGGTATCGGCATCGGCCCGATGTTCGAATATCGGCCGACCGGACCCTGGCAGGCGCTTAAGGAAGGTACTGACGCCACGCTATTCCTCACAGGTGAAATGTTTAAAATAATCTGGCGTTTAATAACTCAGCAGGAATCCTTAAAAAATCTGGGCGGACCCGTGATGATAGCTCAACAGGCGGGCAAAGCTGCCGAGCAAGGATTTTTATCGCTCCTGGGTTTGGCGGCATTTTTATCGGTTAACCTGGCCATCTTGAATATTTTACCAATCCCGGTTTTGGATGGCGGCCATTTGGTCTTTTTATCAATTGAAGGCGTATTACGCAGGCCGGTATCTATAAAGGGCAGGCTAATAGCCCAACAAATAGGCATGGCCGTATTGCTGCTTTTGATGGTGGTTGTCACATATAACGATGTAGCCAGACTTCTGACCGGAATTTTCAAATAATAGATTTTTATCGATTACAACTTCATAAACTTCAACTTTTAGCAGCCTCACGAGTATAATACATTACGTATCTTTAATTCAATAGGAATTCCCAGCCCGGGAGGAGGGTTTTGTGAGTTTATTTCAGAAGAAAAAAGTGAAGAAACACAAAAAACCGCGAGAAATAGCCTGGGAATTTATTAGCGGAATTGGCATTCCACTGATCATGGCGCTTATCATTAAAACCTCAGTCGTGGAAGCCTACGTTATTCCATCCGGTTCGATGGAAAACACCCTTTATGCCGGCGATCATATAATCGCCAACAAATTTATCTATGGCATGACCTTACCGATTCCATTCGTCGATATATCGCTGCCGGCAATCGAAGAGCCTAAACCCGGAGATATAATAATTTTTAAATATCCACATAATCCAAGTCAGTATTATATAAAAAGATGTGTCGCCGTGGGCGGTCAGACAGTCGAGATTCGCGATAAACAGGTTTTCGTTGACAGGAAGCCGGTCGTACTGCCTGAACTCGGAAAACATACCGATAAACGACTTATTCCTCCACAGGATAAACCTCAGTGGGGGATGACTATAAGGGATAATATGCCGCCAATCAAGGTTCCGGAAGACAAGTTATTCATGATGGGCGATAATCGCGATAATTCCGCCGATTCCCGATTCTGGGGATTCCTCGATCGTGAACTGGTGCTTGGCCGGGCCATGATGGTAATCTGGTCATGGGAGTATAAAGAGAAACCGACAAGTTCATCCGGGGAATTATCCAATCTGGATTTATGGTTATATAATTTCAAGAATTTCCCCACCCTTATTCAGAACGTTCGCTGGGATCGTCCCGGCACGTTAATAAATTAATGCCTTTATCTTCTCAATAGGGCGCCGGCTTAAGCCCCCGGCGCTTTTTTTTTAATTCCGGCTTTGTTTTTGGACTGAAATGGCTTAAATTAAATATTCGTCGGCGATTTAAATACAGCAACATTTTGCCGATGATTGGAGTAAATATATAGTCGCTGTATTAATTTAAGAAGCTTAATCGAGAATTGGACGGAGGAATAGATGTCGTTTTTAATAAACCCGAAATTGAAAAAAGTGAAAAAATGGTACTGGTATGTTACTATTGGAGAATCCGTCGAATCGCTATTAATTGCCTTAATTATGGCCTTAATTATCAAGACCTCTGTGGTCGAAGCATATAAAATTCCCTCCGGATCAATGGAAGATACGCTTCTTGTGGGTGATTTTTTACTGGCAAATAAATTCGTATATGGCATGGAATTGCCTATACCGTTTACTGATATAAAGCTGCCCGCTTTGGATGACCCAAAACCTGGCGATATTATCATTTTTAAATATCCTAAAGAGCCAGAAATCAATTATATCAAAAGGTGTGTGGCAATCGAAGGGCAAACAGTTGAAATACGTGATAAGAAACTTTTCGTAGATGGCGTACCGATACCTTTACCCTCCGAAGGTAAACATGCTGACAAACGTATTGCCCCTCGCCATAGAAATGCTAATTGGGGGATGGGAGTCAGGGATAATATGCCGATAAGGACGGTTCCTGATGGACATTTGTTCGTTATGGGGGATAATCGTGATAACTCATCCGATTCGCGATTCTGGGGATTTTTAGATCGGGACCTGGTAATGGGTAGAGCGATGATGATTCATTGGTCGTGGAGATCTGATCCGAAAGCTCCAAGTGTCAGTGCGGCTGATATGCTATCGATTCCCAAGATGATAGGCTATACTATCTGGCATTTTCCGGAAAGTGTACGCTGGAACCGTCTAGGCGATGTGATTAATTAAGTAAATTATTACAATTATATAATTTCTTTCGGATGAATTTAATGTGTTTAATCTTACTCAGATTTTTGTCGATTATATTCATATATATCGGGCTACAAAAATGTTTTGATTATCTACTATTTCGTGCTACAATAGACGTTGCAAATGAAACTTGTACTTGAAAACATATCAAAGAGTTTTCCCGGGCGCAAAGTGTTTGAGGATATCACGTTCGAAATTGAGCAAGGGAAAACCTTCGTGATTACCGGGCCGAATGGTTCGGGTAAATCGACCCTTATGAAAGTTATCGCCTCAATCTTACCCCCGAGTTCCGGTCGGGTGATTTTCTATCATGATGAGCGGCAATTCTCCGGTTCGGACATATTGCCATACATCGGCCTGGCCGCCCCCGATTTATTTCTATATGATGAGCTAACCGCCAACGAAAATCTTCATTTCTTCGCTAGAGTCTCCGGTATGTCAGCGAATAGTTATGAGCCAGAATTGAAGCGATTCGGCCTTGAAGGGAGAGGTGATGATTTTGTCAAATCATATTCATCGGGAATGAAGCAGAGATTGAAATATATCCTGGCTCTGCTCAGAAATCCGCCGCTTCTTTTGCTCGATGAGCCAACGGCTAATCTCGATGACTCGGGCAAGGCATTAGTCGATGAAGTAATTAGAGATCATGATGGCATAACTATAATTGCCACAAATGAGGAGAGCGAGCTGAAGTATGCCAGCCAGACAATCAAGCTTGGGCAGTAAAACAGCCGCGGTACTACTAAAGGATATTAAAAGCGAATTTCGTACTCGTTACGCGATTGGCGCGATTGTTATGTTCGCCGTGATAACGGTTATAGCAGTTGGTTTCGCCACTAGCGGCGTCGGGCTTGACCGCGATTTGCAGGGCATAGTGCTCTGGCTGGTGATTTATTTTGCCTCGGTGGCCGGTTTGGGCCAGAGTTTTATCAAGGAAGAAGAAAATCGCACAGCTCTGGCGCTGCGGATGTTCGCGTTACCCTCGTCGGTATTTGGCGGAAAATATCTATTTAATCTCATTCTACTGATGGCATTGGTAATAGTAATAGTCCCGCTTTTTATTTTCCTGGTTGGACTTGAAATCGAGTGCATTCCGCTTTTTCTCGCGGTTGTGGCGTTGGGTACTCTGGGTTTGGCCGGTTCGACAACGATAATCGCGGCGATTATTTCCAAAGCATCGATAAAAGGCGTACTGTTTGCCGTGATGTCATTTCCTCTTATCTTGCCGCTTTTAATTATGGCGATTAAGGGAACCCAGAAGGCGCTTTATGAAAATTCTGAATTTATTAATGGACTTCCTGAGCTAAAAGTATTAATATCATATGCTATCGTTATGTCGATCGCCGGATTCTTGCTATTTGAATATGTGTGGAATGATTAGTACCTGTAATTGCGGAACCCGTTGACCTAATAAAGGGTTTGGTGAAATAATGTTCTGGAAAGTTGGCTTGCTAATACTGTTTATCTGGGTGATTGTCGGGACCTGGATTTTTGAGGCGCCTATGGGCGGCGTCCAAAATCCGGATGTTTACCGGATATTTTATTTTCATGTTCCGGTGGCTTTAGTCACGTTTTTAGCCTACGCGTTGGCAATGTTCCAGGGTATTATGTATTTGATTAAAAGAGATTTGAAATACGATAACAGATCGTCGACGGCCGCTATACTTGGCACAATATTTTGTATTTTGGCTACAATAAGCGGCTCGATATTCGCCAAGCAAACCTGGGGAATGTATTGGAACTGGGATCCTCGCGAGACTTCGATTATAGTTTTGCTTTTGGTTTACCTGGCTTATTTCTCGCTGCGGTCGGCAGTTGACGATGCCGTAAAGAAAGCCAATCTTTCGGCGGTTTATTCGATTCTGGGATTTATCGCGGCGATTTTCACGATTTTTATCTGGCCCAGAATCGTTCCCGGCTTGCATCCAGCCGCACCCGGGGGCTCGTCGTCCGGGACATTTATAGTAATGTCGGGAGAAACCTGGATGGTATTTGGACCATCGATGCTTGCCTTTATCGGTTTATACTTGTGGCTTTATTCGCTTAGTATGCGAATTGCAAAACTTCAGCGAGGTAGTGGAAATGTCTAATTTAATTCCTATGTTTGTATCGCTTTTAATTTGGTTAGCCCTCTGGATTTATGTATTCAGGCTTGACCGCAAGGTGAAGGATTTGGAGAAGAATGCCTAAGAATATCAGAACGATAATTGCCGTAGCCGCTATTGTCATTTTTGGCGGTCTGGGAATATGGTCTTTAGTCGACACGGCTACGCCTTATGTAGGTTTCGAACAGGCCAGAACCATGCCCAGAACCGTGCAGGTTATGGGCAAAGTAGAATTCGATCAAACGAATTACGACGAGAAAACCGGCGTGTTCTCGTTTATGATTACTGATGACAAAGGCGACAGGATGCAAGTAGATTACAGTGGGACAAAGCCCGGCAATTTCGAGCAGGCCGAATCGGTTGTTTGTATCGGTAAATTCGAGAATAACACATTTATCGCCAAAGATCTTTTAGTAAAATGTCCGTCAAAATACCAGGGGCAGGAATATCAGGAAAGTAGCGGCGGCCGGGCCGGGGACGCCTAATGATATTAGGTACATATATTATGGCGTTAGCCACCGTAGCCGCTTTGTTATCGACAATCGGATACTTCATCGTTGCCCGCGGCAATAAGGCCTATGTCATTGCCGCCCGCTGGTCGTACTATCTGATGACAATCCTCGTTATTTTTGCCACTACATATTTAATCAGCCTTTTCTTGAATGATCGATTCGAGTTTTCGTACGTTGCCGGTTATTCATCATCCGACCTCTCGACCAATTTCAAGATTACCTCGCTCTGGGCCGGGCAGGAAGGTTCATTCCTTCTCTGGGCTCTTCTGGGCGTCTTGTTGGGTTTATGGGTGAAATACAAGGCCAAAGAGCAGCTCGGTTGGGTGATGTTCTTTTATTTGTTTGGCCAGCTATTTCTATTCGTCCTGATGAATATCTCTTCGCCATTCGCGTTAAATCAGGTTGTTCCAGCCGATGGGCGCGGACTAAACCCGCTTCTGCAGAATTACTGGATGCAAATACATCCGCCAATCATGTTTTTGGGTTACGCGGCAACGTTCATACCATTTGCTTTCGCCATGGCCGCGCTTGCCACGAAGCAGTATGATCGATGGGTGAAACTGACATTTCCCTGGGCGATCTTTTCGGTATGCACCCTGGGCGCCGGTATATTCCTGGGCGGCTATTGGGCCTACGAAACGTTGGGCTGGGGTGGTTTCTGGGGCTGGGACCCGGTGGAGAATGCCTCATTGGTACCCTGGCTGGGCAGTATCGCGCTAATGCATGGCATGATAATCGAAAGACATCGCGGCGCTTTTAAGAAAACGAATCTCTTTATGGCTATTACCACATTCTTGATGGTGATATATGGCACTTTCCTGACCCGATCAGGAGTTTTGGCCGATTTCTCGGTGCATTCATTTGTCGATCTGGGCCTTAATGCTTACCTGGCGGTTTTCCTTGTCGGCTTTACGGTAATCTCCTATGGAATGCTCATCTATCGCGCGAAATCAATTAAATCAAGCGAGCCGGATAAATCTCCTGTGTCGAGGGAATTCATGGTTTATCTGGGCATGCTTTTCGTGATTCTTTCGGCGTTTCTTGTGTTGCTGGGCACCTCATCGCCGCTTCTAACCAAGTTGCTCGGCGATCCGTCGGCTGTAGATATATCTTTCTATACAATTACTAATATGCCCATTGGTATAATCCTTGGCCTCATACTGGGTTTGTCGGGTATTTTCACGTGGAAAGCATCAGGTAGATCCGAGCTATTACGCAAATTGCCGTTACCTGTAATCATATCATTAGTATTGGTTATAGCCGCTTTATTTTTTGGCGTAACCAACGCGGTTCATTTACTATTTATATTTACCAGCGGCTTCGCCTTTATAGCGAACCTGATTCTTTTAATCAAGCGAATCAGACGGCAGGGAATTAAACGTCTTCAGGCTGATCTGACGCATACCGGTTTTGCCATAATGCTGCTTGGGATCATAATTTCCGCCGGTTATTCTTCCAGCGAAAAGGGCACTCTTGAATCAGGTATTCAAAAGGATATTCAGGGCTTTGGTATGACATTTCAGGGCACTCACAACATTTCGAAAGACAGGGAAGAGGTTCATCTGGAAATCAGCCGGGGAGAAACGGTGTTTCAGGCAAACCCTGTTTTCGTCTGGAGTCAGCAGGGATTGGTTCGTAGCCCGTACATCAAGAAATACCTTCTCTACGATTTATATATTTCGCCGGAAGAAATAAAAGAGCTGTCAGCATCAGACGACGTGAAGGCATTGACGCTTGCCATGGATAAAACCGAAAAATTAGATGAATACAATATTACTTTCAAAGAATTCGATACCGGCTCTCATATGCAGGGCGGAGCGATGTCAATCGGAGCGGTCCTAGAAATAGAATCTCCCTATGGCAAAACCTCTACGATTACGCCTCGTTACATCGTTACCGGAGCCGAAGAACCCGAGTTTGAGCCGGCTGGGATACCCGATACGGATTTAAATCTGTTCTTGCTAAAACTCAACGCGGATGAAGGTATGGTTATGCTGGGTATTACAGAAGCGGACAATGTCAATGAATTTAGCGCCAGGAAGGCGCTAATCGTCGAGGTTACCCGCAAGCCGCTTATAAATTTAGTTTGGCTGGGGCTAATTATGATAATATTCGGCTCGGCAATATCGGCTTATTGGCGAATCACCGAAGTTAAGTAACCTAACTCCGGAAGCAATTATTACTTCAAATTAAAAGGGGCGCTCCTCAGGGCGCCCCTTGTTGATACTGATTCAGCGTTTAGTCTTCGCAGTTTGGCCAGCCTGGAGGTGAATCTACTGGCAAATCTTCGGGTGTGGGCCAAGATGGAGCATAATCGGGGCAATACCCTAGGTAAGTCATGCCACGGAAATAACTGACCAGTTTAGTTACATCGCTGCCGATAATAATGCAGTCGCCGTTGGCATCAGCCGAACCCCAGAATCCATCCAGCAAGCAGGGCTGGCTGCTTGGCATACTCCTGAAGTAATTGACCAGGTAGGTTACATCACCACCGATTACCGTCGGCGGCCAGTTGCCATTAGCCATATTGACATCGCCGGGGAGGTAACGCCAAACTTCACCACCCGTCGTATCAACAACGATATGATCGAGGATATCGGTGAAGTTTGCCGGTAGTTCGGGTATGCCGATAGTATAAGTGCCATAGATATGACCAGCGAGAAAATCGCCTTGCGTATCAATAGTTAGCGTGATTTCTTCTCCGGCTGCCAGAATAGTATCACCGGGGATTGATAAAGGAATTTGATCAACAATGTCATCCAGATTAGGGTAGTAAGCGGCCTCATCTAATATGCCGACACCGGATAGCACCAGCAATTCATCGGAATCATTAGTAAACGTAAATGTGTGCTCATAGGCTCCACCGCCAATATCAATCGGGAATCCGATTGTCCAACCATGAGCGGGAACCGCTATATTTTGCAAGGCCGTATTTGTCCATTCAATATCGGCTAGACGTTTGGTATTCCAGCTTGTAAGCCATATGGTGGCATCGATCTCGACCCAGGTGCAAAACGGGATAGTCCCGCCGTTACAGTCCACATCGACGGCGTGTTTACCGTTATCGGGATTATCGGTTGGGGCGGTACCGCCGATATTATTTACATCGCTGTGAGCGGGTTCCGGTTGTTCTCCTCTGTGGCCATTGACATTATCGAAAGCCGGCGCTTCGCCGACTTTGACTTCGACTTTCCAGCCGTTAATCTCTATATTATCCTCTTTCTGCCAGATTTTGAAATGTAAATCGGTAGCTCCCGAATCATACTCATCCTGATGAATTCTGAATGTTTCGTGCACTCGGACTCCGGTTTTTTTGCCTCCGGATGTTTTGCCCTTGGCCCATACATTGTGCTCCATGATATTTTCATCGAGCGCGCTGGGCGTCCGGCGTTCCCCGGGTCCGATTGTTGGATTCATGAGATCGTCTGGATGAGTCCCCGGATCGGTATGTGTACCCTGATTAGCAGGCGTTAGGGATCCGGTCGGTTCGCCCGGGTCGGGATTGGGATTATATGATCTTGATCCGCCCGGGTTTGCTGTGACGTTGTCACTGAACCGCTGGCAGTTCACTGTAAATCCCAGGGCATGGGCTATTTCATGATTCGCGACCGTGTAGAAGTCAAATTCATCTTCCGGAACGGGAGGCAATAGGCCATAGTACCAATTAACGGCGGCATTGCTATTGAACCTTATTCTGGCGGATGTCGGCCTACCATTGGCATCGTATCCGAAATTATCCGTGACACCCAGCGTCGTTAATTCAGGATCGTCTCTATCCAGAAGGGCCCGCATCAACTCGGCGTCGGGGGTAAAATAAGGATAACGAAGCGTTCCCATATCTTCCATGTTGAATTCAAGTTGAACAACGTGATCAGGCGGGCCGAATGCCGGAAGCCGTCCTTCCCAAAGGCTGATTTTCTCATTAATTACGGCCTGCTGGGCGGAATCAAGATTGCCCCAGTTACTTACCTGGATATCAACGGCGCCGGCCACCGACCACCAACAAAGAAGCGATAAGCTAAGAGAAATTACTATAATCTTTGATATTCTCATAATACTCTCCGATTAGATATACAAGATTCCTCATCATCGAAATTCTTTATCGCTGAAGCATTATCCAAATATTAGTTGAAAGATATTTCGATATGAACTAGCTGTTTTTCGACTTAGTGAAAATACTCATATTCAAAATATAACTCTTGTTAACGTTTACTATTTACATAAACACTCCTTTTAAAAAACGACCTGGTTTTCTGTTTTACTTCAAAGAAAGATCGGCTTAAATATTAAATTAAAAACTGCTGCTCATTTAGATTCAAAATTGTTTGCTTTAAATAATATTAATATTTCTGTATTGATTTGTCAAATAATTTAAAACGGCCGTTCACCATAAGGTGAACGGCCGTTGAAAGAATACAACTCTCATTAAGAGTTGTCAGCAGTAAAAGCCTCTACTAATCGCAGTTAGGCCATCCGGCCGGAGCTGATGGTGGCAAATCGTCCGATGTCGGCCAGCAAGGCGGATTATCGGGACAATTGGATGGATTACCCATGCCACGGAAGTAGTTGACCAGTTTGGTCACGTCACTACCGATTACCATGCAGTCGCCGTTGGCATCAGCCGAAGCCCAGAATCCGTCAAGCGGACAAGGATTACTGGAAGGCATACCGCGGAAGTAGTTGACCAGGAATGTCACGTCGCCGCCAATAACCATTGGAGGCCAGGCGCCATTAAACATGTTGACGTCGCCGGGCAGATATTCGAAGCAGCCACCGCTGCCTTCACCGGTCAGACAAATCGACATATCATATTCGGCCTGATCCCACATTGAATCGGGATCGGCAGATTCATCGTACTGCCAGGACATTCCGTCACCGGAAAGACAGTTGTGCCACAGGAACCAGCAATTAGGATCGCCGGCACCTTGGATTGAAACCCAACCCTCGGTAAGGTTACAGTCTGTGGGCAGAACAACGTCGTACTGGTAAATTGGCCAACCGGCAAATGTATTGTAGGTATCGATTCCGGTTACAGGCATAGTATAAGTGCAAACCGGGCTGGCAATATCGGGAAGTCCGGTGCCATCGTCATTGTAGAATTGGATAGTGAATTCGATAGGAGCTTCATCGCAGGAATTCCAGGTGCCGTCATTATAAGCGGTTACGCCCCACCAGTGAACATCCTGGATAGGATCGTTAACGCCTCCGAAGTTTTCGAATACGGTCAGGAATTGACCTTCTTCGGAAACAGCCGCGGTGCTACCGTCGGGAAGTTGGCCAAAGAGTACGTTATCTTCGGGGCAGACCAGGTCCATCGGGCAGTTGAAATCTACGCAATCCTGTTCGAGATACCACGTACCGCCAAGAGTCGTACATTCGTCTTCGGTATTCGTGGCAACACATACCTCATCAACACAGCAGGCGCCCAATAGATCTTCTCCGCAGAGAGGATAGAGATCGGCACATAATGTGTTAGGCATAAAGCGGTAGCCACCGGGGCAGTTTTCCGCGGGAAGATCATCAATACAGGTTCCGGCATCGTCATCACAACAAGCGCCGGTGATTGAGGGTTCCTGATCGGAGAGACAGAAAGCCGCGTCCGCGATCGGATCTTGCGTGGTCCACTCGTTTGTACCAAGTAATTCGAAGATTTGAGTCACGCCTTGGCCTGTCTGAGCGTCTGTCAGAACCCATCCGGATTGGCCATAGCTGGCAAAATCGAGAATGGGGGCAACTTCCAACCAGTATGTAACGCCACCGGTAAGTGTGACATTAACCGGAATAGTGAGTCTCCAGACATCGACAGCATCATCAACGAATCCGAAAGAAGTGACATTTACCGAATAGATAACGCCACCGGGCATTAGTTCGGTATGATTACAATCGGTATCGCCGCTGATTGGCTTGCCACCCGGTTCATTCGGTGTGGAATCGGGCTGATCGGCGTAGATCGTAACCATTACGCCTTCATAATCGGCAGGAGTCGCGACAGGAGTCGCGTTCCAGTGACCCGTCCAGGCTGTTACGGTAAGAATGGTAATCGGGTCTGTTCCCGGAAGCACGAAGTCATCGGCTAAACCCGAAGCCATCGGATAGTAAGGATCACATTGAGTCGACGGCAGGGAACCCTGGGTTCCGGGACCGCCATTCTGATAAATGGCATCCGGACAAGAGCCGCAAGAGAAATCATTACAGTCCTCACCCTCATACCATATACCACCCAGCATATCACAATCGACTTCGGCATTTGTCGCCACGCATGTTACATTAACGCAGCAAGCGCCGAGCGGAGCTTCGCAGGGCGGATTAAGATCGGCGCACAAAGTAGCCGCTTCGAAACGGTTTCCTACCGGGCATTCCGCCAATTCAATTCCATCGTCGCAGGTCGCGTTATACATATCACAGCACGCGCCCGTAAGCGGAGTGCTCGTACCGGTCACGCAGATGCTCATATCGTAGCCCGCGTCGGCCCAGGAGTCACCAGCCATGTCATATTGCCAGGCTGAGATGTCACCATCGTTAGATGTGTGCCATAAGAACCAGCACGCGGGATCGCCGCCGGGATTGCCCTGGATTGAGATCCAGGCGCCCAGAGAGACATTGCAAGCGGGACTTATCGTCAAGTCATAACGATAAATCGGCCAGCCGGCGAAAAGCTCGCCGGTATCAAAGCCGGCTATGGATGGATTAAATGTGCAGATAGGAGCGCTGACATCCGGCATACCTGTGCCGTCATCGGGATAAATAACTACTTCGAAATCTACCGGATCTTCGAAGCATTCAAGCCATCCAGCGCCATCGAAATAGCCTTTAACACCCCACCAGTGAAGGTCTGTGACCTCGCCGTTCACCCGGACATACTCGTAAATCTGGTAGCCGCCGTCGATATCGGCATTGGCGGCATTGGACCCATTTGGTTCCTGGGCGAAAATTGTTCCGTCCGGACATATCATAGCATTTTCGGGGCAGGTGAATGTACCGCAATCCTGACCGGCGAACCAGCGGCCGCCATAAGTAGTAACGCATTCAAACAGGGTCGTAGTAGCTATACAGTCTTGTTCCAAACAGCACGCGCCCACTTCAGCGACGTCGTCGGTGATTAAAATATCATCGAAATCATGCCGATCTCCATCGGTACCCTCATATCTGAAGGCAAACTGGACGTTGCTTTCGCCGACATAATCAGTCAACCAGAGCTGGCTATAGTTATATTCATAGTCGTTGAATAGCCCCATATCATCTTCGGACCAGAGTGGTTGGGACCACGTTTGACCGCCGTCGATAGAACCCAAAATCGTTATATCAGCGGCATCGTAAACTACATTGTAGGTGTAGCCCGAGGCCCACCAGAATCCCATGCGTAGTTGAGTAGTAGCGCTGGTAAAATCCAATGTAGGCGTGATCAACCACTCGTCCTGGTAAAGAGCTGCAACCGTATCCCATAAACAGGCCGCCGAATAGGTTCCCGTATATGGATTATAATCCGATTGATCCCATGTGAGCCCGTTGACATTTGTTACAACCTGTGTCCAACCTGCCGGCAGGAACGCGCCCTCAAATCCCTCGTTGAGATATTCCGTCGAAATCGTCGGCGGATCATAAGGGATATTTTGGCGATGAACCAGGGGTAATTTTGAATTACCGTTGCCATCGACCGTCAAAGCCGCACTCGGAGATACAATATCGGAAATGGGGGTTTCAGATGTTTTAGCCGATTCCCCAACTTCATGAGATAACGAGAGCGTGGATTTGTCTATAATAGTACCATCCACGATGCTTTTCGCGGTATTGTCGGCATAAGCTGTAAGCCACGCGCCCAGAACCGCGAGAATTAAAATTGTCAAGAAAGTTTTCTTCATAGGTTACTCCAAACAAATTTACTTGAGAATTACTTTTCCTGATTTCTTCCCTGATTTCCGTTGTCTAGAGTTAATTCACTTCATACACAAAAACTAGTGTGCCATGACACTAACTATCTAAGTAAGTATTAAGGAAATGCATTCAATGGTTTTGGCGGGCAACAAGCGGGTTTTCCTGATTACCTTTCCTGATTGCCACTCGCTTCTAATCCATTACTGAGATAGAAGAAAAACGAACAAGTGTTAAGCGCAATCCTCACACTTGCCCAATATTTTTCATGCAAACTCCTTTCAAAAACGACTAAAGCTAACTTACCAACTATTAAATTACCTTAACTTTATTTTTGAATTGAAGAATTCTTGAAGAGTACCTCTTTTGCTGCTAATCCATAAGATGTCATACTAACTACATATATAACAGCAAATTGCCTAATTTGTCAAGCAATATTTTTGATTGGATGGCCGGTAAATCGAAAATAGCTGATTTTTCCCTAATCGACTCCGCTATAAAGATATCTTAAAAGCAGTTAATCCTTGAGATGATATGAAAAAGGGGTGTTTTCTCAAACACCCCTTACTAGGCCATTTTGTATGGCCGCCTGTCATAAAACAAGCGACCATATATTCAATCGTATTACTTGGTCAAGTCAACAGGAACAGTAGTGGAAGCAGGTGGCGGAGGATCGCAATTCGGCCAGCCATCAGGCGGATCTACAGGACAATCTGCAGGAGTCGGCCATAATGGTTCATAGTCCGCGCAATACTCGATATCGCCCAATTGACGGAAGTAATTCACCATGCGTGTTACGTCACTGCCGATAACCATGCAGTCACCATTAACATCAGCAGACATGAAGAATCCGTCTATCTTACAGCCGTCATTCATCTGAATAAAGTAGTTGACCAGATAGGTCACGTCACCGCCAACAACCGTAACAGGCCATAAACCATTGGACATGTTACAGTCACCAGGTACATAGGCAAATCCGAGATCAGCAACGTCGGCAGCGCCGCGAGGCCAGAGTTCGTAAGTGCCATAAGTGTACTGAACTATACCCTTGATGTAGTCATATGTCGCGCCTACTTCAAAGACAGGTTCATCGGAGCCATCACCATTCTTGTACAGGTCATCATCAAGTTCAACAGAATCAATGGCGCCCGCGGTTCTCAACCAGTATCTGCCACCGCTCGCTGATGACGAAACAGTAACATCAACAAGGCTAACCAGCATACCTTCGAGGTTTTCACCGGCTGCGGCTAGAGTATCGCACTCCCACAATTCATCAGAATCGGTAAGCTCATATTCTAGTACCGCGTTACCAGTCGTATTGGTGACGAGGGAGGTGACATCCTTAATTTCGGTAAGGCCGTAGTATTCATCGACTTCACCTCTTAAGGTCACTTCATCGCCAACTTCCATACCAACCTGGGTGTCATCATAGACATAGACACCATTGAAGCCAGTATTACCATCTTGAATGAAGTAGTTGTGATGAGGTTCCAGAGTGTCGGCATCCTGAGTAACAGCAGCAACGACACCGGTTACAATCACATCGAGACCATCATAAGGTGAATCATAACAATCACCACCGAGTTCAGTAGCATACTGAACATCGTAGATAGTCGTGTGGGCATTGATCATAGCCGCGTTCACGATAGCGACATCACCTGCCGGAACATCAACATCGGCTACTGTTAAGTCACGATAATCGGCGTGGGTGAATAATACATCAACCAGGCCAGGGGCAATACCTTCGAGATTGTAGATACCCGAACCATCTGTAATATCAGTGACGCCGGTACCAACGGCTTCAACCAATACGTCGGCGAGAGGCGCTCTGGCACCATCATCGGTTACCATACCGGCAATCGAGCCGACATATTCACCGTGGATGCAGAATGCCAGGTCGGTTAAGTCGCCTGCAGCATAAATCGTATCGCAGACTCCGGCGTTGCCGTCGAATTCGGTCCAGGCCGGTGTTCCGAGATACGGGAAGTTGGTTTTGGCCGCGTCGCCGGTATTCATGTCGGACAGGGCAACAGCGCATTGGCCGACGCCTGAGAATGCCATATCCGGTTGGACCACAATCCACATCTTCACATTAGCCGGTAGTAAAAGGCCTTCCATTTCCAGGTTAATCTGCCATAAGTCACCGGTGCACGGACGGGTTAACTGCCAGAAAGTGAAATTGGTGACGTCTTGTGTAAAGATAACGCCGCCGGCTTCAAATTCTACGTGAACACCATCATCGCCCATATAACCGGCAGGCCAGGATGTATCCGGAGTGCCAAAGACATAATCAGCATAGATCGTGACATTGACGTGATCGTAGAGTGCGGGATTGGCCGGACCATTCCAGTGGGTTGTCCAGGCTGTTATATAATCAACAGCGAGTAAACCGGTTCCCGGAATAATAAAGTCATCAGCGCCTTCAGCCGAAATCGGGAAGTCGTTGATATACTGACTTGCCGGTGAACCATAGTCATCAAACGGTGTACCGTTATCGACTACCGCATCGACGCAATTCGGACAAGCGTCACATGTGCCACCTTCGAGCCAGGCGCCACCGAGAGCATCGCACTCGGTTTCCATATTAATGGCACAGGCAGGCAGGTCGCCATCATCATAACAGCAAACGCCTAACGGAACACCGCATAGCGGATAGATATCCGCGCACAGTGTTTCGGCTGTCCAGCGTGATCCTAAAGCACAATCATCTTCAGCTACGTCATCGACACAGATGCCGGTGACATCGTCACAGCAAGCGCCAACAATGGTAACACAGCCGTTACCGATATTCATAAAGGCTTCGCCGAAGCCGCCTATGGTGCCGGAGAACAAAGAGACGTCATTGAGCAAGATATCGTAGTCGGGTCCACCATCGCCGTAAGCGTCGTAGATATAGACATCGATACAATCAGCGGTGCCGAGACAGATCTGTTCCTCAAAATGAGAAAGCGAAGCGTACGGGCCGCCTGAGGCAATAGTATCGGCGGGATCGTTATGATTGATGACATCCCAGCTAGTCTCGCTACCATAAGAATCGGTGTCGAGAATGAGCATAAGCTCGTCTTCGGGGCAAAGAACATCACAAGGATTGTCAACGCAGTTAAGGCCAACAGTGAAAACACCAGAGTATGTGGTGGTACATTCGCTTTCGGTGATTGCATCGATACAATCCGGAGCATAAGGATCGCCATAGCAGCAGCGTCCCGGAGGATCGGCTACCAGAGTGATATCCATTACTATCGTACCGGTGTTGGCTCCATATCCACCAGTTTCAATCAGGTAGGCTTGGCCACCAGTAGCCGAGAATGTCATAAGTGACATTAGCGTTCTGGTAGGACATCCGTCATCATCTGAACCGACCAGATAATTGGTTAAGGTGTCGGCGCAAATATCACAGCCGTCATAAACCGCAACCCTGGTATCGAAATCGGAATCGCACATGTCGATCGTGACTTCGCCATCGGTAGCTGGAGTATAACAGAACCAGACATTCTGATTGGCGTAGTTGTTAATACCATCGGTGGTAGCTCCGACAGTAGTGAATGTGTAATCAGTAACTTCAGTAATAACCTGAGCGTCGGCACATTCATCATTGGCCGGTAAAGCCAC
>JAAEQD010000252.1 GCA_024231855.1 Candidatus Zixiibacteriota bacterium
TCATAAAGCTATAAAAGCTCCCGAGTGTCAAAGCCAGGGCGTTATGAGATGGCTTAACTTTGGTATAAACTCAGTTGGTGATCCTGCGCTTGACCTCTATACCGAAAATCCGATAACTATGTATCCCAGTTACGAAAAACTAATCGATATAACTCAGGAATCTTTTGAAATTTATGATGTTCCGGATGATGCCCTTGTCTGTATATGGAAAGGCGATGAGGTCTATGATTATGATGTGGCCACTTCAGGAACTGTTACCTTTGCTAACACCGCTCTTACGACCGGAACGATGTTTGTAACTGTTACGGCACATAACTACAGACCGGAAATCGGATGTATAGGAGTCTACGGAACAGAACCTTATGTTGCTTTCGATTCGCTGAATATCAATGATGCATCCGGAAACAACGACGGTTTTGTAGATTGCGGTGAAGATATTATGATGGGCGTTAATATGACCAATCCCGGTCAAAACGATGCCCAGAACGTGGAAGTGATTATCTCTACAACTGATCCGTATATAGTAATCACAGATGCCACACATACTTTCGGTACGATTCCCGGTAACGGTGAAGCATACGAAGCCGACGCTTTCTCCTTCAGTGTCGCCGGTGATACTCCGGAAAATCATTTGATCAGGTTTGAAGTCCGCGCCGAAGGCGATAACTTCGAAAACTGTGGAAGCCATATAAAAATAGAAACTCATGCTCCGGCGATTGTCTCGGTCTATCCTCCTGTGATGAGCGAAATTTTAGCGATCGGCGGTTCGGAGGAAAACGAACTCACAATATCGAATACCGGTATGGGTACTCTTGATTTCACTGCTGTTGCTACTGTCGATGGCGATGATGAATGGCTAACGATTGATACCGAAGAAGGCAGTATTCCTCCATTTGGCAGGGATGTAATTATTGATGTTACTATGGATGCTGCAGACTTAACCGTGGGAATATATACCGGACAGGTTTTAATCGAAAGCAACGATCCCGATAATCCGACAACGGTCGTACCCTGCACGCTTTCAGTAGTCACTACCGGTATTGAGGATGGTACAGCATCATTATTGCCGACCTCATATTCATTGAGTCAGAACTACCCGAATCCGTTCAATCCGGTAACGACATTTAAATATGCACTCCCGATTGATTCCGATGTAAAGCTTGAGGTTTTCAATGTCTATGGCCAGGAAGTTGAAACATTGATTGATGAACGTCAATCGGCAGGATACAAGACGGTTACATGGAATGCAGCCGATTACTCATCCGGCATCTACTTCTACAAACTCTCAGCAGGAAACAAAACTTTCACAAAGAGAATGACGCTGATGAAGTAGTCAGCCTGTGATGTAGATATAAATATTCCTTTTGAAGTGCAGCCGGGTCGCAGTACCCGGCTGTTTTAATAAAGGTAGGTCGGGTTCTGAGCGAAGTGAGAAACCAGACAGTTAAATACCAGTGTCGGATTTCTCATTCCATTCGGAACCCGACCTACTTACTGAAAGGGAAACGTAAAAACTTATCCCATTTAAACCATGCCACCCTAACGTATTTCTTTTAGTTGTTTCAAATTATAGTAACATTTCTTAAATCATTAACGTATATATGATTGCATGCTTAGTTTCACAGTTCGTAAAAAATTACGTCTAACATTACGGAGGTGATACATGTTTAAAAAACCGCAGTCGATTAAATTTACGGTTCTTTCTTTAATTCTTGTTCTGTTTGTTATTCAGGGAGCGTTTGCGCAATCAGATATCTCTTCTTGGCAAAACCTTAAGCTGGGGCCTTATCCGGTCGGATTCAAGACAATTGAGAAGTATGACTATTCCAGAACATTCCGATCAAAGCACGATTACTTCGGCAATCCTGTAGAAGGGGAGAGGGCGCGTCCCATACAGATAGGGATCTGGTATCCTGCAAAAGAAATGAAGAATCCGGAGGTGATGGTTTACGGTGAGTACGCTTTTGCATATCCCGAAGATGAGAGCTTTATTAATGTTTTAACTAATATGCAGGAGAGAGAAAACCGCTTTCTATTCTCGATAAATGAAAACAATCCTGGGCCTGTATTGGATTTGATGAGCATCAATGTCAACGCAGTAAAAGATGCTCCCGAACAGGAAGGTACCTTCCCTCTAATTATATATTGCCCATCGCTCAGAGGGAATATCTCCGAAAATGCCCAATTGTGTGAATTTATTGCCAGTAATGGTTTTGTGGTTGCAACTTCGCATTCGATGGGGGCAACAGGTTTGAATCCGGAAATCAATCAAACCGATCTTGAAGCATTAGTTAGAGACAAAGAATTCGTAATCGCTAATATGCATTCGCAGCCTAATGTTAATATTAACAAAATCGGCGTTATTGGCTTTGCTGCTGGAGGTATGACTGCACTAATTATGCAGATGCGGAATACTGATATTGATGCCGTTGTCAGCATTAACGGAACATTTATTAATAGCAATTATAAGGATATATTGACGAATAATCATTTCTATCAAGCTGACAGAATTCAATCACCTCAATTGATAGTCTATACTTCCGAAATAACCACGCTTGATTTCAGTCTGGTTGATGCGTTCAAGTATTCCGACCGCTATCTTCTTGAGTTGAGTAGTTTGCAGCATTCTATTTTTTCGCATCATGGTATAACTCCGATAAGCAGTCAACAAGCGGAAACCGATTATTACGAAATCCCGCTTAACTTTGTAAATAACTTCCTAAAAGCTGAATTAGATAGTGATAACAATAGTATGGA
>JAAEQD010000253.1 GCA_024231855.1 Candidatus Zixiibacteriota bacterium
GGCTCACTCATTGTAATTTTTTAGTATAATGGGAATTTCCGCTTCGTCTTCCGCCGGGGCGAATTTTAAATCCACATCCTTTTCCTCCATCAGGATCCAATAGTCACGCCGTCGATTGAAATTTCCCGCTGAAGTTCTTTGACAATATAAGTTATGTAGTACGTGATGGATAATTTTATTTCCGCAGGTTTTACATAGCGGGCATCGTCCCTTAGTAGCTAGTTCGGCAGTCATTTCCCGGTTTGAATACCAGAGTCTCCGTTCTTCGTAGGGTCGAATTTTTTCTAGTTCGTGTGTTGCCTCCTCAGTGTAAAGTGATAAGATAAGATCGATCAATAAGATAAGTGTGCGAGCTGCTGACTGGCTGGCTGATGTCCAACCCACACATCGCCGTTGCGAAATCATGATGTTATCTCACCGCCGCCGACGCGTTCGTTCCAATGATGATGACGATCAAATTTATTGCAAGACCCATCGCAGAGCTCACTCTCTCGATGAACTAATTAATAGAAAAGGATTTCAAGGAGAGGTTCACTGTTGTTTTTGTTCCTGTCAAA
>JAAEQD010000254.1 GCA_024231855.1 Candidatus Zixiibacteriota bacterium
CGCGCCCTTCAGGAACCAAAGTACAGGCTTTCGGTTTAACTTGCAGAGCCAAATCCACCATATTCTCCGTCAAAGCCATCTCCAGGGTTAACGGAATCTGAAGTATTTGTTTTAGAATAAAAACATCCCGGTCTTGGATATGACGACGATCTTCTCTAGGATGAACTGTGATGCCATCGGCGCCGCTAAGTTGACATAAAACTGCCGCATCAATTGGATCAGGATATTTGGTATGGCGTGATTCACGCAGAGTGGCAATATGATCGATATTGACAGATAATTTCGTCGACATCTCTTTATTCCTTATTTAGTTAATTTCAAAGTCACTGTGACGCCGCGAATTGATTTCTCAACCGGCCAAACACCGTATTTTACCTTCAAATCCGGCAAAGCCATATACTGCGGGGGAGTTTTCAAGGTAGATAAACTGATATCAAGAATGGCGGTCGATACGGATTTGATCCGATCTACTGCTTCTCGTGAACCAGTCACTATAATTTCC
>JAAEQD010000255.1 GCA_024231855.1 Candidatus Zixiibacteriota bacterium
CTATGGCTATTCAAATAAATCTGGATATGATGTTGGTGAAAAGGAAGATGTCGCTGACTGAACTATCGAATCGGGTGGGTCTTTCGCTGACCGCGCTTTCATTATTCAAAACCGGGAAACTCAAAGGCCTCCGTTTTGTTTCTCTCAATGCGATCTGCCAGGCGCTCGATTGCCAGCCGGGCGATATCCTGGAACATATTCCCGATGAACCCAAAGCCTAACGAAGGAGAAAGTCGTATGAATGATTTATCGGAACCTTTGCCGATGTATGGCAATCGCTACGCGTTGGCCGGATGGCTGGCTATTGCCTCGGCCCTGCTTTTTTTCCCCGAGCTGGGCGCGGCCTTTTTCCTGGATCGCCTGTCTCGCTATATACCTGAAATTCAGATATTGGCCGTTCTGCTCAAAGCCGTGGGTCTGGCTATCGGCGTTTATATTCTGTATATTTTCCGCCAGCTTTTGAACGGCCGTTATGATTTCCACAAAGCCAATAATCTCATTCTTGTACTGATCTGGTGTAATGTCGTGTTTTTCATTATCGGGATTGCCGGGTTATTTCACAGCCTGGAAAGAAGCGCGGCTATGATAACAATCATCCTTTTTGTTCCTTTTGGAATAATAACAGTCATTTACGGAGTAGCGTTATTGAAATTACAGGATGATTTATTCGGGCTTTTAAAACCGTACGCTTATACGAATATTGTCGCGGGCGTTGGCGCGGCCACTATAATACTGGCGCCAATCGGCTTGATCGCGGCCCTCGCATCATTGGTTATAATGGGACTAATTTTCCTTCGGGCTAAAGAGGATACCGAGTTTTTGTAAAAAGCACCGCTATCTCAGCCGTTTCCTCCTTGCTTTCTAAAATAATCACCCAACCCGTCAAATCCAATCCATACTCACCCTGCTGGTGAGGTACCCCTTCTCCAGGACGAATTCGAGGTCACGTGCCCGCAAATTCATAAAACCTTATATATTGTTAATTTCTTTGCTTGAATATGAACGCGAATAGGGCTATATATTTACGGCATATACGAATTTTCATCGCTTAACGAAAACATGTAATTACTCTCGTCTCAAGCAGGTAATATACCGACTGTGGAATTACCGCTAATAAACGATTTCATTTTCAGAAAGGGGAACAAAATGAAACCAAAACAATTCGTACAACTGATGCTGATCACGTCAGTGATGATTTTAGCTTCTATTCCAGGCGTCCGGGGAGACGACACACAATTCCCCGACGGCTGGCTGGGCGGAGCAAGTATCGGTAATGAATACGAACTCGTTATCGATAATGGAGTTTTTCATGAGGGCAATAGCAGCGCGCTGATTAAGAGTAAGGTTGAAAATCCCAAAGGTTTTGGATCGTTCACCCAATGCTTTATGGCGGACGAATTCCTCGGTAAAAGACTGCGGCTGACCGCCTTCGTGAAAACAGAGAACGCGATTACCGGAGCCGGACTCTGGATGAGAGTGGATAGCCATGATTCGACATTGAGTTTCGATAATATGAAAAATCGACGAATAATCGGGTCCATCGATTGGACAAAGTATCACATCGTTTTAGATGTACCCGATGGAGCTACTATGATATGCTTCGGGATGCTTTTAACCGGTACGGGACAGGCCTGGGTTGATGATTTCGATTTTACTGAGGTTGACTCGAGCGTTCCTACGACCGAGGCAGCAAAAGCCGATCTACCAACTAAACCTATCAATCTGGGTTTTGAGAAAAACGACTAGGGATCATTGCGCACAAATGATATTCAATCCGCCAGGGTGCCCCATCCCCGCTACCGCTGGGTGGGTTTGCTTAGTTTGCGGAGGTTTTGCCTGCTATCGTAGTATCAGCCCATTTGGACCGTCTTTTGCGGGCGTATGCGATACGCCCCTACTCGCGAATCTAGATGGGGATGATTTTAAGGATAACTCATTATGCCCGGGGAGTCGGGAGGATCGGGTAGCGTTTGTTCGCCTAATCAGCTCCAGGCATCCTGCAACTCGCCGAGTTGGGCTATCGCCTCGGCGGCGATGTTGGCGGGAATACCGAAATGCTTCTCTATCGCCTTGATCAGTTCCGTGCGATCGGCAATCGGCGTGATTTTCGCCTTAGTTCCCTGAGATTCCACCAGATTGAGATTGTGTATCGCGAGTGAACGATTGGGGAAAAACCGTATCAGCAGAAGCGAGTTCATGAATGTGGCTTCATCAGAATAAGATTGGGTGATAATGTCGGCGAAATGCTCAATCTGTCGAGGTTTAGGATTCGCGATGTAAGTATGTTTGAGCTGGCCGTCTCGGTAAAGCTCAAGACGGGAACGGCCCTGATTATCCTGAGGTTTCAAAATGTATCGAGTGTTGCCCAGCTCGATAATATAATCTTCGGTCAGATCACGAGGTAATGGCTTCAGAAACGGCGCCGCGTAACCGATATCCACAAGGTACTCACGTCCATCCAGCTTAACCATGCTGACCAGATGCACATCGGGATTGGTCATATCCGCGCCGCACAGTTTTATTTCATAGCCCAGATACTCAAGCAGTAAATAAAGGTGATAGTTACTCGAATAGCAGGTGCCGCCGAAATTGAAATGCTCGATGCCATCCAGATATTTATCGAGATCCGGTAAGTAACGTAAGTTATCTCGTTTACGGCAATATAGCTTGGAAATATTTTCAAATGGTACTCGGGTAAGGTGGGCGGTGATAAGTTCGGCCAGAGCCTCGGGGCCGGGTTTTCTGACAGAAACACCTAGAAGGCCAAGGTAACGCTTGAATAGATCAGTTCCGGGATTATCGTGAGACATAAATTCTCCTGATTACATTATCGAAGTTTGCGATTCGCGCTAAGGTGCCTGATCCCTCCTAAATGGCGTGGGTTAGGTTAAAATCTATACAATCCGCCATCTAAATCATAACTATAAACAATCATCGCACGCTATAGGATAACGAAATCGCGTAGTCCATGCCGTCCCCTATAGCAAATCCGAAACGAAACCATTCAGGTCCTAAACTTAAGCCAAGAGCCAATTCATTATCATAATAATGTTTAGTATGTAACGTTCCACCAAAATACTTTCTATATAACTCACGTCTATATATACCGGCACGTATCTGTATTAATTCTATTAAGGATGTTTCAAATCCATAATGCCAGGCAGTTTTATTTAATTTATTGCCCCGATAATCCTTTATATCGATTAAAAATGTTGTGGCATCCAGAGTTGCCCGTAAGCCGAGATTATTCATACTGATAATTTGATAGCCCGCGCTTAAACGCATCCTTTTCGGTAGGGATATTTTAGACGAATTTTCATCATATGAAATCCCGGGACCAATGTTCGCCATAGAAATCCCCAGAGACAATCCCTCATAGTTGGCTTTAGAATTGGATATTTTTGATAACGATCTGCTATTTAATAGAGTTGACTGTCGAAAAATATTCCTTATGCCGATACCGAAATCTAAAGCGAAGGTCTGGCCCGTATAACCCGGAACTAAATCATCCGGGATATCAGTACGCCTAGTATTAATATATTTAGCGCCGACTCCAATACATATTGTGGGACTAATATCATAAGCCATATTTATGCTTAAAGCCGGATTATATAAGGAAAATTTCCTTATATAACCACCAGTTACAATTTGCCGAGGATCATTAGAAATGGAATCATTATTATTAAAATTGTTTATATCAAATACACGTTTTAGACAATTAATTCCAACACCCCAATAGCCCCATTTTCCGGTATTCCTGGCCACGTATAAGTTAATAATTGTATCATCAGAATAGTCGAGATTAACATAACTAAAATCTATAGCTCCTTTAGTTACCAAGGCCAGGTTTGCGGGATTATAGAATGATGATGAAGCTCCATCAGAAAATGCTCCTCCGCCATCGGCTAAACTTCTGCCGCGAGCATCCGGAGTCATAATAAAGAAGTCATCGTAATAGCTGAGGGACTGGCCTCGCGCGTTGTTTGGTAATACTAATAAGGATAGCAGTAAAATTGTAAATAATAATATTGAAGAGCAAATTCTAGATTTATCGCAAAAGTGATGATTCATTATATTGTCTTTATTAAGTGAATTCTACCAAAGTTTAAAACGGGCATTTTGAATATTTTAAACAGCATCGAAATCCAATCCTGAGCTGACGATAATCTTGCTATCAAAATACAATAAATAAAAATTGTCCCAAAAATGCAACGGGAATCTACCGGTACCCCATCCGCCGGCGGTGGATTTCCCACGCCGTTGGGGCTGTGTCTGAGACCAGCCCGCTGCCTATATTAGTGAAATAATCGAGTCGATTTGAGTACGACGCCTACGAAAATGAGCTGAATTCCTCTGGCTTACCCCATACTCCGTCAAGAGTTAGCTCAATTCTTACGGAGTCGTAAAATATTTATAAAAATTTAATGAAACTTGTTGCTATTAATTCTCGTTTAGCGTATGTTGAAACGTACCGATAATTAATCACGACAATCATATTTATATGAATGGAGGTGGAACGGCAAAGAGAGTAAGTAGTTAAATTAGAAAATGATAATTAATCCTTGTTTAATTATATTCAGTGAAGAGAATCGAACAGTTATCTTGTACCTTTCTCCCAGAGAATAACTATTGAACAAAGAAAAGAAAGAAAGAACAGGAAAGAATGCAAGGTAGCAAACTTTACGTAGGCAATCTCAGCTATAGCACGACAAGAGAAAGCCTCACAGAATTATTTTCAGAGCACGGCTCGGTAAAAGAAGTAAATATTATTGACGGTAAAGGTTTTGGTTTCGTGGAAATGTCTTCCATAGAGGAAGCCGAAAAAGTCCAGGAAAACTGTAATGGTACCGAATTAGACGGACGCACCATTAAAGTAGACGAAGCCAAGCCGCGCACCGATAAGCCCCGCGGAAACTACGGTGGCGATCGTTCGAACCGCAGCTATCAAAGATACTAGAAATAATCTAAAGATTATTTTGCACAAGGCGCCCATATGGGCGCCTTTTTTGTTGATATGCTATCCTCGCGAGAGGCTAAACGTTATGGTAGTGACAGGGCATTGCCCTGTCTTATGGGTTCACCCTTCCAGTGAAGCACCGCTTCCGTTCCGAACCGCTGGATCCCCCATCGTCAAGAGCCAATGGATTTTCACGCGGGTGACATGGGTGTTTCGGGTGCCCGTATCCTAATATTTTCAATTGATAAATCAAGAACGATTACGTATTATAAATTGCGCGATTGAGGTAGGTCTGTTAATACGTTTAAGGACAAAGGAATTGAATGAGGTAATGAATATGACTCAGTTGAATAACCTTGTCAGGATTTATACTATCTTAAGAGGACTCCTGATTTTATCTTCTTTTGTATTGATTTCATTCACGCCATCATATGCCCAGGTAAGCCATACCGCCGTTCCTTTTCTGTTGATGACACCGGATGCACGGGGTAAAAGCATGGCCGACGGCGGGAGTGTATATTCTACCGGGGCCGCGTCAGTCTTTTATAATCCGGCTAATTTAATGTCGGTAGAAAAGTACACCGGCGATCTGAACTATACCCGGCCCTTCCCCGATTTGGCTGATGATCTTTTCGCGGTTAATTTATACGCGGCCGCGGGGATAGGTGATCAGATACGATGCGCTATTGGAATGAATCGTCTGGATTTCGGAAGTCAGGAACGAGTCGGCGAATACGGAGAATCATTGGGCGAATATAATTCATATGACTTGGCCGTAGGTTTGTACGGCGCTCTGGACCTGGATTCGACTACACATATAGGAGTTGGCGTTAAATATATCCGCAGTCATCTTTCGGATAATGCCGCCGATAAATCTTTTGCTTTCGACTTCGGCATGCTTTTTAAAAACCGCTTTCCCGGGCTCACGTATATAACTGATGAATATGCTTATCCGGAGATTAGAAAAGCTGTTAACGCGCGAGATACAAGGGGTATATCAATCGGTATATCATTAGCGAATCTCGGACCGGCCTTATCATATATAGATGCTGATCAGAAGGACCCTCTTCCCAGGGTAATGCGTTTGGGTATCGGCTATCAAGCTGTCGATAAGGCTAATCTTGGGATTAGAACCACATTTGATGCCACGAAACTACTTATAGATATGGATGATGGATTTAAAACCGAATTGGACGAGATCGTTTTATCTTATGGCATTGAAACGACTATTTACTACTTTTTGACGCTCCGGGGAGGTCGATTCTTCGATGTTGTCGGCGATCAGCGCATGTGGTCTATCGGCGGTGGTTTGGGAGTAGAAGGGCTTAGGATCGATTTCTCGTATACTTTTGATAGAGAGGATGGGCGGAGCGGTAAAGATGGCGCTTATGCCATATCATTAGTACTGTAATATTCCATCTATTATTTTAGAATGATAGCGATCACCCCGTCTTTGGGTTCGCTGATTTTCCGTGTAGCCAGTGTTATGAATCCCGATTCACAAATCGTCGTCTACTCCGCCGGCGGAGATTGCCAACTCGCTGTGGATGCCGTCGGGCGACTGGAGAACCTGAGACTTAATAATGTCTACCTCTACGAGGACGGTTTGAAAGGTTGGTTGGCGGAAGGCCACTCTTCGATCGAATCATCCGGGGCCAGAGTTCACACTCGTGGGCCGGTTAAGAAAATTCGGCCGCTTGTGGTAGATAGGGAAAACTCCTACGGTGGTGCGTTTAAAGGCGAACCGGCCAATGTAGAGGGGGCCGGCGGATAATTTTCTAAATTAATGCTATCATACTAGTGGAAGCTTACAGAAATCGTCAGCTTTAAATTCGAGGGTTAAGTCATCTATACGCTTGGCTTCAGGAAATGAATTGAGCATTTTATCGGCTTCTTCGGTATTGAAGAATCGCCAATTGAGTAAGTAAGGTGGATCGATTTTAAAAGGTTTTATTTCACCGATTTTACCAACCGCTTTGATAGCGTTTCGCTTAATAATCTGACGGGCTTTTTCCGGGCTTAAGGAAACGGTGGCCGCTTGCGCCAGCCCGGTTGCTTTTTCCGATAACGCCCATTTAACAATGGCGGTCTCCACGCCCGTTACGAGCGCGGTCGCCTCCTTTGCGGCTGCTTTATCACCACTGACGAATACGAACGGTATATCATTGAGACCGGCCAAAAGCGCGTTCATTCCAATCTCTCCCAGTTTCCGGCCGTTAAGTTCCCATCCCCCATGAGCCATACTCGCCTTGGCCGTATCGGCCATAGCATGAATTCCGATTTGAAAAAGCGCGTTATACGACTTATCCATGCCTACCGGGCCACCGTCCCCGGCTCCCATTATTAGCCGGCATTCCGGATGGAGAATTTCGATATCTATACTGCCGGGAAACATCGCATGTCCATCCCAGGCAAAGATATCCTTTGCACCCGCCTCAAGTAATCCTTCAACCAATGCGTTTAATTCCAGCGTTGCCAGACGTCGGGCTTGTCCATAATATTTACCATCAAACCAGCATTGCTGACGGTGATCAACTACACCGGCCACGCCCTCAAGATCAGTTGTGATATAAATTTTCATTTTATCCTCCTCTATTTACGAATCATTATAAGCATTTGAAACTCATTTGGCAAATTTGGGAACGGTGCAATGGGTTGCGAATACAAATCGATTACGTTTTATGTTTATGAATAGCCCGAAAATCCCATCTATCCGAAATTAGTATGAAATTCCCCGAGGGATATAATCACAGTACGATTATAATTTACTTTTCAATAATGACAGACAGACCGAAAAAATTCGCGGAATAGTGATTAATACAGATTAGCCAGCTTAATATTCAACTTTCTCTCCTGGCCGTCGCGACCTACAATAAATTCGTATTTCGTGCCGGCTCTTTCTCTTAATATCCGACGAATGCCCAATAAGCCATCAAAGCAGCCCGCTTCAATACCGTTTATCTTAAGGATAATATCATCCTCCTCAAAACCGGCTTTGGCTGCCGGCGTATTAGCCGATACCCTTGCCACCATTATTTCGTTATTCGCTCCTCTCGACAATCCCATTCCCGCTTTGCCTTCCGGGCTTTCCACATTGAAATTATCTCCTTTTTCAACGATCAACCTCTCACCGGCGTAATCACAATAAAGAACAAAATGCTTAAACAAGGGATTGCCAAGCGTCCCTATTTCATCGGCAGTGAATACGGTATCGGTGCCGCCGATACTGAAACTGATTATCGGATTATCCACCCTGAAACCGGCGAAATCCAGGCTTTTAAATTTTACGTTCTTAATTCTGAAATAGTTGCTCGCGCCATGTCCGAGGCTTTCCACGCCTTTTCTTTCCGGGAAACGATTTACCAAAGCGTATGTTCCGTGAATGGAAACCATCGATGAACCAAGGTCGGCCAACCAATTCCCCTTGTGAGTATCATCCAGGGCCGCCTCGACCATAAACATGTTTTCTTTCAGATGAAAGCCAAGTTCGGCTCCATCACCGGCATAAGTAAATGTTTCTGGATCGTAAATAGAGATATACTCATTAGCATAATCGATCTTGGTCACGAAACGAGCCAGGAAATCGAAGCCGAGAATCCCATCGATTTCATAAGCCAATAGAGTATTCAACTCATCCATATTGATAACTGCTACGGTTTGCTCGTCAAAAACGATTCCGGGAATACTGTATGACGGTATCACCGTGAATTTTATATCCACCTGACCGCCCGCGCCGGCGGCTTTCATATCGCCCTCAAGTTCCAGATCGAGTTTTTCGGCAAGCGTATCGCTTATGACCGACACACTCGCGCCCGTATCCAAAATCCAGATCGTTTCCTTACAATCGATCATAACAGGCACGAAAATATGCTCTTCTATAAATCGCATAGGTATATACTCCGCCATATCGCCGGTTTCAAATCTATAGTCTTTGGACGGTTCCGGAGGGGCTTCGAATATGGAATAGTCAATTTCAGGATTTGACATATAATTCGTTATCTTCGTCGTCTGGTCCTGGCCGGTATTATGGCTGATCTCTATGATCTCAAACGCCACCATCAAGCCGTCGATTTCCCGGTAATCTCTAAAATACTTGTTATTACTTTCCACGCCTTCTATTGATTTAATTCTTACCGGAAGGTAACTTTCTATGTTGATATAGTATGTAAGATTATCAGAGCAAATATTGTTAGTTACTTTTACAGTATGACAATCCTTGTCGTCAAACATTTGAATTCCCTTATATGTAACCGTAAAAATATCCGATTTCGGATCGGTATATTCGTATCTCTCAATTCGCCTTTTTATATCCTTTCGCATAATTGTGGCGTCATCGAAATTCGTGATTTTCTGAAGCTTGCCGTTTTGATCTAAAATCCACTCATATTCGTCGTTCTCACCTTGTTTTATTTTTAATATGCCTACATCAACATCATAATGGGAACGGCCCGGTTGTTGATTCCAGACTTTTATTATGCCCTTCAAGCCGGCGATTTCGAAATCCGCATCGAAGTAAAAGGATTTTTCCGCTTTCAAACGATCAAGCCCACCCATCGCCTCGAAATACCTGTTGAGAATATCGTAGGGATCAGGGGTATTATCCTGAGCCGCGGCTGAAACTTGTAATACTATGCAAACAAAACCTAAAATAACAGCTTTAGTAAAGTTCATTTTATTTCTCCTTTCGTTGTTCGCTTTAAAATACGAGTACCTTCGTATTCTGTTTCCTTTTTTAGCCGGGTTATTCATTAACCATCCACCCGCGACCGAATTCTCTTGCTAAATAATCCGGAAATACTTAGATAGAGATGAATAAATATGTTTAAGGAATTGGAAAAAATAAATCAACGACCTAAATTGTTTGGTCACTATACCGCCGATCAGCTTTGGAATGACCCATATGTTTCTAGGCAAATGCTTAAATATCATCTGGATGAGAATACAGAATTGGCGTCCAAGCCCAAAGACTTCATCGATAGGTCGGTTAACTGGATAATCTCCCGTTTCAATATCGGTGAAAATTCGAGAATATGCGATCTGGGCTGTGGCCCGGGATTATACACGAGCAGACTCGCCCAAACCGGTGCTGATGTCACCGGGATCGATTTCTCGGAAAGTTCTATTAATTACGCCATTGAAACGGCAAAAGCGGATAGTCTCCCGATTACCTATCACTGCCGGAATTACCTCGATTTCAAACCATCCAGGACATATGATCTGATTACTATGATTTATTACGATTTTTGCGTCTTGAATCCCGAGCAGAGGAATAAACTTCTAAAGGTAGTTCACAGTTGTTTGAAAGATGACGGTTCATTCTTGCTGGACTTTCTTACGCTGGATTTTTACGATAAAACCGCTGAAAAGAGAACTGTTGATTTTTCACCGGGCGATGGTTTCTGGTCGGCCGAACCGTATTATGAATTCGTCAACACATTCAAATATGAAAAGGAAAAAATCATCCTCAACAAGCACACGATAATTGAAAAAACGCGTACTCGTGAGATATACAATTGGCTTCAGTGCTATGGTCAGGATTCAGTTATAGCATTGTTTAGCGAAAACGGTTTTCGGTTTACTGATCATTTTTTAAACGTGGCGAATGATGAATTCGAGGATGATTCACATGAAATCGCCTTGGTCGCGGAGAAACTGAATTGTGATGTCAGCCGGTAAAAGCGATAATTAGGCCAGGAATCATAATCAGTTTGCCTATACTATGCTTGTAACTCACGCTCAATTTAAATTTCGTTTTTCCAGGCTTCATATAGAGGCGCCCAAAAAGCGCCAAAAGTAAAAGAGAAAAGGTATTCCTCAACCGGCGCCCCGGCGAACCATTTTCCTGACAGGGCGCAATGATTCCAGTGATCATAAAATTTAGGGTCGTAAAAACCGACAATAATTAGTACCAACGTATAAATAATCGTAAAAGCGATACCTCCCCCGAAAATTTGCCATTTTAATTCCGGCCTTCTCCACCAGATAAAGAAAGCCGTGGCCACACAGACTATAGCGGCATCGTAAATAATGTTTAGTTTGAAATGCGATGTCGTTCCGAAAATTGCCAGGAAGAAAGTTATCAGTAACATGTTTTCAAATCTTAGCAGTCGCTTTTCATTCCAATCGGTTTTATTTCTGAATATAGAACTGGGAGCTTTAGTGACGGGATCCTTAAGAAATTGAGATCCGAATATTAAAGCTATGGCTCTAAGAAACCGCCATATATAGTATCCCGTTTCATATACTATCGTTCGTACTATTTTTCTTACCCAGGGCAACTCGACTATAACCGAGGCTACTCCTCCAACTGCGAAGCAAAAAATAAAGCTTTCAAAATCCCATCTATAGAATTTAAGAATAGAAGGAGGATCCCAATATTCAGGCACAAACAACGGCTCGCTAAAACCCAGCAAAAAGCAAGAAATGCTGGCCCACCAGAATTCGCGTACATCTTTATCCAACCGCTTAAATTTTAAAAATATTAAGGATAGGGTCCAAAAAAACATCAGGATTATGCATCCAAATAAATACGCGTTCATTTTAAAACTTGTTTCAAAACCATTCATTATTTTACCCTCCGGATTTCAGCCAATAACAAAGCCATTACTTTTTATCGATTTTTGTATTTATAATCCTATCAATTTCAATAAAGCCGCAATACCAATGATGATTAATAATCCGTATTCTCAGGCGAAGTTCACCTTTAAGGGATCACAACCTGATATTATTACTTTCAATAATCTATTAGTACATATGGGTATTTGTCAATTGAAAATGATAACTTTTGCTTCTTTGCCTACTAAGGGGAATGGGATTAATCATAACCACAAGCCCAAAGCAAAATTCACTCATAATATCTACGAGCTGCTGCCGATTTTGCTTGTAATTGTCTAAGTTATATCATAATATTGAGCATATCTTATTGAAAAGCTGTAGATTAAAAAGGAGGATAAAATGTCAGGAAGATATTGTACCTTGTTAGGTATTGCGTTACTCGTTCTCGTATTTTTCTCAATCCCGGCAATCGCGCAGGAGAAACCGATTCAGCTTTCGCTATTCACTCCGGTTCAAATATTCCCTGAAGATACCGCTATTAAAGGGATTCGTCTAAGCCTGATTTATGGTCGGTCCGTTTCCGTTACGGGTCTGGATTGGGGATTGGTCAATCACACCACTACCGGCGATTTCGTAGGCGTACAGTTCGGCGCGGTAGGTTATACCGAGGCTAATTTCACAGGCTGGCAAGACAACTGGGTGAATGTGGTAAAAGGTAATATGGAGGGCCTTCAATGGGGCGTGGTAAACTATGCTCATTACGCCCATGGGCTTCAACTGGGATTAGTAAATTATGCTGGAAGTATGAAAGGCCTGCAGATAGGATTCGTAAACATTATCAAGCAGGGGGGAGCATTTCCGGTTTTTCCGATTGTCAACTGGTCGTTTTAGATAACTGATAAAATGTTTCCTATATCAGATTTTCTATCGGTTACATCCGTAAGGTTATTATTATAAATTATCACCAACACTCCACCATGAAATATCAAGTGCGATTTGATAGATAAATAATCCTTGACAGTCAAAACCTAATATACTTATCTTGCTTCATAGAATTAAGCAACATTCGAATATTCAACCAAAAAAAGTTATGTCAATAATCTCCCCGGAGTGGCGTGCGTATGTTCAGCCCAGCCGAGGTAATAAATGATTTTAAAGATTAACCGGAAATGGAAGTAATCTGAAACATTGCTATTGGTCTAATCAATCGATTCATTTCGAAGTAAGGAGGAAATATGGAAGTTATTAATTTTAAAATGTTTCGCACTATAATTCTTATCGGTATTTTAATTGGAATTTTCCTTGTCGGAAATGTCTTTGGTTATCGGGTATTATTAAATCCTACACAGGATACGTTTATCGATGATATCGCGCCAGGAAATGTTAACGGTTCATTATATTATATGGTCGTAAGGCATGGCGGAACCGGTTATGAACTAGACGCGCTGGTCGAATTCGATCTTAGTTCGATACCTTCAGGGGCTACGATTATCTCAGCTACACTTGAGATGTATTATTGGCATTGGTATGATTTTGATCCCGCCGGAAGAAATCTAAACGTCCACCATATAACCAGCGCCTGGGATGAAGCTACAACTAATTGGGATAGTCGGCCAAGCTACAATCCTGTACCTTTCTCCTTTAGCGTAGTTCCCGCTTCCACGGGAAACTGGATGGATTTTGATGTTACGGGTGATGTAATCGATATCCTCGACGGTACGGCACAAAACTATGGCTGGCAGGTTATGGATCCGGCATTGGGTTCACCCTTCCCGATGATTTATTACTATTCGAAGGAAAACATCGATTCCATTCCCCGCCTGATTTTAGAAATCGAAGATGCTCCCGGCTGGTACTGGAAACCGCCCTACGCGAATTACGCCCCGAATACTCCCGGTGGTATGCCCGATTTCGATCAAAAGCAAGATGCCTGGAAGGGTATACATCCCGGCCCCGATGGGATAATGCAATCTGATCCGCAGGGGGATGATGTTTACAATGCAGATGATATCCTTATCGCCCCCGGTTCAAACTGTCAATTGGATACACCGCTATTGGGTGATGATATCATATACTGGCCTTTTTCCGGACCGACTGCCGTGGCAAACTGTTTCTGGTGGTTCGATTCGAAATTCGCCGACTCATCGGGTTTCCCCGGCGATGGCGAAGATCGATTTCCATTGGTTGAAGGCTACGCCGGCTACGATGATCACGCGTCGGAAAATGTGTCATATCTTATTGAAGATTTGGCCGGCAGGATGGGAGCCTGTGCCAATGGATTAACCGATCCCGACGATATGCAGGATGAAATTGATATCTGGTTTGAGGAGAAAGGCTTAACGGGACATTTCGTAGAAAATACTTATGACACGCCGAGCTTCGAATTTATCGAACAAGAAATTGAGCGCAGCCAGGATGTTATCCTCCAGCTTGGCTTCTGGGATGATATTCCGTTATTGGAGTTGGTCGATCAAAGTCAAACCTCATGGACCACAATGACAAACCTGGTGGACCTGCTTCCCGGGCAAGTCCAGATATTTGAACCGGATACCAGTATACTCGACGCGGTTGAAATCCTTTTAGCCTGGTCTTATGAGGATGTACCTACGCCAATTGAAGTTTCGATCTATGATTCTTTCCCTTTAAGCGGAGTTCCCCCGATTGGAACATCAATAAACACGATTTGGGGACATTGGGATCCACCCATGTGGCACAAATTCCGTTTTGAGCCGGCGGTGAATTTGACGCCGGGGAACCACTACTATATTGCCGTTAGAAAGTTAAGTAACGAAACGCTGGGCGATCCTCATTGGTGTTATGATGAGGGGAATCCTTATCCTGACGGTTGGACGCTTTTCAACTATTTGGGCGATTGGATTCTCGAGAATCACCTTAGTTATGACTTCGCGTTCAAGACGATATACTATCATTATCCCGAATGGGAAAGAAAAGGGCAGCATTATGTAACCTGCGCCGGGGTGAATTCCGAGCGGGATCTTCTGGCGATTAGTGATCCCATTCAGGATATCCAGAATCCGGCAGATTTAGATCACAATAACGCGGCCAACGTTTCTCATGACATCTACCCGGTAGAATCCTTATTTCCGGTTTACCCGTCTCTCAACAAACTGGCGGGCTATCGTCATCCTTTAATGCATTTATGGTACACGACTATTATCGAGAAAGCTATAGTTATCTGCCCGGTTGAAAGCCCCGGAAGTTATGAATATATTCCCGGCGACGCGAATATGTATAACGGTATCTGGCCGCCATCCGTTATCGGTTCCGATGTTACATATCTCGTGAATTACTTCAGAGGTATGTCGGCCAGCTTACCATGTTCATTATATAATCCGGGAGCACAGATAGCCACGGTATGTTTTTGGGCGTCCGCCGATGCCAACGGCGATTGTATGATTATCGGCAGCGATGTGACCAAGCTGGTTAGTTACTTCCGGGGATTAACAACCTTATCATATTGCTCTGATTTTCCGCCGGTTTGGCCGCCTCTGCCTCCTGTCGCTCCTGCGGGCTGGCCCAATTGTCTAAGCCCATGCCCGCCACCGGAACCCGACAGGTAAATGGCTATGTTACATGATTTTGAGGATTGAATTGCGAATCATTGATTGCATAAGCTACAAATCTGGTAGTATTGAAAGCGGGAGCGCTAATCAGGCGCTCCCGCTTTCATTATCTGAATAGTAGCAAATCATGACGGAAACACAATCAAGCGCCGCGCTATAATCATTGTCTTTTAGAATTTAACCAGTCTTCGCGGTACACCATATAGATATAATGCGGAACATCGATCGTAAATTTACGCATTTCCGAAGGAAATTTGTAAACCGCTTCGGCGACTTTTTTACCACCGACTGCCGCTTGCATTTTTTGCGAGGCAATATTGGTCTTATTCGGCGTAGCCTTAACCGCAATACAATTAGTGTTTTCAAACAGATAATCAACCAGCCCCTTCTTGACCTCTTTGCCATATCCGTTATTCCAGTATTGAGGCAGAAGTTTAACATCGGTTTCAGATATGCCATCACTATCGGGATAACCAAGTTTGCATTCGCCTATCGGGCTATCATTATCCTTAAGGGCTATAACGAGCAGACTATCGTATTCTGATTTATCCTCGGCTTCAATTCTATCGTATATCTGATTTCTGGTGATACTTAATCCCCGGGGAAAGCCGACGTACACCATAACTTTCGGATCAGTCCACAGGCCAAAGTACATATCTACATCCCGGTCGGTAGCCGATGCTTTTCGAATTATCAATCGGGATGTTTGAAATACGTAAGCAGACATTATCTTAACCTGTTCCCATTAGTTTTGAATAATAATGCATTATAATCATTTTTGCTTGGATATTTAACAACAATTTTATTAATTTAATCGTATCTGTTTTAGATAATAACTTAACATTCAGGAGGATAAGTTGGATTATTTTAATATCGCGACTAATGAAGGTATTGCCACAATGACTTTATCACGGGGGAAAGTAAACGCGTTTAACGAGGACATGGTGGAGCAAATACATAGTAACCTCGAGAAATTAGAAAATGATGAGAAAGTAAAAGCTGTCATTTTAACAGGACGGGGTAAGTTTTTCTCGTTTGGCTTCGATATCCCGGAATTCCTGAGTTATTCGAAGGATTCCTTTATCGGATATTTGACCAAATTTGCCAATCTTTATACCTATCTATTTATTTATCCCAAACCTACAGTTGTTGCCTTAAACGGCCACGCGATTGCCGGCGGCGCAATGTTATCTCTGGCCTGCGACCACAGGATAATGGTCGGCGGTAAAGCGAAGATTTCTCTTAACGAGATCACATTTGGCGCCTCTGTTTTCGCCGGTTGTGTAGAGATGCTGAAATTGGCAACGGGGTTTAATAACGCCCAGAAGATTCTCTACAGCGGAGCCATGTTCACCGCCGAGGAAGCTCGACAACTGGGCTTTATCGATCAGGTTTCAAGCGATACGCAATTATTGGATGACGCCGGGAAAATTGCACTGGGCCTTGCCGGTAAAGACCAGACCGCTTTTAAAAGTATCAAGGGGCTTTTACGTAATCCCATATCAGAAAAAATGATGGAAAGGGAAAGAGCCTCCGTACTCGAATTCGCCGATATCTGGTACACCGAAAGTACCTGGAGCAACCTTCAAGGGATTAAAATTCATACTTGAGTACTTGAGGTTAGACTCTATAATACACACGCTTGCATGTCGAATTAAATGTGTCCTCTATATCTTATGACAACATTATAATTTCTATTTTCCATAAAAATTCCTTTTCCGCGTTACTTAATTTTATTATTATTAAAACCGTCTATGACTGAAATATCCGCATATCTAAATAATGTAAGGAAAGCTCTGAAGAAGTACTGGGGTTATGACAGTTTCATGCCGCTTCAGGAGCAAGCTATTGGCTGTGTGATAGAGCGTCGTGATTCAATCGTGGTACTGCCGACCGGCGGAGGAAAATCGCTATGCTTTCAGGCCCCGGCCGTGGTTTCGCCCGGTCTGGCGGTAGTGGTTTCGCCGTTGATATCGCTTATGAAAGATCAGGTGGATGCTTTAATCGAATGCGGCGTACCGGCTGCCCGAATCGACAGTACCCAAACGACCGGGCAACAGCGTGAGGTCGTGGGGCAGATCGAAAATGGCGCGCTCAAACTTATCTACCTGTCGCCGGAGCGACTTGTCACCGACCGGTTTATAGCATTCCTTAAACGCCAGAAATTGTCCCTTATCGCTATCGATGAGGCGCATTGCGTGAGTATGTGGGGGCATGATTTCCGGCCCGAATACCGTGAACTGGGTATGCTTAGAAAAACTTTCCCGGAAGTGACCGTGCATGCTTTCACCGCCACGGCAACCAGTCAGGTCAGAGACGATATCGCCGTACAGCTTCACCTGGATAATCCTCAGACGCTGGTTGGCTCTTTCGATCGACCCAATCTCATATTCAAATCCGAACCGCGTGTTGACCGCCTGCGGCAAGTCAGAACCGTACTCGACCGTCACAAAAAAGAATCCGGGATCATCTATTGCATCAGGCGCAAGGATGTGGACGAGTTATGCCAGAGGCTAAATGATGAGGGCTACAGCGCCTTGCCGTATCATGCCGGTCTGGAGGATGACGTCCGCAAACGCAATCAGCAGGCTTTTATCGAGGAGAAAATCCACACGATAGTTGCCACAATCGCTTTTGGCATGGGAATCGATAAATCGAATGTGCGGTATGTGATTCACGCCGGTATGCCCAAATCTCTCGAACATTACCAGCAGGAAAGCGGGCGAGCCGGCCGGGATGGCCTTGAGGCGGAATGCGTTTTATTCTATTCCGGAGGCGATTACGGGATCTGGAATTATTTGCTTAAGGATATGCCCGAACAGGCCGGACGTATCGCCCGGAGTAAGCTTAACGATATGTACGATTACTGCACCGGCGTTGTCTGCCGTCACCGGGCCATAGTCAACTACTTCGGTCAGGAACTTAAGCGGGATAACTGCGGCGCCTGCGATGTCTGCCTGGGTGGACTGGAGTATCATGATGATTCACTGGAGACGGCCCAGAAAATCCTCTCCTGTGTTATCCGTCTCGATCAGCAATACGGGGCCGATTACACGGCCATGGTGCTAACCGGATCACAAGATAAGAAAGTGCTTCTGAATCATCATGATTCGTTGAGTACTTACGGCTTACTAGCCGATCATTCCAAACGGATGGCAAGAGACTGGATCGAGCAGCTTGTCGGTCAGGGCTTTATAAGGAAATATGGCGAGTTCAATGTTTTGCGCGTTACCGACCTGGGCCGATTGGCGCTTAAGGGCGAGGAAATTCCGAAACTTCTGAAACCGGCAGTGAAACCCGCCAAGGTCGCCAAGATCGCCGCCGACTCATGGGCCGGTGTCGACCAGGGCTTGTTCGAGGCGCTCAGAACCCTGCGCAAGATGATCGCCGACAAGAAGCATGTACCGGCCTATATCGTGTTCGGGGATGCTGTCCTGCGTGATATGGCCCGCCGCCGACCATCATCGACTGAGGCTTTTCTTGAGGTCAACGGCGTGGGTGATATGAAAGCCCAGCAATACGGCAAAGCGTTTTTAAAAGCGATTAAAGTCTATTGCCGCGACAACGATCTCGACATGGATATCGATCCGTTTATTCAGGCATATGAGGCTCTCAGAAGGCCCAAATCTTCATCAAAACCGTCCCAGGCCAAACAGGACGCGTTTATAATGTTCGCCCAAGGTCGCTCAATCGACAAAGTTTCCGAAACAATCGGCCGGGCCACTTCGACTACCGCTCAGTATCTGGAAGAGTTTATCCGGAGCGAAAAACTCAACGATCCCTCTCCCTGGGTATCCGAGGTAATTTTTAAACGCGTGTTGCAAGCGGCCAAAGGCGGCGATGACGGCAGATTAAAACCGATATTCGATAAACTGGGCGGCGACGTTAGCTACGAAATAATTCGTATTTGCCTGGCTTGCCGAGTAAATGGTCAATGAATCCGTAAGTTGGAAGCTTGCTCCCAACAAGCCCGTTAATTATATCACCCATCCCCAGACCGGCAAGTCCATTTGGATCCCGGCGACTGAACACCTACGACTCCCCCATTTCACCCTTGTTCCTAAACTCCCGCTTAGGAACGCAATTTTTCGAGAAACTTCGTTTCGATATATATGCCAGATGATAAACCTAATAAAACGTCCCTATAATAATATTAGTTGCCAGATTCAGAAAAATATGTATATTACCGATAGCATGGTGTTTAAACTCTTCTAATAGGAGGAATAAAATGAAATCTGTAAAATTAATGATTTGCACTCTGGCAATAGTTATCTGTGGTTTCGCCTCATTATCGGCGCTGACAATATATCCGACCGCCGATATGTATATTGATACCATATTTACCACCCAGCACGATTCGACACATCTGTATGTGGCCGGTGATCCGGTCGAACCGCATGTTAACGAGATAATGATGAAATTCGATCTCGAGCCGTTCATGGGCGAGCAAATAGACGCGGCTATTCTGTATCTGAACCGTTTCTACGGCTGCGAGCACGGCAATACTGTGGCCGATTTCTACGAGATTCTCGAAGATTGGGATGAAGCCACC
>JAAEQD010000256.1 GCA_024231855.1 Candidatus Zixiibacteriota bacterium
ATCGTTCCTCCATTAGGAGAATCAGTTGTTGAAGGCACAATCGTACAGTGGCTGGTAAAAGAAGGCGGCCCTGTTAAGGAAGACGAGCCGTTGGTTGAGATAATGACCGATAAGATTAATATCGAGATACCCTCACCATACGGCGGTATAATGAAAAAATATCTGGTGCCCCCTGAAACGGTGGTTGAAATAGGACAGGATATCGCCGTCCTTGAGGTCGAGGGCGAAACCATTAAAGCCAAGACATTCGACAGCCTGCCTGAATCAGGCGAAGATAAGATCCCACAGGAGCAAAAACCTCCCGAGGCGGCCGAAGATTATATCGATTCAGCCGCTCATCATCGGAGCGAGGGCATTCATGCCGATGAAAAATCGATTGAAGACGGAATTAAGGCGATGAAATCGTCGCCTGTGGTCAAACGTCTGGCCCGCGAACATTTTATCGATCTCCGTAAGCTGCATGGCAGCGGAAAAAATGGGCGGGTATCAAAAGATGATGTTATCAAGTATATCGACGCCCGTCATAAAGTTGACGTTACCAAGCCTGATTTTCAATTTCCCGATCTCGAATCCGAGGAGATTATACCGATTACTGGTGTCCGGAAAGTTATTTCAGAGCATATGGTCAACTCAGCTTTCACTATTCCTCATGTGACAACATTCGATGAATGCGATATGACTGAGCTTATTGCCTGGCGGAGGAAATATGTTAACGGTATAGAGGAGCAACACGGGGTGCGGATAACATTCCTGCCGTTTATCGCCAAGGCGATTATATACGCGGCTAAAAGTTTCCCCTGGGTTAACTCGACATTAGAAGGTGATAATCTTCATGTGAAAAAATATTTCAATATCGGTATGGCCGTAGCCAGGGAGAATTCACTTATCGTACCGGTCGTAAAGCATTGCGAGCAAAAATCAATTCTACAAATAGCCCAGAACATGAAAGAACTGGCGGATAAAGCGAACGGGGATACATTAACGTTAAGCGAAATAACAGGCGGTACTATCACGATCACCAACGCCGGTGTCTATGGCGCGACCGCCTCGACACCGATTATCGCCCATCCTCAGGTGGCTATTCTCGGGGTTCATACCATAAAAGAAAAACCGGTAGTCCGGGACGGCGAAATCGTTATCAGACCGATACTCAATTTTGGCCTTTCGTTCGACCATCGGATTGTTGATGGCGGCTACGCCGTGCAGTTTTTACGGCTCATGATAGAATATCTCGAGAATCCGGATAGATGGCTTCTGGAGAGTGTGTAGAGGATTAGCAAGTAAAATAGAATCTATTGAATCTATGCTATTAAAAGGATTTGATAGAGAAAAAGGATAATTAAGGAGAACCGAATGACAGTAGAACAGGCGATTAAAACAGCCCTTGATTATGAGGAAAAAGTCAGAGATTCATATTTGCGTGCCGCCAAAAACTCGCAAGACGATACCGGCAAGCGTATGTATAAAGTACTGGCCAAGGAAGAGCAGGAGCACGTTAGCTACTTACGAGAAAAACTCGAGGAACTGAAGAAAACCGGTAAAATAGAAGCCGACAAACTCGAAACCGTCGTGCCCTCGGAAAAGGCTATAGCGGATGGCGTGAGTAGATTAGAAAAACATTCGCCGAAAGAGGTCCAGGGTTCGGAAAGAGATCTTTTGGATAACGCCTTGAATCTCGAAAAGGAAACATCCGCGTTTTATGAAAAAATGGTCGGCGAGCTTGGCAAAGAGGGTTGGGTCTTTGATCGTTTCATTGAAATTGAAAAGGGTCATGTCGCGATTGTTCAGGCCGAAATGGATTATCTTAACGGTTCCGGCTACTATTTCGATTTTCAGGATTTTGCCATGGTATAATTCTCCGGAGAGTTTCCTGCCCGGTGAACTTATAGTGCCGTTTTGTAGTTTATAGTATCAGTACTGATCGATGAATCGAATATCTTCTGGAGGTTATCCGGGGAGATGAGTTATTTGGGAAATAAAAACGGATTACCCGGTTCGTGGGGGAACCGATTCCTTAATTTACGGAGTTTAGCATTTTTAATTCTGTTTAACTGTTTTAGTTTTGGAAACATTATGGCTGACGAGAAAAATCACCCTTACAATGGCCTGACTCCTGAAGAGGAAGATGTGATATTGACCAAGGGCACCGAAAGACCTTTCTCGGGACAATATTATCAGCACAATGAGGAGGGGGTTTATACCTGTAAAAGGTGCAACGCAATCCTTTATAAATCCGACGATAAATTCGATTCGCGTTGCGGCTGGCCGAGTTTCGATGACGCGATACCGGGAGCGATAACCCAAACTCCCGATACTGATGGTATGCGTACGGAAATTGTATGTAGTAATTGCGGGGGACACCTGGGGCATGTTTTTTTTAATGAGGGTTTTACCGACAAAAATGCTCGTCATTGCGTCAATTCGATTTCATTGGACTTCACCGCCTCTGGTGGGGATATTTCAACGCGAACCGCTTATTTCGCCGGCGGGTGTTTTTGGGGCACGGAATATTATTTTCATAATGAACCGGGTGTTATTTCAACTGATGTCGGTTATATCGGTGGCCATCAGGATAATCCAACCTACGAGGCAGTCTGCAGCGGTAATACCGGGCATGCCGAAGCCGTTGAGGTAGTTTATGATCCCTCCCAAGCAAGTTATGAAAACTTAGCTCGCCTGTTTTTCGAAATCCATGACCCCACTCAGGTAAACCGTCAGGGGCCGGATATAGGCGAGCAATACAGGTCGGCCATATTTTATTCCGGCGATAATGAGAGGAAAATAGCGGAAAAACTTATCAATATCCTCGAAACGAAAGGGTATAAAATAGCCACCGAAATTACCGAGGTTTCAAAATTCTGGAAAGCGGAGCAGTACCATCAAGACTATTTTAAAAACACCGGAAATACTTGTCATCTAAGAACGAATATTTGGGAAATTGAAAAATAGATAGTTACGTTTTGTATCAGACAATGATAATAATCGTTTGTAGGGATTGACATGAATTATGACTATGACCTGATCGTTATTGGCTCGGGACCGTCCGGACAAAAGGCCGCTATCGCGGCGGCAAAATTCAATAAAAAAGTCGCTATAATTGAAAGAAAAATGGAGATCGGCGGTGTTTGCATTAATACCGGAACCATTCCTTCCAAAACTATCAGGGAAGTGGTTATCAGACTTACCGGAATTACCGAAAGAGCGTTTTATGGTCAATCTTACAGAGTGAAGGAAAGGATTACGATTGATGATCTTTTAGCGAGATGCCATAAAGTGATCAAACGTGAAATCAATGTTCTTAAATCACACCTCATCCGTAATAAAGTTGACGTAAAATACGGCAAATCTTGTTTCATCGATCCTCATACGGTGAAATATGTTAGTCCGGATGGCGAAAAAATGATTTCCGGTGAAAAAATCGTTATTGCTGTAGGTACCAAGCCCTATATACCTCCCGATACGGTACAAGTCGATAATGATTATATTCTTGATAGCGATTCCATTTTATTAATGAAAAAACTACCCAATACGATAACAATAGTCGGCGGCGGTGTTATAGGTATGGAATACGCCTCGATTTTCGCGACTTTGGGCTTGAGAGTAACTATTGTCGATCGTAATAAAAGACTTCTGCGGTTTGTTGATAGTGAGATTGTTGATTCATTAATGCATCAGATGAGAGAGGCAAAAACGGTTTTCAGATTGAATGAGCAAATCGACAAGATTGAAATTAATCCAGATGAGAAGCAATCTGTCAAGATTAATCTTAAATCAGCGAAAGTGATAAAAACTGAAATGGCATTATTCTCAACCGGCCGAGTTGGAGCAACCAAAGACTTGGCTTTGGATAAAGTTGGACTATCGGTCGATAAAAAGGGTTTGTTAAAAGTCAATAGAAACTATCAAACGGAAGTTGAGCATATTTACGCCGTTGGTGATGTTGTAGGTTTTCCGGCTCTGGCTTCCACCAGTATGGAACAAGGTAGACAGGCCGCCCATCACGCGTTCGATCATTCCTGCAAAATACTCCCGGGATTATTCCCCTACGGGCTTTATTCGATTCCTGAAATATCCTATATTGGAGAAACCGAAGAGGAGTTAACTGAAAAGGCGATTCCTTATGAGTCGGGTATCGCGCGTTATAAAGATACCGCCCGCGGACAAATCCTGGGCGACTTTTCAGGTGTCCTGAAAATATTAGTTCATCGCGATTCCAAAAGGCTGCTGGGGGTACATGCTATCGGTACCGGAGCCACCGAGCTTATCCACATCGGCCAGGCGATAATCGCGCTTGACGGCACCGTGGATTATCTCGTTGATGCCGTTTTCAACTATCCGACTCTGGCTGAATGCTATAAAATCGCCGCATTAGAGGTTTATAATAAAACGCGAAGCTGAATATTTGACGAATCTTCCTAAGAATACTTTTTTAGAGTCATCCCTAAATTAACTATAGCCCGTTGAGACAAGAATTGCTTATATTTAGATCATGGCGGCTAAGAAAAAACATGATTGGAGTCAATTCAGGCTTAAAATTGAAATCAAGGCATCGCCGACAAAAGTATTCAAAGCCTGGACCGATCCGAAGATAATCAGCCGATGGTTCACAGTCAAGACGGAATTCGAACCGGTCAAGGGCGGTCGGATATATTTCGAGTGGCTCGGCGGCGATAAATTCGAAACAACCGTATCGGCTATCAGGAAAAACGAACGGATACTTTTCCCATTCGGTTCCAAAGGCGAGATGGTCGAAGTCAAGTTGGCAAAAAACGGCCGGAAAACCATAGTCACACTTCGCCAATACGATATGAGAACCACTCCGGAAGCCAGGTGGTCGATACATAAAGGCTGCGAAGTCGGCTGGGCGTTTTTCCTGACTAATCTGAAGTCCTGGCTCGAACACGGTATCGATTTGAGAAGCCATGACAAGATGAAATCGTACAAGCAGGGTTTCGTAAATAGCTAATACTGGTATTTACTTTATGGCTGGTCATTGCGAGGAGCAAAGCGACGCGGCAACCTGTGTAGTTACGGCGGGTCGTGCCCAAATGGGTGTGACCTGACGGGATTGGGCAGTCAGATCACGCTTTGCTACGATCTGACTTAACTTTGATTGTTACTATTTTTCAAGTCATTATTTATAAAATCATAGCCTGTTGCCATCTGAATTGCTTATATTTAACCATGCCGAAAATAACCTCACTCGATAAGATAAAACGCCTCAAAGGCTGGTACGAGCTATGGCTCGATAAAGCCGTATCGTTTCCGGTCAATGATGAGTTGATTCTGAAACATATGCTTAGAATCGGCAGTCTGCTCGAACCGTCCGAAATCAAATCAATCCGTGAACAGGGCGAGTATTTTTTCCTGAGGAAAAAAGCCCTGGACGCCCTGGCCCGACGGCGGTTATCCGAGAAGGAACTGCGGAGGAAACTCAAGCCGGTCCCGAAATCATCGACCTATATCGACAGGCTCATGGAGGATCTCAGGGAGCACGGTCTTGTCGATGACCTCTACTATGCCGGCGCCGTGATCCACACCCAGATAGCCGGTGGCTCGAAAAGCAAGCGTTATATCCAGAACAAGCTCTATCAGAAAGGCGTGGCCAAGGAAATCGCCGAACAGGCGATCGAAAGCGAATTAGCCGAATATGATGAGTACGAGGCCGCCCTGAGGATCGCCGTCAAAAAATATAAAACCGTCAGAGACCTGCCCCTTCTAAAAGGGAAAAAACGGATTGCCGATTTCCTGCGTGGCCGGGGTTTCGGTTGGGACATTATCAATCCGGTATTGAACGAAATTTTCACCGAGGAAAATTAAGATGGCTTTTTTCGATGCCGGCGACGCGGCGATATACTACGAGATAACAGGCGAAGGCGAACCATTGATGCTGCTTCACGGCTACGCCTTAAACAGCCTGATGTGGGAGATGCAAATCCCCGCGCTGGCTGAGAAATATCAGGTGATCACGGTTGACCTTCGCGGCTTCGGGCAATCATCCTGCGGTAAAAGCTGGTCGGGTAACGCTATGGCCGATGATATATCCGGCCTGGTCAAACATCTGGATTTGAAAAGCTGCACGATGCTTGGCTTTTCCCTCAGCGGCGCGATAGCTTTCCGCATCGCCTACTTTCATCCCGATAGAATCGCCCGCCTGATAATGGTGTCAGCATCACTGCCGTCCTCCGGCGCGCCGCGCAAACGCGCCGAAAGCCTGGCACAGAAACGCGAACTGGATATTCTAATGGCACGAGGCGTGGATGGTTGGGCCGATAAGGCCGGCTTCCGATCAGGGCCGTTGGTGGGCAATATTTTCAAACGCAATCCCGAGGCCGAACCGATCTGGGAGAGGATTCTCAAACGTCACAACCCCGAATTCCTGCGCCAGATGATGGAAGCCCGGGCTAACTCATCCCCCTCGGAAAACTGGCGCGACAAGTTAGCCGAAATAACCCAGCCGACACTGATAGTAGCGGGCGGGCAGGACAAGCGTTTCATCGACGCCTCCCATTACTTCCAGCGCAAAATTCCCAACGCCCAACTGCAAACCATAAGCGGCGCCGGCCACATGCTGAATCTGGAAAAGCCGGAGGAGTTTAACCGGGTGGTGCTGGAGTTTTTGGAAAGTTACGAGTAGGTCAGTGAGCCGTGGCTCCTGACCGAATGGGGGGATACCTCACCAGAAGGGTGAGTAAAGGTTTTATTTGGCAGGATATTTAAATTTGCCCACCCGATGGGTGGGGTACCTCGTTGATTGAATTGTTATGTTTTTATTTTATTCATAATGTTAACAAATCTTCCCTTGCTTATGGGATGTTCTGCCACAATAGTACCATTATAGATAATACAGAAAGTCCCAAAAGAACAAGGACTGCTTCGTGCTTCTTTATAATTTTTTAAATTTACTATGGTTGCTTTTATTCCGTAATCTTGCTTAGCCGTTTCAACAATCTCTCTAACATTTTTGACTGAATAAGGGCATTGACCTGCTCTGATTATTGTTAGTCCCTTTGTGTATTTTGTTAATTCCTTATTTTTGGTATTCTTGAATTTTGGAGAAGGAGCAGTTTTATTTAATTTTCTTACGAGCAATTCAAAATCAGGTTTTGCCGAATCAACAATTTCAAATCCGTTCTTGATGAATATTTCATTGCCGGCCATAAATGAACCTTTACGCGTTACAACTGCAACCCCATTGAGTTTTTGCTTTTTTGCATCTTTCTCACATTCCTTTAATAATAAGGAGGCATAACCTCTTTTCTTGTAATCTTTTTTAAATCCAACAAAAATGCAATGAATGAACATGTAATTTGAAGCGTCTACCGGTCGCCAGCAGTATTTCCCAGGAATATATTCAATCATTCCTTGAGTCCCATCTTTTTCAGAATATAGAGTTTTTATTATTAATCCTTCCGGGAAATGTTTTTTTAACCATTTAAATTTCTCAGGAAAACCTTCCTTTTTGATATTCTTATAACCGCATACACCTAGTTTGGCTACGTTTTCAATCGTTGTGTCAATTATTGATATGTCTTCCATTACTTTTTCCTTATTAATTTTATGCATAACATAATATTGTACAATACTTACTCATAGTAGAATAGCCTACAAAATAATTAATGTCAATAGCAATGTAGATCAAGCCCACTCGGGGCTTGAACTACTCTATGCAAAGTAAATATATCCCGCGCCCAGGCATCAGCGGCTCCGTCCGCTTGATGCCATTGTTATGCATTTTTTATCTCGTTTGCGTTCTGAACAACATATTTACGACCATCTTTAATCGCTAGGTGTAAGTATTTCGTTAGCTCATTTGACCCGATTTCTTTTAAAACCCATAGTGCCATAATTCGTTGATACTCATGATCGCTATCCCATGCTCTTTTACAGAGCGCCTCTGCATGTGTCGAATGTATTTTGCCTAGCGATTGCAATGCCATACGGCTTACGTATTCGTCAGAATCTTCAACCAGTTGCAGCAGCGCATTTTCAGCAACGTTTTTGTTCAATATTTTTTTCCCTAAAGAAACTGCAAACTGCCACTTGGCATCTCGTTCATTTGATTTTAGCACATTCTGTAATAACAATTCGAACAACTTTGGATACGATGCTACCTCTTCAATGAGTTCTTCCATTTCGTTATCTCTGGCGATGACATATATAAGATCATCAATTTCTGTTTTTGATAATACAGTTGGATATTTTTCCGAAATTAGAGCTAAAAATGCCCTATTGAGTGCAGGCCAATCTTGATAGTCGCACTCCCATTCAGCAGGGGGAGATTTCTTAAGATATGTATCTGCCCAAGCTTTAAACTTATTGACTTCTATTTTAAAAATTGTGTTCATGATTTGTGTGCATAACACATTTTTATACTACACTTACTCATATTGCCAAAGTCCCCAATCCGCTTGTAGTAAGTTCATTCGCAATACTATCTACCCCTTCCTGCCAGGGTGGCCCCACTCGCTTGCGGTGGGATCATCTATAGGCCAACGGATTGCCGCGGTTGGCCTGTCGGCCTCCCTCGCAATGACTGCCAATTTTATACTACGCCTTGCCCCGCCAGTTCACCTTCGTGCGCAGGTAATCGATAATCTCGTGGTCGCCTTCGTATTTTTTCACCTCGACACCGGCTAAATCGGCTAAGGTCATGGTGGCCTTCACGTACTCGTCCCAATCAGCACCGGCCAGCTCGTTTAGGTAGACTATCTTTTTCATGCCGGACTGGATTACCGCTTTCATGCACTCCGAGCAAGGGAACACGGTGACATACAGCGTGCAGTCATCGAGATTGCGTTCGGCGTGAAGGATCGCGTTCAGTTCGGCATGGACAACGTACATATATTTTTCCGGCCGGGTCTGCGGGATTTTGTCGTCATCCACATAACGCGGGAAACCATTGTACCCCGATGAGACCACTTTTTTCTTCTCGTTATCGACGATCACCGCCCCGACCTGCGTGCTCTTATCTTTCGATTTTAACGAGGCCACCAGGGCCAGGGTCATGAAATATTCTTCCCAGGAGAGAGGTTGTTGCATATTCGCCTGCCTGCTAAATCGTTTCTGTCATTCCCGTGAAAACGGGAATCTTCCTCTTGCCAGTAAGTCAAACATTCTTGTTTGACTAAGACAAGCAGGAATGCTTGTCCTACTGGATTCCCGTTTTCACGGGAATGACAATGAATCCGTAGGGGCGTCCTAATGGATCTTCGATATCGACATACGCCCTTCCGCGGACAGTCCAAATGGACTGTCCCTACAATTAAATAATATATCAACTTGGCACCATCCACAACAAAAATTCTTTACAGGCGTAGACTTAATATATATTATCAAAAGACGATGTTAGTATTAATGTTAACTGAATCGAACAGGCAAACCTAAATGGCGTTTAAAATAGATTTCCACGTTCATACGAAATATTCGTTTGATTCTGTGAATAAACCATCGGCAATTATCAAAAAAGCCAAACAATTGGGTCTGGACGCGGTTGTGGTGCTCGATCATGAGACCGTGAAGGGTGGCCAGGAAACAGCGAAACTTGACAGCGATGATGTCCTGATTATCCCATCGGTGGAGATTTACACCGATATCGGCGATATAATCGGCCTGTTCGTGGATCGGGAGATCGAAGCCCGTGAATATCACGAGGTGATCGATGAGATTCATAATCAGGGCGGGCTGGTGATGTTGCCCCATCCGTTTTATAAGCATAAGTTTCCTGACGACCTCTGGGATATGGTCGATCTGATCGAAATCAACAATTCCCGGGCGGTGCCCGATTGGAATGTGAAAGCCGCCGAATTGGCGGTCAAGCATAATATTCCGGCAGTTTCGGGCAGCGATGGCCATTTCTCCTGGGAGATCGGCAACGCCATAACGATATTCGAGGATACGCCGTCATCACAGGAGAAATTAACCGAGATGATACTGAATGGCAACAGGACTCATCAGCTTAAATACAGCAGCCCCATAGGCATAATATTAGGTCAAACCTTGAAATATTGGCGCCGACCTGATAAGATTATCGAGAGATTGAAAAAACTGGCGGGAATGGATATCAATAAGCGATGAAAATACTTCTCACAGATGGCGACGCGCTTCACTGCCTGGCAATCGCCCGGCTTCTGGGCCGCAAGGGATTCGATCTAACTATCGGATCGCAGCGGCGATTTCCATCGGTGGCCTTTGCCTCGAAATACTGCAATCGCAAAGTGATTTATCCTGATCCCGGCAAACACCCCGACCGGTTTCGTAATTTCCTTTTTAATTACCTGGGCAAAAACAAACATGATGTTCTACTACCGCTTCGTTCCACCGTTGTCCCGGTGATCTCGGATAATCGCGAGGCGCTATCGAAACTGGCAGCCTTTGTGTTGCCGGAGAAGAAATCGCTCGATATCGCCTTGAGCAAAACCGAGACGTTTAAAACTGCCTCCGGGTGCGGCCTGACAATGCCGGCCACTTGCTACCCGGAATCTATGAGTGATGTTGAGGAGTTTGCCACAAGTTGCGATTTCCCAGTAGTCAGCAAGACCTCATTTGGCGCCGGTTCGCGGGGCGTGTATTATCACCACGATAGGAATGGCTTGATTTCTTACTGTAAAAACTACCTCTCCGGCCCAGATGTGGCGACTAATCCCCTTATCCTGCAAGAGTTTATAATTGGCCCAGGCTGTGGCTTCTTCGGCCTGTTCGACCATGGTCAACTCAAGACATATTTCATGCATCGACGGATAAGAGAATACCCGATAACCGGCGGACCATCGGTTTTAGCCGAAAGCTTCTATAACGAGACGCTCAAAACCGAATCCTTAAAGCTTATGGGATATCTTAACTGGCATGGAATCGCTATGGTGGAATTCAAATACTCTCCGAGAAAGGGAAAATTCGTGCTGATGGAGATCAATCCAAAGTTCTGGGGCTCATCGGATTTATCGATACATTCCGGAATCGAATTCGCCCATAATTGGATTCAATTGGCTCGGGGTGAGGAAATACCCGAATTCAAGGGCTATACTGTCGGCAAGAGATTCCGTTGGTTGGTCCCCGGCGACTTGATGTACCTTCTGGCCAATTTCGGCTTAAGCTCAAGCTGGTACGCGAGCTTCTTCGATAAGCGGATCAGCACCGATATGAAAGCCTGGGATATCAAACCGTTTTTTGTAGAACTTATTTTAGTTGCCGGTTATTTTTATTTGTATGGCCCCAATATTCGTTATCCCTTTGGTCGAATACCATTAACGAAAGATATCGATATACCTATGGATAAACCGCCGTGGGAATAAAAAAAGTGAAACATCGAGTTTAAAATAACGTAATTTATTTTAGCAAGTTTAAAAATGCAACCTGCGAAACCGCCCATGAATTGAAGCGAATCATTATCGAATATGATTCACAAGAGTTTTATTAGATCATTTAAAGCACGCGACCAGACATAAAACTTAGGCGATATAGTCAAATGCTTAAGTTTTTTCAAAGACAAAAATAGCATTACCAAACCAGGAATTGGTTCCACATTATAATCTCACCTCGATTTCCCGCGGTTTAGGTATTTTCCAGCGAAAGGAAAGAGTATGCCGAAAGATGTCAAGGTCACCCGAACCGGTCTTGTTCTCTATGGTATCGCCATTTTAGTTGTAGCCTTTGTGGGCGTACTTATGGGAAACTGGCTTATCGGCGCCCGTCAGACTCAAACTTATGAACATCAGATCCGGCAAATTCGGCAGCATGTTACCGCTTTAATCAAGGACGGCGACCAATTTCCGTCGATGGAATTGATCGATCTTGATAGCAAACCGATCAACGCACTAACGCTTTTCGAAAACCATAAAAACCTTCTAATTACTATTTCACCGGGATGTAAACCTTGCGCGCTAACTATAGCCGAGTGGCAGGAGTATATCGATACTATCCCTTCGGATATACGTATAATCGGCATAATCGATGCTAATCCCGGGCAGGCTCGAGCTTACATTAGTGAAACGGATTTTCCATTCGTCATGTATTGCGACACCTCTCATGTTCTGCCCGATAAATATGGCCTGCAAGCTTTTCCATCGGTGGTCGGTATCGATGAAAAGGGTCGCGTCGTGTTTGTCCGTGAAGGCTGGCTGGAGGGGTTTACGCCGCTTGACGCGTACGAGATTTTTGCGAACAACCAATAAGATTTATAAGGCTTTACCGTAACGAGGCGGTTTAGCCATTGAGGGAAGTTTTAGCAAACTTGAAGGAGGTGAATGCTAATGCGTAGAAAAATGATCGTTGCTTTGTTGAGCATCTTCATTCTGGCTTTCGCTATTGGAGCCATGATGCCGGCCGCCCAGGCGGGCGGGCCCTGTATCGCTTGTTGTATCAACGGCCAGTTGTTAGTCTGCTGTCCGATGCCCGGCGGTGGCTGGGATTGCTACTGGGATGGGCCATGTGATTGGGGCGGCATGATTCCATAGTCGCGCTGTCATGAAATAAGATCCTAATTTGTAAGGGCGGGAGCCAAACGGCGGTTCCCGCCTCTGAATTTATTAATTCTTATTTTAAGCTGAGATTCCCTGAAGAAGTCTTCCCTTTAAATGTTCTATCTAGATTATTAAACATGTGATAACAATATGTTTAATCATTTTGTATTAAGAAAATTTATAAACGAACTTATAATTCGGCCTGAGTTACTTTCTTTTTCATCTGGAAATTAAATATCAAAACTATCGCGCCAATCGCTACCAGCAAAGCCGCCGCTACGAATGCCATCTTGTAGGAATAAACCTGGCTTGCTCCCGATTTTATCAAACCATCCACCAGCGGGCCGGTGATAAACGTGCCCGGTAAGCCCCAACTTAGAAAAAACGAAGCGTTAAACAGGGCAAACTGTTTGCCCCTTTTCTCGGGAGGTATAAGTTTCGAGGCATAAGAATATGAAGCCGACATCAGTATCACCATCGCCGTCCCGCCCAGAAAATCACTGACATAGACCGTGCCCAGGTTTCGCGCCAGAATAAATCCAACCAGGTATAATGTTCCGATCAGGCAGCCCGAGAGGAGCATGAATTCATCTTTAAACCTGCCCGATAGCGGCTTGATTAACAGTCCAATAGAGAACATCGCGACCGTGCCCATACTTAGAATATAGCTGAGAACCCGGCTTGAAACGTTGAAGCCATCCTCCAAAATGAGATATTGAGATTTCAATAAAATAATCGAGTTCATGCCGAAATTTATGAAAGTCATGGCCAGTAAAAATATCATGAACGTTTTGATGGTAGAGTCTCGCGAATCGATTTTTGAAATCGGGACGGTCGAAATATCATCCGAGACGGGGCGTGCCGATTTTTTCACGCCGCCTTCGGGCACGAAAAACATAGGTATAGCGGATATAATCATTACGCCCGAGGCTATAAAAAATAATGCCCCGCTATGAAATCCCCAGCCATCGTAATATCTGGACAAGCCATCGTAAAGAAGTCCGCCAATCAGGATGCCTATAAACCGGCCAACCGCGCCGATACTGGCCATCCTGCCCTGCAATCCCGCCCTTTGATCCTCCGGATATATATCCGAAATCAGAGCGCTCCAGGCCACGTTCGACATCGACCAGAATATCTCGATTATGGTCATACCCAAAATCATGACATAGCCAGCGGCATACTTACTTTCAGGCAAAACATGTATATACCAAACAAAAATCGTAATTATCGCCGCCGCAACCTCTCCGATTATTATCAAGGTTCTCCTCAATTGGAGTTTATCTGAAACCCGGCCCCAGATAAAAGTCTGGCAGATAACATTGATTATCATGGGAATAGTGGCGAATAGGGTGGTTTCAGTGACGCTTAAACCAAGAAAGAAACGAAGATAAATTGACAGATAACTGTAAAAAAGCCCCCGACGGAACATTATAAGGATTTGAAATGAGGATATATTGAGGAAGGTTCTTCTTTCTGATTTCAGTTCGCCGTTCATCGTGATAATGGTCTTATAGCCCCTTGAGTTTTCTGGACAAGAATCTATATGACCTTCACGAGATTGTCAATAAATGATTATAAATCTTAAATCCTATTTTAAGCGCAAGTTACCGCGATATGATATCATTTATAACGGTTTATGCTATAGAAATATCGTCCCGAACCGGGATTAAATCAGTCTATGAGGCTCACGAGAAGCCGCCGGGCGCCCCGCAATTGCTTGGGGCGGAACCGGATATACCTCCGGCAAACGCTGAAAACATCTTTGTTACATCACCCTGGCCGCATTTGGGGCAGACTATATCGGAATTGTCCGAACAAGACCTAAGAAGTTCGAATTTTTCATCACATTCGTTACATCTATACTCATAAATTGGCATTTATTTCTCCTATTTCAATGACAGTAGGAACCCCACCGCCCCCAGATAGATCATCGCTATCTTCGGTTGACACATCAACATTCACTGCGAACCGACAGAACTTGATATCATGCTTAATACATAGCCCGCGGCCATGCCGATAGCGGTGCCAATTAATATTCGAGGCAAATTGCGTTTAATTTTTTGCATGTTTCTCCATATTCTGACAAGTTTTAACGATTTTTGGTTTCAAATTGTTCCAAAATCCCCGAAGAATCACTTGTTCCAACCTTTCTTTTTGCCCCTTGAAGCTTAACATAACTGATTATACGTCGATAATATACTTGTCAAGGTATTTATTTATGAGAGAGACATCACTAAATCTTTTAAAGGAAGTACCGTTTTTTACCGGTATATCCGAGCACATATTCAATAATCTCGGGAAAGCCATTAATGAAATGAATTTTGCCAGGGGCGAGGTTTTATTTTCTGAGGGTGATACCGGCGCCAGTTTTTATGTTATTAAGGCCGGCGAAATCGAGATATTGAAAAACGACCCAATTTCCGGTAGACAAGTCAGGTTGGCTCTTAGGATTCAGGGTGATTTCTTTGGCGAAATGTCTCTGATCGAGGATTCACCCCGCTTTGCCTCCGCCAAAGCCGTCAGTGACTGCGTTGTTCTGGAACTCTCACGGGATAGTTTTCAGGAACTATTAATGAAAGATCCATCGGTGGCTATGGAGATTATGGGTGTATTATCATCCAGGCTTCGCGAGGCCGATCTGCAGATGATTCATGATCTTGAGAAGAAGAACGCTCAGTTGGAAAAATCTAACAAAAGATTACTGGAAACCACCGACAAGCTGGAAAAATCCAATCTGAATTTGCAATCGACTAATAAGTTTTTAGAGAAGATAATTTCAGCATCCAAATTTTTCATGATTGTCACCGACGGTGAGGACAGGATTTTTATCTACAATGACGCCGCTCGTAATGTATTTGGCCATAGCTTCAAAGATATCGCCGGAGAAGGCATAAGCTCTATACTTAATCCGGTAGGCAATAAAGAGTTGCTTAACGAGATCGAACACAAAATCGCCGAGGGTGAAACCTGGTCGGGTGTTATCCTTACCCGAACTCTCGTTGGCGAGAAATTGTTTATCGAGCTGGTGGGCGCCAGGGTATTCGATGAAAAAGGCGAAGTTTTCGCCACCCTGTATATGGGCCGTGATGTGTCCGACGAAAAGAATATCGAACGCCAGATGATTCTTCTGGAGCGGATGGCGACCAGGGGTGAAATGGCCGCCGAAATTGCTCATGAATTAAATAACTATTTATCGATCGTACTGGGAAATCTCGAGCTCCTGCAAATGGAATTGGAGATGGGTAAAACCGACAAGGCTCCCAAGAAAATCGACTCGATGAAAAATGGACTCGATAAAATCACCAAATTTACCGACGGCTTGATGATGTATTCTCGTCCCACTACCAAAAAGGAAGAATTCGATTTGCACACCTTCCTCGAAAATGAGTTGTATTTCATCAAAACTCAAAACAGATATGACAATGTTGATTTTAAAATGGATCTGGACAAGGAATTGCCGATAATTACCGCCGATAAAAGCCAAATACAGCAGGCATTGCTTAATTTACTGAATAATGCCGCCGATGCCACGGCCAATAACGAGGGCGAGAGGTTAATTTCGATTAAAACCGCTTTTATTAAGGATGACGAATCGGTTTCTATTTCGATTATCGATAATGGCCATGGCCTGGATCAGGATTCCCGTGATCGCGTATTCAAACAACATTTCACGACCAAAGAACAAGGTCACGGCTTTGGATTATTGGCCGTGAAACGAGTTATAAAATGCCATACCGGTAAGGTTCAGGCGAACAATAACCCGGATGGCGGGGCGACATTTAATATTACGTTCCCTATAAAACCTGATGAAAACAGTATAAATATGTATTAGCAATGGATATACTATTTTTTCTTATTCTGGGCCATCTTGCCGGTGATTACGCGCTGCAAACTGATCATATGGCCGCTAATAAGGGTAAATCGATAACTGTCCTTTCGCTTCATGTAGTGGTTTATGTAGTAACCCTCTGGTTTTTCTTTTTATTTTACTCTGTTTTATATCAGCCCGGGCTGTATATCCAGGGCACTACATTTTTGTTTTTGGCCGTGTTATATATTCAACACTGGGGCCAGGATTACTTGAAAAGCCGCTATAAGAATTGTTCGAAACAGATGTATTATCTTGATCAGATATTACATTTGGCTGTTTTATATATATACAGAATTTTTATTTTTTGAAGATTTGAGCAAAATGAAAAATAAATCTGAGGCATATTTTCATCCATATCTTCCTGATATATTAATTAATTCGATTTCTGATCGCCAGAAACAGCCGGAAAAAGTCATAATTAATGGTAGTCTTCTTTTTGCTGATCTATCGGGATTTACCGCCATGTCGGAGAAACTGGCCGGCCTTGGCAGGCTGGGCGGTGAAAAGCTGGCCGGGATAATGAATAATTGCTTCAACTCCCTGTTGGGCCTGGTGTTTTCGGAAAACGGCGATATTATTAAATTTGGCGGTGACGCTTTCCTGGCGCTGTTTACCGGTGAGGATAATACAAAGAGAGCTTATCGATGCGCCTCCGATTTGATTTCCTGGATCAATCAAAACGGCAAAATATCGACTCCGGTTGGGGATTTTTCGTTGGGCATTCATTCCGGTATAAGCGAGGGTGAAATATTTAACCTTTATATCGGCCATAAACGCCGCGAACACCTGTTTTGCGGCCAGACGGTTGAAGATGCGTACGCGGTCGCCGATGTTGCCGGACTGGGCGAATTGGCTTTAACCAGCGATGCCGTCGAAAAAATCGGCGATCTCGATGTGATGAAAACAGATGACGGCTTTTTCCTGTGTGGAAAACTTGCCGAATCAAGTACGCTTAAGCCGTCGCCGCGACCACCGGCTATCACTGCCATTGGGGATCTATCCGGCTTCGAAAATTTTATCATCACCGGCCTGGAGCGGCAACTTCACTACAATAATGGGATTATCGAAGGTGAACATCGGGTACTGACTAATTTGTTTATTGGAGTGAATTCGCTCCGGCGGAACCTCGAAGCCGATCTCGATAAATCGATTGTAACCATAAATGAATATTTCACGAGAATAAATGACATTTTCGAAAAGTACGGCGGCGCTTTTACGCGTCTCGATTCCAGTGGTACGTCGGAAAAAATGTTGGTGTTTTTTGGCGCGCCTGTCAGTACCGGGCGCGATGTGCACGGTTGCTTGAAAGCCGTATTGGAAATCGAATCGGTTATGTCCGAATTAAATGAAAAATTCCACCACCCGATAAGCCATCGCTATGGTATAAATACCGGTTTGTGTTTTGTGGGTGATGTCGGCGGCGAAAGCCGACGTGAATACACCGCAATGGGGGATGCCATTAATCTGGCGGCGAGGTTGATGTCGAAAGCCGGCTATGGCGAAGCCCTGGTTGGCGAAGTGTCCTTGAAAACATGCGGTAATGATTTCATAACTCGTGATGGAGGATTGGTCAGCGTTAAAGGTAAGGCCAAGCCGGTAAGACTTCGCTATCTTGAAAAGGAAGTGGAAGATAGCATTTCCAGCGAAATCATGATCGGCCGGGAAGCTGAGTTGGAAGGGGCCAGGATTTTTATCGAGAAAGCTAAAACCGGAAAACGATCTCATCTGCTAATTTCCGGCGAACCCGGTGCCGGCAAATCGTTGCTTTGCTCGAAAATAAAGCAATTGGCTGCGATCGAAGGATTCAACAGCGTTGAGGGCGCTTGTTTCAAGCATGCCGAGAAGACACCCTACGGGCCGCTCAAGGCGATCCTCCTGGGCCTAATGAATTTGGATACACGATCCCCGCAGAAGAAACGCCGGGCCGCCTTGAATCAACAGATGAAAGCTATCGGTGAAACTGAATGGGTGCCGTTGATTGCTCCGCTTTTGGACTATTTTCCATCGGTGCCTCCTCATTTAAAAAACTTACCCGAAGATATCAAGAAGAAGAAAATCCAGGATATTCTTACCCGGCTTATATATGAGATAAATACACACAATCCATCGATACTGGTGATTGAGGACATACAATGGATTGATGATTCTTCTTATGAGATCGCTAAATCGTTAATGACTACGCCGGATGCCCCCGGGCTGTTATTAATCAGCCGGCCGGGCGAGATATTCGATGAATTGAAATTGAAACCAAATATAGAATCGTTTGAGTTGGGTGGCTTGTCTCGGGAAAACTCCCGTAAGCTTTTTCTGACGATCTTGAAAGATATTGTTCCCGATGATAATATTATATCGCAGGTGATCGATAAATCAGGCGGCAATCCGTTTTTCCTGGAGGAGATGGCTAAAGCTTTCCGGGAACTGGGGCCGGATCGATTTACAGCCGGCGAGAATATACCCAGTGGGATTGAATCGGTTATAACCGCCCGTATCGACAACCTGGGCGAAATGGTGAAAAAGACCGTCCGTACCGCCAGCGTTATCGGCCGGGTATTCGCCCATAACGTGCTCCAGGATATTTTCCCGGATAGGAAAAGAGCAGCCAAACTGAGATCTTATCTCGAGGAATTGGCTCATCTCGATTTAACGCCGCTGGAAAGACGTCAACCTGTATTGGAATATTTCTTCAAACATATTCTCACTCAGGAGGTCGCCTACAATGGATTGTCTTTTTCGGCTCGTAAAGCGCGTCACCTGAAAACAGCCGAATTTTACGCCAAGCGGAAAAGGCTGACTAAAAAGGAGCCGGAGGTTCCGGCCCGTCATTATCTTTTGGCCGAGGAGCCGGAAAAGGCTTTGCCGTTTATATATCTTGCCGGCAAGAAAGCGGCCGCTGAGTTCGCCAATAGCGAGGCATTTGGTTTTTTCGAAAAAACTATCGAGATCGCCGATAAAATAAACAGTTCGGAATACTTGATTAAAACCCTTCAAAGCCGGGGAGAACTGGCAAAACACACCGGTGATTTTAAACTTGCTGAAAGCGATTACCTAAAACTCAAAAAACTGGTCATTGATGACTTGGCAACGAAGGCTGTCGCTTTGCAAAAACTTTCCGAAATATATCGTCTGACAGCCGAATATAAGAAAGCTGATCAAGTAACCGATGAACTTCAGAATCTGCTGCCGGATGATGTTTGCATACGGGTGTTTTGTTTGAACAGTAAAGCGGAAATCGCGCGTCGCGGTGGCAAACTTCAAAACTGCCGGGATTTACTGCTTGAAGCTTCGCGATTGTGCCAAAATAATGATGTCCCCGGACAGCTCACCGCCATGATCTATAACAATCTCGGCATTTGTCACTGGAGCCTGGGTAAACTTAATGAGTCGGCCGACTATTATAAATTGGCTCAAACATTATATAGAAAGCTAAAGGATTTGAGCGGTCAATCGAAGGTTATGAATAACCTCGGTATCATCAGTGATGAATTGGGCAAACTACATCAAGCCGCGAAATCTTATGAAAAGGCCGAGAAGATTTTCAAACGGATCGGCGCCACCAGGATGGAAGCGTTTGCCTGTGCCAATCTGGGTACCAATTTATCCGTCCGGGGATATTTGAACCAGGCCGAGGAAAAATTAAACCGGGCCAAAGACATTTTCGAAAGAATCGGCGATCAACACAGCCTGGGTTTCGCCATTGGTGACCTGGGACATCTGTATTTTCGCAGCGGAAACCTGGATGATGCAATGCGTTATTTTAAAGACGCTCTGAAAAAGGCTATTAATGTTAAGGATGATGAATTTATAATTGAATCCCGACTCAGATTGGAAAGACTACAGTTGATCCGGGGTAAAATCGATTCTATTAATATCGACATTCTAATTAGGGAAGCCCGTAATGTCGGCTCGGCGGAATTGATGATTAAAGCCCTACTGTTAAAAGCTTTTATCCAAATGGGTGGCGCCAACGATGATCAACTTAAGGAAACCCTGGCCTCCATATACAAAATTGATGAATTGAAGGACTATCCACAACAATTGCTCGAGTTGGCCAAAATCGAAACTATGTTCTATTATTTCGGAAATGATAAGGGAAAAGCCTTGAAAACTCTGACTCAGGCATTCAAAAAATCCGCGGCCGGTGACCTGGCCATGTACGCATTGGAATTGGCTATTGTCGGCGAAGCCTGCCAATTGATGGATGATATTCCGTTACGATTGAAATCCAAGATTAACGAATTCTATAATCGGCTACAGGATAGCATGAAAGCCGGTGATATTGAAAACTTCAATGTCGGGTTTAAACGGCGAATTGAACTTATTGGAAGTTTTATCGAATCTCTTAACAATACTCAAGAAAAGCCAAATTTATTGGAAAAATCCAATAGATAAGGTTACTTTCCAACACTTAACATTTTCATATATATCACTCATAATTTACCTAATTTTAGCGTAAGCTATCTTTAACATATTACTATTCATCTGATTATACGAATGTTTGGGAAACCGATCCGGTTTGGCAATAATTCTGCATGTATGCATGTTCGTTGTAAAGAGAATTGAAATAAAAGATCGGTAAACTTAATAAGGAGGAAGAATGAGCGGAAGTTTGAGAGGTTTTTCAAAGCTGGGGGCTTTTGTATTATTGATTGCAGTATTAGCATTTGCCGGGTGTTCGGACAATAATTTATTAGGACCAGATCAAACCAAAACCAGTCAACTTGACAAACCGCTTCAGGATCCCGTTCCAAATACCAATATTGGCGTTGTTGAGGTCGAAAAAGAAGTTAGTGCCTTAACCGGTGATGAGATTTCGCTTGATCGCGGCGATTACAACCATGCCTTTGTGGTAAAACCGCTTGCCCTTGATAAAGATGAATTAATCACTATCAAATCGGATAAAGAGGATGTATTAGGTGGCGCTTTAACATATGAATTCGGTCCTGCCGGCCTGGTGTTTAATGAATCCTCCAAACTTGAAATTGAAATCGCCGAGTTGAATCCTCGCGCCCGGTCCGCCAAACTTTACTACCTGGATCCCAAGACTGACCAATGGGTATTACAGGCCGAAAAGACGGTTCGAAAAGGCGTTGTCTCGTTCGATATCAATCATTTCAGCAAATACGCGATAAGCGACTAATAACCGTTAAAAACAGTAATCTTAAACAAGCCCCCGGATGGGGGCTTTTTTTATTGGACAATTCCAATACTATAGCGGAAACACCCCATAAAAATCTCATGGCTTTTGAGTCATCGTTAATGGCTTTAAATCAATCTTGTTGACAATTAACGGGTTATGTCTTGACAATTTATCCTGTCTATATGGCATGGATGTTGCAAAAAAGAACGATGACAAGGTTGAAATAATTGAAACGACAATAAATTCAAGGAGGCTGCATGAGAAGAAGACTTACCGGTTTTACTAAGTTGGGGGCAGTAGTATTTTTATTAGCGGCATTGACATTTGCCGGATGTTCGGATAATTCAGTATTAGGACCACAGGAAAACGAAACCAGTCATCTTGATCGCTCAGCAGCACAATCGGGTGGCGGCGATTTAACGATTGCTTCAATTGGCGAACTTGAAACCGCGAAGGTTATCTATGCCCGGACAGGCGGCGTGGTCCCGATTCATCGTGAAGATTATCATCACGCCTTTGTAGTTAAACCCCTGGCTCTTAACAAAAGCAAATTAATCACGGTTAAGTCGAATAAGGAAGAAGTCAACGGCAAAAGCGCTTTAACTCTTGAATTCGGTCCGGCCGGCCTCGTATTTGACGAAGCATCCGATCTTAAAGTAGATATGTCTGAGATCAACCCTAACGCCAAAAACGCGAAACTGTACTATTATGATCCCGCGGTTGGCGATTGGGTCCTGTATGGCGAATCACCGGTTAGAAGAGGTGTGGCCACATTCGATATCCATCACTTCAGCAAGTACGCGATAAGCGATTAATATTACCCTTCATACATAAACATGTGCCAGTGGCCCCGCTTCGGTGGGGCCCTTTTTAATTCTACTTATCAAGGATTAATCTCATTTATCAATTAAATCTATCATAGCGAATGTTTTATCGATAGTATATATCTATTGGGCAATCCCCATAATATAAGGGTATTCTCCCGTAACTTTTCGAGCTGTTTTGAAACACTTGTAATATACCACGAAATCATCTTATTGCTTATTAACGACTTATACCTTGACACAACTATTAACCCATTAGGCATAGATGTTGCATAAATAAACGTTTGATAGATGATAAAAACAAATTAAATCTCGTAAGGAGGAATAAAAATGACAGGAAAGTTGAAGAGTTTGACATGGCTTGGCGCGACAACAATTCTGGCGATGATGTTGTTTATTGGGTGTTCGTCGGAAAACATTCTTGTCGATGATGACAATTCAATAGATCTGGCGGCAATCGAATCGGTCGATTTTGCCCGGGATCTGGGTGAAGACGGGTTAGCCAAGGGCGGAACGGTGCCGGTGCTTGGCGGTTACGCAATAGCCAAGCAGAAGTTCGATGAAAACGGCGGCTATTTACAGCTTCAATTGGATAATGAAGATATTTACTTTGTTATCCCCGAATACGCCCTTACTGAATTAGTCGAAATCGAAATCAGGGGTGAAGTGTGGAAAACGGAAAATGGTTTGGTCTACTACTATACTTGCGCTCCTGCCGGTCTGGTGTTCCAGCGCCCGATAACATTAAAACAGGTATTCGAATCTGGTAGTCGTTACGAAGGACTGTATTGGTACAACCCGGCCTCAGCCAGTTGGATAGTAACCGACGTTGAGAAAGTGAAAAACGGCAACGCCAATTTCGAAATCCACCATTTCAGTAAGTACGCGATAAGCGATTAACATTTAAAAGGGGACTCCAATAAACGCGGAAGGCCGTCCGAATGGACGGCCTTTTGTGTTTTTACAGCAAACCGCAAACCTCAGGCTTCATCATGCCGCCAGAGAATATCCGCCAACCCCGATTTTCGCTCTATTTGACGAGACACACCGTCGGTGAAGATATTCTCGGTACACCAGGTCTCAACCGATTTTCTCGCCCTGGTCAAGCCGGTATAGATTAGTTCGCGAGTCACGACCGGCGATGGCTTATCAGGTAAAATCATCAAAATCCGGTCGAATTCCGATCCCTGGCTCTTATGCACGGTCATCGCGTAGACGGTCTCATGATCCGGCAGCCTGACCGGCGGTATCATACGCAAAACGCCATCGGCCGATTGGAAACAGACCCGAAGGGGGCCGTCGGATTCCCCCCTGGGCAGGCCCGCCGGCAAAGTAATCCCGATATCGCCATTGAATAAACCGAGGTTGTAATCGTTCCGGGTTATCATCACCGGCCGCCCATCGTACCAAATCGCCGACGGCTGTATAAGTCGCGCTGCGCGAAGTGTCCTTTCAATAAGATTGCTCATAGCCGTAACGCCGTAAGGACCCTCCCGGATAGCGCATAAAACGCGAAAGCGGCCAAACATCTCCAATGCCTGTACCGGATCGGCGGCTTTCAGGTAATCCCGATAGCCGACGATTATTTTATCCTTGATTTCATGTATCATCGCCTCGGGGGAGGGCAATGTCGCCCACTTGATATCGGCGAATTCTCCGCTTGTCAAAATAGTCGTCGCTTCCTGGCTCTTTCCGGCGTTAATATCCCGGCTGATAGCCCCGATGCCGCTGGTTTCGCCAAAACGATAGCTTTTTTGAAGCTGTATCACACAGTCTCGTATCGGAGGATCGCTGTCGGTGTTTTGGTCACTTATAAGAGTTTCACCGGTGATCTCCCTGTACTGATCTGAGAATTGCGGCGAGTAGCCGGATTCTGATCCAAGTCCGCAAATATCGCCGAGAACCGCGCCGGCCTCAATGGAAGCAAGTTGATCTTTGTCTCCCAGAAGTATCAGGCGGGCGTCGGGCGCGACCGCCTGAGCCAATTTCGACATCAACGCCAAATCAACCATCGATGCTTCATCGACGATCACCACATCGGCTGGTAACGGATTTTCGAGATTGTACTTGAAATAGGGCGTATGGCGAATGCTTTTAAGCAGGCGATGTATGGTCGAGGCTTCGCCCGTGATCAATTTTCTTATGTTTTCGGAGCAATCGAGGCTCTCTTTCATATCCCTGATTGAATCCTGCAGGCGGGCCGAGGCTTTGCCGGTAGGCGCCGCCAGGGCAATGCGATATGCCTGGTTTTGCTCCAACAATAATGTCATGATCCTGGCCACCGCGGCGGTTTTACCGGTGCCGGGACCGCCTGAAATAACGCAGAATCGTTTTGTTAAGGCGGTGAAAGCGGCTACCTTCTGCCAGTTGGTCTCCTTATCCGAGGTATCGGGGAACAATCTATCCAGACCATCACCTAATAACTGCCTATCGATATCATCATACTCCCGAGTTGCCCGGTCCAGGATGGATTCGGCCAGTATCCTCTCATAATTCCAATAACGGTATAAGTAAAGCCGCGCCTGTTTATCGAGAATAAGCGGCCTATAGTCTCCGGGATAACCGACCACGGATGAAGCCCTCAAACAATCTATCCAGTTTTCCAGCTCCGGGCAGATAACGTTTTCATCGTTATGGTCGCCGGATAAAAGTTTACCTGAATAGGCGGCGAGATTGATGCAAATATGTCCGGCTTGAGTACGATTGCTGATCAGGGCGGCCGCTAATGATAGTTCCGGTCGGCTTTCATCCGACAGGTTTGATATGAACCGGGCAAAATGAATATCCAGTTCGGAAAAATCTCCGCTTGATTTCAATTGATATAAAATACCGTTTGCGTTATTCATTATGTCCGTTCCGCGATTAGTAATTTAGTCAATTCCTCGATAAGTTCGACGTTGGGCTTATCCGAAAAAATACCGTAATTATCACCGAATCTCGGATCGACGCCGCGTAGGAATATATAGAGAACCCCGCCAAAATCTCGATTATAACTGTAGCCCGGTAACCTGACCGACAGATATTTATGCAAGGCTACGGTGTAGATATAATACTGCAACGTATAGAAATTAGCCGCCATCGTTATTGCCAGATTCTGTCGATTATAATCTTTGCAAGTATTGCCGAGATGATTTGATTTCCAGTCGACTATAAAATACTTATCCTGATGCTTGAAAACCAAATCGATATAGCCTTTCATGAAACCTTTAACCGGAGAAAAACTCAGCTGTTCGATTGTTTCCGGAAATTTATCAGAAACGCCGGCCTGACTATATTTATCAAACAGATCTTTTAACTTATTAGGTGTAATAGTGTTTAGCGGAAAATAAAATTCCAGCTCATTTAATCGGCTCTCTTTGTTGACCTGCGAGAAACTTAACGCGCCGTTGCCTGTAGACATGGGTGTAGTCAGTACATTTCTTATCATTTCGCGTATAGTCTCGCACCAGGAGAGATCATAGCCATAGGCCGATAATTTATTGTTTACCAGCTCGGTCAATGCCGCGTTATCGGTATCGGTGAAATCCAGATTTTCAAACAGGTCATGGCAGAACGTACCAGGTTTGGCGCCCTTGGGGAATAAAAATATTCCAGACGGCGATTCTATAGCGGAAATTGTTTCGATTTCCTCTTCCCGTCGGTTTGCGGCCAAATCAAGCGAATCGTAATCAGGTAATTCCAGAGCCACGGTTTTACCGGAAACAAGGTGTGAAAAACTGGAGATTCGCCAGTGTTGATCGATATCGCCCGAGAATTGACGGCAATTCAGTTTTAGCTTACTTGCGATCAAAGGCGAATATACTAATCCCTGTTTAATCGTCAGGGTCGACAGACCGATTGTACCGTCGGCTTTGTCTTTCAGCGTTTCCAACCCGGTTAAGATATCCCGGTTGCCGAGGTTTTTGAAATTCTGCTCGGTATCATCAACTACTTTTATCGACTCGCTTATGGCCGGCTGATGGATCAGGTAGGCCGGCGCTGATGTGCCGGCTTTGTTAAAACGACCCCAGGGGAAGTAGCAGCGATGTCGGGCCCTGGTCAGCGCGACATACATAAGTCGAATGTTTTCCGCCAGTAATTCTCTTTCGGTGAATTTCCTATTCAGTTCATAATCATCCGAGCCCAAATCCAGGGTGAGTTCATTGTCGTTTGATTCATCATGGAAAATATTATCGCGAAAACCGGTTATCCTCGAATCTCCCCAGGTAAACGGGCAAAATACTATCGAATATTCAAGACCTTTGCTCTTATGAATGGTAATGATTTTTGCGGCGTTTTCATCGCTCTCCAGGCGAAGTTGATGTTCTTCAATCCGGGGCGTGTTAGGATTCCTCATAAGCGACAGCCATTTTAAAAGCGCCGTGATACCCAATTTACTTTCGGCGGCTTGTTGATGAAGAATTTCCGAAAGGTGCAGCAGGTTAGTCAGTCGCCTTTCGCCATCGGGGAAAGCCAGAAGTCGGGAACGCGTTTTTTGATCGGCCATCAACCTGCGAAACATGCTGATGAAGCCCTGTCTGGAACAGAGATCGTGATAATCCCGGAATATATTCAACCAGGCTTCCCAGCGCGCGTCATTACCGGAAAGCTCATATAATTCCTCGCTGCCGATACCGATCATATCCGTTGCCAGCGCTGCCTTTATCAGTCCCTCGTTCCCCGGATTAACAACGGCGGCGATAACTCTCTCGGTTTCCAGGGCCTCATGGGAGTCGAAGATATTATCGGTGCTATGAAGAACGCAGGGAATATTCAAGGCGGCCAGTGAATTCTGAACGATCAATGCTTCTCTGTTCGTCCGAACCAGTATAGCGATATCTCCAGCCTGCAGCGATCTTTCGCCAATCGTAATTTTATTCCTATCGCCCAGACTCAGAAGCCTGGAGATTTCGGCGGATACCGCCCGGGTTAACCGATCATAGGCGATTGATTTCGCGATAAAATTTTTGTCCCGGTCGCTGGTCTTTATCGAATCGGCGTCAAGAAACCAGATTTGAAAAGGCGATTCGGATTTACCGTCTATTGTTAAAACCGGCTTATTTTCATCTCCGGCTGGGGACGCCGGCTGAAACGGGATATCATCATATATAAATGGCCTGGCGGTTCCGCTGAAAATTTCGTTCAGGGCCCGAATCAATCCCTTCTCGGATCGCCAGTTTCGACCAAGTGTATAGCGATGGTTTACCTGGCCAATCGCCTTTATGTAGGTGAAAATGTCGGCGCCCCTGAAACTGTAAATAGCCTGCTTGGGATCACCGATTAAAAACAGTATACCGCCTTCATTGCCATAGATAGTCTTAAAGATATCATACTGGACAGGGTCGGTATCCTGAAACTCATCTATTAAAGCCGCCTTGTATCTTTTCCTGATCGCTTGAGCCAGTGAGCCGCCGTTTGGGCCATGAAGCGCTTCATACATTCGAGTCAGGAGGTCATCGTAGAACTGGATATTTTGCTTCCGTTTTCGCTTGGTAAGCTCGATGTCGAGATATTCCAGAAGTTTAATCCTGAGACCGAGGTAAAATTGATTATAGATATTTCGAAGTTCGTCCGCTTTGAGGCTTAAATCCTCGCATAACTCGAAAAATCCCAGTTCAGGCGGATCGTCTTTTTTCCTGGTGCCTTTCTTTATTCCACTGGTCGTGAACTTATCGAACTTGTCGAACAGGTTGGCATTATTGCCGTCGGACGACAGTAGAGAATCCATCCGTGTAATCCAGGCAGGGATACTCTCCGCTTTATAAATATTTCTTTTTAATGCCTTACAGTTTATTAGAGTCCGTTCTACTTCTTGTCTGGCCGCCGGCCATTCGTGTCGTGCTTTATCGAATACCGACTTAAAACCGCTTTCGGCTTTTTGGGCATCGGTGATTTCCACTTTAGGGATGATTTTTATAAACAGTCTATTTTGATGGCCGCCCAGGAATTTTAGCAGTTTATCAGGACTATCGATTTTATTGCCTTTTTTGTCACGAAGGTAGTTTATCAACATGGGCGAGGCGCTATAAAAATATTTTCGCCAGAAATCATCGACTATTTCTCTCAACAATGCCCATTGATTAACTATCAGCTCCGTATCAAACAGGCTGCCGCTTTCGAAAGCGTTGTCATGAAGCATCCTCTGGCAGAAACCATGAATGGTAAAGATGGCCGCCTCATCGAATCCCCTTAACGCCGCCTGCAACCGTCTGATAGCGTCCCGACTATCGCCACTGTTTTTCACCAGTTCCGCCAATGTTGGGTCATCGCTTCGACCGGATTTGAAAGCCGCGATTGTCCCTCGAAGTTTGCCCCGAATACGATCTTTCAACTCCTCGGTTGCCGCTTTGGTAAATGTTACTACCAGAATTTCGCTAACATCTAATCGTTTCTCCAGAACTAATCGTATATATAAACCGGCGATATTATAAGTTTTGCCCGTGCCGGCACCGGCTTCAATGAGGTTCGTACCCTCGAGATGAACTTTATTTAACTCGAATTCCTGCATCAGACACGCCTTGTTTCTTTTTCGAGAAGGGGAAGGTATACTTTCAGAGCGATGTCCTTGAAAACATCGTCGCCTGGGCTTGTATTGCCAAAACAGAGCTTGTAACTGGAATCTTCACTTTCACCGCGGTTATGATCTGTGCCCGACCATGTTGAGTTTGCTTTGTTTAGAGCGTAATCTTCCGGTTTGTTTTGATAAATCGATTCGGCGAACTTAAGCGATGATTTCGGGAAAAATCGCAACGGTATCCACCTGCCCTGACGGTATAAATCAAGAAATTGTCTCAATACTTCGAGGCTGTTTTCAGGAGATGAATATTCCAGACAAAGATCGCTGCCAATAATGATACTTGCCGATGGGTAAGAAGCGGGTTTGATTATATTGTACAGCAGATGCTTTATCCATATCTTCAGCCTATCCCGGGCTTTGACTGTGGCAACCCTGTACTGGAGCCGGCCGGCAGGGTAGATGTTATCGAGATTTCCGGTTATCTTGATTCCCCCCACCTCATGATTAATAGCCAGGCTTTCAAGAGGGCCATTTTGCCGGAATTCATCCAGTTTTCTCCCGAATGTTTCAATATCGCCGATTATATTGCGGTAGATAGATTCTCCCAATCTGCCGTGCGGTAGAAGTCCCGAGGCTCTGGTGATATCCATATGCTGTTTTATATCGATTCCATCCAAATGTTTTTTCAACAGCCTGTTTTCAAGGTCATATTTCTCCAAACCGGTCATCGTATAAGGCTCTCTGTCCTCAATCGTTAAATCGATTTCATCGAGATAAATCCCCAGTTGTTCAGCCAGAAAATATTTCGACGGATTACCGAAGAAGCGGCAGAGTTCGTCTATATCGATAACGTTTATTTCCTTATCCGTTTGAGGTAAACCGGAGCTTATAAACGCGGTCGGTTGCTTACGCCTTTCCAGCATTGACTGCCCTGCCAGGAAATTTTCCCTGGAATAACTGAAAAGCTTGGTGTCGCCTTTAAAGTATTCGGGGCTGAATGCCTGCAGACGATGCCGGATTACGATGTGATCCTGAATATTGGCGCCGGGGAATTGGAATCCCTGGTTGATATAATCCATAAGTTCGCTGACTAAAACCGAAGGGGGGATAGCGCTATTGTCCTCGATGCTCTGCCCTACATAGCTGATATAGAACCTTTCCCTGGCCGAAAGAATAGCTTCGAGAAACAGATAGCGGTCGGAATTCCTGATTGATCTGTCGCCTCGCCGGGGTTGTTGAGCTATCAGGTCGAAACTAAGGTGTTTTGATTGCCGTGGATAAGAGTCATGATTCATGCCTATCAGGCAGATTACTTTGAATGGTATGCTTCGCATCGGCAGCATGGCGCAGAAAGTTACGGCCCCGGCAATAAAACCGAATCCTGAACTCTCATTATCGAATTCATTTTTCAGGTACTGGATGATAACATCAAGCGAGACCTCTTTTTCGAATCCAGCTTCTTGTCTGATAACCGACAGTTTATTCAATGCTCGCCGAATAATGAGTAATTCCCGGTTTGTTTCCTCATCATCAATAAATAATTTCTCGTAAATGTCGGCCAATAATTCTATCCATCCGCTCAATCTTCGGGGCTTTTTCAGAGCTTTCACGAAATCGAAAAGTCTGGTTAATAGTTCGGTAAATTTGCCCAGCGCCTGGGCTTTATCGCCTTCGATACTATCAAAAGGCAGAATACCCTTAAAGAGGTTTTCATTCCAGCCAGGGAGGGCGTAACCCAACAGCATCCGGTCCAGGCCGGCCTGCCAGGTGTTTTCGTTGTATTCGGGAAGTCCCATCCGGCCTCGGTGATGTTTATCTATACCCCAGCTTGTACGCGTTTGTCTTAACCAATGAACGATTAATTCCACGTCATTGACGCTAAGCGAGAATTTTCGGTGCACGAAAGACGGTTCAAGAATAGCCGCTATTTTTGATGCCTCGAATCGCCCATCGCATAAATCCAAAACGGCCAGAAATGTCCTGATAATTCGGCTTTCCCGGCTAACATTGCGATCGGTTATATTGAAAGGTATCCTTTGGGATTGATCTGTTCGGGTGTTGAATATTGCCTGAATATAAGGAGCATAAGCTTCGATATTAGGAGTCATGACTAAAATATCCCTGGGATTCAGTTCGGGATCGGCCTCGAATATCGACAACAGGTTTTCGTACAGCACTTCGATCTCCCGCATAGGGCTGTGACAGGAATGTATCTGAATAGATCTGTCGTTATCAGACAAGGATTTTAAACCGATATCCTGACTACCTCGTTCCCGCAGGTTTAAAATATCCGATTGAATGCAGTCAAGCAGATTATTTTCCTCGGGTTGCGCGAACGCCTCGTCCTCTTCACAACTGTTTTGATGGATAAGCCAGAAAAAATCCCGGCCCATTACCCCGGTTGATGCCAGAAGGCTATTACCCGGTTCCAGATGAAGGTCATCAATGGAGGGAATGTTGTGATCGTACCGGCGTGCTATTCTGTCGGTTTCTCTGTCCGATACTATGTCCGCCCAAAATTCCCTGCAGGGATTCATCAAAAACAGATTAACCTCTACAAGGCTCGATAAAGCGACAAGTATTTCAAGATGAAATGGGGGCAACGCGGAAATGCCAAATATCGAAATCCGTTCCGGAAAATCATGAATCGTAAAAGATTGATTAAATGTCGCTTTTAGCAGATTTTCTTTTATCGCCGCCCGGTGTAATTTGTTGCCCTTTGACAGTTTTTGCCAGAGTTTTGCCTGCCAGTCATGACTTTTATTTTCATCCCATTTAAGAATCATATCCGGCCTGAATACCGTGTAATGATCAAATGTGTCGGCAATTCGCCGGGCAAGCTGGTACTGCTTTAAACCGCTTTTATCATCTTTTAAATATTCACTAATGGAGGAAAATTCGCTTGAATCGATTGGCCCTAATAGAAACCTCATTATTTTCCAGGTTAATATTTCCGGATCGAAAGCGGAATGCTCGGGCAAATCAGGGATAAATCTACGGAAGATTTCCTGAATAAATGAATTAGGAAACGGGAAACGAAAATTAGCGCAAATCCCTTGCTTCCTGGCATATTCCATCGACAGCCATCGCTCCATGCCCCGGCTTTGAACGATTATGACTTCCTGGGTCAACGGCGAAGACAATGGCTTAGCGTTAGTTTTCTCGACCAGTTTTTCCGCCAGAATTTCCAGGCGATTACTGGTAATAAGCTTCAGACCGGGCATTGAAGATTCCTAGTGTTTCTATTTGTAACAAAAGGTCAGATGTTTTTCATCGCGACCTTATTATATTGACTGAAAAGTTAAACGAATACGCAATGGTTTGCAAGCTTATTTATCCGCGTTAACCAGAACAGGCTCTCCAGTATTAAATCCTGCTACAAGACAGATAATTTCTAAAAATGGAAATTATATGTCAATAATCCGAGTCCGTCTATGCTACACGGCTGTAACAGGTTGAGTTTCAATTTTAAATTCGGCCCGTTTTCTGTCCGAATATAAATAGTGCGCAATACCGGGTTCGGTAATCGGCCAAAATAAACAGATCGTTAAATGGGTAATGAAATACGGGATGTGAATATTATGAGTATGTTGTCGAATAATGTTGTAATGCGGATTTTGATTGGACAGGAAGCAAATATTACGCTAAGGTACACCCTTTTAGGTTTTCTATTCGGACTGACTTTTCCGATTATCAGCATTATAATAGATGCCAACTTTCAGGGCCTGGAGTACAATTTCGCGACTTTCTCGATGCTGCATCAATCAAATCCCATTCATTATATAATCGATACAGCTCCATTCTTTCTGGGCTTATTCGCCTGGTTTATCGGTCGGAATGCCCGTAAATATAAGATAGCCATGCGCGAGGCACAGGTTCAGATCGCCGAACGCGAGGCGGCCGAGTCAGCGCTTGAAGAGAGCACCGGTAAATTTTCCATATTTGCGGAGCAAAACCTTCTCAGTATTTTGATTCTTCAAGACGGAAATTTTAAATACGCCAACCAGGCGTCGTCGGATTTGCTTGAATATTCCGTGGAGGAAATGATGCGATGGGATACCAGGCAAATTTCCCTTAGAGTTCATCCCGAGGACAGGGAATTCGTTATGGAACAAGCGCGAAAAAAAGAGGCGGGCGATACGGACGTTGTTACTACTTATCCCTTCCGCCTCATACTTAAATCTGGCAAAGTGAAATGGGTCGAGCTATATTCGAAAGGATTTCAGTTAAGCGGAAAATCGGCTGTTTTTATTACCCTGATTGATATAACGGACCGGGAAAAGGCTGAGGAAGAGTTAAAAGCATCGGAGAAGCGGTATCGCGAGTTTTTCGAATCGCTGATTGAGGGAATAGGTTTGGTTGATGAAAATGAGATTATACTAAATTGCAATCCCGCCTACGCGGAAATATTTGAAGAGCCATCGCATAAAGATATGATCGGCAAGTGCCTGCTTGATTATATTCCTCAATCTGATCATAGCAGAATAGCAACTCAGACGGCTTACAGACGAAAAGGCAAGAAAAACTTATATGAAGTTGAAATAATTACGGCTAAGAATAATAGAAAAACTCTGCAGGTGTTTATTTCACCCCGGTTCGATAAACAGGGAAATTATATTGCCGCCCTGGGTTCGCTTATCGATATCACCGAAAGAAAAATGGCCGAGCAAGCGCTTCGGGAAAGCGAGGAGAAATACCGCGATTTGGTGGAGAATATGAATGAAGTGGTTTTCTCGCTGGATTCGAGCGGGGTGATAAATTATATTAGCCCGGCGATCGAGCGATTTTCCCAGTACAATCCTAACGATTTAATTGACCATAAATTAAGCGAATATATTCATGAAGATGATCGGGAAAGTTATATTGAAACCCTGTTGCGAAATATGCTGGGTCAGATTTCAACCGCGGAGTATCGGTTTGCGGTCAAGTCCGGCGAAATCAATTGGATTCATCTATCTAACAAGCCGGTTTTCATGGGAGATAAAATCGTTGGCGTACAGGGCATATTGAAAGATATCACCGAACGCAAACTGGCCGAACAAAAACATGTCGAACTTCAGAAAAAACTGGAAGACGCCGAAAGGATGGAATCACTTGGTTTGCTGGCCGGCGGTATCGCTCACGATTTGAATAACACGCTGGGCCCTATGGTTGGCTATTCCGATTTAATACTCCAACAACTTGAAAAAGATAATCCCATGTATAAAAAAGTCGAACGTATTCAAAAAGCATCCGGGGATGCCGCCGAGGTAATCCAGGACCTGCTCTCTATGGCCCGAAGAGGTCGTTATGAGATGGAAACCATGAATCTCAATGATGTTATTCGGGCATACCTGGAATCGCCGGGCTACTTGAAACTGGCCCGGGATAATCCCGGTGTCGAATTAACGACGAGTTTAAATAATAATGCGGCTACAATAAGGGGCTCGGCTCCGCATCTTTCGAAAGTAGTAATGAACCTGATTGTAAACGCTTATGATGCTATGCCGGAAGGCGGTTTGCTCGCGCTTGAAACATCCCTGGGGTCTTCAGAGACGACACCCCGCGGGACATCCGAAAAAGCCCATGGCGAATATTTTGTGTTCAAAGTCAGCGATACCGGATCGGGCATAAAGCCTGATGATATCGATAAAATATTCGAACCGTACTATTCCAGTAAAAAAATGGGCGCCAGCGGAAGCGGCCTGGGATTGTCAGTTGTTCATGGGGTTTTAAAAGATCACGGGGGTTATAGCGATGTTCGCTCTGAAGTTGGCCAGGGCACGGAATTCTATCTTTACTTCCCGCTGACAGATGAGAAAATTAGCAGAGATATTCCGAAAGGGGGCAATTACAAGGGCGATGAAACCATTCTGATTGTCGATGATGCCTGGGAACAGAGGGAGATTATGACCGCCCTCCTGTCCAGTTTGAATTATAACGTGATAACCGCGGTCAATGGCCGGGATTCTCTGAAAATACTGGAAAAGGAAGATGCTGATTTGGTAATTCTGGATATGATCATGGAAAAGGACTTCGACGGTCTCGATACGTATAGAGAAATTATCAAACTCAAGCCAGCGCAGAAGGCGATCGTAATTAGCGGCTTTTCGGCTACAGATCGAGTAAAAGAGATGCAAAAGCTGGGAGCCGGAGCTTTCGTGAAAAAACCTTTTACCCGCAATGATATCGGCAAAGCTGTCAGACAAGAGCTTAATGCCGATTCTCGCGAAATGAACTCCTCAAAACAGGCTGATACTCGATCAATCGTCGGCTGAAGATCGCTTGGAATAATAAGCGATATCCTCGGCATATATATAACCCGCTTTTTTGAAAGCGGCGAAAGATGCCGTGTTGTCACCCTCGATTAAGGCAGCTATCACTTTTAGTCCCAGACCAAGCAGGAATTTCTCGCATTCCTTGATCATTATATCGCCTAATCCCTGCCGCCTGTATTCAGGCGCAATTGCCAGCCGATTAATCCAGCCCTTACGGCCATCCGATGTTCCTAATATGGCGCCGATAAGCTTACCGCTGTCCAGCATCCCCAAAAAGCAGGTTTCGACTCTTGTCATCTCTTCAGCGATAGTTTTCCGGGCGTCCCGGCCTTTCGGCCGGCATGGCAAATCGCATCTCCGCCAAAGCTTTATCAGGTTGTCGTAGTCGGTAATTTCAAGCGAACGGATTTCATATTTCATGACGGTTCCCTTATTCTGAACTTGTACGCTTTTAGCATAAAGGCTAATTTTAAATCAGTCAAGCCCGAATTTCATCGGGTATGATCAAAGAAAGGGGCATGTAACTTTTGATACCATTTTACGTAGATTAATATAGATTGATCAGGGCGAGTGTCTGGATATTTAAAAAGCGTAAGGAGATACAAATGAATCGGTTAGTTCGAATAATAGTTATATTATTGGCTATCACAAGCGTAGTCATTGCCGGGGACACGATTGAGGAAAGTTTCGAAATTTCACCGGGCGAGCTACTAGAGATGGATTTGGAGACCGGGGGATCGATCGCTATTGTCGGCTGGGATAAGAATGAGGTTTCGGTAAAGGTATATCTAAGCGGCCGCGATTGGGAAGATTGCGAGGTCGAATTCGATAAAAAGTCATCCGGCCTCGAAATCATTTCGCGCTATGATTCTTACCGACGCAATAAAAATGCCCGGGTCGAATTCGAAATCCAGGTCCCGAATAAATTCGATTTGGATTTGGAAACCAACGGTGGAACTATCGAACTGGATAATATCGAGGGAAATCTGCAGGGGAAAACTCTCGGCGGCAGCCTCGATTTTCAAAATCTGACAGGCGATTTATATTTCCGAACCAACGGCGGCAGTATAGACTGCTCCAATATCAAGGGTGAAGCCGACCTGAAAACCAATGGCGGCAGCATTACTTGTTCCGATTCGGAAATCAACGGCCGGGCGCATACCAACGGCGGCAGTGTTAGGATGCGAAATGTAGCCGGTGATTTTAAATGCACCACTAACGGCGGCCGAGTGATTTATGATAATGACGAGGATTTTAAGGGTAAATCGTCTAACGATGTAATTCGGATAAAAACAATGGGTGGAAGTATTGATGTAGTCGAGGCCCCGCTGGGCGCTGATGTTCATACTAACGGCGGCGATATCGAGATTAAATCGGCCGGCGAATTTGTGAAAGCCCATACCAATGGCGGCGATATATATATCGGGCAAGTCGATGGTTGGGTGGATGTTGATACATATGGCGGCGATATTACTGTGGCCGTTACCGGTGATGGGACTGAATCGGGGAAAGATATCGAGATGCGTTCCAACAACGGTGAAATCGAACTGACTCTTCCCGCCAATTTCTCGGGAGAATTCGATATCGAATTGGCCTATACCAAGCGAGGCCGGAGACAATACAAAATTATCAGCGACTTCGATTTAAAAACTCGGGAATCCGATGACTGGGACTATGATCGAGGGTCGCCGCGTAAATATATCGATGGTACCGGCGTTGTTGGCGATGGCAAAAACAAGGTCAGAATAACAACTATAAACGGCGATATTATTATTAAAAAGGATTAATCGTCGATTGGGGATCAAATAAATTTTAGATCTACTCTATAAATCTATAATTGTCGCTTTTCTTTAGAAAGTTTCTTGTCAATTTCTGGAAAATGTTTATATTAATCAAAGAGGCTGACTACATCAGCAATTAGTTTAGCAACAGGTCAACGCATTATTAATCCGACAACGGCTTATTCAAAAAATTTGTAGTCCTGTAATTAATCTGTCTAGGCACGATTTTTCGAGGCAGAATTATGGCACATGCAAGAATACCGAGTCGAAATCGTTTGTTGCCGTTTATACTGATTATTTTTTCCGCGGCATTGATAATCAGACTTATCTACGTGCATCAATTAAGCGCCATGCCGACATTCGATTTGCCGATAATGGATGAGGGCTATCATCTGGAGTTAGCCCAACAGATTAACTCGGCTGAAGGTTTGCCCGATGAGCCTTTTTTTCGGGCGCCATTGTATCCTTATTTCCTGGCTTTAATCACCAACATTGCCGATGGTTCGATGGCAACGGCCAGGGTAATTCAGGTAGTTCTTGGATCGTTGTTGCCGGTTTTGGTTTTTGCGGTGGGATTGAGATTTTTCAGCCGGCGGATAGCCCTGATTGGCGCGGGCTTGGCGGTGTTTTATCCAACCTTTATTTATTATGACGCATCACTTCTTATAACCTTTTTAATCACTATATTGACTGCGCTATTGGTCTATCAGCTTTATCGAACACAGGAGAAGCCGGAACTGGATAATTTTATTATCGCCGGATTGATATTGGGTGTAGCCGGCCTGGCCCGACCCAATATTCTGCTAATGGGGCCGGCTTTAGTAATATGGCTCTGGATTATGATTGTCCCGAAACTGGGGCGAAAGAAGGCAATAGCTTACTACGCCGCGATGGCGACCGCTTGTATCCTGATGATTTCACCTGTCACGATACGCAATTATGTGGTCGCCAACGATTTTACCTTTATCTCATGGCAGGGAGGTTTTAATTTCTACCTCGGTAATAATCAGGCAGCCGATGGCTGGTCGGCGACCGCGCCTGGTATTGATCGCGGTTGGCAAAGCGGCTACCGCGAAGCAATCGCGACTGCCGAATCAGAAACGCGGCGTCCGCTTAAACGATCCGAAATCTCTGATTATTGGTATGGCAGAACTTTCGACGAAATCGGAAATAGTCCCGGCAATTTTATTCTACTTCTGTTCAAGAAATTAAGATATGTAATTAATGGTTATGAAATTCCGAATAATCAACATCTGTACCTGGCTCGATCCTTTAGTCCTATTATTAAATCGTTAATGTTTTCCAAGCCGATATTTTTCCCCTATGGCATCCTGGCCCCATTGGCTATTATCGGGTTTATTCTATCTGTAAAGTATTGGCGAAAATTCCTCATATTGTACTTGTTATTAGGCTCATATACGTTATCGCTGGTACTGTTTTTTGTATGTGCCAGATTCCGTCAACCGTTATTACCCTTTCTCATAATTTTCGCGGTTTTCGGGATTCAGCAATCTTTAATTTATTTTAAGAAGCGACATACATTGAAGATTGCAATTATATCGGCGGCTTTCGTTCTGCTAGTAATTGAAAGCAACCACCGAATAATCAATCTAAGCGAAAGCCAGGTCGAGGCCGATAATCAATATTTGCTTGGCTCCAGCTATCTGACACATTTCAAGCAGAAATACGGCTCGGGGTATCAATCGTTAAACCCCAAATTAACCGAGGAAATTATCATGGCCAAAAAGCACCTTCACCTGGCGCTTGAAGCCAATCCTTCTCATGCCCTGGCCTATAATGATCTGGGTACAATCGCTATAAGATCCGAACAACCTGAAAAAGCCGAAAATTATTTCAACAAAGCGATAAATGCCGATCCATTCGCCTACCAATCGTATATTAACTATGCCAAAGTATTGGCCTTACAAAATTCGCCCGAAAAAGCCCTCGATATCCTGAGTTTGGCCGGTAGAAGATTTCCCCACAATGAAGAAGTTCAATATAATCTTGGCCATCTTTGTCTGGAGATGGGACTTCTGGAACAAGCTAACAACGCTTTGAAGAAGGCACTGGCTATTAATCCGGGAAATGTCAGAGCCCGTGATATGAATACCTACGTTTTAGCCAAAATGAATCAATGATGGGGTAGCTGTCGCACTATTTTCTTCTTTGCCTTAAACTTACGAGATATCCGAACCGAAACATATAAAATGGTCTATTATCCCCTTTTGCCAAAATGGTCTTTGAAGAAAAGTTCTTGGTGAATAGTACTTTTATTGTATATTTAGCCTGAAAGCAAATTGCTTCCAAAGACTTGAGGGGAGATAGTCAAAGCAATATTAAACTGCGGAGGTCTTATGTTCAGGGTCGCAATTGTTGCGATTATCTCAAGTCTATTACTTACAATCAGTTTACAAGCCCAACCTAACGAGGTTTACTTTAAATTCGAATATGAAACCCGGAAAGAGTTGGCCGAGCTAACCAGATTAATATCAATCGCCAATGTCAAAGACAACACGATATACGCTTATGCCAATAACGATCAATTCGATCATTTCAAGACCCTGGGCTATGATTATACGGTGCTGCCTCATCCCAGCTCATTGAATACTCCGAGAATGGCCGATGACAAAGACGCCATCCTGGATTGGGACGCCTATCCGACTTATACCGCCTACCTTAGCATGATGGATGATTATCAAAGAATATATCCTGGCTTGTGCGAGATAGTAAATATCGGCACCACTGTTGAAGGTCGTCAGTTGCTTTTCGCCAGGCTATCCGCCAATATCGATACCGAAGAAGACGAGCCGGAGGTTATGTATTCATCTTCCATGCATGGGAATGAAACAACCGGTTATGTCCTGATGCTTCGCATGATCGATTATCTCCTCTCGAATTATGGCACAGATGCGCAGATAACTTACTTGTTGGATAACTCGGAGATCTGGATCAATCCATTGGCCAATCCGGATGGCACTTACGCGGGCGGAAATCATACAGTCAATGATGCCACTCGATCGAATTCCAATGGCGTCGATCTAAATCGTAATTTCGCCGATCCCGATGATGGGCCTCATCCCGATGGTTATGCCTGGCAGCCTGAAACTATCGCCATGATGGACTTTTTCGATGTGCAATCGTTTGTCATATCGGCGAATATGCATGGCGGCGTCGAAGTGCTCAACTACCCCTGGGACACCTGGGCGAGACTTCATCCCGATAATAACTGGTGGATCGATGTCTGCCGCGAATATGCCGATTCGGCGCAGGCCAATAGCCCCTCCGGATATATGACCTACTTGAATAACGGTATTACCAACGGCTACGCCTGGTACCCGGTTTCCGGCGGCCGTCAGGACTATATTAATTACTGGAGAGGTTGCCGCGAGGTTACGCTTGAATTATCGGATGATTATATCCTTCCGGAATACCTACTGCCAGAATACTGGGATTACAACCGGGGAGCCTTAATGACATATATGGAGCAGGCTTTTTACGGTATCCGGGGTATCGTTACCGATTCAGAAACCGGCTTGCCCATTCAGGCTACAATATCGGTTATCGGTCACGATGCCGACAGCTCCGAAGTCTATACCGATCCCGATATCGGCGATTATCATCGCATGATCGAAGCCGGTACTTACAGTTTGCGTTTCACCTCGCTGGGTTATATTCAGCAGACAGTCACCGGAATAACCGCAATTGACAGAAATACAATTATAGTCAATGTCGCGCTGGAGCCACTATCGGATGATCCGATTCTTCAATTTTACAATCATGATGCCGGTCAGGTTGATTCCGGCGATTCAGTCGCCATGTCGATTACGCTGGTAAATAACGGCGGCGGCAATGCCAATAGCATTAACGCTACGCTTTCGACTGAAGATGAATATGCAGCCATATTTCAGTCTTCATCATCATATCCCAATATATCCGCTCTGGGCGGCACCGGCGCTTCGAATTCCGATTATGAATTTCACGTTTCCTATACCTGTCCCGAAGCTCACCTGGTTCCTTTCAGGCTCGATATAACCGCCGATGGCGGCTACGTGGACAGCGCGTTTTTCAATATCCTGGTTAACGTTGAAGTCGAAGATTTTGAATCTGGCGATTTCTTGACTTACCCCTGGCAAATGCAGGGCGATGCTGACTGGGCTATAACTTCAAGCGACGTCTACGAGGGTGTATATTCCGCCAAATCAGGATCGATTACCCATTACGACAATTCGGTTATGTTAGTTCAATACGAGGTAACATCTCCGGATACCATATCGTTTTACTATAAAGTTTCCTCCGAGCCCACCTATGACTTCCTGAGATTTTATATCGATACTCAAATGATGGATGAGTGGTCCGGTGAGGTTGGCTGGGAGCAAGCTGTTTATCCCGTTAGTGAAGGGATTCACACATTTAAATGGGAATATGAAAAAGACCGGTCTGTCAGCGATGGCGGCGATTGCGGCTGGATCGATTATATAGAATTTCCAACCAACAGGCAGGTAGTTGAAATTGTAACCACATTTTTACCTGACTGGACGATTGATCAGCCTTACTCTCAGCAGCTCGAGGCCTCAGGCGGAGCCGGCGAATTAACCTGGAGCGATTTCGGCAATGACTTGGCAGGCACGGGCTTAAGCCTGACGTCGACGGGCCTGGTTACCGGCACTCCATCCTCGGCGGGTCCGATAAACTTTACCGCGCGCGTTGAAGATCAATCCAGTGACAGCGATGACAGGCAATTCGAATTCAGTATAAATCCGGCTCTGTTGATAACTACCGATGATTTGCCTGACTGGACCGCCGACCATCCATATTCTCAGCAATTGCAGTCAACCGGCGGGACCGGGGAGAAGGTGTGGTCCGATGATGGTGATAGTTTGGACGGCACCGGCTTGACCTTGTCGTCGACGGGTCTCGTTTCTGGTACGCCATTATCGGCGGGCGCGATTAGCTTCACCGCCTCAATCGAAGACGCGACCGGGGCTTCCGATAATGCGCTATTCGATTTTACGATTAATAACGCTTTGCTGATTACAACCGAGTCCCTGCCCGATTGGACTGTGGGGATTTTCTATTCATATCAACTGGAAGCTACAGGCGGAACAGGCAGTAATACCTGGACCGATTTAAACGGTGATTTGGCCGAAACAGACTTGACCATTTCCGATGGCGGGCTGCTGGTAGGCGTACCGACGGCTGTCGGACCGATCAGTTTCACTGCCAATATCGAGGATGAGATCGGCGCCTCGGATCAACAGCCATTGGATTTCACTATTAACACGACGCCGCTGATTACCACAGACTTTTTGCCGAATGGACATGTGGGTGGGGCTTATTCATTCCAACTTGATGCCACCGGTGGCACCGGCATGCTAACCTGGGCCGATTCTGAGGGCGATCTGGAGGGTACGGGTCTGGCTCTTTCCTCCGATGGGCTGCTTACGGGAACTCCCGCTAATGACGATTTAATAACCTTTACGGCTATCGTAACCGATGTGCCGGGTGCCGAAGACATCCAGGAGTTCAGCCTAGTAGTAGAATATTCATTTATCGCCGGTGACGCTAATGGCGACGGCATGGTTATCGGTTCGGATGTTACCTACCTGGTTCAGTATTTCCGGGGCCAGAACGATCCACCTGATCCGCTACTTGCCGGTGATGCCAACGGCGACTGTCTGGTAATCGGTTCGGATGTTACCTACCTTATAACCTATTTCAGGGGGCTTGGCGAGCCACCGGTTTATGGCGATTGCCCGCCGCCAGCCTTCCTAAGAGGGCAATAGCCGAAAATTGATCAAGTACTATCCCGGCTGATCGAACGATTAGCCGGGTTTTTTGTTGACAATAAACTAAAAAGCATTATCATATACATAGGAGGTTATGTTTTGTTTTCTATAATCTCTATATTTTAGTAGATATGGATGGGAACAATTATAATAAACGAAGATAAAATTATAGATAGATAGCTAATTAAGAGTCAGAATTAGATCCGATTTATTGATCGGGGAAGCGCCAATATTAAAAACGAGGGTATTGAGATGAAATTTGCTAAGAAGTTAAGTTTGCTTGTTGTCGTAGTTTGTCTTGGTCTTAGTACAACACTTATTGCCCGAAATAATCCTGAATTAGCGAGAACAAGTGGAGGGGGAAGCGATAGCCCCTTAACCCTGGATGTCGAAAATGTCATTTGCTCGGTTGGGACTGTCCATAATTTGATATCGAATTCCACTCATGAGCGGGCTACCGGCACCAACGATTGGACTATTCTGATAGGCGATGATTCAGGAGCTGATCCATCCATGATCTGGACCACACCGGAAGAGTACGCCGATTATAATCACTATTTATATTTTGCCTCGTTGAGGATCGGCTATCACGGTCACCAGATTATGCTGGCCGAGGATTCATCACCGGGA
>JAAEQD010000257.1 GCA_024231855.1 Candidatus Zixiibacteriota bacterium
AGAATATTTTCGAAACGATCTGGATTTATCCGTAAAAATTCCAGGTGGAACCCTGGAAATCAGGAGGGTTTACTATGACGGACAGTGGTATCTCGGCCCTGGGCACACATCGATGGCTCACCCCACGGTCAGCGATACGTACGAATATTCATTTGGTGATGGAACGACGACGATGGTGTTGAGGGAGGGGATTCTGTACAAACGGGAGGGAAAAGTGAAATTTGTCGGCACGAACTCCCCCGGGTCCGAATTACCCATGTGCGACTACATTTTCATAGGAGGAACTTCCTTCCAGAGCAAATGGGGTGTATACGACCCGGATCGATGGGAGGACAAGAAAGGAAACTGGAAAACATACCGCAATGAACATGTGTTATCCATAGGTTGGAGAAATAAGACCTACGCAACTATGATCTTCGAGGGGGACGATAAGCCCGTGGGCGTAGCGGACGGATACGGAAACCAGGTGATTTGGTATGAATACAACGACGATGGGCAGATATCCGCCATTAAGGACGCGGCTGGTCGCCGCGTGGAGTACGAGTACGAAGAAAGGCGTCTCACCCTCGTCCGGGACCCGTTGGGCCATGAAACCCGGTTTGAAAATACGCTGTTATCTGAAAAGCCTCGTCTTACAGAGTTTATGGAAGGCACGGAGATGTATGCCGAGCCCCCGCCGTCCAGCAATGATCCCTCACCTGTCAATTGCCCTTTAGATGGCGCCTGGAGCGGTGGGGCCAACACGTTGAGCGGCATTCTGCCCCAGGAATTGAATAGCATATACCGGGTGATCCACCCGGACGGCGGAGAAACGCTAATCGGTCGCAAGGGGAGAGAGGTCCGGGGGATGGCCGATGGCGGAGGCCGCGGATATGGATTTTCCTATAATTTCGACAAACGTAAAAAAGAATACTACGCCATGATCACCGGACCGCACCCGGATTATATCCGTGAGATGTGGTATGACGAGGATGGCGTGACCAAAAGGATGGATATCAATGGCAAAACGGTTAAAAAAGTCACAAGAGACAATGGAAACAACATTATTATTAAAGATGGCAACGGCAACCTCATCCATAAGGAATACGACGCATGGGATAATCTCACCCGGATGATCAATGAAGACGGATCCATGATCATCAATCAATACGACTCGCAAACGCAACAACTCACCCTGTCACAAAATGAAAGGCATGTCTCCACGCTTTACGAATACGACGGGGATGGCAACATGACCCGTATGATCGAGGCTGCCGATAAGCCCGAGGAGCGAACCACGGAATTCACCCACGACGCATACGGCAACGTGCTCACCATCACCCGGGTCGGCGACGCCGTCACGCCCGACACCGTGACGACGATAACGTATGATTCCTTTGGAAACATGGACTCTATCACTGATCCCGAGGGCAATACCCGCCACTTCACCCACGATATCATGGGAAATATATTGACCAAAAAAGATCCGCGTGGCATGATGTGGACGTATGAACGCGATGATCTGGGCCGATTGAAGCGAATCATCGATCCTCTGAACCATGTAACTATCATGGAATACGATCCCAAGGGCAGAAAAATCCAAAAGATCGATCCAGAGGGACACGAAAGCACCTTTGGATATAATGAACATGGCGATCTGGAGACATCCGTGGACGGCGAGGGAAATGAAACCATATTCAAATTCAACCTATACGGCCATTTGTATCAAACCATCGACGCGGAAGGAAAAAGGGACTGGAAGAGGTATGACGAAAAAGGTAGGATCGTTGAACACTTTGACGACGCTTACAACTTTACTAAAATGGAATATGGCGCCGGCTCAGGATGCTCCTCCTGTGTTGGAAGCAACTTCGATAAATTGAGTCGGATTAATTACCCAACCTTTTCAAAAAGATTTTATTACGACAAAAGAGGAAGAAAAATCGAGGAGCAGGATATACTGAACGGCGCTGGCGTTTATAGCACACAATATTCCTATGATGCAACCGGCAATTTATGGAAGGTGATCGATAAAAATTCAAAAGAAACTGTTTATTTCCATGACTCATTGAATCGCCTCACGAAAGTTGTCGATGCAATGAAGGGTGAGACCGTCTACACTTATGACAATCGAGGCAACTTGCTCTCTCTCGGGGACGCCAATGGCAACACCACCTTGTTTGAATATGACCGCAATAACCGATTGACCAAGGAAATCCGCCCCATGGGCAAGGAGATTACATATGCTTATGACAGCTCAGGCAATTTGATCGAAATGATCGATCCCAAAGATCAAAAAACGCAATACGTTTACGACGACGCGAATCGTTTGATCAATATTCATTACTACAGCAACGATGCCCTTACAAACGCGGTAAAATCAGTATTCCTCACATATGACAAAGTCGGTAATTTAGCCAGTTACAATGATGGTGCGACCATGGGATTATACACCTATGACTCCGCAAAAAGAAAAATCTCCGAAACAGTTAATTATGGACCGTTTTCTCTTACATACGACTACACATATTATAAAAACGGATTAATGAAAACTTTCACCGGATCGGACGACGTCACTTATCAATACACTTATGACGAAGCAAATCGTTTAACTGGTATATATATACCTGGAATGGGCTATCTCACTTACAGTGATTATGATTGGAACCGTCCTTCGTCGATTATCTTGCCCGGCGGCGCCACCAGGAAATTGACCTATGATCCTTTAATGCGGATAAATTCAATCAAAGTTAAAGGCCCGGGCCAAAATGAATTGATGAATTACCAATACACGTATGATAAAATGGACAATATCATGAGTAAAGATACTGAACACGGCAGATATATATACGGATATGACGATCTTTATCGTCTTACAAATGTGAGTCACCTGACTCAGGACGATGAGGAGTTCACCTATGATAATGTTGGAAACAGATTGACATCGGAAGATACAGATGGAAATTGGGTGTACAATGAGAACAACGAACTCATAGGCTATGATAATGTGAATTATGTGTATGACGAAAACGGCAATATGACAGAAAAAATCGTTAACGGAGCTATCACGAAGTATTTTTACAATATAGAGGATCGCTTAGTTCGTGTCGAAGACGGCTCTGGTGACGTGATTGCCACATATTACTATGATCCATTTGGCAGGAGGCTGTGGAAAGACGTAAATTTTGGTAAAATTTTTTTCCATTATGCGGATGAAGGACTTATTGGAGAATATGACAGAGTCGGCAATGAAATAAAGGCATACATATACAAGCCAGGATCCAAATGGACATCTGATCCTTTGATTATTAAAGATGAGAATGAATTCTATTTTTATCAAAATGACCACTTGGGCACACCTCAAATTTTACTTGATATTAATGGTGATGACATTTGGAATTCGCAGTATAAAAGTTTTGGTGATGGAGATGTTCAAGGTGGTGGAAACATGTTGAGATTTGGCGGACAGTATTTTGATAGCGAGACAGGGCTGCACTATAACTATCACCGCTATTATGACCCTAAGACCGGAAGATACCTCAGATCGGATCCCATTGGGCTAAAAGGAGGGATTAACCTATACACTTACTCTTTAAACAATCCTCTAATCTATCTGGATATGTACGGATTGTCTTCAGATTATGTCCCGCCAACAATATTGGCTTTACCTAATTGCAATTCTGACGAATATGAAATGTGCAGAAAAAGTTGTAGTCAAATAGATCGATCAGTCAGGCATTGCAAAAGACAGGCAGTCGGAGCAGGTGCTTTTGTATATTGCATACCCGACTATAGAGAAGAAATAGTAGGGGAGCAAGAAAAGACAACACCTAGATTTGGTCAAAAAGAGTTTGATTTGCATTTATGTCTTGCCGAAGGAGCCATAAGACTATGTGACAATCCTTTCTTACTAAAACTTTGGAACTTTGGCTGCTATTTAACCGCGTTTGCTGCAGGGGCAAGTGGCGATTAAAACGGTTGTTTATGGAGCTTATTATGGGAATTATAGGAATGTTTTTATCTCCAATTTATTCAGGTATGGGAACGATGATGTTTTACCAAAAAAAATATTCAGGAGCTGTCAAATACTTCGAGAAAGCAATAAAATGCAACCCTAAAGAGAAAAAAATAGAGTATACATATTCTCATCTCGGGCAGTGCTATTTAAGGTTGGGTAGGAAAAGAAATGCTCTTGATGCTCTAAAGAAGGCGTATGATCTTTTTCATAGTATTCAAAACTATAAAGATGATAATTACGATAGAGAAAAATTTAAGAATCTGCTGATAGCTTATTTGAATATTTTATTCGAATTAAATGAATTTGAGAAGGTAAGAGATATCCAAAATGAACTTGATAGTATTGTGAATCGAAAATATTGATTGTTGTCGTTCGCAAAAATCTGTTGAGGTTCGCAAAAATTAGATTGTGGTTCGCAAAAATTACATCCGGGCCAAAAAGCCCAGAAGTTGGTGTGTCGCTGGCGTTATCATTAACGGAATTTTGCCGACAATTTTTGGAGGAACGAG
>JAAEQD010000258.1 GCA_024231855.1 Candidatus Zixiibacteriota bacterium
CAATAAAGTCAGGAACCAGATATTTCTACTCCGTCTCCTGTGTCGACGGTGACACCCGGGAGGGAGCACATAGCGACGAGGTAGTTTATTTGGCCAAATAGGCCAATAATAGATTGCGATTATAGAATTCCATTTCAGGGTGAGACTCCCCGCAATTATAGTTTAAGAAAATCATTACACGCTGATTGTTAAATCGTCAAGGCAGATAAGGACGATCCCCAAAGCTTGATTAAATCGCTACTACTTGAATATACTAATTATTAGCACGGGGATAAACTACCAGATCCCCAGGACATCTTTGGTATAATCCGAGGCCATCTCTGCCGGATTCCACTGAGGATCCCAGACCAACTCAATCTCGGCCTTCGTGATATTTTTCAGTCGCAAGCCCGCGATTCTAACGGCCTCCATCAATTCCTGACCATAAGGGCATGCAGGCGTTGTTAAAGTCATCAGGATAGTAAGTTTCGAACCATCAACAATGACATCGTAAATTAACCCAAGGTCAACCACTCCAATACCGATTTCAGGATCTTTGACAGGCGCAAGCGCCATCATAATATCATCTCTGGTAATCATAGTCCGCATACTAATTCTCCGTCGTACTTACTTCGAACTCCTCAGAGTTCTGCCACGATTCAATACCTTCTATTAGCGTAGTCCAGGATAGAAGAGCGCATTTTATTCTCACAGGAAAATCTTTCACACCCTGAAGAGCTTCCAGGTCGCCCATTTCAAGCTTGCCGAGATCGGGATCCTCCTCGCCCTTGAGCATCGATTTGACTATTCTCGCGATTTTCTTCACCTCATCCAGGTCTTTTTCCACGACAAGTTCGGAAAGTATTGACCCCGAGGCTACCGAAATGGCGCAACCCTGGCAGGAGACCGACACTTCTTTCACCCGGTCATCATCGATTTTCAATGATAATTTAATCTCATCGCCGCATGATGGGTTTTTCCCCTCGCTCTTAACCGAAGCATCATCTATTTCCTTCTTCCCGCGGGGATAGCGGTAGTGATCCATTATAATATCGCGGTAAAGATCCCGTAGATTATCACTCATAACCGAAATATCTCCTCATTTCCCTTAATGCTCCAATTAACCTGTCAACATCATCTTTCGTATTGTAAACATAGAAGCTGGCTCGTGATGTAGCGGGTTCCCCTAACAGCTTCGTAAGTGGCATAGCGCAATGATGCCCGGCCCTTACGGCAATACCCAGAGAATCGAGAAACTGGGCGATATCGTGCGAATGAACGTCCTTATCGACAAACGATATCGATCCTCCGCGATAGTCAACGTTCATGGGGCCAAATATCTTGATGTTATTTAACCGGGACATCCGTTCAAGAGCATACTCGGTAATCTCAATTTCGTGATTTCTCACGGATTCCATCGAAAGCGCGTTAAGGTAGTCTAAGGCCGGTTTAAATCCAATAACGCCGGCGATATTGGGCGTACCGGCCTCGAACTTATGCGGCAATTCAGCCCAATCAGCATAATCGAATTTCACCACGTTGATCATTTCGCCGCCAAGATTATATGGCTCCATCTCCTCGAGGATACGCTCTTTTCCGTATAACACCCCGATACCTGTCGGACCCAGCATCTTATGCGCGGAGAACACGTAGAAATCTACGTCGAGTGATTTGACATTCACGGGCATATGCGGCGCCGCCTGAGCGCCATCGATTAGCACTGTAGCGCCGATTTTGCGCGCCCGTTCTATGATAGCTTCTACCGGGTTAATCGTTCCCAGTACATTCGACATGTGAGTTACGGCAACTAATTTAGTAGAACGAGTAATAATTTTATCAAGATTGCTTAAATCGAGATAGCCGTCATCATCGATAGGAATATACTCCAGTTCGGCGCCCGTTTTTTTTGCTAATACAATCCAGGGGACGAGATTCGCGTGATGTTCCATCTGAGTTGTAACAATCCTGTCCCCTGTCTTGATATGAGCCGCCCCCCATGATGATGCCACCAGGTTTATCGACTCGGTCGTACTCCTGGTGTAAATGATCTCACTGGTTTTAGCTCCCCCGATAAAATCAGCGATCTTCTGACGCGTTTCTTCGAATTTTAGCGTAGATTCCTCAGCCAGAGTATGCAAACCGCGATGAACATTGGCATTCGTCGAGCCGTAGTAATTCTCGATTGCTTTTATTACGCTTAAAGGTTTCTGGGTCGTGGCTGAACTGTCGAGATAAACCAGCCGCTTGCCATTAATATGCCGTTTTAAAATAGGAAAATCCTGTTTTATCCGCTCAGGATCGAATGCGGGCTTCGCTTCAGCTTGTCTGATGTCGGTGGACTTGTTCATACTTCCTCGCTATCGCTCCTCAATCGAGACGAATACTTCGCCGTTTTCTATTTTCACATCATACGTTGAAATTGGCGCGACCGCCGGCATACGGGTGGCTTCGCCGGTTTTAATATCAAACCTTCCGTGGTGACGGGGACATTCGATCTGACCATCGCAGAAGTGATTATCCACGCCTTTGAACTCACCGCTATCATGGCTGCAGTATCCCTCCACTGCGTACACTACTCCATCATGTTTGGCCAGAATTACCGAATCGCCGTCGATTTCAATCACTTTAGTCGTTCCCTCGGACAATTCACTTTCATGGCAAACTTTCACGTATTCGGATATCATTTATCTCTCCTCCAACTTCTCCAAAACAATCTTCCTTACCGACTCGCCAACTGATTTAGGCATCTTGGCCAGCGTGGGTTCCACAAAGCCAGCGACAATTGATTTTATCGCCTCGGCCCTGCTTATACCCCGGCTGGTAAGATAAAACACTGTCTCTTCATCTAGCGGCCCAACGGTCGCGCCATGCGAGCATCTAACCTGATCGGTTAAAATCTCAAGTTCCGGGATAGTTTCGACGCGGGCTTTTTTATTCAGCAGAAGGTTGCGGTTTTCCTGGTATGCCTCACAGTTCGGAGCTTCCTTTTCGATTTTTATTAAACCGGTATATGCTGACGATGATTTATCTTTCATCACCGTCTTCAAATCGATGTTAGAGTAAGAATCGCTCGATTTATGGTGATGGACAGTATGATGGTCGAACTGCTGCCGGTTATCTCCAAACGCGACACCGTACATATTACTATGAGCCCCCCGGCCATCAAGAATTGTACCGGCATTGATTTTGGATACACCGGAGCCAACCGAAGCAAAAAGAGTATAGCTTTCGGCATCCCTGGCCAGATGAGTGCGCTGCGTAATGAAAGAATGATAATCGGTAGCCAACCTTTGAAGATTTATATAACGCACTCTGGAGGCATCATCAGCGAATATCTCTACCGCGCTGTTTACAAGGGATATACCTTTATTGCGGCCGCATCTGTAATCATCGACGATAGTTGCCTCGGCGTTTTTGCCCATAATTACAAGCAAGCGAGTTACTGTATTTATGCCCGTGGGGTGACGATGCAAATATATTGGATTTTTAATGACGGTATTATCAGGAATATATAAGAATGCTCCGATATCCCACATCGCCATATTTAACGCCTCGAACTTACCCAGCTCAAACGTTACTAACTTACCCAGATACCTTTTAACAAGCTCTTCGTGGTTTTTAGAAGCCAGGTGCAACTCCTGGAATACGACGCCTGAATCTTTAAAATCCTCGGTAGTTTGAATCTTGACTTTCAGATCACTGGAGTTACCCCAATAGGCATCGACTCCTTTTTCCGGATCGAATTCTTCAGGTTGGGCAATTTGGGGATATCTCTTACCCAATCTTAAATGTTCATCCTGGTTAACGAGCATGAAGTTCGTAGGATTACTGTATTTCCAGAGATGCTTTGCTATTTCAGGCATTGGCGGTTTATTAAAATTACACCATGCGTCGTTACGAAGGTTATATAACCACTCAGGTTCGTTGTTATCTTTTATTCTAAATGATGACTTTGTCCGGTCAACAACTTTAACTGTCATATTCGCGCCTTTCCCTATAATCATCCCACTGAACCTTCCATCTCGAGTTCGATCAGCCTGTTAAGTTCAACCGCGTACTCCATTGGCAGCTCTTTTGTAAATGGCTCGATAAAACCGTTGATAATTAAAAGCCTTGCCTCATCCTCGGTTAAACCGCGGCTGGTGAGATAGAATAATTGCTCCTCGGCGATTTTACTGACCCGCGCCTCGTGCTCAACCCTGACATTATCGTTATCGATTTCCATGGTCGGGTAAGTATCGCTGCGGGATGTATCATCAATAAGAAGCGCGTCGCACTCGACAGACACCTTGCTGTTTTGGGCTTTCGGATAAACCTTCACCAGGCCCCTGTATGACGATCTGCCGCCGGCTTTCGAGATCGATTTAGAAGTGATGCGCGAACTGGTGTTGGGGGCGGCATGAATAACCTTCGCGCCGGCATCCTGATGTTGCTTCTTTCCCGCCATGGCGATCGAAAGAATCTCTCCCTTGGCGCCCTCGCCAACGAGATAAACGCAGGGGTATTTCATTGTCAGGCGCGATCCGAGGTTGCCATCAACCCACTCTACGGTAGCGTTCTTGTGGGCAACGGCGCGCTTGGTAACAAGGTTGAATATATTGCGCGACCAGTTCTGTATGGTTGTGTAACGAATGTAGGCGTCATCAAGCGCGATTAATTCGACGACGGCTGAATGCAGCGAATCGGTTGAATAGACCGGCGCGGTACATCCCTCGATATAATGCACACGAGAACCTTTATCGGCGATAATCAAGGTCCGCTCGAACTGTCCCATGTTTTCGGCGTTAATACGGAAATAAGCCTGAAGCGGAATCTTGACATCAACACCGGGCGGCACATAGATAAATGAGCCACCGGACCAGGCGGCCGAATTAAGCGCCGAGAATTTATTGTCGCCCGGCGGAATAACCTTGGCGAAATATTTCTTAACGATATCCTCATGCTCCCGCAGGCCGCTGTCCATATCTTTAAAAACGATGCCCTGCTTTTCGAGATCCTCCTTCATCGAGTGATATACGACCTCGGATTCATACTGGGCTGAAACCCCGGCCAGGAATTTCTTCTCAGCCTCGGGAATGCCCAGTTTGTCAAATGTATTCTTGATATAATCAGGCACTTCATCCCAGGTTTTACCTCGAAATTCCGTTGGTTTTATGTAGTAATAGATGTCATTAAAATCGATTGAGTTTAAAAGTTCGGTGTTGCCCCATTGGGGCGTCGGTTTGGCCAGAAACATATCCAGGGCGTCATGGCGGAATTTCCGCATCCAGTCGGGTTCTTTTTTCATTCGCGATATCATCTCAACAACTTCATGATCGATACCTTTTGTGCCCTTATGAAAATATTCCTCCGGATCACTAAAGCCGTACTTCGCCGTATAATCATCGCCGAGATCGGCAATGCGAACTTTATTATTTATAGCCTCAGCCATTTTACACTCCAACCTTACCAGCTTTTTCAGCCTTTAGCCAATCGTACCCCTGATCTTCCAGTTTCCGCGCCAATTCCGGGCTTCCCGATTTGACAATTTTGCCATCCATCATAACATGAACAAAATCGGGCTTGACATAATCAAGTAAACGCTGATAGTGCGTAACCAGCAATACGCCGTCTTCTTTGGAAGCCGAGGCGTTGATTCCTTCAGAGACAATTTTCAAGGCATCGATATCAAGCCCCGAGTCGGTCTCATCCAGGATAGCCATCTTGGGTTGAAGCATCGCCATCTGAAGAATCTCCAGACGTTTTTTCTCACCGCCTGAGAAACCATCATTAACATAACGGGTGGCGAATTTATCATCCATTCGCAGCAGCTTGAATTTATCTTTAAGGTCCTTGCGGAAACCGCGGAGCAGCTCCTCGTTATTGCCCGAATGAGATTTAATCGCGGATCTCATAAAGTTAGCTACCGTCACACCTGGTATCGCTAAAGGATACTGAAATGCCAGAAACAAGCCCGCTCTCGACCTTTCGGTCGGGTTCATATCGAGTAAATTCTCGCCATCCAGGTAGACTTCGCCGGAGGTGATTTCATAATTCGGATGACCGGCAAGCGCGTTGGCCAGGCTGGATTTGCCCGAGCCGTTAAGTCCCATCAACGCGTGTTTCTCACCCTTACGAATTTCAAGGCTGACTCCCTTAACAACCTCCTGCCCCTCGATTTTAACATGCACATCTTTAACTGAAAAGATAGTTTTATTTGAATTTCCCATAGCACCCTCTCGCCTACTAACATGATTATTTTCCACTGATATCTCTTTGCCGCTCCGCGGATTCTATCACTGTATCCTTCGTGCTCGAACTGTTTTCCATTCTCAAGCTTTTTCCGGTTAGCATGGCCATCTTATAGTTACCGTTGAGCAAATCGGCCAAGGTAAGGTTATGCAGTATACTGCTGATAAAATCGTTGAATGACAACCACATGTGACGGACATTGCAGTCGCTCACATGAACACACACCTTGCTTTCGCCAACGTATCTGTCACAATGTTTTGAGGTGTAAATCGGTTCACCAAGCGCTTTTAAAACCGTATCGAGATGAATCTTATCCGGCGGATCGGATAACTTGTATCCCCCGTTTCTGCCGCGAATAGCTTTAACGAGCCTGGCTTGCTTAAGTATTATCATCAGCTTTCCTATGTAAGGTATCGATAGACCCTCCATAGTACTCAACTCCGGCATCGTCACGGATTTTTCCGGCCAGTTTCTTGCCAGTGATAACATGCATCTGAGTCCATATTCTTCTAAAGCTGTTATTTTCATATATTTCTCCTCGCTTTCATACTTATAAACGCAAATGAACTACTAAAAAGTATGGTATGAGAGTGTGGACCTTAACGATCCATTACATCCATATAATTATCAACGAGTTAACTTGTCAATTTATTTATAAGAAAGTGGAATAAGTGGGAACCTAATTTTTTTAGCGTTGGTCGCGGGCTAATATAATAGTTTAGCGAGTTGCCGGAAATCGCGAAATTCGCCGTTATAGTTTTGGTATTGCCCTCCACGTTTTTAAATCAGATGCAATTATCAGGGTATTTTTAACGACGAAAATCACCAATACGACAATTTTTCAGATGTCGGATTTCATTCGATTTGAAACTCGACATCACTACCAGAAAACATTTAATTTCCTCTATCTCTACTTCCAACTGCTACAGATTTGCTACAAGAATAGGTTGTAAGTCATTGATAGTTATACAAGGATACTTAACATGCAATTGTACCGTAAACGCTTGTAATTAAACTGAATACTGTTGTATTTCAATAAGTTACAAAGCGGGAAACAAATATACGGAGAGACAGGGATTCGAACCCTGGAGCCCCTTGTGAGGGCTACACACTTTCCAGGCGTGCTCCTTCGGCCAACTCGGACATCTCTCCGGCATTAGAATAATCGTTTGACAAATAAATGTCAATCTCCAAGTTGAAAATAATCGTTTACAGGCAGGCCCATATAAGCCTTGACATCAAAATCTTTATCCGATAGGTTGCCGGAATGGAACAGTTTAAACGTTTAGTCGAAATAATGGCCAAACTTCGAGGCCCTGATGGTTGCCCCTGGGATAAAGCCCAGGATCATAAATCTCTGAAACCTTACCTGATCGAGGAAGCCTATGAGGTACTCGATGCTATCGATTCGGGCGAATCCGAAAAACTGGCGGAAGAGTTGGGCGATCTACTTTTACATATAGTCTTTCACGCCCGGATGGCCGCCGAGAACGACAAGTTTGATATCGAGATTGTATGTAAAAAGATAAATGATAAGCTGATACAACGACATCCCCATATCTTTCACGAGAAGACAGAATTGTCCAAATCGCGGGTTTTAGATCAATGGGAAGCAATCAAACAGAATAATAATAAAAACCATTCGGTTTTGGAAGGCGTTCCGCGGGCGATGCCGGCTTTATTGAAAGCTTATCGTATTCAGGAAAAAGTCGGCCGGCTTGGTTTCGATTGGAAAGAGGCCAAAGAGGTTGTCGACAAGATAAAGGAAGAGGTGGCCGAATTCGAGGAAGCGTTCGAAAATAACGACAAGCAAGCAATGCATCACGAACTGGGCGATCTGTTGTTTTCGCTGGTCAATTTAAGCCGCCACCTGGGCTTGCGCGCCGAGGAGGCATTGGACGATACCAACAAGAAATTTATCAAACGCTTCAAGTATATCGAGAAAAAACTGGCCGAAAATGGTAAAAGCCCGGCCGATTCGAACCTGGAGGAAATGGACGCATTCTGGGAGGAATCGAAAAAGGAAATAAAATAGCTTAATCCTCGTTTATCAACCTATCGATAGCCATCTTCCATTTTTCAGGATCATTCACATACCAGGCAATTGACTCATCCCTGCCTTGATGATAAAACTCAACGTAAAGAAGTTGACGAAATATAGATCTGCCGAGAAAACTTCGCCTGAGTTCAATCGCTTTTATCTGGTTAACCGGGATTGAAATCTCTTTTTCGGGCATAGCCTGACAGAACCAAAGTTCAGTTTCGGTTAGGACCAGGGCGCCGTTACCGCGAACCTGTTTGCCGCCTTTCGATCTCTGACCGAAGAAATTGGCGTTTATAGCCATCATTGCTATCCGTCGCCCGGCAAAACGGTTTTCGACCTTGGTCAGCATCTTTCTCTGCAGCCAATTGAATACAAACTTCCGGATAGCGGTTAATACCAGAAGAACGAAGACGATTATTAAAACGATCCTTAAAATCATTTACCTTTCCCCCGGTCATCTTTGTTCAAATACCACTGAAGGAACAGAATGCCTTGCGGAGTAATATCATAATAAGTGTGGTTGCGATGTTTTATCCATTTGTTTTTGACTATACCCTTACGGTACTGCATCATGACCGGCTCAACTCTTCTAATTAAATTCAATTGGCGAAGTTTCTTATGGCGCTCGAATACGGTCGCCCTGGGGATATGGGTCATCTTGGCTACGACCGCGGCGTAATCATTGCCCATCTTCATATGATGTTTCAATATCCCGAAATCGATATCATCCAGCTTTCGATAATCGCGATCGATTGAAAGATCGGGCAGTGGATCATTATCGATTATTTCATCCCAGGTCAAAGCCACCAGCCGGTCTCTCTCCACCTTGGCGAGATTTACACATCCGGCCGCATGCACGGATATTATCGTCGAATCGAATTTGAGAAAGCCGGCAATATCATCGCCGGGGCGAGGGGCGCAGCATTTGGCCAGGGTGTAATCATCTTTTAAGCGGGGTATATCATTCATATCGGTAATATACTATTTTGATGGGGATCAATCAAATTGAATTAAGATGACTTAAGTAGGTTAGGATCGAGGGTAACCCACTCCCGCTTTGGGCGGGAGATGGGGCACCAAGCTCTTTTTATTTAACCAACAACATCTTCCGGCTAAACTGATGTTCGCCGGCGCTGAGCCTGTAGAAATACACTCCGGTCGATACATCCTCGGCATTCCAGCTAACACTGTGATCTCCGGCTATTTGATTGCCCTCATACAGAGTCGCTACTTTACGGCCAAGGATATCGTAAATATCAAGATTAACTTCGGCTTCGTTCGGAAGACTATATTTTATAGTCGTACTCGCGTTAAAAGGATTGGGATAATTTTGATGTAGCTCCAAAGATAATGGTAATTGCGCGGCTGGCTCATCAATATCGGTTATTATCTCCCAGGCGGTTTGTTGAAGGAAATGCGCCTCGTCATCGCTTAAGCCGCCGGTGAACGGCAATCCGACCGGGCTTTCATCATGGAAGATGGAATAGAATACGCAGGCGTTCAGATAAGAGCCGTTCAAATCGGGATGATAATTATCGTAATACCACAAAACCAGACTCGTATCCAGGGTCACCGCTGTCCGCCAGGCCTCCCCTAACGGCGCCAATATTGCCCCAAGCTCATCGGCGATTTCGGCACAGGCGGATGTCATCGAATCCTGCATATGGAAGTAATCTTCGAATATCGGGCTTTCGTGGCCATCGACCTCGCATTGACCGCCGTAGCGCCAGCCCCAGTTCATGAATATCGCCGTTTGGCCGTTGTAAGCTGTTATCAGCGAATCCAGATAACGCGCGGCCGGATACATGCTGAAATACCGGCAAAAGTGGATCACCGGATATTGGCTATTCTCCTGAAGCACGACATAATCCCATATGCCTACCCTGATTTTATCAATCGAAGTGGGATTGTTACTGTGGCCTTCGAGGGTATGGCCCCCGGGCGTATTGGAATCGACTATTACCGGATGCTCGCCGGATTGAGACAGATTGGCGAAAAGGCCAGGCATATCGCTGAAAAAGGTATGGCTATTGCCGAGAAACAGGACTTTGAGTGTATCCTGTGCTTGGGTGGATACACCGGCCAGAGTAATTATGGCTATGATAAATATTAGATTTTTAATTTTCAAAACGGTTACTCCTGTTTTTATTATCCAAGATCGCAGAATATGACTTCTAACAATAATATATAAAATGGACTAATATTATCCAAAGATATTTACATCGAATCACAATTGTGTCAGGATGGAAGTCGTGCGACATCTCGCAAAGTCAATAAGCCTGACTATTGTTGTGCTACTCCCCTCGGGATGTCACTTTGTTTGCGTTAAGTTTTTTGAAGCTGTTCCGGGGAGCAATAATTTCAATTAAAACTTAGCCTTCTAATAATAAATGGCATTATCAGCAATATGGGAATAATCCACTTCAATATATAACTTCCTTTTTGTAACCAAACAGTCTTCCGACCACAATAACCACTAATGTCGGAATGTATAGTATTGCCCGTCCGGTTATAATATTTTGAAACTCTAGAAGCATAATATTCTTTTGTATCTCTGACAGGAACAAAATCAGCCTTTAAATAATAAGGTATTACTAAATCGGTATTAGTTTGGATAGTATCTAAGTCAAATGGGATTATTACTCCAAAATCAGGATCAATTATATACCAGGAATTATCATCATGCTGTACGGTAACAACTATATGTCTTTGAAGGGTAACCAATCTTGCTTCAATTTTGGCTGATTTAAGGATATCGATTGCAGCGAGGCAATGCTGAGAACAAAGACCGAAGCCTCGTTCTATAGCCTTTTTATAATTTATGAATTCATATCCTCTGCCTTGATTGGGAGGTATGAACAAATGCGCTAAACGCATTACATAGTTTTCCCAGAAGGGTATATTACGTTGGAAGTATTTATCTTCTATATTGTAATCCCAATAATGTGCCATACTGTTGCTTACGAGTTTGCATACGCGGCTCACGTAGTTCTCGGTTGATTCCCAATTTTCTTTTTTGCAATTATCGATTGCTTCATTATAATCCATAGTTATATCATCTTCAAAAAGACATTTATTCTCAAAATAAATAGAAGGATTTCTAAGTGATTTAAGGCATCCATAAAAACATAGCACTAATATAAATAATCCACCTGCGGCAAGGATATTGACAAAAATCTTTTCAATCATGTTTTTATAACTGGTCTTTGGTTTAATTTCCAAATCCTCGCTTTAACAACAATTTTATAAGTGTACATAGTGGCGGTTGAAAAAAGTACCGCCTCAGGTGTAAAGACAATAGTCGGCCGGATTCATCCCGAGTGAAAGCGAATGGCTAAATCCGACAGGGCCAATTCTTGTGTAACCAAATCGAATTTATCTTTTCAATTCGTTGAAGATTAACCCGACTTACATAATTCATATTAGAAAGACCTCTACACTTACATAAAGATCAGCAAAACCGATCTATACATTCTGTAAATGGCCGCTTGGCGGGAGCTCCGCCAAAACGCCGGTGACAAACATCAGACTAGTTGCCTGTATCGTCAGTTTTTTTCGTTGTAATTATTCCTAGCTGATTACATTTATTTCCGCTGCAAGTATAGTGCAATATTAATACCGTCCGGTAAATTTTTCGAAAACAATTTGCAGCTCATAATCTTACAATAGCTTACGTAGAGCATATTAATCAATTAATTACCGCCATGTTTTAAAATCTGTTCAGAATCCTGTCAGTATATGAAATTTTCTGCAACGTTAAACTAATGTATTGACTAGCAGTAGCTCAATAGCTCACCAACTCAATAGCTCAATAGCTCGAGAGCTACTCAAGGAGCTGCTTCATATGTGTCAGGATGGAAGCTTTGCGACATCCTGACACTTGATACGCTGCTCCCCTCAGGATGTCACTTCGTTTCCATCCTGAGGGAGAAGAAAATAGATTTAAATCGGGAATAAATTATGGTATTTTGACTATATATTAATGAGGTCATTTAAGCAAGTTTGAAAATAACGAAAGGGGTAACATGAGATTCAATAATTTAATAATAATAATCATTATAATTCTGATACTAGGTGTCATTTCCAATTCCTGGGCTGAATCTGAAAGCGATTACGCTATCAGGTATTTATTGAATCCTGACAGTATACCTTTTACAAGATTAATGAACCTTGAGGATGGGAATACCTCAGTATTAGACTCGATCAAAACCTGGCTTATACATGATTTTGAATGGTTGGGAAATGACCGGATTGTCTATGCCAGGCGATCTAGTACTGCTTGTTTTACTTGCGGCGATTACAATATCCTTTACAATTACAAACAAAAAACCGTAGATACATTAGGAATCCGTAATTTTGACTCGCAACTCAACAGGATTGATCAAAATTCCGTGGCTTTTTTTGCTGCGGATTCAAATAGATTCATTGTTTATGAAACTGAGGGTAATCATTTTAAAAAAATTTATGAAGCGAAAGTAGATTTTAACTGGGATTTCTATCTAGATTTCTCAATTTCGCCCACAAAAAAAAAGTGCTATATATTTAAATTCTGTATAGGCAGTAGTAATTTTGAGGAAAACTTAATTATAGATTTAACCGATGATAAATTTGAGTATTTTAGCTTAGATAGCAGTCTGAAAAAAATTGGTTTAATAGAAGACCTTAATTCTAGCTCAATAACAGATAGACCGGTGTGGGATTCTGATTCATCCTTTATTTTTATCAAAAATTGGAATTTATTAATTCACTATTATTTCGACGGGAGATATGCTGTTATTGACACTCTAGAACGTTTTGAAGGCTATTTTGGAGAAGATTTTGTTGATAAAACACTGTGCGATAGATATATTTGTGCAGTTGTATATAAGATCGAAAAAGAAACAGATAGAATAGAATCAAAATTAATTATTTACGACATGCAAGATAATTACGCGAAATCGGTTATAGACCATGGAACTGAATTCTGGGGACTATCTCATAATCATATTTCCGACGAGTTGCTATATATTAAGAAAGAATATAATCAATATATAATGTGCAGTTATTCATTCCGAGATAAAGGCATTCGGCAGCTTTTAATATCGAATGTTTTTATCCGCTCCCCTTTTGCTGTTCCCATAGAATAAAACATCCGGAAAACGGATATCAAATCAATTTACACCCCGCCAAATCTGTGTTAAAATACTCCCATGGCAGCACCTGAACTCAACTCCGATAACGGTTTCAACAAAGGCAAACTTACCGGCCTGATACTCGGTTTGGCGCTGTTTGCCGTATTCGCGTTCAACCTGCTCAACCTAGATATGTCACCGCAGGCTTGCGCTACCGCCGGGGTGGTGCTTATGATGGCTTGCTTCTGGGTATCTTTGTGTCTGCCGATACCGGTGACCTCGCTTCTGCCGATTGTCCTGTTCCCCATCCTCGGTATCGCCGGGTCGGGCGCGACTGTCAAGTATTACGCCAATAACAATATCTACCTGTTCATGGGCGGCTTCATGATAGCCCTGGCTATCGAGCGCTGGAACCTTCACCGGCGAATCGCGCTGTTTATCACCTCGCTGTTGGGCACATCGCAGAAACGTATCATCATAGGGTTCATGTGCGGCACGGCTTTCATGTCGATGTGGATTTCCAACACGGCCACCACCATGATGATGCTGCCAATTGGGCTGGCGGTGATATCCGAGATCAAGCAGATCACCGGCGGCAAGGGCATGTTCGCGGTGGCCCTGATGCTGGGCATAGCTTACAGCGCCTCGATAGGCGGTATCGCCACTCCAATTGGAACGCCGCCCAATATCGAATTCCTCGGCCAGTACGAACGAGGTTTCCCCGGCGCGCCCCAGATCAGCTTTTTCAACTGGATCAAGGTCTTCCTGCCGCTGACTGTCATACTGATCCCCCTGGCCTGGATGGTGCTGACCAAGTTTTTCATGCGCAATGAACCAAAAGCCACAATCGGCCGGGATGTGATAAAAGCCGAGTTGAGCAAACTCGGCCCGATGAGTTCCGCCGAGAAGAAGATTCTAGTAGTTTTCGCCCTGACCGGTCTGCTCTGGATTTTCCGCACAGATATTGTCACCGGCCTGTTCACTATCCCCGGCTGGTCGAATATTCTGCCCAATCCCAAACTCGTGCATGATGCCACCGTGGCCGTGTTCATGGCCATGATATTGTTTATCATCCCGGCCGGTAAAGACAATCCCAAACAGATGCTGATGGATTGGCCGACCGCCCTGAAATTGCCCTGGGGAATACTGCTTTTGTTCGGTGGCGGATTCGCTATAGCCGGCGGATTTTCGGTATCGGGGCTGGATCAGCAGATCGGCCTGGCCTTGAAACCATACCTGATATTTCATCCGCTTGTAATCGTGATGATTATCTGCCTGCTGTTGACATTCTTAACCGAGTTGACTTCCAATACCGCTACCACAGCCGCACTGCTTCCGATAATGAAAGGCACGGCAATCGCCCTGGGCCTGAATCCCCTGCTTCTGATGATCCCGGCCACGATCTCCGCCTCGATGGCGTTCATGCTTCCCGTAGCAACGCCGCCTAACGCTATCGTCTTCTCATCCGGCAGGATCAAGATGTCACAGATGGTCAGGGTCGGTTTGATTTTGAATATCGTGATCGCGTTTATAGTCGCGTGTTTCGTTTACTTTTTCGTGCTGCCGGCCTGGGGTTACTCCGCCTCCATGCCGACTTGGGCAAATTAAGGATGACATTGTTGCCGGAACTGATTATAATTCGCGATAAACAGAAAATGTTTTTTGGATAAACTAATGAGTAAAATTCAGATAAAGAGCGTATCGGCAGGTATTCAGGTTACCGTTGTAGGCGCGATAGTTAATATCCTGCTGGCGATAATCAAATTCATCTTCGGTATCTTAGGCAACAGTCGGGCTTTGGTGGCTGATGCTGTCCATTCGATGTCGGATCTGGCCTCCGATATTGTCGTGATACTGGGCCTTCATTTTGGCGATCAGCCGGCCGATAAGGACCATCACTTCGGCCACAAGAAGATCGAGACCGTCACCGAAATAGTACTTGGCGTTTTGTTGTTATCGGTCGCGTTTAAGCTTGCTTACGACGCGGCCTTCGCGATAATCAATCAGGAGTACAGCCATCCCACGGCCATAACGATTATAGCAGCGGCGATATCGGTTGTCTCCAAAGAGTGGTTGTTTCGCTGGACCAAGGCGGTTGGCATAAAGCACGACAGCCGGGCAATCCTGGCCAATGCCTGGCATCATCGAAGCGACGCGTTGTCATCGGTAGCGGTTCTGGCGGGCCTGGTCTTCATCCAGATTTCGCCGGAGTTGGCCGTTCTCGATTCAATTGCCAGTTTGATCGTCTCGGTGCTGATTGTCAAAGTCGGCTGGGATATACTTCTGGAGGGCTATAAGCGGATAATTGATACGGCGCCGCCGCCGAGCTACGTGGAAGAGATAAATAAAATTATCGAGAAGTACCCCGGCGCGACAAATCCGCATAAGCTGAGGATGAGATATATCGGCAATGCTATCCACATGGAGGTTCATATCGAGGTCGCTCCCGATATGACTGTAAAGGAGGGCCATGATATCGCCGCCGGGATTAAGCATAAGATACTCAAGCATGACAACCGGGTGCTGGATGTGACAGTGCATATCGAGCCGGAAGGTGAAGCGGCCGGGAATTGAGAGAGATTTTACTATCATATATTTTAATTCCAATTTCAAATCTTTCTGATAGTTGACTTATGTTCATTATTATGCCGCTAAATCCAAAACCGTTTGACAGCTTATGCTTCAATCTATAAATTACCCCATGTTGTTTAAAACGGAAGGCTTATGAACTTACCGAATTTTTTAACATTGTCGAGAATCTTCCTATCGCCTGTTTATATGGTATTATTCTTAATCGAAAACCCGACCAGCCGTCTGGCGGCCACGATTGTATTTATTGTCGCCGCTTTAACTGATCTTTTCGACGGTTACCTGGCCCGCCGCATGGGCACGATGACCAGTTTCGGCAAGTTCATGGACCCTCTGGCCGATAAAATCCTGGTCTCGACGGCTTTCTTATCATTTGCCAACCTGGGCTATGCCAAGGCCTGGATGGTGACTACGATCATCGTGCGGGAGTTTTTTATCATAGGCTTACGTTCGGTAGCGGCCTATAAAGGCATGGTGATAACATCATCCTACGCCGCCCAATGGAAAACCGCCTCACAGATGATCGTGATTTCCTGTATTTTAATCTATATCAACCTTAAAACATGGCTTGTTCCGGCCGGCACGAACTGGGCTATGTTCAACTCGCCCTTGACCGGTACGGTTTTCGATATTATGATACTCATAACCGTTATCTTAACCGTACTTACCGGACTGGATTATTTGCTCAAATCCGGCGGGCTGTTGAAAGGACTGCTTAAATGACCCAAAACGCCACATCCTTGCCGGTTCAGATATTTCACAAGTTTTTTGCAACCGGAATTTTCACCGGATATCTGCCGATTGCTCCCGGCTCCTGGGGTTCGCTTCTAACATGTATAATCCTGTGGTTTTTCTGGCCTCCGCTGTGGTATTACCAACTTCTGATAATTGCGATATTTTATCCAATAGCTGTTTATTTCGCCGGCAAGGGAGTTAATTATTACGGTCATGATGGCAAACCGATTGTTATCGACGAGATAATAGGCCAGGCAGTGACTTTATTTATGGCCCCTCACAGCGTAGTCGCTTATATATTAGGCTTCTTTATATTCAGACTCTATGATATAATAAAACCTCAGCCGGCCCGAAGTTGGGAAAAACTGCCCGGCGGTCTGGGTATAGTCGCCGATGATATAGCGGCCGGTGTTTACGCGGCGATCACCTTACAGCTTATAGTTGTATTTTTAGGGAAATTTGGAGTGGAGTTAATTTGATGAGAGCGGAGTTAATTACAATTGGCGATGAGCTTCTATATGGACACGTTCTGGACACGAATGCTGCCTATATCGGTGAAAAAATCGCCGAGGCCGGCGTTGACCTGATATATCATACTACTGTCGGAGATAGGTCGGAATTGATGATAAACGCTATAGCCCAAGCGATGAATCGCGCCGATATTGTCCTGACTACAGGCGGGCTCGGGCCGACGCATGATGATATCACCAAGAAAATAGTCTGTAAATATTTTAAAAGACAACTTGTTTTTCATGAAGATATACTGAAGGAGTTGGAAAAGAAATACTCGGCGCAAGGTATCAATATGCCGCCGATCAATCAGAACCAGGCGCTATTGCCCCAGGGGGCCAAATTCCTTGAAAATAGAATCGGTTCGGCCCTGGGTATAGTTATCGAGGAACACGGCAAAACATTGGTTGCGATGCCCGGCGTACCCACCGAAATGAGACTGATGGTAGATGAGCAATTGATACCAATGCTTAAAAAGAAAACTCCCGATCAGGTGATTATACATCGTAAGTTACGCACGATAGGCATTGTCGAATCGGCGATATTCGAGAAAGTGAAAAGCATCGTTGAGGATAAATCTAAAATCGATATAGCCTTCCTGCCCAGTTTCAGAGGAGTCGATATTCGTCTGACGGCTAAATCGGACGATGAGAAAAAGGCACGCGAGGCTATCGAGGTTATCGAAACGCGTTTCACCGAAAAGCTGGGTAAATATATTTTTGGTTTCGATAATGACGAATTACCGGACCTTATCGGCAGGCTGCTTGTCAGCCGCAACCAAACCGTAGCGGTTGCCGAATCCTGCACCGGCGGTATGCTGGGCAAATTGTTTACCGATATACCGGGATCATCCGATTATTTCCTCGGCGGTGTTATCGCCTATTCCGATGAGCTTAAAACCAAGATATTGAGCGTGCCGGCGATCACGATTGAGCGGCATGGCGCCGTATCGGCGGAAACCGCCAAACATATGGCCGAAGGCGCGCGAAAGTTGACAGGAGCTTCGATAGGTATCTCGCTGACTGGCATCGCCGGACCCGACGGCGGCACCGAGGAGAAACCGGTGGGCCTTACATATATCGGGCTGGCTACTCCCGATGGCGTTAAGGCTAAAGACTTTCATTACGGTAAACAACGAAAGCGAAACCGTCAGAGAGCGGCTTTTTCGGCGCTGGATATGATTCGCAGGTATTTAAAAAGTATAGAATAAAAAAAGGCATCGCCACAATGGCGATGCCCGAATGTATTAAGAATCGAATCCTATTTTTAATTATCCAAACTGTCATCCCAGGGGATATCAATGGTGAAATCAATATCGATTATATCCGTAGATAAAGTTTCAATCAGATAAAGAGAATCCAGAGAGCTACCATAAACGCCAATAAAATCGCCAATATCCGGTCCGCCGCTGCCATCGGTGGTATCGCCCTGCAGGCCGGTACCATTAGCATCCCAGACACCAACAACATAGCCTTCATAGTCAGGGAATACTGGTATGGCGTAAGTGCCCGGTTCGCTGATAATATCCCAGCAAGACAGGCCATTATCTGTTAGGGTATCTTCATCGAATGGGCTTTGCATAAACGTCAGTACGTAAATGTCGCCGCCGCCTGCTTGCCATTCGGGGCAGCTAATAGTTCCGCTGACACCCAGAAAATGAGAGAATGATCCTTCAAGGATTCTGAATTCGTCGTCATCGTCGAAGGCATCATATTCATAGTCGGCTATCCAATAAGGATCGTCAACATCGTAGGGCATGAACATTTCCATTGTGTCTATATCCATTTCATTGTAATATTCGAGGTCACCATCGGGATCGATGAATACGCCTAGGTCATAACTTCCGGTCTCAAGTTCGAAGTATCCGCTATCATCATGAGGATATTGCATGGTGGCAAACACAGCATTATTATAAATAATTCCCATTCCGCCCATAATGAAATTGTCATTATTGCGGAATTCCGTGTAAACACCGTTATCGGCCCAAAGACCAAACAGGGCTAATTGACCGTCATGACCGGCGGGTAAATTGGTCACGCCAATCGTCATCTCCTCGATCCACTGCCACCAGATATCCTGAATGGTGATAACAAGATCATCATTCAGATCAACATCAAGCCCGGCCCAGGCCATGAAGTCATCCTCTTCAACTCCGTCATCATCGCCAATAGTCACGCCAACCAGATATGTACCGATTAAATCGATATCCACGGTGATAGTCCCGGTCATGCTGCTTATAACATGACTTGATTCGAACAGCGGCTCATCAGCAACCGTGCTTGTCCACACTCCCGCTCGAAGGGTATCGCCCAGCAGATATTCATACGCGTCCTCAGGAAGTGTGTAGTTGATAGTTAAAGTTATATCGGTGAATTCAATCGGCTCGAATGTCGCCGAAACAAGCGGGAACTGATCCGCGGTGGAAGTTGAGCTGTATGAATAACTATGAGTATAGATCAAATCGCCATCTGAGAACGGATTGACATCGCCTTCTTCCTCGCCTTCTTCCTCACCTTCTTCCTCGCCTCCGTAATCATCAATACTGCCATCGTGGTCAACGATGAAGTGAAGATCGTATTCGCCGGTTTCAAGCTGATAGTTTTCCCACTCTGTATCGCTTTCCATATCGCTGGGATCTAATCCCAGAATAGCCGTATTATTATATACCAGAGTCAGACTCCCCATCATCATATTGTCAACGGCTTCCCACATCTCATGACCGGCCTCAGTAAGAGCGCAACCCAGAACTTCTCCTGAATGGCCACTGGGAATACCAGTCAGTGCAACGAGGATAGAATGATATCTTTGCAAGTAATCTTCGCTTAAATTAATCGTGAGGTCATCGGCAACTTCAACATCCAGAGCGCCCCAAAAAGCGTCGCCTTTCGTTAAGGGAATATTCCCCGAAGGAACGCCTTCCGTTATATCAAGTACTACAAGTATAATATAATCGCCCTCACTGACTTCATCGATTGTGATAGCCAGATTATCATTGGCCACTTGGGCGGTTGATGTGTAGAGCGGAGTTTCGTCTATATCGCTTTCGAACATGTAAGCCGTAGCATTGGTGCCGTTAATGTCTTCCTCGATCCTGTCCGTCGGCACGGCCATGTTAATCGATACTGTGAAATTTCCCGGCTCGGTTGTTAATTCATCGCAGCCGCTTACCATAAGCGCCAGCATTGTACTCATCAAAATTATTGAATACAATAAACCCTTGTTAGTCATAATTCCTCCCTCTAGAGTTTTACATGATTATTATCATTTTTATATTTATCGGATTAAGACAGGCATATATTAATATGAATTGGACGCTTTTCAAATTAACAAAATGAAATGATACGTCATCATAAGTTAGAATGTGTCAATAAATTAAGACTATTTCAAGTTGAAACAAAATTAGCTTTATCTAGCGGCCTGGATATTTTAGTGGAAAACGATGTAATTATCCAAAATCTGATACTATATCCTCAGTGCGTCGAATAGACGCGAAGCCATAGGCCATCGACCGCAGCGCGCCGATTTGGAGTTTTTCGCTGACCGATCCAACCGCGTCGGCCGGCACGAAACAACGATAATCGCGGAAAAACGCGTCCCGAACGGTAGATTCGACGCAGATGTTTGTCATAATTCCACAAAAAACAATGTCGGCGATACTCAGGCAGCGAAGCGTGGTTTCCAGATCGGTGTTATAAAACGCTGAATAACGATGCTTCTTTATCACCTTATCACCTTTTAAGGGAACTAGTTTATCGATAATTTCCGATTCGGGCGTACCGTCAATACACATATCATTCCACCACCAGGCCATATTTCCGCCATCCATTTCGGCCGATTGATGCACATGTCGAGTATAGATAATCGGCCTGCTCGCGGCTCGGAAAGATTCAACTAACATTTGGCAATTGGGAACTATCGCGGGACTGCCCTCGGTGAAGGTTGACGAGCTTTCATCGACGAAGAATTTTTGCATATCGATAATCATCAGCGCCGATTTCGAGATATCTAGATTCATCTTATGTCGATTGTATGGCTTGATTTCTCTGAGCCATTTATCCGCTTTTTCATTTATGTTATCAATCGTTACGTGTGACGGGCTCACTGATATATCCTTTCATAGTTTTCTGACTTACTGTCTGCTCTAAAAGCTATATCGAACGCCGACCTGATTGATAGGTTTGTCGATAAACGTCCCATAGATCCTCTGATAATTAGCGGACACTTTCTTCCACACCGGTTTAACGATACCCATTTCAATATAATAATCGCTATTGGTCCCCGGAACCATCTTGCGATTGAAATCAGCGGTGAATTCAAAGCTGAATTCGGTATAAACTTTCAATGAGTTTATCGATACGATTTGCAATGTCTGACCGGCGTTATCGCCATTATCGAGGAAATTCTCATACAGGCTTAATTCATTTACTATAGGCTGGAAAGCGAAAACCGAATCCTCGGCTCGAATTGAACTTACCGCAAGAATACAAAACACGGAAATTAAAGTAACTCTAAACAACACATCCTCCTGAATATCTCAATTAACCAAATTGCCTTACTCTCCAATTATTTTAACTATCATACGCTTCCGACGACGGCCGTCGAATTCGGCATAATATATCTGTTGCCAGGGGCCAAGGTCAAGCTTGCCTTTGGTGACCGGCACGATTACCTGATTATGTATCAGTAGATTTTTCAGATGCGCGTCGCCGTTGGTCTCACCGGTTCGGTGATGATGATAATCCGGGCCCTCGGGAGCCAGCTTCTGCAGCCACTGTTCTATATCCTGAATCAGGCCGCTTTCGGCATCGTTGATATACACCGCCGCCGTAATATGCATAGCCGCCACCAGGCAGAAACCCTCCTAGATGCCTGATTTCTCCAATTGCTCATCCACCAGATCGGTCACAAGTATGTACTCCCTCTTCTCAGTGGTGTTGTGATAATGATAATATGTGTGCGATTTCATGAAATCCTCCAAATACTATTTTATAATTGCATTGTCAATTTTATGGTCAGAATTAATTATCCGGGCCAATAGTTTGAGATATATTCGGCTGCCGGCAATCGACTAATCAATTATTTAAACGATCATCCATCCACGCAAACATGGGCGAACACCTTGGCGTCGCCTAGGGTATTCGAAATCAGGGCGTATTCGTTAGGCTGATGGGCCGATTCGAAAATCTTGGCCCAGACCGCGGCCGGATATCCGGCCCGGCGAAATATCGCCGCCACCGTGCCGCCGCCGATGCCGATCGGCTTGGGATCGATATTATATACTTTCCTTATCCCGGCCGACAATGCCTTGACAACCGGCGAATCAATCGCCGTAGGCGGCGCGGCCTCGCCCCGCTGCAGATGCGAGATAGTAATTTTAACCTCGAATTTCCTCTCGATCTCATCGGCCCACTGGCGTACCCTGTCCTCGACGTCCTGAAGCTTATACCGCGGCAAGACCCGGCAATCGATATAGAATACGTCATCGCCCGGAATAGTATTTACATTGGGAACGTTGGCTTCTTTCTGGGTCGGCTCGAATGTCGAGATCGATGGTTGAAACAGCTCGTCGACAGCATCGAACTCCTTATATAGCTCGTCAAGCTTGACAACGAGATTGGAGGCTGCCTTGAAGGCGTTTCGGCCCTGATCGGGACGGGAACCATGGCACTGCCGGCCAACCGTCTCGACTTTAATCCAGACTATCGATTTCTCGGCGACCTCAATTGACGCGCCGGTCTCCTCACCCGAGTCCGGCACAAGAATCAGGTCATCCTTACCGAATAGATCATGATTATTTATTATATGCTGAATCCCGTATGTCGAACCCACTTCTTCATCGGCGACAAACAATAAACAGGCATCATACTTGGGAGTTAATCCTGTTTCGATCAACGCTTTGGCGGTCAAATAAGAAGCTACCAATCCCTGATGGTTATCTTCAACTCCTCGACCGATCAGCTTATCACCGTCGACCTTAAGTTCGAATGGATCTGAATGCCAGAGCGACAGCTCGCCGGCGGGAACGATGTCCAGATGACTCATCATCCAGATGGCCCGTGAGGAATCCTGACCCTTGATACGGTAAACCAGGTTCGGCCGCTGACCGGTGGATACTCTGTCATCGGGAGCGGGGTAATTTTGCGGTTCGGGAAAACCCTCTTTTTTCAGGAATTCCACTAATGCTTCAGCCTTTTTCTGCTCGCCATCGCCGTCATTTTCGGGCGCCAAGGCTGGAATCGAAACCAGCAGCTTTTGAATATCTATAACGCTTTGCTGATAGCCGTTTATTTTATCACTAAGCTTCTGAAACATCATCGGCCTCCTTCAAAATATCCCCGTAATTCTGTATCATTTGAGGCGGTGTTTTACCCAGGCATCTAAGATATGTATAAAGATTGCCTCGATGATGAATCTCTTCATCGACAGCCACAAACAGCAGTATCTCTCCCGACACCCTGCCCAGAGGAGTTTCGCGAATTTTCAGGAATCTACCCTCCGGGATATCGGAAAGCAGTTTTATCGATTTTTGGTTTTCAAGTTTCAATTTATCTTTTAGAAGGTCTTTAACGAACATATTGCTGCCGGGCATTTCCGGTACCTGCCAGTTATTCGTCAGAAAGCCTTCCCGAATATATATTTCTACCTGGATTATATGCTTGAAAAGCTGAGATACCGTCATTATTTCAGGCGCCGGCCTGAAATCGAAAGAATCGTCGGGAAACTCATCGATTAGCCTGATTGTCAACCGGCGTACATTATGCCAGTATCTCAAAAAATTATTTCTATCCATACTTTCCTCAATTTGGCAAATTTACGGCTTAACAGCAAGAAAAATCAACGTAATCGGTAGATGACGGGCAATATAAGGATATTCGTTCATAATTTCTCTGGAGAAGCCCAGATGTGGTGTTTTCAAAGTCGGCTTGGGCTCCAGAATCTTTTTCACGGCAAAGCCGGTATCGGCCAGGTAATTATGATATTCGCTAACGGACCGCAAGTAATGCTGAAATTTCACCGATTCATTCTCAAAATCCCAACTCGATTTAAGTAACCTCGGAACAAAGGGATAGGTTGAATTGAAATGAACAGAACGTTCATCTCCATCTATGATATACTGGACCGGATGCATAACCGAAAGGACAAATCGACCGCCTGTTTTTAGTATTCGAAATGCTTCCACCAAAGCGCGCTTGAGATCCTTTACGAATGCCATAGCACAGGCTGATATAGCGATATCAAAATCACCGCTCTTTAAAGCGGCCAGATTTGAAATATCTTTGTTTACTAACTTGATAGAAACATTAAATTTATCAGCCAATTTCCGGGCTTCACCTAACTGATTAGCCGAGAAATCGACTCCCGTAACAACAGCGCCGGCTTTAGCCATGGCGACCGCGTTTTGGCCGGCCCCACAACCTAAATCAATTGCATGTAATCCGGAGATATCTCCCAACAGCCCCAGCCTGTTCTCGCCGGGGCAAAGTGGTCCATAGTGTATAGTATTAGTTTTTATAATATATATGTGACTGTAGAGTCGGGCTACTTTGTCCCAAGATCTTTTAACATCCGGCATGCAAAGAACATATTACAATTACACCTGAAAAACAAGAGTAATAATTCTCTAGCAAAGGATAATTATTTTGGCAGTTAAACTGACAATATTTTCAATCTACCGAGAGACCGATTCGCAAAAACCTTTTGATGTGTCTCAGCTTAACTCTTCAGACATCGTTCATTCTTAGCGCATTCTTTTCACTTTAACCAATAGCAAACATCCCGGCAGGGATTAATTCGCATTCGACTAAGTGGAAGCCTGACTCTGCTGCGATCCTGCTTCGTTGTTATAAGCTTCCAAAACGGTACTTTCGATTAATTTCCTCATTTCAGCGTTTATCGGATGCGCGATATCTTGAAATGAGCCATCTGATCGTCTTTTCGACGGCATGGAAACAAATAATCCTCTACTACCGCTTATTATTTTAAGACCCCTAATAACGAAAGCATTATCAAAAGTGATGTTTGCAAATCCTTTCAGTCGCTCTTCGTTCCTGATGGTCAACTTGACCTCTGTGATTTGCACAGGTCCTCCCCTCAATAGGAATTGTTGCCCCCACTTCCTCAGTTGTACTTTAGTTAGCCGGAAGCAAAACTTCCGGTTTGCAGATAAATACTAAATTCCTGCCAACGTTGAACTTTTTAGCTAGCTTTTCAATACCGCGGCCTAGGGGAAACAATCCAAAAACCGCCGCGCCTGATCCGCTCATTCCAGCATAAAACGCGCCTTCCTGCCTTAGACTATGCTTCAACCGGGATAGCTCATGATGCCAGGAGAATACCACCTCCTCCATGTCGTTTGTAAATAGATTTGCTATACGAACAAAATCCTGGTCCACTATATTCCTCTGTAATAAAGCCATTTTCTTCGTATTTGTCAAGGATAATTTGCCCGATCTGAGTCGGTCAAGCTCGGAGTAAGCTTTTGCTGTCTCGACAGCAAAAGGCGGTTTAATAATTAAGATACGGTATTGCCCGGTATAATGACAAGGTTCTATGGTATCTCCAATCCCGCTTACAAGTGCCTGTCCGCTACTCAGAAAAAATGGGATATCAGCTCCCAGGGCGGCGGATTTCCTGATTAGCTCGGTATTATTAAGTCGGAGGTTATAAAGTTTAATCAGGCCTCGGATCACGAAAGCCGCGTCTGATGATCCTCCGCCCAAGCCGGCGCCAATAGGAATGTTCTTCTTTAAAGTGATTCGAACCCCGGGGAAATTTGACATGCCGGCCATCAGCTCGGCGGCTTTATGGGCGAGGTTATCCCCCGCCGGCAAATCGTCAAAATCGGCACAGATTAACTCGATTTTATCGGATCGTTCCAGAGTAATCTCATCATACAAGCTCACCGCCTGCATCAGGCTGTCGATATTATGATAGCCATCCGGGCGTTTATCCAAAACACGCAAATAAAGATTGATTTTTGCAGGCGCTTTAAGGTTGACTTTATCCATATATTAAAATATATATATTGTTGAGCTAAATAGCAAATATTTCCGA
>JAAEQD010000259.1 GCA_024231855.1 Candidatus Zixiibacteriota bacterium
CGTCGATGGATCGCTCAAATATGATTTGGTGGCTCAGCCCGGCGCGGATATATCGCGAATTGAAATTCAATATGAAGGGATAGTCAGTATCGCTGTCGGGCAGGATGGCGCTCTTAATATCGATACTCAATTTGGAAACCTTCGGGAAAATCAGCCATATGTTTATCAGGATACGGATGGTCGACGGCAATCGATCAAGGGACGGTATATAATAAGGAAGCCCGGCGTTTACGGATTTGCTATTGAAGGCCCTTACGATCAGACACAACCCTTGATAATCGATCCCGAGTTGGTGTACAGCAGCTATCTAGGTGGGATTGGCTGGGAGGAGAGCAACGGTATCGCGACCGGCCCGGACGGCAGTATCTATATCACCGGGAATACTTACTCGATGGATTTTCCGCTGGAGTCGCCATATGACAGCACACTGGAATTTATAGAGGATGCCGATGTTTTCATAACCAGGTTCGCGCCGGATGGCGGTTCACTTATCTACAGTACATACCTGGGTAGTGAAGATTTCGAGATCAGCTACGATATCGCCGTTGACTCGGCCGGCAACTGCTATATAACCGGTAAGACCGGTTCAGAAGATTTTCCCATGGTCAACGCCTATGATAGCAGCCTTGCCGGCGAGGATGATGTTTTTGTAGCCAAGCTATCGGCGGCGGGAGATTCACTGTTATACAGCACCTATCTCGGCGGCGCGGTTTTTGAGCAAGGGCGGGTTATCGCCCTGGGAAACAACGGCGATATTTATGTGACCGGCTACACCAACTCGCCTGACTTTCCAACCTTTAACGCTTATGATTACTCTCACAATGGCGGCAATGATGCTTTCGTTGCATGTCTGACGGCAGCCGGCGGATTATCGTATTGCACCTATCTTGGTGGATCAAATCCTGATTATCCATACGGGATGGTAATCGATTCATCGGGAAACGCCCATATCGCGGGCTGTACCGGCTCTACTGATTTCCCTACAGCTAATGCCTATAATGAAAATAGCAACGGCTTGTATGATGTGTTCATAACAACGCTTGCCGCCCCCGGTGATTCGTTGATCTATAGTACTTATGTAGGCGGAGGTAACGATGACTACGGATGGGGTATTGCCCTGGATACCAACGGTGATATCATTTTCGGCGGCGGTACAACATCCGCTGATTTCCCGATGGTAAATCCTATCGATGGCGGGTTCAATGGCTACTATGACGCGTTCGTGGCCAAGTTTAACGCTTCGGGTGATTCCTTAGTCTACAGCACCTACCTTGGCGGGATCATGTATGATGAGGTCTGGGGATTGGTAATTGACGATGTCGGCAACGCTATTATTACGGGCGGAACATCTTCATCCAATTTTCCCACGACCCTGGGAGCATTCGATGAGGAACACAACGGTTCCTACGATGTATTCATGGCACAGATCTCGAATTCAGGTGATTCACTTCTGTATAGCACCTATATAGGCGGTTACGATCCCGACTACGGCTTTGATATTTGTGTCGATGATGAGGGGAATATTTATATCACCGGCCGCTCACGCACGCCGGATTTCCCGATGGTCAATGCCTTTGACTCCACCCATAACGGCTATTACGACGCCATTATATTGAAATTCGAAAATATCATCAGCCAGAAATACATCCCCGGCGACGCCAACATGTACCTCGGCGCCTGGCCGCCATCGGTTATCGGCGGCGATGTCACATATATGGTTAACTATTTCAGGGGCATGATAACAAGTCAAGCTTGTTTACTCGATGGTTTCTGGTGCTCGGCCGATGCTAACGGTGATTGCCTGATAATCGGCAGCGATGTGACCAGGCTTGTGAACTATTTCAGGGGCATGACTGAGCTTGGCTATTGCGCGGACTACGAACCGGCCTGGCCGGCGCTGGATGATCTGCCTGTTGACGCGCCGGTGGGCTGGCCGAATTGTAATGAGATGACCACTGGAAAGATTGCGCCAACGGGAGCCTTGAAGTAAAACGGAACGATAGATAAATGGGAGAGAACGGACATGTCTAATAAATTAGCTAATTTATATGTTGAATAAAAGCTTTTCACTTCGTTAAAGGAGGTAGCTTTGAAA
>JAAEQD010000260.1 GCA_024231855.1 Candidatus Zixiibacteriota bacterium
GAACCTGTTAGTTTTGTCTGTCGGCTTTTTAGTTTCTGGTATTTCTTAAAAAATAAGCGTAGTGGGAGAAAGTTATTTGTCATTTGTGGCAGTTGTTAGCATTATCAGGGGTCAGTAACCATCAGCTGAAATGTAAATGCATATTCTCGTTTCAATATGAGAGTTGAAAATAGGAGAATCGGATATAGTGGCTAATTTAGACGCCCAATTATTTTTTGTCTAATATGTAAATTTTTGCCCCAGAGTTTTCGCCTTTAAAACCAAACGGGCGATCAGTATCTTGTTGATCCTACCGATTCCCCTGCTAGAATACTGTTGTTGATTCTGTTGTCTTGACCGACCGTCCGACTCCCGACCGTCCGAGTTTCATCCGTCCAACTCCCATCCATCCGCAAGAAGGAGTACCCCCCATCCGAGTCCCGTTCATCCATTTGAAGCAGTACTCCCCCTCATCTGAGTCCGCGTCCACGTCCGCATCTGGAGAATGGGAGCCGCCATCCTCTTTTCCTTTTTCTTTTTGTTTTGGTTCTGTCGGCCGGCGGTGGACGCCGGGTGCCTGTGCGACAGCGACGGAATGATGATTTGCTGCACTTCGCGAATATGGTATGTCAGTTTTTGGACTTTCATTTCATTGAATTGAATTCAGTTAATGATAGTCTTCGGATAGTCGTAATTTTTTATAGTCATAGAACTAAATTCTACTGATTTTGCACTCGTTTGTAATCGATTGATCATTGATCAATGGTGATCGATGATTGTTAAATTCATTGTTGCATTGTTGTCGACGTCAGTATTTTGTCGATATCGATTGATTGAATATTGATCAGTTAGCATCTGCACAATAATGATAGAGAAAATTATTGGGATTATTATAGGGGAGGATTGATGAATGGGTGAATGCGTCCAAATGGAAATGGTCATTTTTTAGCACCACCGACATGTCAGGGGCTTGCCCGATCGAGTCGTCGGTCTCGATCCTCATCCTCCGAGACCTGACGGGCGGTCGCGGCGTTTGCCGATCCGATATCGGGCGCCGCACGTTGCCCGAACTTCGGACATTGGTCCTGTCACCGAAGTCGGATGCCTGTCGGTGTCTACGTTGTCTGCCCCGGACCGTGCACATCTGGGGTTGTCGACCGAAGCCCTGCGAGGCGCCGACGCCGACCTCGGATCCCGCTGACTCACCGCCACCGACAACGATGTCATGTCGAAACCATCACCGCCGTCGACGATGACGTCGCCCCCGCTACCGCCACTGCCGCCGCTGAGTATTGGTAAGAATCGTCACCGTAATGTCGATGATAAATCAATGTGATCGATCATCGATCGATC
>JAAEQD010000261.1 GCA_024231855.1 Candidatus Zixiibacteriota bacterium
ACTGGCCCTAAGGGTGATTTGTCGCGTCCAATACCAGAAGATATGACCGTTGCCTTCGAAAATGATAGAGTTGTTGTTACCCGGCCCAGTGATAATAAAAAACATCGCTCATTGCATGGTTTAACAAGAGCTCTTATACAGAACATGGTGATTGGTGTTACCACTGGCTATAAAATTACGTTGGAAATCAATGGTATTGGTTATCGGGCAGAAATGAAGGGCAAATTGTTGGAATTGCATTTAGGATTTTCACATCCGATAATATTCCGTGCCGCTGAAGGTGTTACTTTAGATGTGATACCCAAAGTAAATAAAATTACCATTACTGGTATTAATAAAGAATTAGTTGGCTCGGCAGCAGCCGAGATTCGCTCCCTGCGTCCTCCGGAACCATACAAGGGCAAAGGGATTAAATATGACTTTGAAACGATCCGCCGTAAAGCCGGAAAAGCGGCTGTTGGTGCAGGTGCATAAGTAAGGATTAGTACTCATGTCTAATAA
>JAAEQD010000262.1 GCA_024231855.1 Candidatus Zixiibacteriota bacterium
GCAGCATCTGTAACACTACATCGTTGAGGTTATTCTCGAGGGACTCATCTGTTAATTGCTTTTGATTATCAATAGATTTCACCTGTAAATAACGAAACATACAAGCATTCGCTGGAAGAAGTTGAATTTGAGTCCTGTACGGCTCTTTCAGACGACGACCCCGCGCTACTCCGGCGAGATAAATGGATCTTTCCATATGACCAGCTGCTACCCAGTGATATATCTCATTAATGGAAGATCGGCCGGCCAATTCAGTCTTCGAGCTAAGGCACTCATGTAGCACACGGAATTCCTGTGATACCTTCTCCATTCTCATAAGCAGTTCTGGAGAGATTTGCTTGCGATCGTCCACGGATTTAAGTACACCCATGAGTATACTCCTCGCCTGTATGTAAGAATCATACTTCGCCTGATCCGGAAACCTTTCTTCCAACCTCTTAGGATCAACTCTTGATAACAGTTGTATTATTGAGTCTAGCATGTTCTACCTTCCTTGCTTTTCAAGGTTTTTTGCGCAGCAAACCTACTGGTCTGCCCAAGCATTTGCCAGCATAAGGGCAAGCGGGGACATCTGCCGCCCACGCATACGATTTTAACGGAAAATAATATAAAATTGGCGGTTCTCTGGACCTTTCAGATAATGCTAAACACATTATAGACACTTCGGAGATTTGCCCTTCTGGTTTTCGCTGCAATCTAATAAAGTAAAGTCAATGCTTGATTAAAGATTCACCAATATATTTAAAATAAGCTCTGAATTATAGAAGTCAAGCTATATTTATCTAATAGTGTCTATGTATCATATATATCGTTTATCGTAGATACTAATTACTTATTAATGAACAAGTTACTTCTATTTTGCTAAGTTATCTATAAATAAGGCGGTTCAGAATTATTGCTTCTCCCTGAGCGTCAATGAGTAAAGTTTTGAATTCCATTCTTCTAATATCTCACCGCCTTCATCACCATTAAGCTTATTAAAGCCGGCCTAGCCTACGAGACGGTTTCCCCCAGCTGGCCGAAAGGATATTGAAAGCCGCCGAGGAGTCCGAGACCAAGGAATTTATCCCACCCCATTAATGGCGACGAGCGAACCGTAAGAGCGTGGAATAGCAAACGGAAGGATGATAAATCCTGCGCGCGGCAGACCTCCTGGTCTGCCCGAGCATCTGCATAGCGTAGCGGCAGGCAAGGACGTCTTCCGCCCATGGGATTTTATCTGATACTACTTACCCAACAGTCGAAGTGCATGTGTTTGATTGCCGGGTGATGGAGTAATTAGATTGCATCCTGTATTTATTGTATAGAGATTTTACTTGACTAATTTAAGCGATATTATTATATAAAATCACACCTTAGATTATGCCGCTTAGGAAAACATGCATTTAGTTAATCTGAAGGGTGATAATAGTGTTTAAAAACATCAAGCTAATCAGCTATCAAGAAGCCTGCAATGTATTTTAAGAATTGAAAGAAACGAATAGTGTTTTTGGAACCTTTATCGTAGATATCTCGGGTTAATATTTACTTGTAATCGGAAGCAACTGAAAAGACTCTTAACTGAAATATTCTTGATAATGAGCTTCTAATAAGTGAAATAGCACGAATTTAAAGAATGCTTGTATTTAAGTTGTAGTCGAAAACCACTATTTCCAAAGGAGGTATTATGAGAAGTTTTACCGGAATTTTGTTAATGTTGAGTTTGATTATCGGCACATTGTCAAAACCAATCAATGCGGAAGATTGGCCGATGCTGTCACACGATTTACAGCACCTGGGCAAAACCAGCGAAGCACTTACATTGCCGCTAGTGCTTGAAAATAGCATTACTATCGGGGGAAACACTATGTTTCTCTCTACTCCAATCATTGAAGGGGATATTGCCTATTTAAGTGGATTTCGCCAGGGAGCCTGCATTAAATCATATAATATAGCCACCGGTGAGGTTTCATGGGAATTTTGTGACAATGACCGCGATTTGGAAACGGCCTGCGTATATGGCGATTATCTCTATGTTTCCGGGGATTTACATCAATCTTCCGGCAGCAGGCTCTATAAAATCAATAAACTAACGGGGGCTTTGGATCGTTACGTTGACGTTCCAGGTGAACCGGAGCCACCTTGTATATCAGATGGTGTTATATACGTTGGCTATTGCAAATATTGGTCCGGTCCATATGGTCTTCTTGCTCTCGATGCGGGTGATCTAAGTACAATTTGGAATTTTACTAATCCCGCTAACCACGGGATGAGTCAGCCGGCAGTTTCTTCTGATGGATCAAGGCTCTACTCTTCTGACGCCGGCGGCACAATACGCTGTATTAATGCTAGTTCGGGGAGTCAGTTATGGTCCTATTCATCAGGCCATGCTTGGGGTGTAAATACGCCTACCATTAGTGGTTCAACTGCCTATTTTGTAGCCGGTTGCAACAATCTTAATTTATATGCTTTGAATGCCAACAGCGGGGCGTTCATGTGGCAAAAGCATCTGACCAACGCGGGATGCGGCTCGCAAACCCAGGCGGTGTCTGATAATATTTTCTTTATCAGTGCCGACGAGACTCTTTACGCTCTGGATTTGACGGATCAAGGAAATATGCTCTGGACATTTAGGGCCGATGGGGGCTGCTTTTCGCCATCCGTAGCGGGCGACGTCGTTTATGTTGCCACTGACGATAATGGCGCGATATATGGTCTTAATCCGTCGACCGGAGAAGTTCTCTGGTCGAATCCATGTAGCGGCACAGAGCCTCAATTTGCCGGACCAGCGATAGGAAACGGCCATTTATTGTTCTATTATAGAGATGCTTCAACCAATACTTCGACTTTGTACGATTACGTCTCCGGAACGCCTGTAGATACTGAAGGACCGGAGGTACAATTTCAAGCTTTCTTTAACAATTCAGCTAATTTGCCAGTTGTAGAAATAGATAATATTTTAGCCAATGATGCAGCACATGGAAATTCTAATATTGCGGGCGCGAAGTACGCCATTAATTCTACACCAGGACCTGATGTAGGGATTCCCTTAGGTGCAAAAGATGGGGATTTTGATAACTCCCATGAAGTTCTAAATTCTTTTAGGCTTGCCCTCCATGACCTTGAAGATAATACTGATTACACCGTTAATATTAGGGCTTATGATGAACACGACAATTGGAGCGCTATTTCAAGTGCGACCATCAACACTATATCGTCAGGATATGATCCGATAGTAAATGATTTCAACTTTAAAAACTATGGACCACTAGGGACTGATTATCTAGGTTTTTGTCTTGGAATGGTTATTGAAAACGAAAAACATTGGCGATACAATTTACCTTTGCTGGACAATAATATTCCGCTACCTCCCGGGCAACAAGATCCCAACTGCCCTTTAACTACAGCAGTACCGCCTTGGTACAGTCCCACAAGACGCGCTATTGAAGATAGTCAAACGCGGTATATGGGTGTTGGGATTACCGAACGTGTTGCATTGGAAGTACAATGGCATTTAGATGAAAGCGATTATTTGGAAAACCAATATGAATATATCAAAGCAAAAAACGGGGAAAACTTGAATGTGCCAGTTCACTTATTTAAACTATTTTTAGAGAGAGGCGGCCATTCGGTTCTCGCTTACCGAACTGCAGAGTCTAGCGATGGCCAGCACGCTATATTCGTTTATGATCCGAATTATCCGAATCAATGCTTACAAAGCCATCTGGGGATATTTTTAAATAAACAGGGTAGCCAATGGTCTTTATTTACACCTGGAACGGCATATGAAACTGGCGTGCATAGCTTTTCAGCTTTTGGTATAAGTCTTCTGCCCATCGGTTTATCTAATCCATTTCAAATAATCGCAGCTTGCCCGGTTGATCTTGAAGTAACAACATCATTGGGTGGTTATGTAGCGAAGGATTCTGTTTCAGATGATGGTTTCACTTACTCTGTTAGGCCACATTCAGGGCAAAGCGAGGATTCCACATATATTGCAGTAGATTTTGGACTTGACTATCCAGACGCAATTTTCGACATCGCAGTTATTCCCCATGACACGGCTACAAGCGAATCGGTGTTTTCCTTGCTTATTTTTACTGATAATGCAACCAATATGATTGCCCAAGAAATTAGAATTGGCGACATTCCACAAGAAGGATATCAATATTCTACATTTGACACCGGTTCTATCTCCGGCGTAATTAGTGATGAATCTTCGGTATTGATAGGAATACCGGTTGACCTTCATGATTCTTCAGGAGTAATAATAACATCGGCGACAACCGATGAGAATGGACAGTACGAATTTTCAGGATTGATAAATGGAGATTATTCGGTGTCTATAGCTACTCCGTTGGGCTATCAGGCTGATGAGGAAATTAAGGAAATTCATGTAAGAGGCTTACAACATGAGATAGATTTTGCCCTGACGGAACTCGAAATTATACCTCAGCAACGCTCTCGCGGCTATTGGGCGCATCAACTGCACAAAGCGTTCAATAATCGACCAAGAAACTATACCCTTCAGGATTTCTCCAGCTTCGCGGGATTGATAAACACTCATTTCAATCAAAATCAGCTTAATCCGGTTGATTTTTATTCGGTACCTCAGCCCGCGGACCAGGCCGACAGCCTTGTGCTACTCAGAAAATTACTTCATATGCGAAATACAGGAGAATGGGAACCATTTCTGAAGCGCCTGGCTAAAGCTCAATTGATGACGTTGATGTTGAACGTTGTCTCCGGCAAAGTCAGTCAAACACAAGAGATATCAGCCGATGGACGAACGATCAGCCAGGCTATTACTTATTGCGATATGCTTATTAATGAGGTAATCGATCCTCCCGAGGAAGGTGGGCCGGGTCAGGGCAGTCCCTGGTGTCGCTATATTCGAGCCAGTTTCATATTGCGCTTTGCTAATCTCGGAATAACTGTCCCGTCGGGTATGATTCCCGAGGACGTAATCGAGATCGCGTATAAGCTCCGCGGAAATGAAAATCTGCCTTATGAATTTATGTTATATCAGAACTACCCCAATCCATTCAACGCGAGTACTGAGATTCGCTTTAGTTTATCGAATCCGTCGGAGGTTAAGTTAGATATCTTCGACGCTACAGGCCAAAAGGTAGCAACACTTATCGAGGATTACCTGGAAGCCGGGGAACATAGAATCAAGTGGGATGGTAGCCAAGTAACCAGCGGCATCTATTTCTACCGTCTTGATGCCGGTTATGATTCGGATTCTAAAAAAATGGCACTTATAAAATAGTTCTTTTGGCTAATACTTTAAAGGGATGGGCGATTATTGCCTGTCCCTTTTGATTAGTTGCCTATATATACCGAAACATTACTCAATCCATTCAGTCCGTCTAGAATAATGAATTTAATGGATTACGCCGACAACATCAATTTATAATCCAACTGTCACCACAATGTTACATAACTATAAGTCTTTGTGCCCCGTGTGCAAAGATTGCCCCCAAGTTGCGATTATTATAAATTATAGTAATTATAGTGGTAAAATATAAGTTATTGCGATTTAATATACTACCCCCGGCTCGAATTGATTGTGCGCGGCAGACCTCCCGGTCTGCCCGAGCTTTGGCATAGCGTAGGAGCAGACGAGGAGAGGCAGCCGCCCACAGAATAGCTTAAAGACTTGTAGATCATTCCGTATATCCATGTACGTAAAACAGGGTGTATATTTGTATTATTGACAAAATTATATATTTGGACAATATTAAAAAATATATTAAGATGAAGTTGCTTCGCAGCTTGGTTTTAATCTTTTATGGGGTGCAAAAAGCATAAAAGTAATGTGCTTAGGTTGTTATGTGGACACGCATTAACATTGTTATGTTTTTTTATACTTTATATGTGAGTTATTCGGGATGGCTCATTGAAAAGGAGGTTTAAATGGAAAAAAAGGCGAGATTTGATCTGGGCAAAATAAGGAATATTCTAATGGAGAACGGATATACTCTTAATAGTGGATTGAATGTCAACTTCAACGATGTTGCGGCATCTTGCGGTAGTACGTGTACGGGAGGATGTAAGGCAGGGTGCTACACATGTTCAACAGGAACTTCGAAGACATCTTTGCGAGTGACGCAACCCACAATTCTACTAAGCAGAGAAAGTATGCTTGATGATATTTTAACTATCACAAGTACTCCGGTGGCACAAAAGGATTAGATTTGATTGACTACTGAAATAGATGAGCCGTCCCGAAAAAATTTTAAGGAGAGTTTTAATGAAATATCAATTGCACCGTGAAGTTGGAATGAGGCGTGATGTCGATAGGAGTATCATTTATGTGAAAAATCCTATTGATTCCGAATTGAGCGATTTTCTTCAGACGATCAGTACCGAACTGGCCGTATTCCTCGGACTGATGGACGGTAGTATGGAATTAGATGATATCTTAAAAATATGGAGTGAACTCTTCTTTGGTATTGAGCCTGATCGGAGGATCGGTAAGCTTCTTCAAGATATGTTAAACAGTAAGCTCGGACCAGATATAATGGTGTATGAGATATTAAATAAAATTGATTCGAGGACACCAGTAAGAGAAGACCTCCCCGATATCAGCGCCCTTATTGTTTCCAAGGAGATTGAAGACATTAAAGATCCGAGGCTCAGAATACCTCTTCAGATGCTATTTTTGCCAACGTTGAAATGCACGCAAAAATGTTATTATTGTTATAGCTCGGAATCATATTCAGATAATATACTGGCGCTGGATTTCGAAAGGGTGATTGAGATAATGGAAGAAGCTAAAAATATCGGCATGCATGCTATAGATTTTTCCGGGGGCGAGCCGGTAAGCTATAAATACTTCTTTCCCCTTCTAGAGAAGCTTTTCGATTTGGGTTTAGAGGTTAATTTGCCTACCAAGTATCCACTTTCGAGAGAGGAAGTAAGAATGCTTAAGGATATTGGCTTAAAAACGATACAAATAAGCATCGACGCCCTATCTCCAAAAATACTGGACAAGGTTATAGGCATTAAAGGTTATGGTGAAAAGATACTTAAGACACTTGATTATTTGGAGGAATCGGGGATTGGTGTCAGGACAAATACCGTAATAACGTCATATACGCTCCCGGAGATGGAATATCTTATGCGTTTTTTGGCGACGAAAGAAAATATATACCGTATAACTCAGTCGCCATATTCCTATTCAAGATTCAAACACGAAGACAATTTCCCGATCAGTACTGATGAGTATGACACCGTACTCGGAATATCAAAAGAGATTCTGAAAATGAGACCAGACATAAGCTTTAATCCGGGAGATGTTTTTAAACCTTATGAAGAAGTTTCCGTGGCGGAACGAGAGGTTGATTGGGCAAGCCGGTCTTTTTGTAGTGGTGGCAGGCAAAGCTTTGCCCTCCTGCCCGATGGCAAGGTCGCTATGTGTGAAGAGTTATATTATCAGCCACAGTACATTATGGGAGACCTAAAGAAGCAGTCGATCATGGAGATGTGGAATTCGCCTGAGGCGAAAAGTATATCCTATCCCCCCAAGGAGTTATTCCCTGACGGCCCATGCAGGGATTGCGAGAGTCTTGCTGCCTGCCACTATTTTCCGGGGAGATGTGTAAGGGAGAGTATAAAATTCTTCGGAGAGGGTAAGCATTACTACCCGGATCCCAGGTGTCCTAAGGCTCCGATTGAGGTCGTATAATCAAATGGAATCATTTTAAGGGATGCTACACCGCCTTCTATGCGATTCGCAGACTTTTACTTAATTGATTACACTAAATCTAAAATTCAGGGCAAGTAAAAATTAAAATTAATTTTATCTAGTCAATCTCAAAGATTATCCTGTATGACACCCAGACTGGGATTGGCTTACCGTTGTTAATTGCCGGTGACCAAATCGTGTTATAAGCGTTTTCAATCGCGGCCTCTTCGCAACCATCATAATTAAGTGTATGGCTTTTCAAAATAGTAACATCTACTATATGGCCGGTAGTATCGATCAGAGCGTTCACCCAAACAATCGCGTTTCCGCCAAAATCATCTAATACAGCACAATTCGGTTTAGGTTGATTAATTTCTTCCGGAGCTACATCATATGGGACAAACGCATCTTGAGTCGGATAGCCGTCAGGGCGAAGGGGAATATCATATTTCTTTTCAGGTTTTTGTTCGGCTTTGACTATTTTCTTTCTGAATCCGGCATGGCAGCCCACAAGCATAAGACTGATAAGGATAAGAGCAAGTGGTTTTATCATTGATTATCCCTTTCTCTTAAAACATCATGGATATTTCATTACACAAGTTTATTTTGATTTTATTATTATGTCAATGAATATTAGTTATACCCCCGGCCCGGCTCGAACGGGCGACCTGCGGTTTAGGAAACCGACGCTCTATCCTACTGAGCTACGGGGGCAGCAGTTTGAATATACTATATCGATTTTAAGCGGTTGGGTCAAGATTATTATTAGCCTTGGGATTAACCTCAAGGCAAGCGAGGACATCTGCCGCCCATGATAATTAACAGATTGCCGCGGCCCCAAATGGCTCCCCACAATGACAGGCGGTGGTAGCGGCCTAGCCCTTGGCCAGCCAGTTCATTATCGAGGAGACTATCGAGATCAAAATCGAGGCGAAAATCGCTACCCAGATACTGGATATCTCAAAGCCGCTGACTATGGCCGAGGTCAGGTACAGGATAATGCCGTTGATTATAAAAATGAATAGCCCCAGGGAAAAAACAGTCAAGGGCAATGTCAGGATAACCATGAGCGGGCGCAGGAAGGCATTGAGCAAGCCGAGAATCAGAGCCGCCAGAACCAGTCCGGGCAGGCTGGTGACCTCGATACCGGGCAGCAGCTTGGCGACGAATAATACCGCCAGTGAGGTTATTAGTAATCGATAAAGAAAATGTTTCATGCTTTACCTCCCGCTTTTTTTGGAAACAGTTTTCGTAACGTTATAGTCCCCCCTGCCAGCGAATTATTTATATAGTCTTTACACTGCTCGAGTCCCGATTGTTTCATCAGTTTACGATTAATCGAGTAGGGCGTGTCGTAAAGGTACACTCCGCGCCGGGCGATCGCGTAAGCCCCGCCATCGGTGCTTAGGGCGTAGGCTTTCTCATAACCGGCTTTTTTGACCGCTTCGATGGCCCGGTTATCATAACGACCGAACGGGTACGAGAAACAGTTAACCGGCTTGCCAAGCTTGTTTTCGATCGTCTCTTTCGAACCCGACACTTCGTATTCCAGGCTTTTATTATCGAGATTGCGGATATCGATATGATTAGCGCCATGGCTGCCGATCTCGATCCCATTATTGGCCAACTCCCTGATCTGGGACCAGGTCATATGGCTTTCTCTTTTATAATCCCAGGTACTGGTTTTACCGACATAATCGGAGATCACGAATACGGTCGCCGTGAAACCGTGTTTTCGCAGAATCGGGAACGCGCTTTCATAGATACCGCTCCAGCCATCATCGAAAGTAAGCGCGATATCGGTTTCAGTTGCCTGGTCAGCCAAACTGGTACCCCGAAAGCCCGTGGCCGCCAGATATTCCATTATCTCGCTGAATCCCTTAACACTGTTACGGGTTATAGATAGATCGAGTTTGTCATTGATATCATGGAAGGCCAGTATATTGCCAGCGGGACGTCTGTCGGTAAACCGCCAGAACATATACCATCCGCAGAGATACAGGCCTGTCAGACCCAGAAGTCGTAACATGAGTTACCAGCTTATATTATTTTCGAGGCTTTTCCTGGTAATAGGACCGAGTACGGTGACCGCGTAATTATCCGGCGTAAAGAGTTTATTACAGATATTAATAACCTGGGTTGAGGTAATCTTGTCGATTTCGGCGATCGTCTCATCGACAGTGATATATTTTCCCAGAAGCAGTTCATGTTTGGCCAGACGGTTCATTCTATGCGATGTGTTTTCGAGGCCGAGAACCAGCGAACCTTTCAGTTGCTCCTTGGCCGATTCGAGTTCCTTATTATCGATCTTCTTTTGCTTGAGCTTTTCTAATTCATCGCAAACTGCGGTGATAACCGGCCCGGCGTATTTTTTTTCGGTGTTCAGGTACACACCGATTACTCCGGCATCCATGAAAAAATCGAGGTATGAGAACACGGTATATGCCATACCCATCTCTTCCCTGATTTTCTGGAATAACTTGGAAGACATGCTTCCGCCGAGAATTGAGTTAAGAAGCAACAGCGCCGCCCGGCGAGGGTGGCTGAATTTAACCGCGGGAGTGCCGATGCAGATATGAGTTTGATTCGTGTTTTGCTTCTTCACGTACAATCCAGGCTGAATTCCCGGTTTTACCCGTTTAATAGGCCTGGCATGATTAGCTTGACTGTCAGGAAAATGGCGTTTAACGAGACGGACCAGATCATTATGTTTCAAGTTGCCAGAGGCAACTACCATCATCCTCCGTCTCAAGTAGTTTGCCGCCAGGAATGAAGTTATTTTATTTTTCGATAGCGCTTTGATCGTTCGGGAACTGCCCAGGATTGGTTTGCCGAGATTGTGATTCCCGAATATCGATTGAGCGAAGAAATCGTGCACCAGATCGGATGGCGTGTCTTTAACTTCATTAATCTCATCCAGGACTATCTTCTTTTCTTTGTTAATGTCATCTTTATCGAATCGAGCGTTAAAAACCAGATCCGCCAGAATTTCCACGGCTCGGGGTAATTGAAGATCGATTATTTTTGCCAGAAAACAGGTGTTTTCACGGCTGGTGAAAGCGTTTAAAACACCACCTACCGATTCGATGTAAGATACAATGTCAAGGGGTGACCGCGAAGCGGTCCCCTTGAACACCATATGCTCGATGAAGTGGGAAATCCCCTCCAAACCTTCAGGCTCATCGCGCGAACCGATATCCACCCAGAAGCCGATGGATATCGATCTTACGGCCGGGATCGATTCGGAAATGATCCTTAAGCCATCCGGCAGGATGGTTTTCTTATAATTCGGTCCCACCAAAATTATTTCTTGTCATCTTCGTTTAAAACGGCTTTGCGTGAAAGTCTGATTTTACCCTCACGGTCTATATCGATGACTTTCACTTTGACCATATCGCCTACCCGCACGACATCCTCGACCTGATTCACCCGGTGGTTTTCCAACTCCGAGATATGAACCATGCCATCAGTACCGGGAAGTATCTCGATAAAGGCGCCGAAATTGGTAGTGCGTCTTACCTTACCGGTGTAGTTAGTACCGATCACCGCTTCCTCCACGAGCTTTTCGACTCTGGCTTTGGCTTCTTCGCCGGCCGCCTGATCAACCGAAGAGATAAGAACGGTGCCGTCATCCTCAATATCGATTTTGGCGCCGGTCTCTTCGATAATACTACGTATCATCTTACCGCCGGGTCCAATCACCTCGCCGATCTTGGAGACTTTTATTTTCATGAAGATAATTCTGGGCGCGAACGGCGATAGTTCCTCTCTGGGTTTATCCAGGGCTTCGTTCATCTTGCCAAGAATATGCAGCCTGGCTTGATGAGCCTGTTCGAGAGCCTGCTTCATAACCTCGCGGCTGATTCCGGTTACCTTGACATCCATCTGGAAGGCGGTAATCCCGTCTTTAGTACCGGCGACTTTGAAATCCATGTCGCCCAGATGGTCTTCCGCCCCGAGGATATCGGTTAACACCGCGTGCTTGTCGCCTTCTTTAATCAAGCCCATGGCAATTCCGGCAACGGGGCTTTTAATCGGCACGCCGGCATCCATCAAGCTTAAAGAACTACCGCAGACTGACGCCATGGATGAGGAGCCGTTGGATTCCAGAATATCGGAGACGATTCTTATGGTATAGGGGAAATTACCATCAGCCGGTATAACTTTTTCCAGCGCGCGTTCGGCCAAAGCGCCATGACCGATTTCCCGACGTCCGGGACCCCGTAAAAATCTGGTCTCGCCGACCGAAAATGGCGGAAAATTATAATGAAGCATGAAGCTCTTAAAAGATTCGCCCAGCAAACCGTCGATTTTCTGCTCATCCATCTTGGTGCCAAGCGTGGTTGCTACCAGGGCCTGGGTTTGTCCGCGCGTGAAAATCGCTGTTCCGTGAACACGGGGTAATACTCCAACCTGGCAATCGATTTGCCTAATATCTTCATAGCCGCGACCATCCAAACGCTTGCCTTCCTCGAGAGTCTTACGCCTGACATCCACTTTTTCGATATCATGAATAAGCGATGAGATTAGCCGGCCTTTTTCGGGAAATTGCTCTTCGAGTTTAAGCTGAATTTCCTCGGTCAGGGTATTTAGTTTTTCCTGGCGTTCATGCTTATCGATAATCTGATTAGCCGCCTTGACACCATCGGTCGCAAGATCCGTAACCGATTTGACCAATTCTTCATCGATCTCAGGCGGTGTGAACTCAAATTTTGGTTTACCGCATTTAGCTTTAAGTTCATCGATAACCACGACTAGTTTTTTAATCCAATCATGGGCGAAATCGAGCGCCTCCAGCATATCGTCTTCGGAAGTTTCAATACTGCCGCCTTCAACCATATTAATCGCATCCGCGGATCCGGCCACGATAATGTTTATATCATTGGTTTCCAGTTCGGAAATCGTAGGCAAAATAGTTAATTTGCCACCGATACGTCCAACCCTCACCCCGGCAATAGTAGTCGGGAACGGTATTTCGGATATGGCCAGCGACGCGGCCGCGCCGATGATGCCTAAAATATCCGAATCGTTTTCCTGGTCCGCGGATAAAACGGACAGAAGTACTTGAACTTCGTTGAAAAATCCATCGGGGAACAATGGTCTAATCGGACGGTCGATTAAACGCGAAGTAAGGATTTCCTTTTCGGTCGGCCGCCCCTCTCGCTTGAAAAATCCACCCGGTATTTTACCGGCGGCATAGGTTTTCTCCCGGTAATCTACGGTTAATGGGAAGAAGTCCTGGTCTTCACGGGGCGCGTCGGCCATGCATGTGGTAGCTAATACAACCGTATCGCCTAATTGCACGAGTACCGCGCCACCCGCTTGCCTGGCTATATGCCCGGTTTTAATCGTTAACTTTTTTTCACCTACAGGTAATTCTACCTGATAAATCTCATCTGACATTATTTCCTCTAATCGCAATCACTTACTTACGCAGCTTTAGGTTTTCAATAAGAGCCTGATATGCTTCAAGATCATTTCTTTTCAGGTAAGTCAACAGGCGCCGGCGGCGTCCAACCATCTTTAATAGGCCAAGGCGAGAATGGTGATCTTTTTTATGCATTTTCAAATGCCCGGTAAGATCGCCGATTCGCTTGGTCAGCATCGCCACTTGAACCTCGACTGAACCTGTATCATTTTCATGGAGTTGGTATTGTTTTGCCAACTCGCCTTTCACTTCTTTTGTTAAGGGCACAATTCCTCCTTATAAATCTAATATTTTTTTAACTTTTTTTTCATCTTCAGCCAGGGCCGTTTTCAATTCTTCAGGTGTATTGAATTTTATCGGCGCCCTGGTAAATCTTTCTAAAACCATTCTCACTTTTTTGCCCGCCAAATCGCCGTCGAAATCAAATAGATTAACCTCGACAGTAATAGTTTCATCGCCGAAAGTTAATCGTCCTCCGATATAGGCCATGCCCGGAATAGTCTGGCCATCGGCGATAACCCGGGCCGCGTATACGCCCGATTTCGGCAAAAGTTTTCCCGGCGGGATATTGAAATTGATTGTCGGAAATCCCAATTCTTTCCCGACACCTCTACCGCGCACGATTTCGCCGGTCACGAAATAGGGATAACCCAGCATTTTGGTGGCCAACGCGAAATCCCCCGTTTTAAGTTCCCGCCGAATTCGGCTCGATTTTATAGGGCCGTCGCCATTATGTTCCGGCTCGACCATCTCGTAAGTGTAATTATAATGCCTGGCATTGGCTTTTACCAGTTCAAAATCCCCCCGCCTGCTTTTGCCAAAACAGTGGTCGTAACCAACGACAAAGTGTTTCATCTTTAAATCTTCGTGTAAAATCCGCTTTATAAACTCTTCGGCTTCAAGAGAGGCCAATTGCTGATTGAATTCTAAAATCGCCACTAAATCCAAATTCATTTTTTCGAGTAACTCGAGTTTTTCCTCGGTAGTATTAAGTATTTCAGTCCGCCCTCTTAACCCAAGCACCATTTGAGGATGTGGATCGAATGTAACAACCGCTGATGGGGTATCGTATTCGGCGGCCGCCTCGATTAGTCGATTGAGTAAAACCATATGACCCCTATGCACACCATCGAATGTGCCAACGGTCAACGTGGATGCCTCGATATTTGTCGCTTCGAGCGCGCTAGTTCCGTATATGACCTTCATCAATGATTCTCACGTATTTGCCGAGGACATCACGGCCCTCCAGCCGGTTATAACTTCCCCAATTATAGTTTAAGGTTACTACCGCCAGAACCTTTTCCTCGGGTCCCAGCAGTAATGATAGACAGCCTCCGGGTCCCTTGTAATCGGTTCGTTCCAGATATCTTTTTATGAACGGTTTTCCTTCCAGGATTGATTTGCAATATTCCGATCTGATTTTAATCGTTGGCCTATCCGGAAACGCGTCGACTAATGGCTTAACCGCGCTTAAATCGCCGGCTCCAACCGCTTCTTCGAGTTTCTCTATGGAAATAGTATCATCCAGGTCGAAATCGCCGATTCCGGTTCTTACCAGCTTTTTCAGATAACCGCCACAGCCGAGCTTTTGCCCCAGCTCGTGAGCCAAACTCCTGACATACGTACCAGCGCCGCATTTGATATCAACACTGACATCGGGCCAATCGAAAGTAAGTATATCGATCGAGTAGACATTAACTTCCTTATATTTGGCTGGCACCTCTTCCCCGTCGCGGGCCGATTTATACATCCGTTTGCCATTAAGCTTAACGGCCGAAAACGGCGGTACCAGTTGTTTGAAATTACCGATAAATGAGTCACACGCCCTTTTGAATTCGCTCAAATCGAGTTTTCCGGGGTCTTTTTCCTCAATGAATTGTCCCTCACTGTCAAAGGTATTGGTCGATTTACCGAATGAGAGGACGGCGGAATAGCGTTTATCGGAACCGGTAAGCTGGGGCGAAAACAGGGTGCCTTTTCCCAGAAGCATTACCATCAAGCCGGTTGCCAGCGGATCGAGAATACCCGCGTGTCCAACACGCTTTTGCTTGAGTACTCGCCTGACCATGTTGACAAGATCATGCGAGCTTATGCCGATAGGTTTATCGAGAAGCAGAATTCCGTTAACCATTCAGATAAGCCGCCACTTCCGCAACCGTATTTGCCACGGTTTTGTTTAAATCATTATTGACTTTGAAACCGGCGGCATTGGCGTGTCCGCCGCCGCCCTTTGAACGCGCAAAACGCGAAATATCGATGCTATTTTGCGAACGCAAACCTACCTTTACCGATTGAGGGCCTTGCTCTTTGAATAAAATACCAACCTTCACACCGGAAATAACCAGGGAGTAATCGATTATTCCCTCGGTGTCCGCCACATTCACGCCATACTTGTTCAAATTTTCAAGCGTAAGCTTCAAAATGCAGATGTTACCGTTATCATGTAGTTCAAGGTTTTCCAGTAGATTTCCCAATAATTTTATTGTTCCCGCGGAGTATGTGGAGAAAATTTTATCGGAGATCAGTTTGGGATTGGCACCGGCTTCCACCAGTTGAGACGCCGTCGAAAAGCATTTAGAACTGGTGTTCGCGAATTTGAATCTACCTGTATCGGAAGCTATAGCCGCGTAGAAGGATTCGGCAATTTTCGGCGAGATGTTATGACCGTTGGATTTTATGATATCATATAGAATTTCGGCGACAGCGCTGGCCGATTCATCGACATAATTTAGATCGCCATATAACTTATTTCTGGGGTGATGATCAATATTAACTCTTATCATATCCGTATTAATAAAGTTTTGAACGAAACCAATTCGGGCGATCTCGGGGCATTCAAGGATGACAGCTACCCGGGGTTTGAATTCAGGGGCTTGATTGGAAAAACGAATCTGATTATTGGCCACAAGGAATTTATACTTGTCGGGAAGATTACCGTCATTGTAAGCAACTACCTTCTTGCCCAGGCTCTTCAAAAATTCCCGTAGACCGATCAATGATCCGATTGAATCACCGTCGGGATCGAGATGAGAAGTTAAAAGAAAATAATCCTCTTTTTTGAACAGATCATTTATTTTTTTGAAAACAGCTTTATCGGTCATCCTTTTTTATCCTGTTAAGCAGTTCGTTAATCCTCAGGCCTCGTTCAATTGCTTGGTCATATTCGAATTTGAGTTCGGGCATAAACTTAATCCTTATTTTGCCAGCCAGTTCGGAGCGGATCTGCTTGTGATGATCTCTGAAAAAGATATCGGCTTTTTCCGCCGCGTTGTCATCGCCATAAACCGAATAATACACTTTTCCGACACGAAGATCGCGCGACATTTCGACCTCGACTATGGTAATTATTGTATTCGCGGGCACTGCGCGATAGTATAATAATATCTCGGATAACTCCCGGGCTATCTGTGATGACAACCGATCCGCTCTGGAAAAATCCTTCACAGCCACTCCATCTGAATCTCTGAAACCACAATCTCCGGATGGCTTTCCACCAGGTTAGTCGTTTTAGTTAAAACGGCATTGGCATGCTTTTTATCGTTTGATATAACGGCCACTCCTATTACGCTTTTTTGCCAAAGCTCATTATCTTCCAATTCCGCCACAGAAACGTTGAATTTATTCTTGATACGATCTTTTAGAGACAATAAAATTCTTCTTTTGTCTTTTAAAGAACCAGCGCCGGGTAAATGCAACCCGAATCGAACCACCCCAATAATCATACATTAACAATCTAGACGGACTCAAGCGTCCTGGTTCTCTCTTCTACCTCAAATGTTTCGATCAAATCGCCGATTTGAGCATCGCTTATCCCAGAGAAGCCAATTCCACATTCAAAACCTGATTGCACTTCTCTCACATCATCTTTAAACCTTTTTAGCGAGGTTATAGTTGCCTCGGTAATAGTCACATCATTCCTGGTAACACGGCATTTTGAATTTCTCCGGATTGAGCCTTCCCTGACATAACTTCCGGCAATATGACCCAGTTTAGGTACTTTGATAAGCTGTCTGATTTCGGCTTGCCCGATTCTCTTTTCCACTAATTCGGGGGCTAATAATCCCTCAAGCGCCTTTTTAATATCTGATTCAACTTCATAAATTATCTTATATAGCTTGATATCGACATTTTCCCTGCCGGCCAATTCCGCGGCCTTGAGATTAGGGTGAGTATGGAAGCCGATAATAATCGCCTGAGAGGCGGCGGCCAACACGACATCCGCTTCGTTAATCGCGCCAACACCTCTATGTATTACCCTGACCGCTACTTCCTTGTGGCTGATCTTCGACAGAGTATCAGACAGAGCTTCCACCGAACCATCGACATCGCCTTTTATTACCAGGTTCAACTCCCGGATTTGACCTTCCTTAATGCGATCGTAAACATCAGTCAGTTTTATCCTGGTTATCAGTCTGAAATCGCGTTCACGTTTGAGGCGGAATCTTTTCTGGCTGAGGGTCTTCGCCTCTGATTCGCTGGCCGCGACAAATAATGAATCACCGGCCTGGGGAACACCATCACTGCCGAGGATCATCGCCGGCGTTGAGGGTCCGGCGCCCTCGAGGCGATTACCTCTTTCATCGAAAATCGCCCGAACCCGGCCGCTATGAATGCCGGTGACAAACGGGTCGCCGACTTTCAAAGTTCCCTTTTGAACAAGGACCGTTGTAACAACGCCCTTACCGCGATCCAATTTGGCCTCTATAACTACGCTGGCGGCTCGGCGGTTGGGATTGGCTTGAAGATCCATCATCTCGGCCTGCAGAAGGACCATCTCCAGGAGTTTATCTATATTTTGACCGAACTTGGCGGAGATTTCTACCATGATAGTCTTGCCGCCCCATTCCTCGGGAACAAGGTTATGCTTGGCCAGTTGATTTTTGATATTATCTATATTAATGCCCGGTAAATCGATTTTATTGATCGCGACAATGATTGGTACACCGGCCGCCCTGGCGTGGTCTATTGCCTCGATCGTCTGCGGCATTACCGAATCGTCCGCCGCCACAACCAGAATGACGATATCAGTAACCTGCGCGCCCCGGGCTCTCATCGATGAGAATGCTTCGTGACCCGGAGTATCCAAGAACGTAATCTTGCCATCCGGGCGAGTGACTACATAAGCGCCGATATGTTGCGTAATCCCACCGGATTCTCCGGCGATAATGTTTGATTTTCTGATATAATCCAGCAGCGAAGTTTTGCCGTGATCCACATGGCCCATAATAGTAACCACTGGATGACGATTGACTGTGTCCTTTTCCTCTTCGGTGGCAACCACTTCATCTTCGCCGACCATTTTATCTTCTTCGACATTAAATCCGAATTCAAGGGCAATTGTCGCCAGCGTATCCAGATCGAGACGCTGATTGATTGTCGCCATCATTCCCAGCTCCATGCATTTGGCGACGACTTGGGCGGGTTTAACCTCCATCATGGCAGCCAACTCGGAGACGGTTATAAATTCGGAGACTTTGATGGTTTTAGTCAGTTCCGTCGGCGTATCATCACCGGTTTTATCTTGACGGTGATATTTTTTGCGCTTGGCTCCGGTTCCCAGGCTCGACATAGTTTGCCGGAATGTAGCCCGAACCGCTTTCTTGTCGACTACTCTTTCTTTGCGCTTGCGTCTTCTATCTTTTTTCTTTCGAACGTCTATTTTTTTGGCATCGCCCTTTTTTGGCGGTTTCTTTTTACTTCTGGTAAGCTCGGCCATCATCCGCTTTTCGGCGTCTTTTTTCCTTTTTTGGGCTTCCTCTTCGGTTTTCTTTCGTTCGAGCGCTTTTTTCTTTTTCCGTTCCAGCCCTTTTTTAACTTCTTCTTTCTCGGATTTCAGCTTCTTACTCACAGCCTGCGAAACTTCAGGGCCGACCGTTGAGGAATGCGACTTAGCTTCAAAGCCGAGTTTTCTGATCATATCAACCATCGCCTTGGAAGAGACGTTATGTTCTTTCGCTATATCATATATTCTTCGTTTTTTTTCGGTCATAATTCCCTCTTTGGCGACGATTTAATTCCCACTTCCCGTATATAAACAAGCTCGCAAGAAGCTTAATAGTCCTCCAGACGCGGCGCGGTGCTATCATCCGGCGTAAATTCGAATTCGACCGGCTTGGCGACTTCGCCCTCGCTGGCAGCTTTTTCGAGATCTTCGATCTTTTTATTAATTGCTTCCTTGGCAATCTCAACCAGCTTTTCGGCTGTTTTTTCGCCTACTCCATCGATAGTTACGAGTTTCTCAACGCCCTTCAGAGTGATATCCTGAGCCGTTTCAATACCTACGGACAGCAGCTTATCACGCATCTTCTCTTTGATAGCCTCAACATCTTCGATATCGACTTTCTCCATCTCCTCAGTCTGGCGAAGCGCGTTGTATTCGGTCTCGGACATGATATTGATTTTCCAGCCGGTCAGCTTGGCTGCCAGACGGGCGTTTTGACCGGTCTTACCGATAGCCAGCGAGAGTTTCTCGTCGGCCACCACTACCAGCATCTTCGCTTCCTCGTGTGAGATATCGACATGTACAATCTTGGCCGGGGCCAGGCTCTTGGTGACAAAAATCATCGATTCCGAGGACCAGGGCACGATATCTATTCGCTCATTATTCAATTCACGAACAATATTCTGCACCCGGCTGCCCTTAACGCCAACGCAAGCCCCAACCGCGTCAATCCTGTCGTCATTGGAATAGACCGCGACTTTACTTCTCTCCCCCGGTTCACGAGCGATTGCCTTGATTTCGATAATTTTTTCGGCAATCTCCGGCACTTCGACCTCAAACAATTTGCGCAGGAAATCTGGCGAGGAACGCGAGAGACTGATCTGTGGTCCGCGATTGCTTTTTTGAACATCGATAATAAACGCTTTAATCCGGTCGCCCTGGCGGAATTTTTCCTTTTTAATTTGCTCTTTGCCCAGGATAATTCCTTCCGCTCGGCCCAGGTTAACAATGATATTTCCTTTATCGATCTGCTGAACCGCACCGGTAATCAAATTGCCCACTTTGCTGATAAACTCTTCGTAGATTTGTTCGCGTTCGGCTTCACGGACTTTCTGGATAAGGATCTGCTTGGCCGAGGTGATCGCGTTTCTTCCGAAATCGGCGAATTCTATGGGGAAATCAAGCTCCTGGCCCACTTCGACGTCTTCATAAAACGCCTCAGCCTGTTTCTCGGTCACTTCATTAATCGGATCGGAAACGTTCATGACAACCATTTTGGTGCAATACATCCGGATGTCGCCGCTTTGACGGTCTATTTCAGCGCGAATAGTATCGTTTTCACCAAATTTCTTTTTAGCGGCCGCAACTAGAGCTGATTCCACTGTTTCCAGCACATACTCCAACTCAAGATTTTTCTCTTGGGCTATCAGTGATAAAGCTTCCAGTATATCATATTCCATCATTCCATCTCCGGTTAAAGCTAAAAAACAATTTTCCCCTTGATGATATTATCATAGTCAAAATGCTCTTCCTGGCTTTCTATTAACAAAGTTACACCTTTTTCATCGATTTCTATCAGCTTGCCCCTGGCCCTTCTTTTGGGGTAACTGCTTTTCTTCAACTCTAATTTCACCGCTTCGCCCATGCGACGTTTGTAATCGGCCGGCTCTTTCAAAGGCCGGTCCAGTCCCAGCGAGGAGACCTCAAGCTTGAACTCGCCGGCGATCGGGTCATCGGTATCGAGATAATCCGAATATGCCCGCGATAAGTTCTTGCAATCATCAATCGTCACGCCGCCTGGTTTATGGATAAATGCCCGTATCACGGTATGCCC
>JAAEQD010000263.1 GCA_024231855.1 Candidatus Zixiibacteriota bacterium
AATCAATTTTTATCATTGGTGTTACGGTTCTTACTGATAGTCATTGACGGCGGCAGCGGGGGCGTTGACGGCGGCGGCGGCGGCGTCGGCGGCACGGCAGGGGCGTTGACGGCAGCGGCGGTGGCATCGACGACGGCAGCAGCCTCGCGGAATCCAGGGTCAGCGCTTTGCAGGGTCTCAGTAGGCAACCCCAGATGCATACACTCTGGGGCATGCATCGAAGGCACTGACAGGCGGCCGATTCCGCCGACAGCACTAACAAGTGAAGTTCGGGCAACGTTCGGCGGCCGATATCGGCTCGGCAAATGCCGCGGCCTCCGATCAAGTCTCGGAGAAAGAGCTCCGAAACCGAGGACTCGACCAGACAGGCCCCCGACAAATTGGCGGCACTAAAAATGAGCTTCCGTTTGGATGGTTGGAATGCATTCATGTTCAATAATAATAATTTTCTATCATTATTGTGCGGATGCTAATCGACATTTTCAATCGATATCAACAACAACAACAACAACAACAACGAATTCAATGTGATCATAGGATTTCGGTGATCGATACCCGATCAATTATCAATCAACAATTGGTTGATGAGTACAAATCGGTAGAATTTACTTTTATGACTACGAGTCTCTCTCTCTATCGCTTTAGTTGAATTTAGTTGAATGAAAGTCCAAAACTGACATTTTAGAAAATACCTACCGAACTCACGACGTGCATCGAATGCACCCGGCGTCAACCGACGCCCTCTCGAAAAGGCAAGAGAAAGAAAATGAGAACAAAAACAAGCCGAAAAAGGGCCCTCCCATTCTCTTCGACTCTCTTCAGGTTCTGTTTCGGATATGAGCCACTGGATCTGATGGAGACGGTTGCGATGGAGATACTGGTCGCCCGTTTCGTCTAAGGGCAAAAAACTCAGGCGAAATTTTACATATTCGGCTCATAATAGACAAAAATAAATATGCATCTAAATTAGCATCTAAATATCGTAGTG
>JAAEQD010000264.1 GCA_024231855.1 Candidatus Zixiibacteriota bacterium
GCCGAATGCCAGTATAATACTAACGATCAAACGGGAGCGCTTGCTACACTGAATACCGCGCTTGGCGTCTGTGAAGACAAGTTCGGTCTTACGGCAAACTCAATCGCTCGTTACACCGGACTGACCGGAACGCCCCTTCTCGAGGCGATCATGCTCGAGAAATACAAGGCATTATTCATGAATCCGCAGAGCTGGAATGATTGGAAACGGACAGGATATCCCGAAATAGAATCAAGTATAACACTCGATATCCCGAGACGTTTCATGTATCCTGCTGATGAAGAGAATACTAACTCTAGTTTCCCGGGTGTCAAGGGAATATGGGGTCGTAATCAGAACGATCCCGGCGATCCAACTTACTTGAAGAAGAAATAATCTACCCGAGCTAATACAGAAAAAAACCCCGTTTCATTACGAACGGGGTTTTTTTGTTTCCCGAATTTGTATATATCCCGGTAAGGTCTTGGTCTCCACGCCCAGTACCCAACACAGGTTGTTTTTATATATCTTTATATGTAAATTTCCTGTAGGGGCGGTTCGCGAACCGCCCCTACAAACGAATTATCCTTTCTACCCTTAGTATAAATGTCGTGCACACACAAACTTGTTTGTGGGTGTATTATACAATTCCGAATCTTCTCGCAAAGACGCAAAGACCGCAAAGTATATAGTGATCGCGGGACAGACATTCCTTGCCTGCCCCTTTTTTTATCATCCTCTGCCCCTTTTTTGTCATCTTCAGCCTGCTCCAGCGAAGCGCGGGGCGAAAGCGGGGATCCAGTAGGGTCGCGGTTTCCACGCCCGAATTCCGGATCAAGATTAATTCAATATCATATTCCTTATGATCGATTTATCATAGCCGGTAGGGGCGGTTCGCGAACCGCC
>JAAEQD010000265.1 GCA_024231855.1 Candidatus Zixiibacteriota bacterium
ACTGATTACAGAGGAATCAATCCAGTTGAAAATACTTGCAAAGGCAGCAATTATGGCCAGAGCAATAAGGATATAGTTATGAATATTTTTACCTGATCGAATATCTTCAGTTATATTTTTTAATGCATCGATCATAACTCAGATTAACTCCTCACTAAACGTATAATATCATTGCAACATTTTTTCTTCTAAAACGAACAGCCTAACGTATTAAGAATTCATACGGCCCGCAACGAGTCTCCAATAAACGGCTACGTCTCAGGCTTGATATCGCGCCTAAACCCAAGATTAAGCCGCCACATAATTCTAGTTCAAGTTTAAACTCACTTCACCAAACAAGCAAGTTTAATTAAATCATCGTTCGATTTTCGATTTACGATTGTACCTATTCAGGGGTAGCAGTCGAAGGGATACCAGTCCGGCCAGGCTGAATAGTTACTTTAATTCTTGGAAAAGCCTTAACCAGGCCCGAGCTGTGGTCAGCGAGACTCATAAGCCGCGATGATTTCATCCATCTGCCGGTCCAAGGCAGTGTCCACCACTTGTCGGGCCGGGTCGGCGTCATGCCAGGCCATGATTTCTTCAACTCCACGAGAGAAAGGGATGCTTGCGGCATAGTCCGGGACGATACGCTTGATTTTTGAATTATCGAAGATCATACTGTGGGCCTTATCACCCAACAGTCCCGCGCCCCAGTCCGGGTTAAACCTGGCGATTACGTCCGAAGGAATATGGACGATACGAGCTTTGGCGCCGGCAGCCCGGG
>JAAEQD010000266.1 GCA_024231855.1 Candidatus Zixiibacteriota bacterium
ATTGTCATCATAAATCAATTCAATATATGGATAATATTCGGTAGGGTAATCATAAAAATCTACACCAGTGTGTGGACAGCTAAATCCCACTCGTCTTGGGAATGTTAGATTCATTACATTACCTCTGAAAACATTTGTAGAATCCTTTGGGTATATTTCAGGCAATAGAATAGATATACTATTTTTTGTAATATTTTTAATTCCAGAATTAACAAAATAAACTTCATATTCTTCTAATGCTCTATTTATAGGTGGCTGAACAAACTCGAATCTATCATACGCAAATAGTATATACCCACCAGGGTACTTTAGTAATAAATCTTTATGATTAGCTTCATCTAAATCCCTCAATAAATGAACAATTTCGCTTTCTCTGCTTGTTGTCACTTGGATAATCGTAAATGTTAAAGCTATTATCGCTACTATGAAATGAACTGCGCTGTTTTTATAAAATGGGATATTTTTGTTCAGCTTTCCTAAAGTATGAATATAGCAGAAATCACTTCCTTCAATTGAGTGATTCTTACACTGCCCGTCGCTTTTTTTTATCTTTTTGCAGCGATTATTACACATAATTCCTTTATATCTCGCCGGCTTTTTCCATCACCAGCGAGGCGAATAGTATGGCGGCGGTTTCGGCTCGCAGACGGCGCGGACCGAGTTTGATCGGCTTGAAACCGACATCCAACGCCTTATCGATTTCCTTGGCCGACAGTCCCGCCTCGGGACCAACCAGAATCAGCGCCTCGCGTGGTTGGTCGGTGAACAGGTTGTCAAGCGATGACGGCTGGTGGGTCATATCGGCTATCAGGGAGAGATGGTAGTCGATTGGCAGCCGCAGGATATCAGCGAACGCCACCGGCGGATGAATCTGTGGTACAATTGTACGAAGTGACTGCTTGGCGGCGGCTGTGGCTATCTTTTTCCAGCGGGCGATTTTCTTGTTAGCCGAGCGGTCGATATAATCATCGGCCAAGGTTTTCTCCGAGCTGAAAAAGTGAAAATGGCTGACCCCGATCTCGGTGCCTTTCTCGACTATGAAATCGATCTTGGCCGGTCGGCACAGGCCCATCGCCAGGCTCAGCTTCAGAAGCGGCTCGTTTTCCAGACGGGTGGTCTTTATTATTTCAGCCGTAACTTTGCTGATGGTGATCGAATTGATGACCGCCTGGTATTTCCGACCCTGGCCATCGATAGCGTAAAACAAATCGCCTTTTTGCGCCCGGAATACCTTGGCCAAGTGATGAGATTCAGTCTCATCGAGACTTAACATATTATCATTTACAGCGTTAGGGGAGACTATAAAGTTCGTCGCCTTGATTTCCATGCTGTCCGCCTATCTTTTCACGGCAATATAACTGACCCATTCGGTGTCGGCTAACTCATCGATAATATCATAAGGCTTATCCGAGATAAAGTCCAGTAAACGTTGTCTATCATCGATAGGAATGCCTGAATATATGATATGACCGCCGGATTTGAGCGAGGCGGAAAGCTCCTCGAACACCTCGATTATCAGCCCGATATTGAGATTAGCGGTTATTATATCAACCGGCGGATCGGCGATATAATCGGCGGCTTCGATCAATTCGATCTCGACATCGTTAAGCACGAAATTTTCCCGGGCGCAGGATGTGGCCTCCGGGTCGTTATCGACCGCGATTACTTCAGCGGCGCCCATTTTAGCGGCCGCTATCGCCAGAAGTCCTGTTCCACAGCCATAATCGAGTACCCGCTGATCGATAGGTCGAAGCATCTCCAGTCCCAGCATACATTGGGCGGTAGTCTCGTGATGGCCGGTGCCAAACGCCATCTTGGGATCGATTATGATTACGATTTCACCGGGCTTTTGATCATATTTTTCCCAGGATGGGCAAGCGACAATTCTGTCGGTGACATGAATCGGGTGGAACGTTTTTTTCCATTCGGCCAGCCAATCCTCGGACGGTATATAATCCAGTTCGATGATCTTAAATTTAGGATTATCGAAAAATTCCTTTATCGATTCGAAATAGTTCTCGATTTCACGTTCGTCAAATGGCTTGTTTACCTCGGAATCGATATAAGCGGTGAGGATTGTCATTTTGTCGGATTCATCATCTATCAAGATGCCATCGCCGCTACGTTCAACAAGGAAATTCGAGAGCGCCTCGATTATATTATCCGAGCAGGCGATTGAGATTTTCTGGTATTGTTTATCTATCATAATTTTCCTTCCAAGCATTTGCGCCGCGGCCAATGTTTTTACTGTCACCCCCATTTAGCCTGTCATTCCCGCGGAGGCGGGAATCTAGTTGCATATCACAGCGTTCCGCACCGCCCCTGGATTCCCATTTTCATGGGAATGACAATGGCTTTGCCATTGTATAGGGTATACTCGACCTGTTTCCTCGATAATCGAGTTTAGCCGTCTGGTATAGAGGTCCGACAGTACATAAATCACATTTGTTGGCGGGTCTCCATACTCGGCAACAATTCGTTAATCATCTTATTTATACTCCCGCCACCAATAATCAACAGTCGGCGGATCGGCAATCGAAACGATCTGCCCCGGCCGGGGAAAAATCGCTTTCACCTGATGTAATTCGGCGGCTCTCCATATTCTCTCCGGGGGCTCGAACCAATCATGGAAAGCTAGATTGAAAGTACCCCAGTGGATGGGCAGCAAGATTTCGCCTTTAAGCGTCAGGTGCGCCTGAACAGCCTGCTCGGGGTTGAGATGGATATCCGGCCACAACGGATCATAGGCGCCGCATTTGATCATCGTTAAATCGAATGGCCCGAATTTGTCGCCGATTTCAGCCAGTCCGGGGAATTCGCCTGTGTCGCCGCTGAAAAACACCCGATGCTTCGGGCCGATTATAGCCCATGACAGCCAGAGCGTGTTGTTGGCTCCGATAAATAATCCTCGCCCCGAAAAATGCCTGGCGGGGGTCGCCGTAATAGTCAAATTGCTGTTGTTTGGCGAACCCGAATCCCACCAATCCATTTCGGTAAACTGTGATTGATCGATGCCCCATCGCTCTAGATGAGCGCCCACACCCAGCGGGATAATGAACCTGACACCTGTTTCTGCCAATCGGCATACCGCGTCTTTATCTAGATGGTCGTAATGATCATGCGAGATCAGGACTGCATCGAGTTCCGGCAGACCATCAAGGGCAATCGGCGTAGGATGGAACCTTTCCGGTCCGCCCAGGCTCGATGGCGAACAGCGCTTGCTCCAGACCGGATCGATTAAAAGCCTGAAGCCGTCGATTTCCAGAAATATCGAGGAATGCCCCATCCAAGTGACCCTTAAATCATGAGAGGAATAGCCATCAAACGAAGATGAGTCCAGCTCAACGATATCGATTTGTTTTTTGGGCGATCGTTCTTCTTTGCCGAAAAAACTTCGTTTGACCATAGTGAGAAACTGGCCGAAATCCCAGCTCGTACTCGTCTCGACCGGATTAATAAATTTCTCGCCATCGAAATTTGGCGAACGTTTCATTTTCGCCAACCGTTCGCCCTTGGCGCCGGCGCCGAACTGAGCGAGATTGTCTGTCGATATGACAAATGCCACCGTGCCGATTATTAGTAAGGCTCCAACGATTATAAATATCATTTTTAGTATCCTTCGCATTAATTATCCCCAATCATCTATTGGTCGCGCGCGGTTCGCCCATAAGTTACCAAACATCATGTCATCCCCGTGAAAATCCATTGGATCTTGATGACGGGAATCTATTAAATACGGCGGTCATTACGAGGTGTGAAACGACGAAGTAATCTGTCAGAATTTGGCAACGGATGAATAAAAGGACTTTGTCCGGCCGCGTCGGCCCAATGGCCTCCTCGCAATGACAGCATTATTTTAATGACTATATCATCTTAACTGACAATTGGTCAAGGATGATATGTTGTCTTTTAAAACAGTTTTAGCTTGATTTTCTTCATAATATCATATATATTATTACTGTACAGACAATTGAATTGAGACAATTGATATCATGGTGGGGAATTGAATGGTTTTATAATCTTTAAACAAGGATTGTATTATGCAAAAGAAACTAATGTTAAAGAAAGGCGCCGAAGTCGAGATACGGCCGTTGACAGTGGCTGATCTCGATATGTCACTGGAATTTTTCCGGGAGCTACCCGAAGAAGACAGAGAGTATTTAAGAGTCGATGTCACTAATAAGGAAATTGTCGAAAATAGAATCAGGTCGATTAATCAGCACAAAATTATTCGCCTGATTGCTATTGCCAATGGGAAAATCGTCGCCGATGGATCGTTGGAATCGGAAAGCCACACCTGGAAAGAACATATCGCCGAGCTGAGAATGATCGTAGCCCGTCCCTACCAGCGCATGGGTCTGGGCACACTGATGTCGCGTGAATTATTCGCACTCGCCGCCAGTAAAAATGTCGAAGAGATCATGGTCAAATTCGCCAAGCCCCAGGCCGGAATCGAGGACACATTCAAGAAGCTGGGATTCCGCCAGGAAGCTGTACTCCATAACTATGTTACGGATATTAAAGGTAAAAAACACGATCTGATATTGATGCGTTGCGAACTGGAATCGCTCTGGCAGAAGTTGGAGCATTTCATAGCCGAAGCCGACTGGCAGCGTTCGCGGTAACGTTGACCGCGCCGCCATTTAGTGATTTATTTATCACAATTCGGCCAACCTAAAGGTGATTCTACCGGCAAATCATCCGGCTTTAGCCAGGCAGTAGGATAATCTACGCAATGGGATAAACCAGCTGTACCGTGGAAGTAGTTGACCAGTTTAGTCACATCGCTGCCAATAACCCGGCAATCGCCATTCGCGTCCGCCGAAGCAAAATATCCGCTTAACATGCAGCCGATATTCATTTGCATGAAGTAATTAACCAGGTATGTCACATCGCTGCCGATAACTTGTGGGGGCCAGGCGTCGTCAGCCATGTTAGCATCGCCGGGGAGATAATGATTAAATGAATTTAATAGAATAGAAAATTTTTCAACGTCAAAATGAGTAACGGCCAAATCGCTAAAACCATCCGAGTCGAAATCAGCGGCACATAATGCTAATGGAGTCGCTCCGCACTTAAAGTCTCTTCTATGACTTAAATCACCTGTTCCGGAGTTTTTAAACAAGGAAATCGTATTCGAGAGGTAATTCGTAACAAATATGTCATCATCTCCATCGTTTTCCAGATCGAATGTGTAAACGGTTTTGGGTTGATCTCCGGTTCTATATTTAATAGGGCTTTGAAAAGTGTTGTCTCCATTATTAATAATCACTGAAATAATGTTCGAATTCTCGCCGGCAACTATTAAATCAAAGTCCGAATCGCTATCTATGTCAGAAGCACATATCGACCCCGGGCCGCTATCTACAGGAAAGTCAAGATTCGTATTGAATATTCCCCAACCATTATTAAGCATTATCAGAATGTTATCAGAATTAAAATTGGCAACCGCGATATCCGCGAATCCATCATTGTTAAAATCCGCGGAGCATATCCCGGTTGGCCTGTCTCCAGCCGCGTAATCAACTTTGGGCAGGAATGAACCGCTGCCATCGTTGAGCAAAATGGAAATATTGTTAGAATCCCGGTTAGTTACCGCTATATCTTTATAGGTATCATCATTAAAATCATTTACGCATAAGTGAGATGGATTTTCATTAGCGCCAAAGTATGATGAGGAGTGAAATAAGCCATTCCCTTTATTAATGAAGACGGAAACATTCCGACTTCCAGAATTAGCAACGATAATATCAGTGTAATAATCATTGTTTAAATCCGCCGTTACCATTCCTGAAGGAAAAGATCCCGTTAAATACATACCAAGAAATTGGAAAGTGCCATCACCGTTGCTGGAATATGTATGTATTCTATTAGCCCAATGCATCGTAACGACCAGATCATTTATTCCATCATTATCAATATTTAAAGTTGTGATAGAGTGTGGCCCTATATCTTGTCTATTGTTAAATGGCGTAAGATATATTTTATCCTGAGCAAAAAGTTCATCAGATTCAATATAAAATGCTAACACTACTAATAATACGATACCGATCTTATTCATATCATCCTCCTTGAGAAAGAACTATTTAGCTATCATAAGATATCTAAATTTTATACCGCAATAAAGCCCAATAAGTTTATATAAATTAATTAGCGTCAGGAGGGCAAGGCCCCTGAACTTGTATCTACGCTGCCAGTATATTATCTCTAAATATAATACTCGAAAACAGCGTATTTATTCCAAAGAAAGTTTGGATTGTGGAACGTGAAAGCTCACCCATCAGATGAGTGAGGTTATTCGGTCTGTACTCTTGGGGCTTTCCCACCCGTTGGGCGGGGTACCCGGTTAATATATATCCCCCTCATATATATCCAATTCACTAAGAAATAACAGGTATAATCCCAAATCCCTAACAGGGCCATCTATGGGTGACCACCTGTCGACGATATGATATTTGCCTTCCCACAATCCTTCGACTATCCATTGCGCACCGTCACGTCCAAGTAAATCTTCCGGATCGTGAATAGGCAATTCCCAGAAATGACGATTTTCAAGCAGGTATAGGAAATTTAATGTTTTCACTTCTACGAGTTCTTTTATATTATTGATAATTAATTCACCCGAAGAATATCCACCACGACCGTCTGATTTCTTAATATACATTACACCTGTACTGTCATTGTTAACTACAAGACGAACAGCGATTGGTTTATGGAAGGATCTTAACCATGTAAATCTAAACACTTTGCAGATATCGTTGTTTTTTTGTTGATAAATCGAGGGCTCTTCTAAAGCATTCATTAAATGAGAATACCATCGTATCTGTAAAAGAGAAAATCCATATTCTTGTATAAATATATCTTCAGGGAAATGATCAAATGCGCGGTTGTTATAATATTTGAACATTTCAGAATAATAGTCTACATATTTCCCTTGCCTTGAAGCACAACTTAGCATAAGTGCAATTAATAACATTACTATTAAAGTAGTTATACTTTTCATATTCATTAATTATACCAGTAAGTAGCGTGTTTATTCCATAGAAAGTTTAGATTGTGGAACGGGGTACCTCACCCATCGGGTGAGCCAGATTAATTGTTCTGCATTCTCGGGACTTTCCCACCCGATGGGTGGAGTACCGGATTTTCTGGAATTCCCTTCAGTCTGAGAAGATTTTTGAAGTACTTAATTCCTAAACGCCCAGCGTTTCTCTCAACTTCTCGAAAAACGATTTATCGGCTCTCAGAGGGCGGTGTTTCTGATGTTTGGCCAGTTGCCCGAACAGCTCTTTTTCTTCGGTGGTGAGTTTGTTGGGCGTGATCACCAGTACCCGGATTAACTCATCGCCGCGGCCGTAGCCGTTGAGATGGGGGATACCCTTGCCGCGCGACCGGAATATCTTGCCCGATTGGGTGCCGGCCGGAATCTTGAGATCGATTCGGCCATCTAAAGCGGGTACCTCGATTTGATCGCCCAGGGCCGCCTGGCTGAAACTGATCGCCTGTTCGCAGACTATGTCATCACCGTGACGGGTGAAATTGGGATGGTCTTTCTCCTCGACGACTACCATCAGGTCGCCGGCCGGGCCGCCGCGCGGACCGACATCCCCGGAATTCCTGACCGGGATATAGTTGCCCGATGATACCCCCGCCGGAAACTTGACCTTGATCTTGGTCTTGCCCCGAACCCGGCCGTTGCCGGCGCAATCCAGGCAGGGCTTCTCGATAATCTGACCGGTACCGTTGCAGTAGGGGCAGGATGTAACTCTCATCATCTGGCCCAGAATCGTTCGGCTGACAGTCTGCTGCTGGCCGCTGCCGTTACATCGGGGGCAGGTCTTGAGATTAGTGCCCGATTCGCAGCCGTTGCCGCTACAGGTATCGCAGGCCACTAACCGCTTAACGCTGATAGTCTTTTCCACGCCGCCGGTTATTTCCTCAAGCGTGAGTTCGAGCCTAATCTGAAGATCACGGCCTTTCTGCGGACCGCCCCGTCGTCTGGATGAACCGCTGTCGCCGAACATGCTTTCGAATCCGAATCCGCCGCCGAAATCCTGCATAAACGCGCGCAGGGCGTCACTTAAATCGAACCCGAAGCCGCCGGCTCCGAAGCCGCCGAATCCACCGCCTGAAAGTCCCTGATGGCCATATTGGTCATAGACTTGCCGCTTTTGAGCGTCTTTTAAGACCTCGTAAGCCTCGGTGGCCTCTTTGAATTTCTCCTCGGCGGTTTTATCGCCGGGATTTTTATCGGGGTGATATTTGAGGGCTTTCTGGCGATAAGCCTTCTTTATGTCGTCATCGCCGGCATCCCTTGAGATATCCAGCACATCGTAGTAATCTCGTTTTTCCATAACCTATCTTCTAATCGTCAGAATATAGAACAAATATAGTCCTTAGTCAACAGTCCTGACATACTTGTACAATAACTTCTGACTATTCCTAAAAGTTTTCCGGGATGGCTTTAACGAAGCCTGATTTTCGTTTTGTCGATTTCCTCGAAAACCACTAATTGATCGTAAGCGCTCTCGGGGATTCGGTCCAGCATCCGGGTTTTCGTAATCAGGATAATATGGTATTTTTCCTTGAATTGCCGTCTGAACGCCTGAACACGTTTTAACCCGCCCTGGGGAGCAAATGATGTCACCGGTTCGACTATAATCACTTTATTGTGAAATCGCTTGCCGACAATAACGAAGTTGGGGATGTACTTGAACGGTTTGGGACCATCGCCATCGATAATAAATGTCTCGGCTTGAACCGTGAACTCGAGATTCTGACCTTCCAGCCATTCCTGGGTTTTTTCGATAATTTTGCTCATTTTAACTACTTAGATTCCTAAAACACCACTACTGCTTACTCACTACAACTCAAATTTCATTTTCCAATTATTGATTGACTACGTGGCTAATATATTGCCTAATTCGGCCAATTTCAACTACTTTTTTCATTCATTTTAAGATTTTAGTGTCTTGACGGGTTTTTATTGCCTGAATTGCATATAGATACAACCGAGGCATTAAGAAATGTAAACTTCGAGCCGGCCGGTGGAGATTGACACAATACTGCTTATATCTAGTCCAATTAAAAAGAAATTCTTGAATAAATGGAGCAGTTTGCTTATCTTGGTATAACTTTAAAGAGAGGGAATGATGAAAAATCAATGTCTGAAAACCTTGTGTACAACCATATTTGTAGCATTATTAATTACACCGGTCATCGCCGATTCTGTTGATCCGAATTCTCCTGATATTGTTAGCATCGGGAAATTTGGCCGACAGCATATAGTAGTTAAACCGGGAGAAGATTTCAAAGTCCCGGTATTTATTAAATGTGACGAGGATATAGGGTCATTTACGATTTCAATAGCCGTGGAAAAAGAGTCAATCCGGAAACTTATAAAAGTAGAATTAACAGATGAATTCGCTAAACGTTTAGAAATCGAATGGGGAAAGAGTAAACAGTCAGTTCAGGGTGATGAGTATAATTCTTATACTCTTTTTTGCGTAAGCAAGAATGACCGTCCTTTTAATACACACCGTGTTTGGAAGCAGATAGCATCATTCATATTTGAACCCGTAGAGGATACAAGCGCTGTTTGTACTGTCAGTCTGATAAAATCCGGCGATGAAAACGGCGCGGTATTTCGCATAGCCAACCAGAAAGAATTCAATCCGATTTTCAAGATTTTTCATTATTCTCCTGATACTGTTATTATCGGCCAACTGGACCGACAACATATAATAGTAAAACGGGGCGAAGATTTTGAAATCCCGGTATACGTGAAGTGTGATGAGGATTTAGAGTCATTTGCGATTTCGATAGCCGTGGAAAAGGAGCCTATCCGGAAGCTTAAAAAAGTAGAATTAACAGACAGATATGCAAACTACCTGGAAATCGAATGGAAACAGAACAAGGACTCTTTTCAGGGTGATGATTATAATTCTTACACTATTATTTGTAAAAGCAAGAATGACCGTATTTTTAATACAGGGGGCCATAGTTGGAAACAGATCGCGTCATTCATATTTGAGCCCGTTAGGGATACGAGTGTTATTTGTACGGTCAGCAGGATACTGCCCGGTGATGAAAATGGCGCGGTATTTCGCACTGCCGACCATAAGGAATTCAATCCGGTTTTTAAAACTCTTCATTTTAATATAGTCCCGGATGATTATGAAATACAGGATTTGAAAAAATATCGGCGCCGTAGACCGGCCGAAAGATTTGTAGTAGGATTTAATAAAGGCATAACCGCTGAAGAGCCTGTTGAGAAAGCTTATCAGTATTTTGAATTTAGAAAAGATACATTAGGCCTTGAATATCCGCGAAAAGAAATGCTGGTTAATAAGGTGATAGAAGATTCTGACGAAACCAGGGTAGTTTTTCGTCAGTATGTCGATGATGTCGGAGTTTGCGGCACCAAATATACGTTTACTTTCGATGAAAGCGGGATGATCATCGATGTGCGAGGCAAGGTTGACCCGGACGCGGCCGGCGCTGCTGAACCGGGTAAGGCTATCAGCAAGGAAAAAGCGTTAGATACAGTGGTTCCGATTATCGAGGATAACGGTCTTGAAATCGTTGATGAGAAAGCTTCATACCTGGCAGTAATAA
>JAAEQD010000267.1 GCA_024231855.1 Candidatus Zixiibacteriota bacterium
CACATCGATAACTTCCAGGCCTGCATGATAGACCGCGACATAGGCATATCCATCTCTGACCCTGACTCCCTTATGCGGATCTCCCGATAGGGCAGTGGTTCCAAGAGTTATGCAGTTTGATGGGTCAGTTATATCAATTATTATCAATCCAGTTGAATTATTTACTATATAACCTAAATTACCCTCTACAAAAACTCCGCCTGTGGGAAAAGCTATATTATCGATTATTATGGGGTTGTAAGGATCGGACACATCGACAACCTGAACACCAGCTCCGCCATCTGCAACGAAAACATAGTCGCCAATAACATCCAGGCTATAAGCCCGGTCTGTGGTATAGAGGGTACTGGTCAATGTAGGATTGGCCGGATCGGAAATATCAACGATACTGAGGCTGCCTTCTCCGTCATCGCTGCAATAGGCGTAATTGCCGTTCACGCGTATATCCAGAGCTCGGCCGGGCATAGATTCGCGGCCGACAATAACGGGATTGACAGGATCGCTAATATCGATTACCGACATCCCCTCGTAATAATCGGCAGTGTAAGCGTATTGCCCGACCACATCGACGCCGTATGTGTTGCCGGGGGTAGTAATAGAGCCAATCCATTCTAAAAGTTCCTCAGGAGTCTCTTCGTGATAATACAACGCTCCGATATCGGCCCTGGAACCATCAGGATCCTGTGGTGATGATGGATCGCCGGCGTTAATACATGGCGAACTTCCGGTAAGGTTATAATCATCGTTTTCAGGATCAATCATGAGCGGGTCCACAAGAATATTGCCCTCTTCGGGATTTATATAGAAATAAGGACCGCTTACGTTGGCGTAGAAACAATTATATAGAAGATGGAAATTGCTGCCGCTGGCCACATAGAATCCGTAGAAGTCGTTGCCATAAAAAATGTTATTCCTGATATAGGTGTCCGTTGAATTCCCATCGGTAAAGATACCGCCGGCAAGACTGCTGGCGGCATTGTTACATATCGCATTATTTTCTATTATTCCACCGCGAGCGTCAATTCTTCCCGCGCCTCCGGCTACCCCCGCTATATTGTTAAATACAAGATTATGTTTGAAAATAAACGAGCAATCGTAAAAATGAAATCCGGCGCCGTTATTATGGGTTTCATTATTGTGAATGTAATTGGAGTCTATCAAAGCCTGATGATATTCATCACAGCCATATCCGGCTATAGCGGCGCCATGCATCGCGTAGTTGTCGCGGAAGATATTTTTTGTTATCCTCGGAGCGGCGTTGTTTCTAAAGAGGAGACCGCCCCCCGTTGAGCTTGGACTATAGATTATATTGTAGTTATCTTCAATTATGCAGTTTTTAATCACAGGTGAAGTTCCATCGCAAATAATTGCCGCCTGGTCATATGAGTTCCTCACCGTGAATCCGTCAAGGACCGAATTTTCATCTTCACCGGTTGCGAAACTCACGATAGTTTGATCATCATATACTTTTTCAATGAATGTTGCCTCGGCGCCGTTTTCACTTATAACCACGATGGCCTTGCCTAGAAAATCGATATGCTCCGAATAAGTACCGTCAGCAACCAATACTTCATCATCATTGTTTGCGGCATTTATGCCAGCCTGTATTGTGGTGTAATCGGCCGGAATATGAATTGTGATTGCTAGGGAAGGAACCACCATCAGCAATAATACAATCCAAATAATCGGAATTAATCCTTTCATATTAACCTCCCGCGATAAGCGTAAATTATTAAAACATCGTTTCTCTCATTTATTCCAGTGAAATCAGCGAAGTGTTCTTGGCGTTAGACAACGCTAGGGTACCTCCTTTGTAGAATTGGTAATAATCCTATCTAAGCTTCCCCATTAACAATTATATATAAAGTGATAATATCTGTCAAGTATTATTATAACTCGTTGCCTTGGATATAAATAGAGGAACTTTTGAAAATGCTCTTGATTTAAACAGATAAATGTTACATTTTAATCGCTTCAATAGGATGTTTAAATAGGAGGTAATTTGAGCGCGAAAACATATTTTCTGGAAACTCGGCCGCAGTTTTTGGTCCTATCGCCGATTTTAGTTATACTTGGTATGGGGATGGCTTTATATGGCGGCGAATTTAATACGTTAAATTTGATTCTGTCATTTATCGGCCTGCTGCTTTTACATATCAGTGTCAATACCTTAAATGATTACAGCGATTATAAGACAGGCATCGATCTAAAAGCAAAATCCACGCCGTTTTCCGGAGGAAGCGGATTTTTACCAAGCGGAAAATTGTCCGCTTCTTCAGTTTTGAAATTAGGGCTTATATCTTTCTTCCTGGCTGTGCCTATTGGGGTATACTTCGTCATTATCCGAGGTTTGTATCTCTTGCCGTTTTTCATCATGGGCGCGGTTTTTGTGCTCTGGTATACCAGCTACATAACCAAGCTCGGTTTGGGTATGGCCGAACTGGCTGCCGGGTTGGGCTTGGGCACGATGCCTGTTCTCGGCATATTCCTGATTATCAACGGTGGCTTCACCTGGC
>JAAEQD010000268.1 GCA_024231855.1 Candidatus Zixiibacteriota bacterium
AAAGAACATTAAGATAGTAGCCGATGACAATATCATGCTCGGATTCGGTGGCTTTTCTACCCAACTCATCTATCTGTTTGTAGACCTCTTCAATAGATTTTAGTCTATCTCTAATATCAGCTTGCAAAAGGCGAATTTGCTCAACCATAAATTTTTTCTCCTGTCTCATGAACTCGCCGGGTGAAGCGGGTGTCAGGCGGGAGATCACGCAAATCTATAAACCAATCGGGTAGGGCGTCTTCCAACTTATGCCAAAGAGCAAAATAATCTTCGGCGCTGCCGCCCTCGATGGCAATATCGATGTCAGAGTCTGGGCGAAATGCGCCAGGACGAAGGATAGAGCCAAAGAGATAGGCGGCTTTAACGGCCGGATATTTGGCTACAATTGTCGGGGCGATGGTACGCGCCGCTTGCAGCGCTTTTCCCCTGATTATTTCGCGCTCTTTTGATTTTTTTTGTAGACGCGCTTGAAACGATTGTCGAGCGGCCTGGATATCGATGGTCATTTTTCTTAATCTTAACCCTCAATGACAGAA
>JAAEQD010000269.1 GCA_024231855.1 Candidatus Zixiibacteriota bacterium
CCGCGATGTATGACCTCGTTGTTCGATCAAGCGAAAATAGACCTTCATGAGAAATACGGCCGGCCGCATAACAATCAGCCGATGGTAAATGATATAATCCTTCACGAGGTCGGTGATACGATGACATTCTGGAACTGGGATCTGTCGATTATGCCGCCGCAATGGATATTGGTTCCGGCCACCTGCCGGGCGGTTACCGAACATGCCTATGTATTCGTCGCCGATGATCAGTGGAATGTGCATATGGATTCAGATGATGTCGCTCAGGTGGCGTATTACTGGGAAGAGGGCACCTATAACGATTCAACTTCCGGAATCTATGAGCTTGATACCGAAAATTTCGGCCAGCCGCCGGACGAGTTGGATGATGATGATCATATATATATTTTCTACAGCGAACTCGGATCATACCAGGGTTCTGTTTTTGATGGCTATTTCTCCGTGTTCAACGAGTATACCGAGGAGGAAGCCCAGGATATGGGCGGCCATTCCAACGAGGTCGAGATGTTCTACATGTCGTGCCATCCCGGCGACCCGGTATCGCCGATTCGGATATCTGTCCTGGCTCATGAGTTCGAACATATGATACACTGGGCCGCCGATCCCAACGAGGAGAGCTGGGTGGATGAGGGCTGCGCCGAGTACGCCATGCTTCTTTTCGGCATGCCCGATCCGCTGGTAAGTTTTCCGAATAATCCCAATAATGATTTGACTCAATGGGATAACCAATTCGCCGATTATATCAAGACTTTCATGTTTTTCACATATTTATCAGATCACTATGGCGGCGCTGAGACTATCAGAACAATCGTCCAGGAGCAACAAAACTCGGTTGGTGGCGTACAGATGGCTCTGATAAATATGGGTTATTCTCAGCCATTCGAATCGATTTTCCTCGACTGGACCGCGGCAAATTTTTATCACGGCCGAGGCGGCGCGGATATGCCATACCCGGATAGTCACTATGTCTATTATTCAATTGATCCCCCCGCGTTTCACATAAGTCAACATTTCAACGATCATCCCGGTGAAGGAAATATTACGGGGGTACAAAGCTGGGCCGCTAAGTATGTCGCCTTTAATTGTTCCGATTGGGTGATGATTAATATTTATAATCAGAACGAAGCAGAATCGGGATTTGGTTGGTTTGAATATTCGGCGCCGGGCAATATCTCCCTTGAATGGGCTTCATTGGGGATTGATTCGCAATGGGATACTCATCATTATGATCCAAATGATTACACCGCGGCGTTAGTCTGCGGGCTTGGTGAGTACCCAACATATAATTTCGAGTATGTTTCGGAAATTGTGAATAAAATCGACATAGCACCGGGAATAGCTAACGATTTCTATATTAACCAAATTTATCCAAATCCCTTCAATAATAATACCCTGATACGATACTCATCACCTGCAAATTCAAGCGCTGATTTGGAAATATACGATATCGCCGGCCGACTTGTCCGAAACTGGCGGATTACTGATAATCAAAACACCGGTGAAATTATCTGGGATGGTAAAAACAACGATGGCGAAGATGCTGTCTCGGGGATATATCTGTTCAAACTATCGGATAGCGAAAACTCTCAGATTATCAAAGGCACGCTTTTAAAATAGACTTACCGCTTTATTCATACACCTCATATCTAACGGCAAATTTATCGCTGCCATTTTCAGTTATTTCAACCGGGATTTCCAGACGAATATCCTAGAAATAGCATAAGGATTTATTTACGATACCGCAGTAACTAAAATTCAAATCGATATTTAAAGTCGCTTCACCCGGTTTAACTTTAACCGGCAATTTGAGTTTCCTCGTGCCTCTCTTGATATCGTATTCGCCGATTTCTATAATCTCCGGTTTATCTGAAGACGCCTTTATATCAAACGGGGCGGCATGATTGAATTTATTGCCGGCAGGAAGTTTGATATTCAATTCGAATGTTTCGGATTTATCCGAAATAATCTTAAGCGCGTATTTCCTGATTCTGCCCTGGTATGACGAATCAGCGGCCGAAGAATCGGCCTTTTCGATTATCTCGATTTGGTGATCGCTGATATTGGCGGCGCATAGACAGTCATCATATGAAAGAACGGTCATCAGGGCCATGCCGCTAATCAGTATCGTCGCGTTTAATCTCACGTTATCCTCCGATGTAATAATAATAATACTGTAATCAATTCACAATAGTTTCATCCGATGACACATGAAAATAAATCGAATAACTCAGTTTTTCGCCCACTAGCGAAATTATTTTAGTTCAATTTTGAACTTTTCTCCCCTTTCGGGATTGTTATATTAGAAAGGAGACATAGCCATGAAAAAAGATCATTTAAAACTTTCGAAAATCGTAGGGACGGCTTTAATCGTCATTTTACCGCTTTTGTATCTAAACGCCGAGGAGGTTGTCCGTCCCGAAGAAATTGTGAGTAAGCGGCTGGTCGTTTATGATAATGAAACTTATAACGAATTAGCCGGGCAATGGAAAGCCTACAACAGCGCGTATCCATCGGAATATGCCTATGCCAACTGGATGTACGCGGCAAGATACGCGGGTGATGAGGATTACAAAGAGCTTTTGGAACAGGGCCTGGAAAAATATCCGGCCAATCCTACTATATTGTATCTCAAAAGCCAGGAGAAGCATGGCAAGCATGATAATCAGGAAGGCCGGAGATTTCTGGAGACCGCTATCGCGCTGGATCCCAACTATGCCGATCCCTGGTTTTCGCTCGTTATCCATTATATGGATGATGGCGATGAAGAGCGAATCGATTTCGCGTTACGCCGAATACTCGAAAGCGGAGTCGTTCAGGATGAGGTGATGGATTATTGTTATAACATGCTTTTAAGTGTCGAAGAAAACGCTATTATAATCTCCAACGGCGACAACGACACTTATCCGATATGGATACTTACCCGTATCCTGAAGATACGTCCGGATGTAACCGTCGCCAACCGGAGCCTTTTAAACACCGATTGGTATCCGCTATACCTGATTAAGCAGGGCATACCAAGCTTCATAGCCAAACGCGAATTGACCGATCTTAGAGAATCGATTATCGCCGGGATAAGGGGAAACAAGCAAACGATCCCTCCAACCGGCCCATTCGGGGACACGCTTATTCTTAAAATTATCGAATCGGCCGAACATGCTGAACGGCCGGTTTACTTCGCCCCTACGCTCTATGTAACAAAAGATCTGAAAAAAATCGCGAAAAACGGTCGTTTATTAGGCCTGGTAACCCTGGTAACATCGGCCAGGATTTCATACGCCAAACAGCTTCGCCAATCTTTTAATGAATGGCTGGATAATTTTCGTACCGGCGGATTGAATAGTTGGAGGTTGAGATACTCATCCAAAACGGACGCGGGATTTCAGCTAATTTCCAACTACGCGTGTGGCCTGGCTACTTGTCTTGATTCGCTCAAAGTTTACGCTCCAAACCTTCGCGGGGCATTATTTCAATGGCATCTCCGTCACCTGGATAAGCTCCCGGCCAAGGCAATCTGCGAACATGTTCTGCCAGCCTGGTGCAGGCAGACAGATATAGACGAAATAAAGAGATGGTGTAAGGAAAAAGGTATCAAACCGTGAAATCGGAATGGGAGCGTTTCGAAAAAGCCAGGCTGGGTGATGAATCGGTCTGGCGCGAACTTATAGAGTGCTATCAGCCGCGTCTTATGTCGCTGGCATTGCTCATTACCGGCTCCTCATCCGAGGCCGATGATATCGTACAGGAAACATTCATACGAGCATTGCGCGCCCGGGTAAATCACAATAATGGCTCGGTTCAAGGTTATTTGGGCACTATAGCCTACAGGCTGGCCTTAAAAGAAAATAAACGACGAACGAGAAGCGAGGAACTCAAGGGCATAGAACTTACCGATCAGACACTAAGTACATTGGATAATGTGCTTCTGGATGAACGTAACCGTCAGATTGCCGGGGTAATTCGAAGTCTGGATGAAAAGCATCGCGAGGTGCTGATACTAAGATTCTATGCCGATCACAGTTATGAAGAAATTGCCGAGCTTCTGCGGATTTCGTTGGGCACGGTTAAATCGAGGATTTTCTATGCCGTAAAATCCTGCCGGAAGCTTTTTACGGAGAAGGGGATTTTAGAATGAATCATATCAACGAAGACAAACTTTTGGAATTAGCCCTCGAAATCTCCGCCGGCGAAAGCGAGCGCGTGGAAATCGAAACGCATGTCAAAAATTGCCCGGAGTGCCGGGAGCAATTAAAGGCAATCCAGAAGGACATCGAAGTTATCGGGAGCGTTAGAGGGCATATTGCACTGCCAAAACCTGCTATTCACAGGAAGCGGCCTCTAACGCGGGCTATCCTTAAAGTAGCGGCCTTATTTCTTTTTGGTTTTCTTACCGGCCTGGGAATTTCGAGTTGGACCAATAGAGAACCAATAAGCGTAATTCCATCATATCTCAAACTTTCTCCGCCGGCGGATTCATTGACAGGCCGTGTCGTCTCAGACGCGACACAGATTAATCGGGAGTACTATGAGCAAATTCTTAATGATTAATAATAGCCGGTTTTTACCTGGCCTTTGCGGGTCGTCGGGAAGCCTTTCCTGACGACATCGCTTATTATCTGGCAGGAACGCCTGCCAGCGCGTAGACTGAAATAAAAAAAGGCCCGACCTGAGCCGGACCTTATAGTCGGATTTAATAATGCTGTTTCTAAGATGCTACTCCGACAACTTCTCCAGAACATCAGTGGCGTGATGTTCAGGTTTTACCTTGCCAAAAACATACTTCAAAACACCCTCTTTGTCCAACAAAAAAGTCTTTCTGGCGGTTCCGAAATATTTCCTGCCATACATATTTTTTTCAACCCAGACACCGTATTTTTCAACTACCTCTTTGTCTTTATCTGAAAGTAGAGTAAACGGCAGATTATACTTATCAATAAATTTCTCATGAGATTTCTCGTCATCGACAGAAATTCCCAATACCTCGACCCCGGCCTTTCTATAGTCAGCGAAACTATCCCGAAACGAACAGGCCTCCTTGGTGCAGCCGGGAGTATTATCTTTAGGGTAAAAATAAATTACGATCGATTTACCCCGGTAATCACTGAGTTTGTGTTTGTTGCCGAATTGATCGGGCAACTCGAAATCAGGAGCCGGTTTGCCTATCGTCAGCATGCATCCTCCAATTCAGGATGTTCAGTCGAACATACCAGTTTATTAATACAAAGCAAATATCATAACTGATGGTTTAATGATTATGTTTCACAATAACGGCATAGTTGCGAGATAAGAGAACTTACATCAGAGCGAATTTTAAAATCAGTTTGAATTATAATCTATTTAATGAAAATATTTTCAAATATTACTTCATTTTCCATGAAACAACTTGACCTTTATAGACGTTATTATTATAAAGAATAGTCAATTTGATTATAGCTAAGACCTCAAAGTAGAAATTGCAGAAAGGCAAGATATGTGCAGTAGTGGACATGTACCTCTATATAGAATAGAATTGGGTCGGACGGATTACAAAAGCGCCTGGGATCTTCAGAAAAAATTGGTTAGCCTTCGCTCACGCGGCAAAATTCCTGATTGCCTGATAATTACCGAACATGATCCTGTAGTAACCATGGGCCGTGCGTCATCCAAGGATAACTTGCTGATTTCGCGAGAAGAATTACAGAACCAGGGAATAGAATTTTTCAAGATCGAACGCGGCGGTGACATAACATTTCACGGGCCCGGTCAGATAGTGGCCTACCCGATACTCGACCTGACCAATCGCGGCCGGGATCTACATCGATACCTTCGTGACCTGGAGCAAATAATTATCGAAACCCTTATTGAATTTAAAATAAAAGCGACGACCAAGAAAGGCTTGACCGGGGTCTGGGTCGCCAATCATAAGCTGGCGGCAATCGGGGTGGCTGTTTCGAGATGGATCAGCTATCATGGCATGGCCCTTAATGTCAACACCGATCTTGATTATTTCAACCATATTAATCCTTGCGGAATCACTCAATTCCCGGTAGGCTCGATTTCGTCAATACTCGGTAAAAAAGCTGATATTGAGAAAGCCGTAAAGAGTCTATCGAATAATTTCGCCAAATATTTCGGCTATGACATGAAAGTGTTGGAGAGCATCAGCGATCTTTCAGAAGATTTAGCGGTTGCCTGATTATAAGGGTTTATGGCCTCTTATATTCGGGGCGATGTGAATTAAAATCCTGCTCAAGGATCAGACATGATTATCACCGAACCCAAATTCGATGAATATATAGCAAGGATTTCGCGGGAAGCCCAATTACCCGATTCCAATCTGGTTCTACGCGATATGGAAGACTATGCCGACCGCGAAAACTTCCCGATAATCGGCCCATTAGTGGGCCGTTTTTTACGTCAATTAGCCTTAGTCACCGGCGCCGAGAATATCTTTGAGATGGGATCGGGCTATGGATATTCGGCTATTTGGTTTGCCGGAGGTATGAAAAGCAGCGGCCGGATAGTCTGCACCGAGGGTTCGATTGAGAATAAAACCAGAGCCCTGGATTACCTGGCCGAAGCCGGCTATGATTCGATGATTGATTTTCAGGTTGGAGATGCCCGGGAAATAATCAAGAAGTATGATGGCCCATTCGATATTATATTAAACGATATTGACAAAGAACAATATCCCGAGGCTTTTGATCTGGCTGTCCCGCGCCTGCGCCGGGGCGGTCTTTTTATTACCGACAATGTTCTCTGGTCGGGCCGAATATTCGATAAAAATCCGGATGAAGCTACTCGCGGTATCCTCGAGTTTAATCATAAGTTATTCGAAGCAAAAGAGTTATTTACCTCAATAATGCCTATTCGAGACGGCCTTGGGATAGCCGTAAAGATATAGTCTGATCTAACCTAAGTCCTTTAACCTGATATATTTAAAATATTTCGTTAATTGTATTTCACTCCATGATATTTAACGTGTTAATTTGTAGAACGATACCAGACAATGATTTAGTATGTAAAATTTTACTTCCGGTTAATTTTCCATTTTTAGTACCGATAAGAAGATAGAAAACAAAATCACAATAAAGGAGGCATTATGCTAGCGTGGTGCGCAATCATGTTCGGTTTGGGAATTATAGCGTTTTTAGATTCTCTGTTTAACTATGGAGAGATATTCAGGCGTGTAAATTCCGTCTTATTCCTGCTGGTTTCCCTGGGACTGCTGGTTAGAACCAGTATGAAGATTAAGTTACGCTATATTGAAAATCTTCAAGCCAAACTCCAGGAACTGGAGGCCATGACCGGCCAAAATACCCATACGAGTGACCTACAGGGACAGCCGAAGAAGCAGCCGGTCGCTTAGCTTGATTTGATAATATTGAGATAAGCCCGAGCTTTCTCTATCAGAGGGGAAGCCGGATGATCGGTAACAAGTTGGTTCAATAATAAGTCGGCCTTATCAGGCCGGCTTATTTTATTATAATAGATTTCGGCCAAATTGAATAATGCCCTGTCGGTATACAGACCTTCCGGGAAAGCGGTCTGGTAATGTTCATAGGCGCCGGCGGCGGCATCCCACATCCCGGCCTCGGAATAATATCCGGCCAGTTTATATAAAACGGATTGATAAGCTTTAGAATCGCCGAATTCCGCTGCTACTTTCATGGCTTCCACCGCGCTATCAGGTTGATCGGCATAGGAGAATCTAAGGGCATCGGCAATTAAATAAGCCACCGTATCACCTTCCGCATCAGCTAACAATGCCAGCCTGTCGAGGCAATCATTGACATAAAAACCGGAAGGATTATCCGCGACCAGGCTGTTATACTTTCTCAGCGCGGTGTCAAAATCATAAGTTAAAAACGCGATCTCGGCGTTAAGAAATTCCGCTCTTCTGATTAACTCCCGGTCTCCCCTGATACTCAACACCTTACTCAGCCGGCTCAAGGCTTGCTTAAAGCTGCCTCGACCGATATGTATCTCAGCCAGACGCATATTAGCGCTGACAATATATCTGGATGAAAAACCACCCTCGACTATACGGGTAAACATAACCGTCGCCGAATCATAATCCGCCAGTTTATTGGCATAAATATCACCGGCAGTAAATAATGCCTCGGCTCGGGTTCGAGATTCATCGGCATTTTCAACGGTAGAGTATAATAAACTGAAAGCGGGATTAAACATTCCCAACTCGGCCAGGCTTTTGGCTTTTAATATGAATACTTTGTCGGGCGGTCGATTCAGATTTTTACTCAAAAAGTAATTACCTGCTTCAACCGCCATAGTGAAGGCGTCATTATCATAACAGAGCGACACGAAGTTCTCCAGAAATAATCCTCTGGATGGGGATAAGCTATCGGCTGTTTTATAATATTGGAATGCCGAGGTAAGGTTTTTCGTCGATAACTTGATATCGCCTAAAATTTTATACAAATTGGGATTATCCTGATCATCGCGAATCGCCTGTAGGATGACATCCTCGACTAATTCAGGATTTTCCGACTCTTTGTAAATTGAAATGACATGTTGAGATAATTGTGAAGTTTCCTTAAGATTATAATCACTTTGCAAAATGTTCAGATATTCTGAAGCGGCTTGGGCGTAATTGCGCTGGGAGATAAATATATCGGAAAGGTCATTAGCGAAAAGCCGCGGCTTGCCTAATAAAATTCTGGCCCGTTTTAGTACCGAAGAGGCTTCGTTGTAAAATCCGCAGACCTTGTAATACGATGACAGCATAGTATAATTATACTCCATCGTATCGGCAACCTCGAACGCCCGTTCCCAAGTCGACTTGGCCAGTTCAAGACTATCGTTCAGGAAATACGCCTCGCCAAGTTGACATAAAATCTGGAAATTTCTAGGATCTGCCAGATGTTCTTCCAGAACGACCGCTTTTAACTCCTGGTATTTCTTCTGGCCACGATAGATATTTTTCAGTTCCCGGGTAAGATTCGGGTTTCTGTCGTATATCAGCATCAAGGACTCGATCACCGCCAGGGCTTGATCATAATTGCCGCGCCTGACTAAAGTCCGTACAGATTTAAGTTTCTGAGTCAGGTATTCATCGCCGCTGGAACTACCATCTTCATTTCCGGGAAACACCTGGATTTGCGCCTCTACCGGAGGCGCAATCAATATACTTATGAATATTAATATTGATACTATTAGCGATAGTTGTCTATTCAATTGCCTGGTCCTCGGTTAGCGCTTTGAAATACTCCCTGATTTGATTTTCATAACGCTTGGGGTATTTTTCCGCCAACGCCTTTTTAATATCCTCAGCCAGTCGTTCTTTTTGATAACTATCCAAGTCGAGGAAAGTCGGACCGCGTCTGATTATGTCATCGAGCGTCCGAGCCTGGCGGCGCCTGGAATAATCGCGGCGGTGGACTGATTTTTGGGCGTCCAGAAGCCTCGACAGTATCCTTTCCTGGCGGCGAACGGTACCCTGATCAAGGCTGTTCGTGCGAAGTTCCTGGGCTACCTTTTTCATTTCTTTTTCTATTTGGTCGAGCCGCCCCAGAACATTATCGGGATTGCCATATTCATTCATCAATTCTTCAAGGCTTTTCCTTAGCGCTTCCTGTTGCTCGCCTAAACGCTGCATAGCTTGCTTCTGCCCCATACCCATCATCTGGCCGGGCATAGGCATGGGCATCATTTGAGTGCCCTGATTCAACTGCATCTGCTGCTGAGCCATCTTACCAAGTTTCTGCATCAGCGACTGCATACCGGTGCCCGAAGATTGGCATTGACTGGCTTGACTGAGCGCGCTCATTAAAGTCGCCGCCGATTGGTTCAAGGCGGCCATCGCCGCGATTTGGCTTTTAGTGCAGCGTCTGGGAGTGCGGCCGTTGAGCTGATCGATAGCTTTTTGCATATTAGCCAAGGCGCTGCCAAGCTTTTCCATAATCGACGAATTGAGGAATAAGGTCTCTTTAGTAATATCGGAAACAAAGCCTGCCAGCCTGTCGCAAGCCGATTGAAGATCGAATTGATCCCTCGCCATTTCACGGACACCCTCCAGGCGCTTCGCCGCCTGCCTGGTCGAATCTATCACCTGTTCCTGCTGATGAGACAGATATAAAATATCGGAGATGGCTTTCCTGAGCATCTCGGTTATCATTTCCATTTGTTCCGACTGCATTTGCTCAAGCATCTGCTGAAACATCTGCGCCATTTCCTGGTATTCCTGCTCCAGCTGCTGGCCGGATTGTGAGGCGTTTTTCTTGTTGCATTTACTTAAACATTGAGACATTTGCGACATCATTTTATTCAACTCTTCCGAATTGACTTTCTTGTCCGCATTCTGCATCTGTTCCTTCGAGATCATGTCCAATTCGTCATTGAGTTTTTTCGCGTCGTCGAATTGTTCGCGCAGGCTTTCCATACCCTGTTCCTGATTTTTCTGCGGCTTCTGTAGATCGGAGACATCTTTCTTGCCCTGGCATTGACCCAGTTTCTCATTAATTTCCTGCTGCTGTTGGGCAAGTTTTTCGGCCATCTTGGCCAGCGTGTCGATTTTTTGTTCGAGTTGATATTTTTGCAGAAGCGCCAGCATGCGATCAAGGTTTTCATTCATCTGCTCAACGGACAATTCGAAATTTTTCATCGCTTCCTGGAGCTTCTTCGGATCCATCTGGGCCATAGCTTCCTGAAGTTTCCTCATCGCCTCTTTCAGTTCGGGTGAGGCAACCTCCTCCATCAGGTCACGAAGTTCCTCCATTTTCTCCATCATTTCAACTGTCGCCATCTGATTTTTCTCGAACTTTTCGATAGCTTCATCCATTTGCTCGGCGATATTTTCCAACTTTTCGGCTATTTCCTGCTGGCGATCCAATGTTTGCTGAATTTGTTGTTTTTTCTCCCAATCGACCTCGGAAAATTGCATCATCTCTCGGGAAATTTTCTCGAGTTCGTCCCGAAGTTCTTTTTGACTGTTTACGGTTTCCTCGAAATCCTTGAATATCTCATCCTGAGAACCGGTGATATCAGCCATGATCTCATCCAGGCTGGGCAAACGGGCGCTAAATGTCTTGCTTACCGCGGATTTGGCTCCCGATACGGCATCATTGTCGAACACCTCGAAATAATAATAGACAAGATCGCCCGGCAGCATGTATAGCCCTTCAACGAGCCAGTCGTATGTTACCAGACCTTCGTTTTCCCGGCCAAAATCCGATTTAATGATCTTTCGTTTTTGATTGGATTCGATACCCTCTGAGTATGTCCAATAGACAAGCTCTAATTCCGAAAATCCGAAATCATCAAAGATTGCCGCTTCCAGCGGTATTAACATTCTATCATCGAGATCGATATCAACCGCCGGGAAAGTTATCTGTACCTGGGGCGGATAATCATCGAGTCTGATCAGGTCATATTCGATAGGGCTGGGATTACTCAAACCACCGGAGTCGGATATTTCTACATGATAGCTGCCGCTTTCGGTTAAAACAAACATTCCATCGATCTGATCACTATCGATATTCATAGCCTTCCGAGTTTCATTATCGAAAACCAACGACGCGGCCCGGGATGGTTTATTCAGGCGGCCGGCAAAATTCACCTCGGTTCCTTTCAAGGCGGTTACCGATCCATCGTTATTAGGTAAAGTTTGTGAACCCAGGCCGGTATAGCTCGGGTAATTGAGTGTTACCGATACTTCAACCAGTCGAGGCGGATCGATTATCGTGATTTTACCTATATCCGATTTTACTCTTTTAGCCTCGGCATAATATTCGATGTCACGCTTGATCTTCCGGAAAGTATAGCCATAATTATCAATCCCCGCTTGTTCATCATCCTGGAGTTTCTCCGTAGGTACCTTAACCCAATCGCCGTCGTCGAATCTGAAATATAAATCCACCTGCCTGACCCGTTCGCCGGCGGCGGTTATTTTCAGAGCGACATCATCGTTTTTTATAGCCTGATGCGAAATCGGCGTTACTGCCAGTGTCAGGTTGGTGGGACGGTGAATATCGGATAAGGGATTGAGAAACAGCATGCCGGTCTGCCTGAATGTTTGCCCGGATACGGTCAAGGCAAAGGCAATAGCCAAAACCGCCAGGATCAGACGATAGTAAGGGCGCTTGCTTTTCTCGATAACCACGCCGAAATCGAGATCCTGGATTTCACTCCCGGCATCCTCGATAGTTTTTTCTATCAGCTCGATTGAGTAATTTTCCCTATTGAGCGTGAGTTTATCGTAAAGCTGAAGCGATCCGATAAGCCGCGATTGTAATTTACCGTAATATTTCTCAAGCCTTAAGGCGATTTCTGTCAGTGGCCGTCTTTTTATTAATGGCCGGATAACGCCAAATATAGCCAGCGCGATTACGCCTGCTATTCCCAGCCCAAGCAGGGATAGTCTCGCCGATGGACCGGGCCAGAAAATCCCGGTAAGCAGCCAGAGGATAAATACGAAGCCGGTCAGGTATGCCAATAGATCGACAAAACCCTCGAATGCCGAATGATTACCTACAGAACTACGTGTACTTATCAACCTTGATACTATCGATTTGTAATTTTTATCAGTCATCTTTGCCTTTTTTAGTCATCGCGTAGGTTATGATATTAGCGCCCATTTTGAGAGCCGCCTGACGTTTTTCGGGTGGATCCTTATGAACCTCGTAATCCTCCCATCCATCGCCGATATCGCTTTCATAGGCGAAAAAAACCACCAGTTCATCCTCCCAGAAAATCCCGAAACCCTGAGTCGGTTTTTTATCATGTTCATGGATTTTCGGCAGGCCATTGGGGAATTTGTACGGGCTTCGATAAATCTCGTGACTAAACGGTAATTCCGCCAATTCCTTTTCGGGGAATACCTTTTTCATCTCTCGCCTAAAAGCGGTCGCCATCCCGTAGCTATCGTTAGCGAATAGAAAACCTCCGGATGTCAGATATTCTCTGAGCGCTGCGACCTCCTTGTCAGTAAATGTGATATTACCATGTCCTGTTAAAAACAAAAACGGGTAGCTATACAGTTCCGGGTCGGTTGGCTGAATATTAACCTCGATATCGGCAACCGTGATATTCGTGTTTTCGGCCAGGAACTTATGCAGATTGGGCAAAGCCGACCTTCCCCAGTACCAGTCACCGCCGCCGCCGTAGCGAAGACGGGCCACGGTTAGCGCCGATGGGTCGGGGCTGGACAATCGGAATTGGGCGTCGCCGTCGACAAACAATGCCGCCAGTATTATCAATATCAACAGGTACTTTTTCACTATTCTATATTACGTCCAAGAAGACCAATAGTTTAACATATTAGGCCGGATTTTCCGGCTTATTGGTAATATAGGTGGGGATGGATTTATGTCAATGGTTATTAAGCCGTACCGGTCCGGCATTTTGATTTGGTACTTGCTATAATAGTACTATACTATTATAATAATTATGGTATTAATAAAAATATTTAAATAGACACTATGCCAAATTTCAATTTCAAAAAGGAGATATCATCTCCGGTGAAGGCGGTATTTCTGGGCGATTTCGATATCGATTCGCGCCGGTTAGCCGTTATCCTCAATTCCCGTCAGACTAAAACCCCTTGCGGCAATGATCCCTGGATATCCGGAACAGCGAAAGCTGTCAGATACGCGGTTGATAATGGTCAGACATTGGTAACCAGTACCGGCATGAATACCTGGGAGTTGATCTGTTGGGCAACCGGGTATTTTAGCGGTGACCAGGTAATTGTAAGCTCAATAAAAAGCGCCGATGAGATCGATCAGACTATTGAAAATATAATCAATGATTTCGGACTGAAGGCCAACCATACCGGCTGGATTTTTTATGAAGCAACCGCCAAGGCCAGATCAGCCAAAGTAGATTGGCCGACTCGTGATAAATTGGCGATATCACTGGCTGAAAACATACTTCCGATCAGCGTACGTTCCGGTGGAAATCTTGATCGGTTGATAAAGAGGTATTCAACTGATAACAAAAAGATAATCACTGATTTTAGAACGCAATATATGATCAAGAGACGGGATATGGAATTCAAACCCGATCAAATAAAAACGTCAATACCGCGTCGGAAGTGGGATTATATCACTCATTGGACCAGGACCTGTCATGGCCGCTGGCCCGGCGAGAGTTCGGCGTCATTTTATAATAGGCTGTTAAAGTCGAACGATAGATATCCAAACTGCGGCCTGGCCACTTTAAAAAATATAATCGAGGAGCGGACAATCAGAGCATCCGCTAATAACCTTAGACATAATTTGAAGGGCGTCGCCTTTTCAAGCCTTCACCCTCAGGATGTTCTACCCCTTATGCGCTGGAGAAAACGTTTCGTTAGATGGAATTTTGAGCCATACAGTATCGCGATTTCGCGTCAGGCAGCGGTAAAGGCGGGTATTCAACCGGTGATATATGGTAAGCCTGAATTATACGCGAGGCTGGCCGAAAGCGACAAACCGTATTTCCAGAGCGAGGGTGTCGATGGCGGTGACTGGCGGGAGGAAAAAGAATGGCGTTATTTGGGGGATTTCGACTTATCGGCTATCAGATGTGAAGATATTATGGTTATTGTCCATAAGTCATATGAGATCAACACCTTTCAAGGATTGACCGATTCAAAAATATTAACAATATAGCAGCATAAACCAAATTATTTCAAAACCCTTGCCCAATTTACTGAGTATAAATATATTACACGATAGATTTCGATGAATCAGGAGGAATTATATAATTCTGACCTTAAATTACAATTACCGGGATGTCGATATAAATCCCAGGAGAACTAAATGTATAAATTAATAATATTCATCATGTTAACCGTTTTAGTAGTGTTACCGAATGCCGCGACAGCCCAGAAAATATTAATTCCCATGGACCTTGAACAAACAGATCATCTCAGGGCCTATGGAATCGCTTTTTGGTGTTTGGGCTATGGTCAGGAAGTTGAGTGGCTTCTAAACTATCGCGGCGGTTCTTTTACAACCGATGCCCTATCGCGGGTTGAGCAGCTTTGTAAACTCCGGGGAGTCAAATATGAGATTATTGATGGCGGCCAGGAAGCCCAAATAAAGGCGATTATAGCCGAAAATAATATGGAAACCGTGCTTCTGGAAAAAGCACCGCGAGTCGCTATCTACGCGCCGCCTTTTTCCACCAATGAACCCTGGGATGACGCAGTCAACCTGGCACTGGAATACGCTGAAATTCCATTCGATGTGATCTGGGATGTCGAGGTTCTTCAGGGCCGGTTGGCGGATTATGATTGGCTGCATCTTCATCATGAAGATTTCACCGGTCAGTTCGGTAAATTCTACACGGCTCATCGCAACACCAATTGGTACAAGCAGATAAAGGCGCTTTCCGAAACCACCGCCCATGAACTGGGCTTCAAGAAAGTTTCCCAATTAAAGCTGGCTGTTTCATCGATGATTAAAGAGTATGTACGCAACGGAGGATTTCTTTTTGCCATGTGTTCGGCAACCGATACGTACGAAATTTCCCTGGCCGCTTTCAACACGGATATCGTTCCCAGCGCTTACGATGCCGATCCGGTAGATGCCGACTGTCAGAGCAAGCTGGATTACGGCCAGTGTTTCGCTTTTGAAAATTACACCGTTGAGCTTAACCCGATGGTCTATGAACATTCCAATATCGATACGTCGCCGACACGTGGCCGGCGAAATTTCTCGGCCCAGGCTGATTATTTCACGCTATTTGATTTCGCGGCCAAGTACGATCCGGTGCCGACTATGCTGGTACAAGACCACACGCCGGTTGTTAAAGGCTTCTGGGGCCAGTGTACCGGTTTCCGTAAGGACCTGGTGAAAAAACATGTTATAATCCTGGCCGAAACGGAAGGTATCAACGAGGCTAAATATATTCATGGCAACTTTGGCCGGGGCACATTTACGTATCTCTCCGGCCATGATCCGGAGGATTATCAGCATTTCATCGGCGATCCGCCGACCGATGTCAGCCTTCACAAGAACTCCCCTGGTTATCGCTTGATCCTGAATAATGTTTTATTTCCGGCGGCCAAGAAACGGGAAAGAAAGACTTGATCGAAAAAAACAATTCACCGATTGACATCAAACTGGCGGACCGGGTAGGATTCAGCGAGTATTCACAGAGAGCTAGTATTATCGATGTGGCCGGGAAATGCCGCCTTATGGGCCTGGCGGCCTACCAGATAACCGGTGATTTTCGGATTAATTTTCCGGAGAACGTAAGCGAAGGCGATCGCCGGAAGATTCATGAATTCAACCGGGAAAATAATATTCACATTCATTTCCACGCGCCCGGTGATATCCCTTTAGCCAGCCGCCACGAGCCGCTTCGGCTTGGCGGAGTAAAAAGGCTGACAGAATTTATAGAACTGGCAATCGAGTTGGGGGCCGCGTCTTTTATTTTTCATCCCGGCAGGTTTGCCTATTATAAAATAAGCTCCGGCGCCATAGTTATGGCTGATAGAAAAATACCTGAAGTTTATTTCGAAAGGTTTCTCGACTCGGTATCCCGTCTGGTAGATTTCGCCGGCGGCAAAATCGATTTGCTTCTGGAAAATACCTATGGTTTTTCAAATCAGGTTATCGAAACTATCGATAGATTACTTGAACTGCCCGCTACCGGTCTGGTTTGGGATATTGGGCATATGAGCGAAAAGATCCCGGCCTTAAAAGCAAGGAAGACCGACCCAAATCAGATGGCTCAATTTTTCGCGGACAGGCTTGGTAAAATCAAACTGGCTCACATTCATGATGTTTCAAATGGCAAGGGCCATCTGCCGCTGGGAACCGGAGCCCTTAATATCCCGGCTTTTTTAGAGGTAATCAGTCAATTGAACATCGAAATGATAATCGAGGTATTCTCCGAACAGGACCTGAAAACCTCGCTTAATTATATCGAATCATTGTCGGTAAAGAATTGGTAATTATGCGTAAAATCCCATTTTTAATATTCGCGTTTATCCTCTTCCTGGCCCTGGCAATCCAGGCGGCTCCATCATGCTCGTATTGTGGCAAAACGATAGATGGCCGATATGTCAAATTCGAAGATGGGTCCATTTATTGTATCGATTGTATTCAAACCAAAATCAAGTGTTCATTTTGCAATAAGCCGTCAAAATCAACGATCACAATAGACGACAAACCGATTTGCCGGCAATGCCTCACCCGACTCGAACATTGCAGTTTCTGCGATAAACCATTGGTTGGGAAATATGAAAGCTTCCCCGACTTGAAATTAAATATCTGTCTAAAATGTTCACAGGCAGTTTCGCGCTGTGATTTTTGCGGCAAACCTGACAATAAACTTATCCGCGCCGATAAAAGGCGTATTTGCAGATCATGCTACAATCAGTCGGATTTTTGTCATACCTGCAGAACGCCGATCGAGGGCGAATATTTGTGGTTTGATGGTGATGAATCTAAGAAATATTGCCAGCGATGCGTAAATCATTACACCAAATGCGCCAGTTGCGGGGCGCCATCGGGCGGAAACAGCCAGCGTCTGGAAGATCACCGCGTTTTATGTCAGGATTGTTATCGGGCGGGATATTTCGATCCCGGGCAAATCGGCTTAATTAAAAGAAAGATACTAGCCTTCCTCGATTCATATTTTGGCATGAATCTTAAGCATAAGATCAGATACTCACTTCAGGGTCAGGATTTCATTAAAAATAAATCCGATGCTATCGGCGGAGATTTAAACGGCCTTTTCTATCGCGAAAATGACAAATTCGAAATTTATGTCCTCTATGGCTTAAGAGAAAAAGATTTGTATCAGGTTATATCTCATGAAATCGCCCATGCCTGGGCATCCGAGAATTGCCGGGCAAATTTGACCCTGGAAGAAGCGGAGGGCTTCGCGCAATGGGTAGCATATTATAGCCTGATTCAATTTGGCTACAGCAATTTCGGCGAGACCCTGGTTGACGGCGATAATGTTTACGCGCGGGGGCTACGAATGATGCTTGAAATTGAAAAAAATGGCGGGCATAAGGCGATATTCAGATCTCTGGCGAAATGATATTTCTCTTTGTAACACCGGATTCAGCATATTCCGATACCCTGTAAAGGCTTTTGGTTTACGGTCGAAAGCATATATAGATATGGAGATAACTCTAAAACAACTTGGCAAAATAGAAGATATTAGCAAACATTGCCGTCAGATAGGAGTAAGCCCGGATGGCAAATATCTGGCATTGGCTTTATTCTCTCAACCCGATTCGATCGTTTTGTGTGATCTTAAGGGCAAAGTATTTAAGAGGCTGGAGGGACATCGCGGGCGAGTACATTCAATCGAATTCGCCGCGGATGGCCGAACCCTGGCCTCGGCTTCTGAGGACAGATCTGTTCGTATCTGGTCCCCAACCGGCGATCTTCAGGCTCTTTTCGATCGGTTCGACAACGCCGTGGAAACTATCAGCTATGCCAACGATATACCGATTCTGGCCGGCGGGCAGGTTGACGGATTTATAGTTTTATTTGACCTTGCAGGCAATTATATAGCTACGCTTCATAGCCCCAAGAAGAGAATTTACAGTATCGACTGGTCACTCGACTCAAGTCACCTGGCCGCGGCCTGCGGCGACAAGAATCTATATCTTTTTAATATAAAATCCCAATTGAAAACAGTCTACCTGCATCCCGGACCCGTTTACGGAGTTAGTTTCGCCAACAATAACGGGAAACTGGTTTCCTCATGCGAGGACGGTAAATTGAGATTCATAAATATCGCCGAGGGCAAAATCGATGAGATACCGGGGCATCAGAAGCGGGTAGTTGATGTCGCGTTCTCTCCCGATGACAGCTTGCTGGCTACCGCCTCATTTGATAAGACAGTTAAATTTTTCGATAAATATGGTACTGAAAAAGGCGGACATGAGTTTGATTCCGAAGCGTTAAGTTTAACTTTTTCACCCGATGGAAAAAGACTGTTTGTCGGCACTGTAGATAAGCATCTGCATATCTTCGATATTGTCGTTCAGACCTGATTTACATTCTAATTATAGCTTATCAATATTAGCGGCTAGCTCATTTAATCACTTATTAATATCCAAGGACCAAAAAGTTACTTGACAGCCATATCCGCAATACTTATCTTACTTCTAGGCCGTCCATATCTGTTGGCTTCAAACAGGAGGTATTAATATGAAAGTTATAATAGCCTTAGTCGTTTTGCTTTTATCGTTGCCCGCATTCGGGCAAACAATTTGCGATATCAATGGTGATGGGTTGAATTTTACAATCGCCGATTTGATTTTTCTCATTAATGTTTTCAACTCGTCTCCTGATAACTTTATTCTTTGCGATGGAGATTGTAATATGGATGGCGATAATGATTCGGTGACAGTAGCGGATCTGACTTTAGCCATTCATCATTTGTATAATCCTTTGGACGATCCGCCCTATTTAACATTCAATCCCACCGAGGACACTATAAGAATAGGATCGACAGAAACATCTCCGGGCGACCAGATATCAATACCTTTATATCTCAATTCAATTGACACTCTGATCGCTTACGAACTGCTGTTGAAGGCTGATCCTGATTATCTGTCAATTGATGATTTTATTCCGAACGAGAATTTGGATTTTATTTATTCTTATAATTCGACTCTCCTGCATCTGATTTATTGGAGCGTTCAGGTTATGGAGGATTCAATATTTTTTCTTCCCGGTAACTATCATCTTGGCGACTTAATTATCAACGTCAATCCCGATATTGTTCAGCCGGCGACCACATACATTACTTTCGGTACTTGTCCCGAGGACAATTGCTATACCGGCATGGCCAACATGACATTTTTCGAACCGGTGCTGGTCGAAGGCGAAATCACGATCACGCCAACCGGTATCGAAAGCGGTCCCGAGGATAATCTTCCTCAGGCCGTTTCAATTACCGCTTACCCCAATCCATTCAATAGCCTGGTGAACTTGAATGTTGTCAGTCCCGGGGAATCCGAGCTCGTAATATACGATCTGCTTGGCCGTGAGGTTCGGAGCTTCGCGATCGTATCGGGTGTCAACGGTCTTATCTGGGACAGTACCGATAATAGCGGCGCCAGGGTAAACTCCGGTGTTTATTTTGCGAATATCAAAAATTCCACGTATCATTCCGAGAAAAAATTGTTATATATGAAATAGACCCAGTTTAAATGAGAGCATTGACTGGATTGCGGCATTGTAAAGTACTCTAACTCAGGTATAATTTTATTGACAATGAATATATTTTGAAAAAAGAGAAAAAAAGGCTTGCTTTAATAATTTGACTATATTATATTAGCTGGTGATAAGGACTAAATGAAGTAACCTTAAAGCTTCGGATGTTTATCGAATAACTGCTACCTGTTGTAATTTTTAATCAAAATAACTAAAGAGCGAATATATCACTTTTATCTCGACCTGAATTGTTAAAGGTCTGAAATAATGAAAACGATGATTATACTTGCTCGGCTCTCTGTATAATTTGCGGTTTTGCTTGACGTTTATAGGCGTCCGCGAGGGAATTTTAAGAGTGCCCGTTCGCCCAAACGATTAGGCAACTACCTTATAAACCGGGTTTTATTATAGGGGCCAGGCCTCGAAAATCCTGCCAAGAATACGCACCTTACGGGCGGATTCCTGATGATCCGCCACTAGAGCGATTGGAGGACTGGCCCTGTTTCTAAAATATCAGTAATTAAAAACAAGGGGAAGAATTTGAACGGAAGGATCGCAGTGTAATTATGAGGAATGATATGCTTGATAGCCAATTAGAAAATAGTCGTTTTATTACAAAATCTCTCTTCAATAAGGAGCAGCGTGATGGGGAGTAAAAAAACACCATTATACACGAGCATAAATAAATTGTATATAGTAGCTTCATTCATAATTCTATTACTTCCGATTAACTTATTGGCAACTCCTCCTCAAATCGATCCCGATGGCATGTGGGATTCATTAACTTATTGTATCAGTTCGGCTTTTGTTGAAACGCTTGAAGTGATCGATATCGACGGTGATTTCTTCACCGTCACCAGTAATTTCGGCCAGGTGGTGCCGCAGACTTTTTACAACGACGCCGAAAATGTCGCTCACTGGTTCGGCTATATAGCTTTTGACCTAACCGATGATTGCGGCGAGGTCAACGAAGAAAGCCTGACTATAACAGCTGTCGATATTCATGATGATTCGAGCTCGCAAACTTACGGGCCTTTCGCTTTTTTAGGTCGGCTGGGCGTATCGATGAATCCCACTCTTGATATCAGACCTGGTGAGCAGGACTGGATGCCGGTTTACCTTGAATCCGCAACATGTTTTTGTATGGGCGGATTTGTTTTAACAGTAGAGTTTGATTTCGCAGTTGTAACTGTCACAGATGTACGTTTAGGGGATGTTTTGGCCGACAATGCGCAGTATTTCATCCCGGCAAACGAACCTCATGGACCTGGCACATATAGATGTACGTTCATAGCAATTCCCAATTCAAACCTTTGTGACTTGGCTGAGGATCAACCATTCCTGGAAATTAAATTCCAGGTCAACAATGGGCCGGATTATCCAGACAGTTTTACGACACCTATTTGCTTTTATACTGAAGAGCCGTACTATGAATCCAATACGATTTCTGACAAATCGGGATATGGGATATGGTATCCTTACGGCTGCGATTACGGGGCCGTACAGCTCGATACCGAGTGCGGTAATATTACTGTTTTAGATGAGCAAAACAGCGGCTACGCTTATTTCCCGGGTGATGTCAATATGTACAACGGCAATTGGCCGCCACAGGTTATCGGCGGTGATGTCACCTACCTGGTAAATTTCTTCAGAGGTATGGAGTCATCGATACCCTGCGAGTTGGCTGGATATTGGGCATCATCTGATGCCAACGGCGACTGCAATGTTATAGGAAGTGATGTTACGAGACTGGTTACCTATTTCAGGGGCCAGAACGAAATTTTGTCATGCCAGGATTTTCCACCGCTCTGGCAGACAACCGAGGACCTGCCGGCGGAGGCTCCGGGGGGGTGGCCAAACTGTGAAAGCGACCCAGGTTTTGGCAAACTTCGGCCGGCAGGCTCGGTCAAATAAATAAGTAAGTTGGACATCGCGTTACGTGTCTGACGCCTGAAGGGGCGGCCGAGTGGCCGCCCCGATTTTTTTAAAGAGCGATATCAATACTCAAAACAAAGAAAGCCCGTCTCAATTCGAGCCGGGCCTTAAAATTTTAAAGGCGGAACAGGGAGTAATCGAAATGAAAACACATCGATCTAAACACGGTAAAGGCTATTTATAGCCACCTTCTACATTTTGCGTTCGCTCGCCCCGGAACCCGAGGGTCACGGCGTTAGCTCAATATCAGGGTGCCGCCTTCATTAGCTTGGTGTTAGGTTTTCAATTCCCCCCCTCATTCCGCCACTATAATCATAACAAAATCTCGAAATAATGCAAGCTGTTTTTATAATCAGTAAATAAGGCTTTGACTTTCAATTTATGTAAATTTATATTTATAAGTTATAGGATAATGATTTATGATAGATTCTGTCGGTATTGATATTATAGAGGTTCATAGGATCAAGAAGGCAATCGAGCGCTGGGGTGACAGTTTCCTCCACCGTGTATATACGCCATGGGAAATTAACTATTGCCAGAACAAGCAGTTTCCCGAACAATCATTTGCCGCCCGATTCGCCGTGAAAGAGGCGGTGCTCAAAGCCATAGGTACCGGTCTCAGCGAGGGCGTCAAGTGGGTCTCCATTGAGGTCGTGAACACCTCCATGGGCAAGCCGACTGTCAGGCTGGGCGAACGGATAACGAATATAATCGGCGATAAGGAAATCATCATTTCCATGTCTCACACCCGTGAGCACGCTATTGCCAGCGCTATTTTATACAAGGATTGAAAGGAATAATCGTGCCGGATATTGATAGCCTGCGTAGCCAGTTGACCGAATTCTGCCAACGCCTGTATGATCGCGACCTGGTTGGCAGCACCGAGGGGAACGCTTCAGTAAAAATCGATCTGCATCGATTTCTGATAACCCCCACCGGTTCCAATCTCGGTTATCTGGAACAGGATGATCCGGTTATCCTGTCGATGGAAGGCAAGCAATTAACCGGCGATAAAGCCCCATCCAGTGAATATCATCTTCACCTTGGTATTTATCAGCATCGGTGGGATATTCAGGCGATCTGCCACGCCCATCCGATTGCCGCGACCGCCTGCGCCACCGCCGGAGTAGCTCTTGATCAGCCTATTCTTCCGGAAATCATTTCCACCTTTGGTATAATTCCATTAGTCGACTACGGTACGCCGGGTACGCCGGAGCTGTTTGAAAAGATGGTTGATCTGGTTGGGCGTTACGATGCTTTTCTTCTGAAAAGCCATGGCGTAGTGACATTGGGAGCCAACCTGGATGAGGCGTTCAACAGGATGGAGATGGTTGAGCGGTGCGCCCGGGTTATAATAACGGCCAATTTAATTGGCAATATTCGGCAGCTTCCCGAGGAAATAGTTCAGAAACTGCCGGGCTTCGAGGTATTAAACGGTCAATTTCAAACGGGTAATAGCGGAAAGGATTAATCCAAATGAAAGTAGTGATTAATAAATCCGAAAGATTCCTCCGCGCTCCGCAGGCTTTGATGGGTAGCATGCGCCTGTCGGAAAAACTTCTAAAAAGGCGGGGATTGGAATACATAAACCTCGACCCGGTCGTACCTGAGTTGCCCGAATGCGAACCTTTTATAGAGAAACTGAAGCAATCGAATATGTCGGAAAATACCGGCGCGGCGCCGGGCGAGATCAGCGAATTGAAAGAAAAACTGGCGACGGTTTATCAAGAGATATATAACAGGAAATTGAATCCCGCTAAAGATATTACGATTACACCCGGCAATCGCGCAACGGCCACCCTTCTTTGCCTCGGACTCGTAAATCCCGGCGAAGTGGTAGCCATGCCCGATCCCGGGTTGGCGATGTATCGTCTGGCGGCCGTGATGGCCGGGGCCACGCCGCAAACTTACGCCTTGCTCGAAAAGAATGATTACCTGCCCAACCTGAGCGCCTTATTCGAGCCGCCGCCGAAGAATCTCAATTTGGTGTTTCTCAATTATCCTCATAATCCCACAGGCGCCGAAGCTGAGTTATATTTTTACCGCGATCTGGTAAATCAATTGCGTTATGAAAATATCCTGGTAGTGCTCGATTCGCCCTTTTGCGGCCCATGCGAGCCGCAAATCGAATTACCGCTTCAACTTAAAAAAGCGATTCATCTTCTTTTGGAGCTTCACTCGTTCGGATTTCCCTATGGACTGGAGGGGCTGGGCTTCGCTATTGGACATCGCGGAGCAGTCTCCAACCTTGAACAGATCATTCAAGCCAGCGGTTTCCATCCGACAAAGGCGCAGGTTATCTACGCGCTGACCGCTATGAAATATCATCAGGAGTTATCCGGGGAATTCGCCGGTAAAATCAATCACCGGCGAAATTTGCTAGCGGATGGTTTGAAAGAGATCGGCTGGAAAGTGAAGTCGGGACGCATGGCGCCATATATCTGGGCCAAGACTCCGGCTTGGGCGACCTCTACCGGATTTACTCGTAAGCTATTTTTGCGCACCGGGGTCAAAGCTCGCCCGGGATCCGATTTTGGCGAACACGGCGAGGGCTATCTTCGGTTTTCACTAACCACATCGAATGAAAAAATCTCAATGGCGCTGGAAAATATTCGTAATAAACCTTCACTGTACCGAAAGAGAGGTGGCTGATAAGTGGCTGTTAAATATATAGCGATTGAGGGACCGATTGGTGTCGGAAAAACCACTTTAACCAAGATGCTGGCCGATCATTACGGGGGACGGATGGTATTCGAGCATCCCGAAGAGAATCCGTTCTTGAATGAATTCTACAAGGATCGCGACCGTTACGCATTCCAGGTGCAATTGTTTTTTCTGTTGTCGCGTTTCAAGCAGCAGCAGGAGTTTTTCTCGGGTGAACTGCTGGCCACCCACGTTATCTCGGATTATTATTTCGGCAAGGACCGTATATTCGCCACCTTAACGTTAAGCCCGGATGAACTGGCCATGTATGACCATGTCGCCTCGATGCTGGAAAAAAATATCCCCTTGCCTGATTTGATTATTTACCTAACCGCCTCGCCGGATATTCTCATGCAGCGCGTCAAAAACCGCGGCCGTGGTTATGAAAAATTCATGGATATCGATTACCTGGCCTCATTAAGTGAAGCCTACAGTAAATATTTTTTCCACTATAATCAAACTCCTTTGCTTGTGGTAAATACCGAAAATGTTAATTTCGCAACCGAACCGGATTTATTTGAGTATTTAATAGATGAAATTAATAATCTCAAGCCAGGAACCAGCTATCTTGTACCAACGAGGGCGGAATAATTGACAGATCGCGATAAAACGGCTACTGTACGTTTGAATCGGATGTCGTTTTTCGCTTATCATGGCGTATCCGAAGCCGAAAAAGAGATCGGTGGCCGGTATGAGGTCGATTGCGAATACGATATAGATACCGCCAAAGCGGCCCGGACAGACTCGCTGGAGGATACGACCGATTATACTGAAATATACGCAATGATAGAAAATATCATAACCAACAATAAATTCAATCTGATGGAAGCGCTGGCCAACAAATTGGCCGATAGTTTAATCAAGTCGTTCAATATCGAACGACTCAAACTCAAGGTACGCAAGATGAAACCTCCCATTAAGGGAAATACGGAATACTTCGAAGTAGAAATAGAAAGGGTGAAATAGCTTTGTTTGAACCTGAAAAAATAGTTTATCTGGGATTGGGAGCCAACTTGGGAGACAGACTCGAAAACATAAAAAAAGCTCTCACCTTGCTAAACAACAAACCGGGGATCACCTTGATAAGAACATCATCGCTTTATCTAACCGAGCCGATAGGTGTGTCCCGTCAACCTGATTTTTATAACGGCGTGGCTGAAATAAAAACCACCTTATCGCCGCAGTCGCTTCTCAAAGTAGTTAAAGCTATCGAATACGATATGGGACGTCAACCCGACAGTCATTTCCAGCCGCGGCCGATTGATATCGATATTTTGATGTATGGCGATCTTGAAATCGATTCGCTCGATCTTCGCGTACCGCATTCACGTCTGGATAAACGGGCCTTTGTCCTGATTCCGCTTCTGGAGCTGAACCCGGATTTGCTTCATCCGATAAGCTTCAAGCCGCTCAAGGAGTACCTGGCGAAGATCGACGATTCACAGAAGGTAGAAAGGGTTATCGATGCCGGAGATATTACCGAGCAATCCGAAGAGGGTTAATGTTAAAACTCTCAGGAGATTCAAAAAAGATGACCGGAAAATTGTCGTATTAACCGCCTACGATTTTCCCACGGCCAAGATTCTCGCTGAGGCCGGTGTCGACTGCCTGCTGGTGGGCGATTCGGCCGGGACAGTGTTCGCCGGACATGAAACCACCCTGCCTATCACTATGGATCAGATGCTATTTCTGTGTTCGAGCGTGGTCAGGGCAACCAAACGGGCGTTGGTTATCGGCGACATGCCGTTTTTATCATATCAGCCGTCAATAGCCGAAGCTATCACCAATGCCGGGCGGTTCCTCAAGGAGGCCGGAGCGAAAGCGGTCAAACTTGAGGGTGGCCTGGAGATGGTCGAGACTATCGCGCGCATGGTCGAGATAGGAATCCCGGTGATGGGCCATATCGGGCTGACACCGCAATCGGTGAACAAGTTCGGCGGCTACAAAATCATGGGCAAAACGCCCCGTCAGAAACAGTATATGATGGATTCCGCTAAGGCGCTTCAGAAAGCCGGCGCTTTCGGTATGGTGCTCGAAGCC
>JAAEQD010000270.1 GCA_024231855.1 Candidatus Zixiibacteriota bacterium
AGATGCCGTTGATGAATTAATATCGCTTGGTCTGATAAGAGAGGATATGTTAGCAACCGCGATCGGATTAGCAACTGCCGGCAGTAGTATTTCGATCGAAACCTGCTCTTATTATCTGACACAGTTAAAAGAGCGGACACCCGAAACATTAATTGGCTGGCTTCTTCTGGCTCTTGGCGGTGAGGATTTTAATACGGCCCGGGCCGGGTTAACATCGTTTGAGTGTCGCGGTCGTGTTTATGAAAAATTGTATCATCAGAAATTTACCGATTACATGACTGACATCACACCCTGTTTTCCGACCGAACTTGGGAAAGAACCGCTTGATTTTCGATCGGTGGCAATATTAAAGGCGGCTTTTATTTTGTTTGACTGGGCCGACGGCCGACCGGTGGGAAAACTTGAACGATGGTACCGGCTTCATCTGGGACAAATCACCGATCTGGCCGAAACGGCCGCCTGGTTGTTAGCCTCGATTCGTGGATTGGTCGAAGCTGGCGATTATACATCGAATATTCCGGCCCTTCTGGATGAATATATTTTTAATGTCCAGTTTGGTATAAGCCACAAGATGAGACAGATGTATGATACCCTTGGTTCTATTCTGAATCGTGACGATTATAAAAAATTCGAGCAAAATGATATTTTGTTACCGTCCGATTTGATGAATATTAATAAAGATGAGCTGACTAAAATTATCCCTTCCAGCCAAAAGATAGAAAATATGCAAAACAAAATAGATAATCTTAAACAGAAGGAGAAAACCGATATGAACAGAGTTGAAATGCCCGAGGTTCAGGGCGGACTTACCGCCGCCAATATGCCAAATTCAGAGCTGGCTTTTAGACCGTCGCTGATTGAGCTTGACGGTCGTTACGAGCGGGAACGATATCTTATCAAAATCGACGGTGTCCCGATACACCTGACCGGCAAATCGTTTAAATATTTATTACGGTTGGCTTATTCGCGGTTGGTGGCCGATGATGGCTGGGTCTATAAAGATGATATCGAAAATGGTTTTAACCAGGCCAGGTATCTTTATCGCCTGA
>JAAEQD010000271.1 GCA_024231855.1 Candidatus Zixiibacteriota bacterium
GGGGGATCATCGCCATCAATTGCTCTTGGGTGATCATCTCAGGGGCCGTAGATGGAAATACAAGGTCTATCCCGAAGGGTTTATCAGAATGTTCCTTTATCCAGTTTGCCTCTATCCCGATTTGTTCAGGAGGCAGTGCCAGAGCTCCAAGAACACCACATCCCCCGGCGTTACCCACTGCCGCTACTACATCGCGACAATGATTGAACGCCATAACCGGATATTCGATATCCAACATATCGCATAGTTTGGTATGTAGACTAATAGCCATTTGGTTCTCCTTATCTTTTTTGTGTGATTCAATAAAATTACGGTGTCAAGCTACTCCGCACCAAATTACTTTAATATCAACCTGCGAAAATCCGTGCTAATTGGATGATTGATATCCAAGAAGTCGCAAAGCCCCGTTAGCCTAGTCTCTGTATCAATATCAAGGAATAATGGCAGATCGAGAAACCAGCCCCTTATCCTGCGCCTCGAAGGCCTCGTTGATCTGCTCAAGTGGATATGATTTAGAGAGAATTTTGTCGAAGGGATATTTGCTTTTAGTTCGACTCAGGAAGTCAATCGCCTTCTTGATGGCCTCTTCACTATAGTAAAGTACACCATGGATGCTCTTGTTCCCACTTACTAATGCGGATGGGTCCAATTCGAATGGCTTACCAGGGCTTATATTTCCAATTTCCAGATACCGCCCACCTTGACCAAGCATGCTGATCCCCTCAGGAATAGCTGCCGGGATACCTACAAAATCAGCCGCGACATTTGCTCCCTTGAATTCGGTGAGTTCCAGCACTCGCATCATGCGATCTTCCGGAGTTTTGTATTCTTTCATGTCGATGATTTCGTCGGCGCCAAATGCCTTGGCCAGTTCCAACCGATTATCGATGCCATCGATAACTATTATCTTGCCAGCGCCCATA
>JAAEQD010000272.1 GCA_024231855.1 Candidatus Zixiibacteriota bacterium
GTTGGAATCAACGGCGCCTGCCAGACTGCTACCATAATAGGGGACGATTGGTTCGAGGTATATGCCATGTTGGAAACCGTAAATAGGACGAATTTCAAGGCTTTTCAAACCGGTACACAAGTCAATCTGGAGTTGCCCTTGGCTCTCAGCGATCCGTTAGGAGGTCATCTGGTGGCCGGACACGTAGATATTACAGGCCAAATCAAATCAATCGAACCGGGCTCTCAAAGTACAATTGTCAAAGTCGCTTTTACTTCTGAGTATTCCAAATACCTGATCGAAAAAGGTTCGGTTGCAATCGATGGTATCAGCTTGACCGTGTTTGATATACAATCCGGACTTTTTTCGGTTTCTTTAATTCCGGAAACGTTATCTGAAACCAATTTGAAATTCCGCAAAATAGGTGAACAGGTAAATCTGGAATTCGATCAGATTGGCAAGTATGTAGAAAATTTCATTAACGCCAAAAGAGGCGGTTTAACTATAGATGATTTAAATAAACATGGATATATGAGGTAAAATAAATGACGGATTTTGATGAGATCTCCGAAGCAATCGAAGACATAAAACAGGGGAAGATCGTTATTGTTTGCGATGACGAGGATCGCGAAAATGAAGGCGATATGATTATGGCCGCCGAGAAAGTTACTCCGGACGCCGTGAATTTCATAAGCAAATACGCTCGCGGGCTGATGTGCGTACCGATGAGCAATGAGCGGTTGGAACAGCTTCAGTTGAGCCAGATGGTTACTGATAACACGGCTATGATGGGAACCCGTTTCACCGTGTCGGTAGACTACCTGATTGGTACTACCACCGGCATTTCGGCCTATGATAGGTCGGCTACGGTTAAAGCGTTGGCTGATATCGAAACCGATCCGAAAGACCTGGGACGGCCGGGTCATATATTCCCGCTTCAAGCGCGAGATGGCGGCGTTTTAACAAGGGCCGGCCATACCGAGGCCACAGTCGATCTGGCGCGGTTAGCAGGCCTGAATCCGGTAGGGCTTTTATGTGAAATCTTGGATGAAGACGGTTCGATGGCCAGAGTGCCGAGCCTGATGAAAATCGCCGAGAAATTCGATCTCAAGATAGTCACCGTAAAAGATTTGATCGAATA
>JAAEQD010000273.1 GCA_024231855.1 Candidatus Zixiibacteriota bacterium
ATTGCGAGGAAGGCCTTCTGGCCGACCGCGGCAATCTGTTGGCATGGTAACATCAATCAACATAAATTTGACAATCCCACAATCTTAGAGTAAATATAAACATGACTTACCTGTGGGTGATTATAATCTACATGGTTATTCTTATCGGTGTCGGCGCCTGGCGCAGCCGTCAGGTGAAGACGCAGGATGATTTCATGGTGGCCGGGCGAAAGCTGTCGGCGAAAGTGCTGGTAGGAACACTTCTGGCAACCTGGATCGGCTCCGGTTCGATCATCGCCAGCGCCGGCCTGGCCTACGATAAAGGTTTCCCCGCTTTGTGGTTCGATGCCGGTGTCTGGGTCGCCCTGATCGTATTGTATTTCGTCGCCGGCAAGGCGCGGAAGCTGGCGCAATACACTGTACCGGACATACTCGAGATACGCTATAACAAATGGGCCCGCCTTCTGGGTACGTTGGTGACTATAATCGCCTACACCGCCATAGTCAGCTATCAGTACCGGGCCGGAGGGATGGTGTTGAACCTCGTCACCGGTATACCGGTTGATATCGGTATCATTATCACCGCCGTGTTCGTTATCGGCTATACCGTGCTGGCGGGTATGATATCGGTTGCTTATACCGATGTGGTCAACGGCATAATCATGGTGATCGGCTTGTTTATCGCCCTGCCATTTCTGCTTAACGATGCCGGCGGTATCTCAGGCATGATGGCCAGTCTGCCCGAAACGCATTTTCAGGTACTGGGCACGATGACTATCTGGCAGGCACTGGGCTATTCCCTGCCGACCATGCTTCTGCTGTTGGGCGAATCGGGCATGTATCAGCGTTTCTTCTCGGCTAAAGATGAGCGTGCCGCCCGGCGTTCGGTGGTCGGCTGGATTATCGGCACGATCATTATTGAAACGTTGATCGTAGTTCTGGCGGTTATCGGCGCGGCGATGTTCAAGGGTATCGAGGCGGAGATGGTGATACTCTACTCGGTCCGTCACGGCCTGCCTGTGCTGATTGGCTGTTTGCTGTTGGCCGCTATCGTGGCGGTGATAGTCTCGACCGCCGATTCGTTCCTGCTGGTGCCATCGACGAATATCATGAGGGATATCTATCAGCGGTTTATCAATCCCGAGCTTTCGCAGAAGAAGATGGTGCTGTATTCGCGAATCGTTGTCGTGCTTCTGGGAGCGTTCGCGTTCGCCCAGGTGCGCTTTTTCGAGAAGATACTAGAGATGGCGATTTACGCCTACACGATGTACGGCGTGGGTATCACCCCGGCTGTGATGGCCGCCTTCTTCTGGAAACGAGCTACCTCGGCGGGCGGCGTAAGCTCGATAGCCGCCGGCATGGCAGTAACATTGATCTGGGAGATACTAGGCCAACCATACGGCATACCGACTGTTTACCCGGCGCTGGGATTATCGCTGTTTTGTTTGGTTGGGATTAGCTTGGTGACGCCGAGGGAGGAAGTGGAGATGTGAGGGGTGTTTCTGGGGGGAGGAGATTAAGTTATTGTTACTCGGAATGCAATTGCTAACAATATTAATAATTAACCGTCTCTAATGTTTTTTTCCGGTTATACCCCAGAGTAATCGTTTTAAAGGATCAAGATCTTTATTCCTGAAATCGACCCACATTAACTGCTTAAGAATTAAAGGCAATTCCGGTACTTCTTTATCGCCTAAACCTTCTAGAATAACAGGAATTATAATACATTCCCTATTGGCAAATTCTGAAATAAAAGCTCTAATCTCTATGTCTTCCCAAGGTCCTATTCCATTTCCACCTACAAAAACCGCAACACAAGTAATATTACTTATATTTTTCATCAATTCATCTTGCCAAGGTGTTCCAGGTCTTATTTGTTCTTCATCAAACCACGTTTTAACATTTTTCATTTTTAGAATTTTATTCATTTCTCTTATTTCTAGTTTATCTTTAGAATTATGGCAGAGAAAAACATCAAATTTGCTTTTATCTCCTTTAGAAATCAAATAATCAAATATATCCCTATCTGATTTTGATGCGACTGCGATTTCTCTTAATAATTCAATGATGCTATTTAGTATGTTGTTTTCTATATCATCATGAGTTTCCTCTTTAAAATTTCTGATACATTCATCACAAATCAATCCAGTTTTCATGCCAATATCAATGCTTGTCTTATCCATCCAAAAATCGCTTATACAACCAATATCTTCTTCGTGTAGACTTCTTAAGCCAATAAAATTCCCAATAAGAGAAGCTACGAAATACACAAATCCATTATTAACAGACACATTAGATAAGTATTCCCAACCATGAAGTGAAAGTATAACTATATTTCCAGCATATTCAAAAAAGAAATTGTTGTCATATCTCCTATCTGATGCGCAAATTATTAAATCGTATTTTAAAGCTTGAGTCTTTATTGCTTTTGGTAATTTCGTATAGGTAGAAGGATAAGAAATTACATTTCCTTTAATGGTAAACTTAGAAGTCCCTTCAAAAAAAGCGATATTATCGAAAGTATTATTTAAACAACTTACAATTTTCTTAAGCTTTATATCTATAGTGTTATCACTATATAGCAGAATTTTCATGATCAGGTATCTCCTTGTAAGTTTAATTTATTCATTCAGACTCTTCCAAATTAGTCAAATCTTCCACTCCTGCCATATCCGCAAGCATTCTTGAATAAATCTTTAGTTTCAATTGTAAATCATTCAACTCAACTCTAAATACTTCACATTGTTTTGCATCTTTTAATGCACCTTCAATAAGCTTTTTATGCCATTTTGCTGTAAAAGGTCTAATTATCTGGTTTAATACAACTATGGCTATTTTTGTAAATTCAGTACAGTGACGACCATACTGTTTAATTATTCCGCGAGTTGTTCTAAATAGAGAATATACGCTATCTAAAGCCGTTTTTTCATCGCCATGTTCTCTTGCCAGCGGTTGTGTTGTAATCCTCGTTAGCAATTCGATATACATTTCCCATGCTGCCGATTTATCCTCATCTTGTGGCTGCCACTCCATTTCTAAAAAGGGAGTATTTATTTTTAGAGAAGTCATGTCCCAATTTTCCAGCCATTTTTTCCATTTCATTAATACCACCTTTCTCCAGATCTATTATTAACATAATTTGGATAAGAATTATCCGGTTCAACTTTAAATCTGTTATGGAAAGCTAAATTAATCCAATTTCCTACAATATTTGGATCTTCATTCCAATTATAGATGTTAGCAAAACCACATTTTTGATTATGACATAATCTTGGTGGCACCGTATACTCATTATAAGTTTTGTTTTGATAACTTTCATGAGTTGGCAATAGTATTCCCAAGAGACCGGACCTGGGATTATTTGATGTATTCCTAATACTAGACGAAATTTCCCAATCGACATGCTTTCTTTTCCAAGTTTCTGTGCCCACTAGCACCACAGTAACTGTAGAGTCACCTAAGTATTCATCTCTAATTTTTTGCCTTACGGTATTTACTAATAGATTTGATTCTATATCGCCAATTTGAACAGATTTAGATACTATAATATCGTAGTAAACAGCAAAAAGCCTTTCAAATAAATCTCTATAAAATTGATCATTATAATGGTGATAGCTTATGAAAACTTTATGTCGAACTTTCATATTATGCCTCCTCTTGTATGGGCATTAAAATATAGTTTTAATTTCAATTCATGTCAAGGTGGATTCGCAATAATAAGATATGTACATAGCTATAATATTAAATGTCAATCAATTCAACCAACCTCACCCTACTGGTGAGGTACCTGCCCGGCCCGGCCGCCTGGCTTGCCGATGAGGTTGGGGATTGCGGTGGTGATGCATCATGCCCTTCCTCACCCCTACCCCTGGATTCCCGTTTTCACGGGAATGACAAGCAATATTAATGCGTACAGGTAGGTCGGGTTCATCGTGAGCAGAGCGAACGTTTAACCCGACATTTTCGCGCATGTCCATCATTGTCGGGTTACTCCCTTCGCTTTCGCTCGGGAGGAACGCCTACCTACAACTGACTGAGCCGGGAAAACAGAGGAACATAGACAAAAAAACAATTGCCGAAAATCGAATTATATCATAGAATTCAACAACATCTGTTTGATTTGACTAGCCGTGATCTCGAAAAATTTATATTCTGTTCTAATCAATAAGGAGGAAGAAAATGAAAAAATCAACGCGATTGATTAAGGGAATCATCTTGATTGTCCCTCTAATCATGCTTTTCTCGACTTTTGGCTGCGAAAGCGACAATACAGCAAGTATAGCAGCTATCGACCAAGCCAGAGAAGCGATAGACGCGGCCTGGTTAGCCGAAGATGCTGATGTCATACTATCCCATGCGGCGGATAATATGATCCTCATGCCGCCTAATGTGGGAAGCGCAAAAGGAAAGGAAGCAATTGGCAATTTCCTGCAAGGCTTTTTCGATCAGTTCACTATGACAGAGCTAAAAACATTAGATAGAAATCTTCACATCGCCGGTGATTGGGCGATTGAAGAAGGCTCTTACGAATGGGTAGTAGTTCCTGAAGGCGCAAGCGAAGGGATGAGCGACCAGGTCAATTTCATTGGCATCTGGCACAAACAGCCAGACGGGGCGTGGAAAGAAACGCGCGCGATTTGGAATAGCACCAAACCGATAGCGGGAGTCCAATAGCGGCCCATCACAACCATCCTCACCCTACAGGTGAGGTACCGGCCCGGCCCGGCCGCCTTGTTTCTGACATTTTAGACACCTCCCGCTCTATCTTCCCTTGTTTCTAAGCGCCGCTTAGGAACAGGCACATTACGAGATATCATCCTCACCCTGCCGGTGAAGTACCCGTGTGATCATCTTGCATCTTGATATTGAACTCTTCGGATTTTCCCTTGGGTATGCTCAAAGATTGCCAGTTGTTTTTTGCGAAGTGTTTGGCAAGAAATACTATCTGCCCAACGTGATAAGCATAATGTGTAAGTTGGCGGTTTATAGCGTTTATCACAGAATGTGGCTCGCATCGAATAAATACGGTCTTTTCCAGATCTTCGGGATTAAGCAGTTCGATCGCGTTAAAAACTGTCTTCCAGCCATCATCCCATTTCTGCATGATGCTTGTTCTGGTATCTTCAGGCTTAAGGATAAATTCTTGATCACGGTTTCTATCGGGCTTTTCGCCATCGGAGGTAAGAAAATCCGTCCAGCGTGAGCGCATATTTCCAGCCATGTGCTTTAAGATTATGGCAATGTTACTGGATTCATCATCGAGTTTGGCAAAGAAGTCATCATCAGTGACCTGATCCACAGCATTTACGCCAAGCTCTTTGAGCTTACGGAACTGAATAATTGCGTCTTTTAGAAAATGTTGTCGCATGGTTACCTATAAATTTTATCTAAAGCTTCATTATAAATTTCAATATAATAACACTTTTCCGGATTTTCAAGTTGAAATTTTATTCCCAGCCAGAAGGGTGGGGAAATATAAATACAATAGCCCAACTCAACCTTCCTCACCCTACAGTGAGATTACCCGTCAGGCCGCCTGGTTTGCCGATGATGTTGAGATACTAGCGGTAGGTCAAACATTCCTGTTTGACCGGACAAGCAGGCGCTGAAGGCGCGGAGCAATGCTTGTTCTACTGAGTTTATCGTATAGATTCCCGCCTCCGCGGGAATGACAACGTATTATTATGGTAACGTAGGTGGTCAGTCGCCGGGATCCAAATGGACTTGCTGGCCTAGGGGGGAAAGGGCCAACAGGTCATAAAGTGATCTATTATTTCTTTTGAAGGCTAAAAATGATTCTATATGCGATAATTGTTCCAACAGTTTTTCCATCTTGCGAAGCAGGTTTCCACTTCGTCGCCCATGCCGCTTCCATAGCGCTTTCCTCGAAGCCGACGTTTTCCTCGCCATTAAACTTCATGATGCTTACATCAGTCACATGCCCGACGGAATCAATAGTAGATGAAACCCAAACAACCGCTTCATAACCATTCATCAAAGCCAATTTCGGATAAATAGGCTTAGGATCAGTTAGTTTTTCAGGGGCGGTTTCAAACGGGACCTGATCAGATGGAACCTGCTTAAGATCCGGATTGTGTTTTACTTCATTATTAACTTTGCCGGCTCTACAACTAAAAATCAATAAAGCGGATAATAATACAATGATACTGGCCATCATATTAAAGACTCCTTTCGAATAAGCCCAAATCCATTATAATGATTATAATACATATTGAATGCTGCCGCAATTTATTAGTAACTCTTTAACTCCATCTCAACCATCCTCACCCTACTGATGAGGTACCCGCCCGGCCCGGCCCCCTGGTTTGCCGATGAGGTTGGGGATTGCGGTGGTAATGCCAACGGATTGCCGCGTCGCTTCACTCCTCGCAATGACGGAGCTTCTAAAAGTAGGTCGGGTTCATCGTGAGCAAAGCGAACGTTAAACCCGACATTATTGTGCATACTTGACATTGTCGGGTTACTCCCTTCGCTATCGCTCGGGAGGAACACCGACCTACGTCTAATGAAGATATTGTGGAGGATAGACACAATTGACAGCAAAACTCCTTGCGAGTCGCTTCGATGTATGCTATAAAGGCCGAAAATTTGTATCAGAGTTCACTTAATACCGCCAAGAAAGAGAACTAACCAACTCCATTCGAAAGAGAATAGTATGCAAAATCTAAAAAGCTCATTTCGAAGTAATTTCAAGCTATTAATCATCATTCTGTCGGTTCTGGGCGTTTTAATGTTAGCCTGCACGCCGCAACAATCTGCGGTGGAGGAAGGTCGAATCGAGATCAATGGTATCGAGATATACTACAAAATGATGGGTTCCGGCGATCCGATATTCGTCCTGTCGGGCGGGCCGGGTGATGCCCTGGAAACCATGCGCCCATTCGAGGCGCTTGCTGACGAATACAAGCTGATCTTCTACGATCAACGCGCAGCCTGTAGATCGACCGGCGATGCCGACACGGCCTCACATGATCTGGACAATTTCGTTGACGACCTGGAACAGTTGCGGGTCAAGTTAGCCCCGGAGAAAATCAATATAATCGGCGGCTCATGGGGATGTATGGTAGGTATGCATTACGCTTTCAAGTATCCCGAGAACGTCAACGCCTTGATTCTGGCTTCGACTATGGGAGCCAGTTATGACTATTTCCCCGTCTACCGCGCCAATATCGATGCCAACCGGACGACCGAAGACTCACTGGCACTCGAAGAGATAGCCGCCTCCGAAGAGTTTGCCCGTCAGGAGCCGGAAACCGTCGAGAAATTCTGGCGGCATTATTTCAGAGCCTACTGCTTCGATCCGAGCTACTCCGACAGCATCAATCTCTGGTATCGTGACACTACTTATAAGAGAGTTGAAGGCAGATACCGCCGTCTATGGCAGTTCTTGGCCAGCTACGATATTCGCGACAGCCTGAAGCTGGTCACCTGTCCGACTATGATCCTATACGGCGATTATGACCCGACGCCTATTGAATGGGTTCAACCGATTCATGAAGGTATTGCCGGTTCGAAATTAGTCGTCTTCGAAGATGCCGGGCACTGGCTCTGGGTAGAGGCAACGGATGAGGTAATTCGAGTGATTCGGGGATTTCTGAAAGAATAGGCAGGTAGTAAGGTGCAATCTTCAGACCTTCAGCGCTTGCTTGTCCGGTCAAACAGGAATGTTTGACCTACCTGGATATACAATATTTTAGTCCCAGTAATGCTCTAAATCTTCCAGTAGTCGTCGGGTCCAGGCTATCGTGGAATCCTGGAGGACCTGACCGCCTCGGTTGTTGGGATGGTTATCGGAGGGGCTTTGTTGCTCGTATATTTGCTGAAGGCAACCGTAGCGGGGATTTGACTGGTCTCGCTCGACCAACACATCATAAAAACTCCAGACATAGAAATTGGGATAAGCCGCTAAATTCTGAAGTGTATCCAGCGACCAGTTGTTGAGTTTCATCGTGTTCCAGTTATCAGCCGAATCGGGATGTAGATCGCCGCTCAACCTCAAAGGCGAACACAAACCAAGGATGAATATCTTATCGCTATAGTGAGCCGCCGAATCGCGGAAAGACAGATATTGATTTTTATACGAGGCCAGGCTGTCATCATGATTGTCGGCGTACATCATGTAAGACTGCATCGGCCAGATAACATTGTATTCGAGCCCGGCTTCCCAGAGCGTGTCCGGCGTAGACGTGGTGTCGTACAGATCGTACGGCAGATAAAGCCTGCCTTTGACCGTAGTTGTATTGAGGTCCTGATTCCACATCCGGGTGAGATGGTGCGGCCACATATTCCAGATAGTACAGCCAAAATCAAAATGCACCAGCACGCCCAGAAGGGCGTCATCATTACCGATTTGTATGGTATCGAGGATGTTGGCATCCCGGATACCGCCCCAGGGAGCGCTGGTGGGCGAATTGGAGCGATAATCGTACCATCGCATCGGCCAGTTCAGCGAATCGGCCAGATAATACTGTGCCCGTACCTTGAACCAGTATTGATTGGGCCAGTCCATACCGCCGCTTAGCATATACTGCCCTACCGATGAATGCCAGAACATGAATTTAAGGGTATCGGGTCGATTACTGGGAGTTGTACTACAATTTGGCCAGCCATCAGGACGAACATCGGGCAGATTATCCGGCGTCGGCCAGGCCGGGCTATGATCGGGACAGGTGACAATCGGATCAAGTCCTCTGAAGTAATTCACCAGGCGTGTAATATCGCTACCGATGACGTTGCAGTCGCCGTTGACATCAGCCGATGCCCAGAAATCATTCAGTAAACATGGTTGCGACATCGGGATACTCCGGAAATAACTAACCAAATAAGTGACATCACTGCCTATTGTCGCCGGCGGCCAGACACCGGAGTACATATTGGCATCGCCGGGCAAATACTCATAAGTTTGTGCTTTGAGCGGGCTATAGCTCGCATTTGTTAACAGGTAAACAACCGCAATGCAGATGAATAGCTTTAAAATACCTTTGAAGTCGATCCCCTTGTCTATTACCAATACGGTTTCAGATTCAATACTATCTTATTTAAACGATTTGGTGGGCAGACGAGGTTCCTTATAAATAATTCGCGATAAGCGGTATCTACATTGCTATTCGAATTTCGCGAATGGGTTTTCGCATTCAAGTTCGCGGAGGTCATAATATTCACGAAATTTCAGTGAACGGGATTCATCGGCATCATAAATAAAGAAGTCAGAAGACAATAGAAACTGCATCATGGTGTACTCTTCGAATTGGCGGAACTCATCGGAGTTCGGAGCGAATTTAAAAATGTCAGCTACGGCATAGATCGGACGGAATATTCCGGCCCAACTGGCATAGTAACGCCAGTTCTCAGGCATCCGGGCTTGATGGACACGGGCGAAAGCGATCAGCTCTTTCTTTTCGATTTTCAGATAGCTAAGTTTTTTGCGGATAATCGCGATAATAAAACCGGTAGCATCTCTTTTCCGAACCTTGAAAAACCACCAGCCGGCGGTATATAAAGACATACCCGAGAGAACCAGGGAGGCAAGAAATTTTCGGCGATTAATCTTCTTAGCCATTGCTTAGACTGCCTTCCCCATCAGATGATCCGCCGACCAGAGCGATAAAGCCGACAATGTCAAGGCCGGATTCGCGGGCGAGGCTGTCGGGAACGTACAGCTTCCTAACACGACCAGGTTTCGGTAATCATGATGGATGAGATATCTGTCGACGACGCTTTTCGCCGGATCATTGCCCATGACAACCGTTCCGATTATGTGGCTATCGGTGTGATTTACGCGCTTGGCGATCTCGAAATTATCCACCGGCAAACCGCTAAGCATTTTCGCTATCAATTCAGGCAAAGCATCGATACCCCGTTGGGCGTAATCGGAATGGCCGGAGTAGACGGTTTCCGGCAGGTCGGGATTTTCATCGCTTATTTTCACATAGTTATCCTCGCGAGCTAAATCCTCGAAAACGGTCTTGATAATCAGCCGTTGACGCCATCTCCCCCGTAGCGGCCGAAGGCTGAACGCGTGCGGGACATTCAATGATTCGATAAGGCATCCGGCATGACTCGACCGATGATCGCCATCATAGAGCATATAGCCATGCCCGGTAATACTGGTACTGCCGCCGAAATTATCGATACCGTCGAGATCGATTGTGACATATTTCGATACCTGCTCGCGAAGGTACTTGCCGGTTAATTGGTGGTTTATACCGGATTTCAGTAAGATAAACGGATTGAAAATCGTGTTGGCACCCAGCACAACCAGATCGCTCTCGGCGGTTTTATAACCGCTATCTATGAAATAGGTAACGCCGGTCGCTAGATTCCCCCGCGTTTCGACATTCCTGACAGTCGCTTCCATCAGCAGAGTCACCCGGGGATCGTCGTAAAGATAAGCCATCTCATTTAGAATAGTGAACTTTGAGTCAATCGGACAGATTGTGCAGTAGCCATGAGCGCAGCAGGAATTGCGGTTCGCGGTTTCAACGCGGGCGCGGGCGGTGGGCTGAATGAAGTACTTATCGGGATAGGCTTTCTTAAACATCCTGTCGGCATCGGAAAACATATGCGGCGGTTGAGGATAGGGATTGGCCCGCGGGTAAGGACTGCCGTCATTCGGGCCAGACACCGCCATGGCCAGCTCGGCTTGATAATAATAATCCTCGATTTCATCATAACTGATTGGCCAGTCGATACCCACGCCATATTTAGTTTCTAATTGAAAATCATTCGGCATCATCCGGGGCGTGCAGGCCCACCATCGATTTGAGCCGCCGCCAAAACCCGGATTATAATCCCACTGCTTATATTTGTGCCGATTAATATAGGTGTCTTTAGGGTCGACACTGGAACTGCGCTTATTGTCAAGCTGCCAGCCCAGAGTGTCCAGACGGCCGCGTTCTAAAACTAATATTCGTTCGGTCGGCTTGGCTTTTTTCAGATAGGCTAATAAAAAAAAAGAGGTGGCGAAACCAGTGCCTACGCAGATAACATCGTATTGCTCCGGCATAATTAGAAGTCCCACCGGTCAATATGAGTCAATAATATTATAAAACTAACATGGAATAAAATCAGAACTAAAATGTATATGGACTGATCATTTACCAATATAGAATGATCGTTAGATATAATGATATCAGGATCACTAAATAGAGCAAACATTTTCAATCACCCCACTCCATGTTGGTCGAATATATCAATTATACAATCTTGTGTCAAAATAAAACAGCAGGTATCCATTAAGACTATCCGAAACTGATATTAAATGGCGCGAATTTTATGAAAATCGTAACCCAAACAGTAAATTTCCGTATACTTAATATGAGGTCTATAAGTGCGTTTTTAATTTCAGTTAAAAAATACTTTATAATCACGAATATATTAAATATATTGTAGAAAATTTACAGAACTGGAGGATAAACATGAACAAGAACATTGGCCTTTATCAGAAAATGATAATGGTGATCGTTGTATTTATGGCGTTTTCTCTCGGAACTTACGCGTCAGCCCAGATTTCATCGATGTGGCAAAATATCGAGCCGGGTCAATATCAAGCGGGTTTTCAAACTGTCGAGAAATACGACTATACCAGGGTATTTCGGCCCAAATATGATTACTTCGGAGTTCCTCTCGAAGGCGAGCGAGCCAGACCTATTCAGATCTGTATCTGGTACCCGGCAGTAGCGGAACCGGACGAGTCTCCCATGGTTTATGGAGAATATTGTTTCCCATACCCTGAAAATAGCGATTTATTCGCCTTCGTAACCCAGCTTCAGAATCGGGAAAGGAACTATCTGTTTGGCATATACAATCCAAATCGCGGATTGCCGCTGGATGTTATGAGCGTTACGATGTCGGCGATAAAAGATGCCAAGCCGGCCGATGGCCAATTCCCGCTATTAATCTACAATTCTACACTCCAGGGCAGCTATTGCGAGAACGCGATCCTGTGCGAATACCTCGCCAGTCATGGATACGTTGTGGCTGCTACGCATTCTGTCGGAACAAGGGTTATAAATCCGGTAACCAGCCAGGGCGACCTCGAAACGCTCTTAAGCGATAAAGAATTCCTGTTGGCTAATTTGCGTGACTATCCATTTGTCGATGATAGTAAGCTTGGCGTTATCGGCACCGGTTTCGGCGGTTTAGAATCAATGCTCCTGGCGATGCGCAATCCAGATGTGGACGCGGTGATCAGCCTGAGAGGAATTTATATTTACAGCAACAATTTTGAATTCGTAAAGCAGAGCCCCTATTATAGCATAGCCAATCTGAACGTTGACCTTATGCAAATGTATCCGCCGGGGATGGATAATCTCGACCTCTCGCTGCTGGAATCGTTCAAATACTCGAGGAGATACTCGCTGAAATTGAAGAAACTGCAAGATCGCGATTTTTTCGATTATGATATGCTGGCCAGCCTGGTTCCGGGAAATGAGGTGCAAGGTCTGGAAGAAAAAATGGCGGGATATGAAGCAATAAGTCGTCATGCCCTTGAATTTTTCAATGCTCAACTGAAAGACGACCATATTGGCACGGAGTACATAGCAAAATCGCTTGAGGAAAATGGACCGGGGTCCCCTAGCCTCACGATGAAATTATATCCCAAGCAAGACCTTCCTCCAACGGCAAACCAGTTTATGGCGATTATTCAGGATAAGGGAGTCAAAACAGCCTGCGAATTATATGATAAATTCAAAGGCGATAATCCAGATCATGTCTTTTTCTTGGAAGCGCCATTCAATATGGTAGGATATGGATTCCTGCAAAGAAACCAAATCGATGACGCTATTACCGTTTTCAGGATGAACTCCGAGGCTTATCCTCAATCATGCAATGTTTGGGATAGTTATGCCGATGGCCTGACCGCCCGGGGTGATACGACACTTGTTAAGGAAATGATGAGAAAAGCATTGGAAGTAATGCCCAATGATACGCTTCTCAACGAGCAAACCAAGGAAGCGATTCGGGCCCACGCCGCGGAAGTGTTGGGAACGACGGAAAATTAAAAGAAAATCCAGTGGAGGAAATAATGAAAGATAGCAAATCGGATATTTCACGCAGAGGTTTCCTTGGGGCGTCGATATCAGGACTGGTATCAGCCGGGATGATCAGCCTCGCCCCGGGAACAGTGCTGGCCCAGGATAAAACCAAAGATAAAGCTACAGGTGAGATTTTATATCGTACTCTTGGGAAGACCGGTATCAGTGTTCCCATAGTCAGCATGGGCGCCGGCGCCGCCGCTGATCCGGCAATTGTAAAGGCCGCTTATGAAGCCGGAGTTAGGCTTTTTGATACCGCCGCCAATTATCAGTATGGCGCCAACGAACAGATGATCGGCAACGTTCTCAGTCGCCTGGGAACCAGAGATAAGTCTATCATTATGACAAAAATCTTCGTACCGGGACAGCGTCAGGGGCTGGAGGGCGATCAATGGACCAAGAAAGCCGCCGCGTTGTTGGATGGCAGCCTGAAACGATTAAAAACCGATTATGTCGATATTCTGTTGGTTCATGATGTGGCCAGCGCGGAAGATATCAATAATCCCGATTTGATCAAAGCTATGAAGAAGTTAAAGAAGGAAGGCAAAGCCCGCGCTATCGGCGTGGCCACACACAGGGGAATGGCCGAGGTAATAAATGAAGCCACCCTGATAAAGGAATATGATGTCGTGCTAACCGCCGTGAATTTCACTATGGCCGATGATGACAACCTGATGGGCGCTATTGATAATGCCGTAAAAGCGGGCAAGGGAATTATCGCTATGAAAGTACTTGCCGGAGGTTCAAGATGGCCCAACCCGGATTCACGCGCCAACTACAGCGGTACAACCGTAACCAGGGCCGCCCTGAAATGGGTGCTGAATAACAAGAATATCACCACCGCTATTCCCGGTTTCGCCAATTTCGAGTATATGCGGGAGGATTTTTCAATTGCCTCTGATTTGGCTTTTACTTCGGAAGAGAAGAAACTGCTTTCCGATAACAATGTCAAATTAAGCATGGGATTTTGCCGTCAATGCGAGCAATGTCTGGCCTCATGCCCTTACGATACCGATATTCCGACTCTCATGCGGACTCATATGTATTCGGCTCAATATGGAGATTTCCGTCTGGCCCGGAATACGATTGATGAAATACCCAAGCATCGAAATCTGTCGGTGTGTACGTCATGCTCGGAATGCGTAGCCCAATGCGCTCATAAATCGGTGGATATCGCCTCGAAAATAGCTGAGTTGAAGCTAATGTATTCTTGATCTAACTACAGTAGAATATTGGCAAAAAGAATTCGGCCGGATCGCTTTTAGCTACGATCCGGCCGATATTTATTTGAGGAGGATACCAATTTATTTCAACGAATTCACCCATTCGAGCAGGAAATCTTTATGCTGATCTTTATAGCCGATTATACCTATCAAATTATCGTTTTTCAAACCGGCGACTATTGTACCGTAATAGCTATCTTCGATCATTAAAGCTTTGGGCTGATCGAATGGCAGGCTCTTGGCCGCTTTCATCGAGGCCTCATCATATTCGATCGCCTCGAACCATTGCTTGAATTTACCACCGCCTTTATCATCTGACAAGAACAGGGTTATTGTATCGCTTTCGATTTGAAAATTCATACTATAGATATCCGTTAGCGCTTTTTGGCCCAGGAATGACTGGGCGTGGATTTTCTCGGTGAAATCAATTCTGTCTTTTTGTGGAAAAACAGCGAATCTTTCAGGTTTCGATGTCCTGCCCGGAACCAATGAATTCAATTGATTCGACAACTTTTCGATTGCCGAGGCGGTTTCGGATGTTTCATCATAGCCGATTATCCTGATTATGTAATTGCCCTTCACGAAATCCAGGCTGGAGCCGAAACTGAAACCCTCCACGCCGAGTCCAATAGGCGCTGGTGTCAACGGGCGTAACGTGGAAAACATCCCATAAGCCAGGTCCGGGTTTTCAAAGCTATATATATCGGCAACAATTTCTGTTTCACCAACTTTATAATCCGCGGTAACAACCTCAATAAAATCATAGAGATGGTAAATTTCCGCCCCGCCATTGATATACTCATAAAGCGTTTCGCCGATGAATCTCCGTACTTCCGAGACTCTTTCAATCCCGTTTTGATCGAATTTTTGTATCAGATAGTCGGCCGGATCGACCTTGACAGTTGCTTTTTTAGAATCCCCGCAGGCAAATATTAAAATGCCTGAAACCAATAGGATAGCAATTGTTAACCTATACATATACATAACCCTTTCATATATTATTTCATTCGCGTCTTCCCATATTGATTCATTTATATAATTAAACAGGAATGCCGATTAAAGTCTACTAAAATTATTCGCACTTAGATTTGATCAGGGAATAAACAGTAAAGGCCAAAAATGATAACGGGCAGGTTTGAGCCCGCCCGTTATCATGCCTAAAATTCGAATTTATCTTACTTCGAGCTTTTCAGATAGCGGAAATAATCAGAATCAGTCGTTAGAATCAACCAGGTGTCTTCACCGATTGATTCAGGGTAGCCTTCGAGCGCTTTCAGAAATGAATAGAATTGGGGATCTTTCTGATAAGCGTTGGCATATATTCTGGTTGATTCGCCATCGGCCTTACCCTTGACTTCCTGGGCCGTTTTATACGCTTTGGAAGTGATTGTTTGCAATTCCTTTTTCATATCACCCAGAATCCTGGAACGTTCGCCCTGGCCTTCGGAACGGTATTGTTCGGCGATCCTCTCGCGCTCGGCGATCATACGGCCAAATACCTTCTCGCGAACGCTTTGAACGTAATTGATGTGTTTGATCTCGATATCGACGAGTTCGATTCCATATTGTGGGGTCATCTCGGATGCCTTCTGGAGCATCTGACGGGTAATTTTCTCGCGTCCCATCTTAATAACGAGATCTTCGCGTTCGATCTCTTCGCCTTCCGACTGAACCAACGGCTGATTTGAATTACGTACTATTTCGATCAAATTCTGCTCTGTGATAAAATCACGCACGGAGGCATCGATAACATTATCGAGACGGGTTTGAGCGCCCATTTCATCGCCAACCGATTGGAAGAATTTCAAGGGGTCGATTATCCTCCACCTGGCATAGGTATCCACCAGGATAAATTTCTTGTCTTTGGTCGGAATCTGAGTTGCCCGGCCATCCCATTCCAGTATACGTTTTTCAAATGATCTGAGATCTTGAATGAAAGGAGTTTTGAAATGGAGACCGGGATCTTTCACTACCCGTACCGGCTCGCCAAACTGGGTAATAACCACCTGTTCGCGCTGGTCGACTGTATAAAGAGAAGAGGACAACAGAATAATCAGACCTAAGACTACTACCCCTGCAATAATTGGTTTGAGGTTACTCATTTGGCGCCTCCTTTGCTCGAAATAGCTGATTCGCCAAGCGGTAGAAGCCTCAGTATTCCCTGTTCGTTTTCATCGACGATGTATTTCTTTTTCACTTTGGGCAGGACATCTGACATGGTCTCCATATAGAGCCGTCGACGGGTAACATCCTTGGCTTTGGCGTACTGTTTCCAAAGGTCGACGAACCTGGCGGCATCGCCATCGGCCCGGTTGACCCTGTCAATCGCGTAACCTTCGGCTTCGGTTATCATCCGTTCCGCGTCACCGGCGGCTTTGGGGATAATCGTGTTATAATCCTTCATCGCCTCGTTTATCATCTGTTCCTTTTCCTGCTTGGCCTCGTTAACAGCGTTGAATGCAGGCTTGACCTGATCCGGCGGATTCACATCCTGAAGCTTCACGGTTACTATCTGGATACCGGTTTCGTACTTATCGAGGATTTCCTGCATTTTCAAAGCGGCTTCCTCGCCTATCTGCATACGTTCGACAGTTAATACGCCATCGACACTTCTGTCGCCGACCACCTGCCGCATGGCGGCTTCCGAAACGTCCCTGATCGTTTCCACTACGTTTCGCACTTTGAACAGGAACTCTCGCGGATCTCTAACCTTGTATTGGACGATCCAGTCGGCGACGACCACGTTAAGGTCGCCTGTCAACATCAACGATTCCTGAAGCAGAGCCTGTTGACTGCGGGTGGTTCTGATTCCCGGGGCCGCGGTTCTGAAACCGAATTCCTGGGACATAATTCGGGTAACCGGTACTTTGGTAACAGATTCGATACCCGCCGGTAGCTTGAAATGCAGTCCAGGCTGCGTAGTGCGATCATATTTGCCAAATCGCTGAACCACCCCGACCGACTCGGCGCTCACCGAGAAAAAAGTCGAGGATAAGAAGATAATTACGATTAATGCCGCTACGCCTAATATGATTGGCTTTTTCATGTCCCGGCGTGGGATTTTTCGCAAGTAATCTTCTATGCTGTCTTTTTCAAAATCCATCCATCACTCCTTGGTTTATTTAAATTGATTTATCTCCCGTATTCTTTAACTTAGCAGACCCCTGTCGGGTTTACAAGGATTATTTATGCGATATTTTTACAGAAATTAGCAGTTTGTGGAGACTAATCCTACTCCCAATTCGATAAATCGAAAGAATTTCATGATAGAATCTGATAGATAAAAATCCCAATCATCGTCGCGCCGATAACGAATTTAAGAACGCCACCGGCCAAAAAGCCGATAAAACTGCCAAAACCGGCGCGCAGGGCTTCATTTGTTTTCTTGCCGATAAGGATTTCGAACACAAATGCCCCGATAAAGGCACCGATGATGAAACCGATTATGCCAACTCCGGGCAATAACAATCCCACTATCATGCCAAGGAACGCCCCCAGCATGCCTAGCAATGAACCGCCCATCTTTTTGACACCGAACGCGGTAGCTACCCAGTCAAGCGCGAAAGAAGCGGCGGTCATCACGCCGAATATGATTAGTATATTGCCGGTTATTACCTCAAAACCGGTTATTATGGCGTAAATCAAGGCCGCGGCAAAGATAACCGGCACGCCCGGAAGCATTGGCAGAATAACCCCGACCATGCCAACCAGCATAACCAATAGAGTTATTATAAAAAGCGCGATTTCAAGCCAGCTCATATTATTTTACCACCAAACCTGCCCGTCGTCTTCGATAGTGAATATCCGTTCTTCTTCATCAGAGCCAACTGCTACGAGCCAGTATAAAGCTCCCGACGGCGCTTTATCGAATGTGAGCGGCTTATCAGTGGCAACCATCTTGCCCAGCGATTGCCAATCATCCTGCCAGTAGAACAGTTCATATTCCTGCCCTGAATCCAGGTATGACTCGGCGATACCATCGGTCGAGACAGCCTGTTTTCGCTTAGTGGTAGATACTAAGCTGATCGATACTTCGTCTGAGCTATCCGGTTGGTAGTACCGGATATCGCAATCATCGCCAAGCACAAACGGCGCGCCTTGGGGGATGATTTCCTCGTTCAGATAAAGCGCCGGTATATAGGCGATGTCGACGCCCATATCTGTAAATACGGCCTTGTCGGCTTCGATTCTTCCCCAGTGAATAGCTCGCCACTCGCCGGAGTTAAACACGCATAAGTAGGCGATATCGACCGAATCGGGAATCTCTTTGGTGAATGTGATAGTAACATCGCAGACATCGGTATAGTCTGAGGTGACATCCACATAGCTCTTCCCGGCCAGCCAGCCGGGGATTTTCTCCTGCTTACGATCCTGGAAAGTGAGGTTTTGCATTTTCTTACCGAAAGTTTTGCGGTAAACCTTGGCCGCTTTATTGTGAAGGGTATATTTTCCGGGATCACATTCGGCGCCCATGAATGGAATTACTGTGCCATCGAGAGTGAGGATTGAATTCCAGGCGTGGTTGTTTCCCGAATTGGCCCAATGGGGCGTATAATCGCTGGTAACGGCCAAACCCACGGCCCGCATGGCAAAGATAGTCAGGTTGGTCATATCCTCACACCGCCCCAGCCCGCTTTCCTTCATCTCGGAAAGCCCCTGGTCGGTTGGATGGTAGTAATAACGCGGATCGAAACCAAACCACGACATGATATCCTGGTTCACCAGCGCGGCGGCTGCGATTGGATCGGCCGGATCGGACATGGTAGTATCGATATTTTTATATTTTTCCCAGAATGCCTGCCGCCAATTCTCCAGCGGCTCATTGCTGCCCCGATACGGTAAGACATACTCGCAGAAATTCTCGAATGAAAGATTTCCGGCCCAGGGTTTTTCACGCCAGGCTTTAAACGCGTAATCGATATGATCGATTATAAAACCGGCGGAGATGGTATGTATATCGTATATGAGCGTATCCTTGTCGAAATCAAGTTCGCCCCGGGCGGCCTCAATCGAATCGGCAGCCGCTAATAGCTCGTCGAAATCGGCATAGTCCCGCACATCGAATTCGACTTCGGCGCCGGAGCTGTCGTGAAGCAGATATGTGGCATAGCCATGGCCTTCCATGTTGCCGATTAAGTAATACGCCGCCTGGAGCATGAGTGAATCGCCCAGAGTCGAATAATGAGCCAGGACCTTCTCAAGTTCAGCCCGGTTTTCACCAGCCTCTTTAAGGGCATTATTGACATCATCAGGATAGGGCGATTTGCCGCATCCACCCGCCAAAACCAGCAGTAACATAACCGCCGTTAAAACACGATATACATTGATATTATACATTACTTCTCCCTGGCATCTTTCACCTTAGTAATTTTTTTTAGTTTTATTCGAGATAAATCGATACGATATTGATAACCCTGGCCCAGATAAAGCTTCTTGAATCGTAGCCGGCGGCCGCGATAGCTTCGGAGTTTTGATGAATCATCATTATCATGTACTCTCCGGCCTGGCCGCCCAACGGCTCGAGGTCGGTCCCCGTGAACGTATAGCTGCCGTCATTATCTGTTTCCACGGTGACACCAGTAGAATCATCGCCGGTCATCAGGATAAAACGAACATCGCCAACACCGGCGCCTGACCAGGTAACAGAAAAACCCGATATCGACAAGGTATCATCATTTTCCGGGTTAGTGATATAAGGTTCGCTGGCAGGGAAATCGATCGTATCGATAAGCAATGGGACCTGCGAGCTTGCTTCTACATTGAATATATATTCCCCAGACAGACTAATAAACGGTTGCACTGGCGTATCGGGATACTTATGCAGGCTAAGCGCCGGATCCCAATCAAGCATAAATTCGTTACAGGTGACACCGTCCGCCTCGAGAGGGGAAATAGGATCGCAGGGAGCGTACTCGCTATCGAATCTGGCTACTATTTCATCGAACCTGAATAACTGATCCTCAACGTACATAATCATTCTGACCACGGCAAAGGCCCCGAAAATACCCTCCGCGGCAGCGCCGGTGGTGAAATCCCAAACCGGGCCGACAGTGGAATCGCCGTAATTGTCATAAGCAACGACTTTCCAGAAATACTCGGTTTCAGGCTCAAGGGCACCGGGATCGTAAATCGCCTCGGTTAATCTCGGGCTGACTGTTTGGGGGGGTACGGATGTATCGAAATAAACATAATAAGCCAATGTATCATCAGCGTCGGGATCGCTACAAATCCAGGATAAATTCAAAAACAGAGGTTGATCAACGGCCCCATCGGCCGGCGAGGGATTAGCAGGCGCGTTTGGAGGTATGTTCGGACCGGCTTCCGTGGTAAAATTCCAGACAGGTCCGGCCGCCGATTCTCCGAGACGATCGAAAGCTATAACTTTCCAATAGTACGTGGTCATGGGTTCCAGAGTGCCTAAATTGAAAGTCGTATCAGTCAGGTCTTCGGCAAGAAGCGGAGGAGTCTCTAAAGCGTCGAAATACAAATCATATGTCACGACATCTCCAACATTTGGATCGCCGCCTCGCCAGTAAAGTTCCGACTCTACCGGCCGGTTCATCCATCCATCGCCCGGAGTCGGAGAATATGGGGTGTTGGGAGCGTAATTAATTGGTCCCGTCGGAGTTTCCTCGTCTTCGCCACAACCAGCTATAAACGATACCAGGATCGCGCAAAGCAAAATGCCCCGCAAACAGGTATTTAGATACTTCACATTGCCTCCTTCTCAGTTTTCTTTGGATTTCAATATAGTCTGATTCTAGCGGAGCGTCAATTGAATATCATCGGCATCGCCAACAATATGGTCACTTGACATTTTCGTTATCTGTATTATGTTATTCCGGTAATGCTATCAAATGAGGAACTGGAAAATCTCAGGCTAAGTCTGGAAGAGCGCCTGAAGGTGAAAATCAGAGCCAAGCGGATTAAGGCGATTCGGGTGAACTCGTCATTTCATTGGCAGCCGCCGTTGTTTATTTCGGTGGGCGGTTTATGCGCCAATCTGGAAAAGGATTCGCCGCCGGAGGATATAATCGCGATTTTCGAGCATGCCTCATTCGTGGTTGTCACCCCTCAGCGGGGCTTAGAGGATAATACTCTGCCATATTTTTTCGCCCGCCAGGATGTGAAAGAAGTAATCGAAGCCTGATGTTTCTTCTGTTTTTCGGGTAACACAATTAGCCGAAATCAAATATAACTTGATTTAATCATCGATTATATGCTACGATTAAATCAAATGGTTTAATCATTATATGTTGATATCACAAGGAGATCATATGAAGAAGAGAAAGATAACGGCGGATGACCTTTTGAAACTGAAATTCGTTCAGTCGGTTTGCCTGTCGCCGGATGAATCGCTTATACTGTTTACCGTCAAGGTGATGTCCGATGACAAGAAGGATTACTATTCGCATATTTACTCAATCGGAGTCGATGGCAGGGACTTCAGGCAATATACATTCGGCAAAGTTAAAGACGCCGATCCCAAGTTCTCACCTGACGGCAATTGGATTGTTTTCACTTCCAAGCGCGGCGATATGAAAGGCGTTTACCGTATGCCAACAGGCGGCGGTGAAGCTATATTACTGGTGGATCAAGATGGCAGCTTCGCTAATCTATCGATCTCGCCTGACAATAAATATATTCTCTGCGTGTTTACCAAATCCGATGATGATCCCAAGGGCAAAGACGGCAAGAAAGAACCCCCGGTTTGCCGTCATATAACCAGAATGTTTTATAAGCTCGATAACTCCGGCTATAAACCAAAAGATGTCGGGCATGTTTATATTTACGATCTGACGACCGGACTGGGCAAGCAGATCACCAGAGGTAAAAACGGAGAGCGAAATCCCGCCTGGTTCCCTGACAGTAAGCGAATCGCCTTTGTCAGCAATATTAAGCCCGATCAGGATCGCGATCCTCTATATGACGGTATCTTCGTCACTACGATTAAGGGCGGCAAGCCCCGTCGTCTGGCCAAACCCGATGGTCCGGTTGAATCGATTTCGGTATCGCCGGATGGCAAAGAGATCGCCTTTATCGGTCATGATGAACCGGATGACCCGTGGAGCGTGGCCAATAATCATGTCTGGAAAGTACCGACCAAAGCCGGCCGGGCATTCGATCTGATGCCTAAACTGGATAGAATGACTGAAGATCTGACGATCTCCGACACGGCGGAAGGACACGGAGCGGCTCCACCCGCCTGGTCTGCCGACGGCAAAAAGATTTATTTCCTCTACTCCGATGCCGGCAGTGCCTGTATAGGTACAGTCTCCTCGAAAGGCGGCAAAGTCAGGAAAGTTATCGGGGGAAAGATTCATATCTCCGGATTTTGTCTCTCGAAATCGACAAAACTCGCGGCTTGTGTTATTGCTGATAGTACAACGCCGGCGGAAGTTTTTATCTGGAAAGTCGATAGCAGAAGCAAACCCGGGAAGATTACAGAACTTAACAACGGTATATTGAAGCAAACATATACTAAAAAACCGGAGGAAGTTATAGTCGCCGGCCATGATGGCTACCCTATCCATGGCTGGATATTAAAGCCGCCCGGTTTTAAGCCAGGCAGGCGGTACCCCTCCATTATGGAGATTCATGGCGGTCCGCGAGTTCAGTACGGCCATACTTTTTTCCATGAGACGCAATACCTGGCGGCCTCCGGATATGTAGTTTTTTACTGCAATCCCCGCGGGGGCCAGGGGTATGGCCGGGATCACGCCGAATGCATCGTTGATAATTGGGGAACGCTGGATTATAACGATTGCATATCGTTCGCCGAATATATGGCCGGCAAAAAATATATCGACACAAAGAAGATGGGCGTGGCCGGCGGTAGTTATGGCGGTTATATGACCAGTTGGATAGTCGGTCATACCAATATGTTTAAGGCGGCTGTTTCTCAACGCGCGTTGAACAATTTTATCTCATTTTTTGGCGCGTCGGATATAGGCTTTCTAATGGATCGCGAGATCAAGGGCAAACCCTGGGATAATTTCGACCACTGGTGGGATAGGTCGCCTATTAAGCATGTGAAAAATATCAGAACACCGCTCTTGATAATCCACTCCGAGAAAGACCTTCGCTGTCCTCAAGAGCAAGGCGAACAGCTTTATATCTCTTTGAAAAAGCTGCGGCGCAAGGCGGAGATGGTTCTGTTCCCCGATGAGCCGCACGGCCTGTCCCGATGCGGCCGGCCCGACCGGCGGCTGGCCAGGCTCAATTGGATCAGGGGTTGGTTCGATAAATATCTGAAAGGGAAGAAATAGTAGTTTCATAAATACGGTTATTTATCTTAATAGAAATTCACTGAACAAAAAAACCTCTGAACGTCAATTTATCGACGTCCCGAGGTTTTGCATTGAAGCATTTAAATTAAGTCTAATTGTCTACCGCCCGAATAAACCTTTCACTTTATCTTTCAGCTCTTTTTCGGCATCCTTTTTCTTCTTCTCGATTTCGGCTTTCAGCTTATCTTCCTCGGCTTTTTTCCTGGCTGCCAATTCGTCTTTGGCTTTCTGTTCGAGTTCCTTTTTCTTCTTATCGGCTTCATCTTTAGCGGTTTGCTTAAGCTGGGATCCTATTTGCGATCTGGCGGATTTCAGGTCAAGGCCTATTCTGGGATTATCGGTAGTTCCCTTAACGGTTGCCGGTACTACGAAAGTTTTCTCGCCCAAAAGGCTTAGATCCTGGCCGATTAATTCTCCCATTTTGGCGGTAGGCACATCGATTGCCACGAGATAATCCAGAGATTTATCGAAACCATTCGAACCCGAGGCGGTCACTTTATAATCGGCGAGCTTGAACGTGTTTTCATTCAGATAAAATCGGCCGTTTTCGATCGTGTAGCTGGGCTTGAAATCAACAAGCGTCGGATTGTGAAGCTCCTTAATCTTCACGGCATCCGCCAACTTGTTGAGCGCCTCGAGATTTTCCACCCTGGCTTTGGGGATATGAAGCGAGCCGCGGCTGGTCAAGCTCTGCAAATCGGGCATGAGCGAATCGCCAAGCTCGGAAGATATGTTCAGTTTACCGCTTAGATCGCCCTGAAGGTGGCGGGCAAGAGGCGCGGCTTTCTGAACAGTATTGAAGGCCTTGAACATCTCCGGAATATTCAAGTCGGCAAGCTCCAGATCGAAATCGAATTTGGGCTTTTGAGGTGGAATGTAATCATACGATCCATCGGCGATCATCGAACCCAGCAACAGATTCGATTTTAAACCGACCAGTTTCAGGATTCTGTCTTTCAGAATCAGTTTGCCCCTGGTGTTGGTCAAATTCAGGTTTTCATAAATGACATGTTTGAAATCGACGGCCATTACGAATTCGATTTTGTCGGGCAGCTCTATAGCCTCAAGGTAAAGCGTATCCTCGGACTCTTCGACCAGCCAGGGATTTAGATCGAATTTATTCGATTGGATATCCAGATTACCTTTCAACGTTTGATCGCTTAGAACAAAACCAAGCATATTCTCCAGCTTCCCCCCGGCCGATATATCGCTTTCACCCATGAGCAGCCTCAGGTTTTTCAGCATCGCTTTCTGGGGCGACACATCTAATTCCGCGGATTTTATCTGGATTTTAACCGGCAAATCTGGCGCGGTATAGACTATATCGGATACCGACACGGCGCCGGAAGCCGCAACCCGGTCGGGTCGATCAGCTTCTATAGCCGACATATTGCCTTCAAACCTGAAATTCGAACGAATCATACCGGCCAGTTCGATACTATCTCCCAGGGGTACGAAATTTTGCACCTCGGATAAATCGATATTCCCCTGGAAATGAGCGTTAATGAATGGATCAGAGATTGGAGTTGTCACTCTAAGCGTCATATCGACGGGTTCATTCAGGACTTCCAGATGGAATTTTTTCATTTCGACGATTGTCTCATCGAGCGTGCGGCCGGGATTTTTAATCCGCAGGTTGATTGCCACCTGCTCGACTGGTGTCGGTAAATCGGGGTATTTGAACATCCCGTTATTGACGCTGATGCGGATATCGAACCTAGGCACGGTTTCATCATTATAGACGCCCTCGACTTCTCCGGCTACGGTAACCTGACCCTCGGCGGTCAACTCGGCGAATTCCTGCTTATAAATGTAGGGAATCATAGATAGGATATCTTTAAAATCAGCCCGTGGCGCCTTAAAGCTGATATCCATCCGGATATCTTCATCATCGGCCAAAGCCACCCGGCCGTCGAAATTCAAGGCCAGTCGATTCAGATTGATCTCGTTTTCCTTAAAGGAGAATTCCATCTTATCCATATCCATTCCCAAATCGGCTTTGACCGCCAGTTCAGCTTTATTCAGGTATGGTATCCCCTCCATACTAACAGTTACTGCGGAAATATCTGTCTGAGTTGTCAACGTAAACAGGGTCTGGTTGAAATCGCCTGTCCCGCTATGATTCAGCTTATCTATTTGGGCTGTAATGGATGCTGCTTCGTCGATATATGTCAGATAGCAATCGGCGATGCTATATTTCTGGATAGCCAGATTATAGGCCGCCGCCGCGGTATCGATTTCGGCAGTTAGAGTGTCAATCGGTACGATATCCCAGTTAGCCCGGCCGTCTTCGAGAGTTCTGATATACAACCTGGGTTCCACCAGTTGGATCGAGGCAATCTCAACCTGATCGCTAAATACCAGGCTGCCGAGGTTGATCGTTGCCTGAAACTCTTTCAGATTAACCAGGGTATCGCCGGCAAAGGGCTCTTCATTGATAATCAGCAAATCGCTGATCGTCATTGTTAATTCGGGGAAGTTTTTTATCAGGCTCAAATCTACTTCTTCAAAATCAAGCGTAGCATCGATCTGTTTATTCGCTTGATCCTTGACTAAATCCGTTATCTGAGTTTTGAAAAACATCGGAAGCGTGACAATGACCGCGAAAAAGATAATTACTAATATACCCAGTACGATTATAATTTTCTTCATGATAATTCCCTCATTTGCATCTAATAACTTAAAACCATCGATCTATCCATAGTTGTTTTTCTATAACTAGTTCAATAGTAAACTATATCCGCTATTTATTCAAGTTTTTTGGAATATAAATTAAAAAACCGAGGACGAAGCATTATGATTAATACTATTTACCATCGACTTAACCATCCACACCTACCACTTCCTTTAAATATGCTTTTTTCTTTTCTTTCAGAACAAGCCGTCGGCCAGATGAATAGCCGGATCTTCGACAATTCGGTCATCGCCGGATGATAGCCTGTCATACCAGGCCGTGCAGTTCTTGAAATCTTCGGATTTGCTAATACCGATAACAGTCATTGTCCAGGATGACCCTTCAATCGTATTGAAATCGGGGGTGAGTTCTTTATCCTTAAAAAAACAAACCGTGGTGTTTTTGCCCAGAGTATAGGGCAGCGTCTCGGCAAATGACTGCATTTTATTCAAATCCGTTATCTTAGTATAAACGGAATAGATGTGACTCTGGTTCTTCTCCCAATGGCTGACTATTTCGAATTCTGGTGATTTGGCGCAGACCAGTATAAGCATAATACAAATTGTCACGCCAAGGACTATAGATATGTTAGATTTTACCATAAATGCCTCTCTGCTAATATATACTTTGAAGGTATCAGTGAAATTACCCTCGCGAATGATACGAAAACCTTGAATCATAATTATAATAAAGATTATTATAGCTTAACTTGTCAAGAACCAATATTCAGAATTCGCGCGGTTTATTTATTATGAAATCACGAAAACAGCCAAATTATACTGCCGATCCAATCGTCTATCAGGAATCTGACCTGGCCTATGAGAAGCGAGACACGGCCCATCACGGTGTAGCCGAAATGAGCGCCGAAGGAAATCATGATAAACCAGATACCGACTTTGGCTATGCCGCCGAGCGCGCCTTTGTGCTCCTTGGAAAAATAGAAAAATATCAATGTCGAGATTACACCGATTACGACAATTATGGATAACAACAGCGCGCCGAAATCCTGGTTGAGATTCAATGACAGCATTGTCGATTGTATCTGGGGCAGGACTTTACCATGCAGTTCCGAAAGCAGGAATATGCCGGCGGTGTTGCCGATCACGAAAGCCAGCGAAATCCGGCTAACCCAGTGATAGTTTTTGGTGAACCGGGAAAACATCAAAACACCCAGAAGACCCGGGAAAACCAGCCACCATTTGCCGTTATTAAACATCGGATCGATCATCTGCTGAATAATTACGGCATGCCAGATCAAACCGACATAGTAGCCCGCCGACAGCCCGGCGAATATATGTTCGGCGAACTTGTAAAATGGATTGTCTTTATATAAAAACGAGAACAACGCCAACATGAAAAAGGCGACTATCCAGATCTGCAGGAAATCCACCAGGTTCATGCTTTCGCCCTTCCGCCTTGCTTTCTTTTCTCGATAAAGAATACTAAATTACCGGCCACAACCGACATAATTATAAACAGGTGTACCAGAGATTGAGCCGACATGCCTTTGGTGGCGGCGTCGGGCTTATTAACCAGTTTTTCGTAATCGGCCGCGCCTTTCATTCCTCCCAGCATTCCAGTCATCTGGCCCGAACTGAGATAGGCGAAGAACTTCGGCGCCATAACGGCCGTTACGGCTGCGCCAACCTCAATTTGATATTGAGCATTAACAATCGACATCCAATAATCGACTATGCCATTATCCGATACCACGTAGATGAAATCCATATCAGCGTAATTCTTGATATTCGCCATCATCGGGATTTCAGCCAGAGGGGTGCCGGAATTATCGGTCGGATAGATTATTTCAATTGAGCTGCCCATGCCTTTCAGTACGGCTACATAGTTGGCTTTATAACCGAGGTTAACAAAATCGATACCGTATATTTTGCCGTATTCCTCCGCGAGATCGCGGGTAACTCGTTCGGCGATAGTCGGTCCGCCCAACGGAATCGTGGTCATCGTAAGCACCTTGCAGTGTTTTCTGAAAAGGTGATGCAAAGCCGCCCGTGACATCGGTTCGGTTTCGGCCAGGGTTGACGCGTAGTAATCGAAAGTCAACAGCACGGTCGCCGAATCAGGTAAGGCCTCCACGGCATCGTAAAGTTGTTGCGATTCCGGAGAAATCTGGGTTGGAAGATTGAAAGTCAATAGCACCGGGAATATCACATAGAAAGCAACGGATAAGTATATATAACGCCTATCGCCGGTTCTGAAGGCGAAGAATAGCAGGACTATGCCTGCCAGGGCGAGAAGTGTGTATGCCAGTATCAACCAGATCATCTATTTTATTTCCCCATATAGGTGCGTTCGATTCCGAGCATGATTCTAAGTGACATGGCCGCCGCTCCCAAAGCCGCGCCAATTATAATACCCCGCTGCACGGCCATATTGGCGCCGTTCATAACATAAGTGTTGATCAAATCAGGAATGGACGCGTGAATGTTTCTCAGGAATGCTTCACCCATCGGCACGCGCCAGAGCATCACCAAAACCGCGGTCACCAGAAGTAGCGTAGCCTCGGTGGTACGCGCCCGAAATGCCCGGAATGCCGCCGAAGCGATATAGAACGCCAGCATAGCAAACATCGTCGACATCATCGGCGCATCCAGGTAATTAAATAGCCAGTCGTAAATCGAGCCGGTACCGGTGCCGAAAACAGGTGACCAGCTAACCGGTATCATAGCCGGGATAGCCATCGCGAATACGGAAATCAGAGTGGCCAGCTTGTATCCCCAACCATCGTTTTTGCGTTTTACCGCCGAGTAGTTGACCCTGACGATGGAGACCACGCCTAAAAGCAACGTGAAACCGCCGACTATTGTCACCCAGCTTAAAACCTCCGGTTCGAGCATCCCGATTGAGCTTGCTTCGGGATTGAAAAAGAATGCTACTATCATCACGAAACCGGACAAAAAAGCGATTATTACGGGAAGAGTCGTTTTCATCTAAACACTCACGAACAATGAAACGTACCAGTCTCCAAAGCCAAAACTGACCAGTACTATGCCTATTATTACCAAAGCCACCAGCAGGATTTTTATCCAATCCTGACCCTTAAGTCCGCCTAAAAGAAGCGGCTCACGCGACAGGTAAGCGGATGCCGCGTATAGCTCTTCTCCCATCAAAGTATAATCGCAGGCGGCTACAAAAAACGGAAGTTGGGCCGGTTGGGCTGTTCCGGCAATCTGAATCGAACCGGCGGCGTTACCGGTTTCGGCTAAAAGTAATGATTCGGCGAAGAAGGCGCCCATATAGATATTGGTGGCCGGCCGTTCGCGCATCATCATGCCGTTGACCGTCGCCGTATAGGCGAATTGTTCACCGGCGACATAACGCACCATGTCCTTGTTGTAAGCATCCGGGTTGCCGGCTTCGATATATGCTTGCTCGACAACTTCCTGCCCGGCCGCCAGCACCAACGGATAGCGCACAGGAACCAAAAGCGGCGTATCATAGCGAGCGGTGATTCTGGCTACACGTCCAAGAATAGAGATACCGGCAATCGTTTCAATCTCATCGAGTTCCTGGAGTCCGGGGATAAACAGCACCGGCTTGCCCATCTCAGTTGCCCGACCAACCGCCTCCTCGACCTCATCCAGCCCATTGATTTTGCGGATAAACATTTGCTTGCCGGATTTGGCCCAGTTGGTGTAGATCAGGATAACAATTGAGAATAACACCATAAATATCAAGGCGTTAAGCCGTTCGGCCCGGAAGGCGGAGATATCTTCTTCCGAAGTCTCCGGTATAATTTGAGCTATTGCTTCGGGAGCGTCTTCGGAGAGCGAATCGGTTGCTGTGTCATTGATTAGAGTATCAGAACTAATACTGGTTGAATCTGCAAATAGAACTGAAGTAGAAAGCAGAATAATTGAAAAAATAAGGGTAATCGCGGCGGATAAGCTGTATTTATACCTTGTTGATGAATCAATTCGCACGTCTATAGATAATGAAATTATCTGATTTGTCAACTACGAAGTTACTGCAAAAAAACCGTAAAAAAATTGACAACTCCATATTAGTAGATTATCTTATAAGGAGCAAGCAGAGGATACTCATTATGCGCAGGTTATTTTTATCAATTTTATTGCTATCTTGGGTGGCATCGATTTTTGCCCAGTATCCCGATGTCTCTATTTATGATATTCAGGAAGTACCTCCGGGCGGGGACGAATCACTATTACTTGATGATACGGTCTATGTCTGCGGTATTGTAACGGTCGGAACGGGTATATATTATGCCGGATCAGGTGCTACTTTTTACCTGCAAGACTCTGAGGGCGGGCCATTTTCAGGTATTATAGCGTATTGCCCCGACTCCGATTCAATCCCATCCCTAGTCCCCGGCGATTCGGTATGTTTTTTAGGCGTAATCAGCGAATACTCATGGCCTTATGATCCACCTTATAGTAGCTCCATGACAGAAATCTTCATCTTTTGGGAAAGTTTCGAACTCATATCGCATGGCCATCCTCTTCCCGAACCGATGATTATAACGGCCGAGGAAATCGATTCATCCGAGGCCGACTCACTGGCCGAACAATATGAGGCTTGCCTTGTAAGAGTCTGCTACGCCACAGTTGATTCGGTAATTCCTTATACCAGTACCTCAACCTGGATATGCCACGATACAACAGACCATCGGTTCATGGTTCGTGACGCGTCAGACTCAATCGATTACCTACCGCCGCCCGGGACTCACTTCAGATATGTTCAGGGAGTAATTTATCATCGATTCAACAATTTCAATGTTCAGCCGGCATATATGAGCCATCTTGAATTATTTGGCTACCCCGGGCATTTTTGGCACTGGCCAGAATATCCCGTTGAGGGTGACACGGTTTATTTTTATCTGGTTCCTTTCGAAGATTTTGAGATTGTGAGAGCGACGTTATATTATCGGCTTAATATTGCTCCCTTTTCGAGCGAGGATATGATCCCAATCACTGATACATTGTATAATTGTTTCATACCGCCAATGGAGGATAGTACCCGCGTAGATTACTATCTCGTAATGGAGGACTCTTCCGGGAACATTAGAACTGAACCAACGGAAGCCCCCTGGAATTTCTATACGTTCTGGGTGGAAGAGCCGGTCGGTATTGCTGATAAGGAACCATCCTTGCCCAAGAGTATCATACTCAATCAGAATTACCCCAATCCTTTCAACGCGTCCACTACCTTATCATTCATTCTGCCCGATGCTTCGTTTGTTACTCTGAGCGTATACGACCTACTTGGCCACAGGGTGGCAACACTTGTAGAAACTTACCTGTCGAGTGGCTACCATTCTGTTAGTTTCGATATGCCGGAATTAGCCAGTGGCTTGTATTTCTATCAAATTAGAGCGGGCGATTATACGGAATCAATGAAAATGCATCTCTTAAAGTAGGACGTATATGCTTATCGCAATAATCAGAAATACTCTATTACTCGTAATACTGCTATGGGCTAATATCCTCTTTGCCCAGTATCCCGAGGTCACTATCCGGGAGATCCAGGAGGTGCCGCCGGGGCAGGATACCTCATTTTACCGGGATCAGATAGTGCATACGGCCGGTATAGTTACTACGGCAACATATTTGTTCTATGCGGGATCTGGACACGTTTGTTACATGGGGATGTCTGAAGGTGGCCCATTTTCAGGCGTGATGGTTTATTTCCCATCTGGTTGTCCATATCTATTGCCCGGAGATTCAATATCTATTGATGCAACGGTTATAGAGCGCGAAGGATGGCCTCATATTACTTATGGTTATCATACCGAGCTGGAGATAGAACCAGGAAGTTTTCAACTTCATTCATTTGGCAATCCCGTGCCGGCACCTATGATAATAACCGCGGCTGATATTGACACAGCAAATGGCGCCGATTCATTAGCCGAGCAATATGAAGGATGTCTTGTTAGATTATATGATGTAACTGTAGACTCGGTAATCGTGTATGTAGTGACCTCAACCTGGTTTTGCCATGATTTAACCGATCATAACTTCATGGTCCATTGCGGTTCTGATTCAATTGAGTATATACCTACTCCGGGAACTGAGTTAGAATACATGCAAGGATTAATATACCCCCGTTCTGGCAGTTACAAGGTCAGACCTCGCTACGAATATGATATCGTCTTGCCGGATGGTCGGCCAGTTATAAGTGATGTTGAGCAAATCCCCGAAAATCCCGGCAGCAATGATTCGGTAACCGTGATATGCACTATAACCGATGATGGTGAAATCGTTAGAGCCGATTTTCTATACAGATTAAACCTGGGCAGTTGGGCAAACGCGCCAATGGTTTACGCCGGTAATGATCGATACTATTTTGTCTTCCCACCGATGCCCGATGGTTATCGAATTGATTGCGCTATTGAAGCCGAGGATGATGAGGGTAACGTAGCTCATTGGCCCGAGGATTATCCCTGGAATTTCCATATTATTTATGTCTATGACCAATCAGCTATAAATAATAATCTAATGTTGCCCTTAAAAGCGACTCTCTATCAAAACTATCCCAATCCATTCAATGCTTCTACATCTATAAATTTCACGCTCCCTGAAGCCTCTTTAGTAACCCTGAAAGTCTATGATCTACTTGGTCGCGAGGCGGCAATATTAGCGGAAAAATGGCTGCCTGCCGGGATTCACTCCGTCAAATTCGCCGGCCCGGATTTGCCTAGCGGGATATATTTCTATCAATTGAGAACATCCGGATTCACTCAAACAAAACGCATGAATCTGGTTAAATGAGGCGCATTTTTGCTAAATATTAGGGCAAAAAAGCCGAAATTATTAAAATCAACAATCAAGCAAGAGATGTCGACTATTGAGCGATTTTCCAATAAAAGTTAAATGTTTTGTTGACTGTCGCCTTTTAATGTAGTTTATTAACAGCAGAATATCAAGTGTTGCCCTTAAACCCTCGGGGGCGTGCTGATGAATAATTGCGAGGGATTAATAATACAGGCCCTTCGAGGACCTGAGGAGAGTTGACGTGGATACAGGCACCGTCAAGTGGTTTAACGAGCAAAAGGGGTTCGGTTTCATCGTCCCCGATAGCGGCGGCAGTGAATTGTTTGTTCATTACTCGAATATTGATGCCGAGGGAGTACGCTCCCTTGAAGAAGGTCAAAAAGTCGAGTATGAGGTCGGACAGGGCCGCAAAGGTCCGGAAGCCACAAAAGTGCGCCCCATCTAAGCCTGATAACAAGGCCACAAAAAAGCCTCGTGAATCCACGGGGCTTTTTTAATTTCGTAATATCCCAACCACGATGTAGCCTGAGCGGAACATCTTTGAAAGTTAAAGTTTTATCTTGAAAATTACCTAAAATTCCATTAGATTTTATTGGAGGTAAGCTTATGCCCGCGAATCTAACACCTCAGTATTACGCCCTGGAAAAAGAATTTAAAAAGGAAAACGATCCTTACGAAAAATTACGTCTAGCCAAAGAGCTTATGGCCATTATACCCAAGCATAAGGGTACCGAAAAGCTGCAGGCTGAATTAAAAGCTAAAATATCTCAACTGAAAAAACAGATAGAAGGCGGCGGCAAGAAACATGGCGTCCGTCAAGCCGACACGCTATCCCATATCGACAGGGAGGGCGCGGCGCAGGTAATTCTAATCGGTCCGCCCAATTCGGGGAAGTCAAGCTTGGTGGATAGCCTGACCCATGCAAAACCACTGATCGGCGATTACCCTTATACCACGATAAAACCGCTGGCCGGTATGATGGTATATGATACGGTTCCTTTTCAAGTGATCGACACGCCGCCGATATCAGAAGAGCTTCTGGAGACATTTCTTTTAAGCCTGATCCGCCAGGCCGATCTGGTGGCAGTTGTGGTTGATGTATCCACTCCCGGTTTTGATAAACGTTTGAAAGTCCTGTTTGATCGTCTGGAGGAAAAGAGGGTGATTTTGACTCCTGAAATACCTGAAGAAGTCGAGGATGCCCGATTCGCTTATAAAAAATCGTTTTTCGCGGCCCATAAATTTCTCGATGAAAACGGCGATATTGGCTTAGAGAAGATTAAAACCCTCTATCCGGATTTCAATATCGTGCCAACTTCGATTCTGGAAGATGAAACACTTGAGAATTTCAAAGCGATGATCTTCAACTCACTTAACATTATCAGGATATATACAAAGCGGGTCGGCCACGAGCCAGATTTCAATGATCCGATTATTCTGCCTAACGGCGGAACGGTCGAAGACGCGGCTTATGCCCTTCATAAAGATTTCGCCTACAAGCTCCAATTCGCTAAAATTTGGGGGGACGGCAAACACGAAGGTCAGCGGGTGAAAAACAGCTTCGTTTTAACCGATAAAGACATTATCGAATTTCATATTTAGTATCTATCCGATTATCTTCCGTTATAATTCAGCAACTATAGTATTGTATTCGCGTTAAAAAGGTTTTAAGATAATAAATCTCGCCATTGGAAGGACGAAGAAAGGATAAATATGTGATGGACGCGAATGGAATTAAAGAAATCGCGATAAAGCTGGGCGCTGATCTCTGCGGTATCGCGCCGGTAAAAAGATTTGACAACGCGCCTGATGGATTTCGACCTGTTGATATTTATGCCGAATGCCAATCGATATTGGTTTTTGCCAAAAGGCTGCCTACCACATCGCTATTTGCCTCAAGTTGCGTTCCCTACTCTCATGTCAACGATTTGATAACCCGGGAAGTTGACAGCCTTACGCTTCAAATTTCGTTGAAACTCGAGGATATCGGTATCAATAATGTCCTGATACCATCGGATGATCCATACGAGCACTGGGAATCCGAGAAAATGTACGGCCGGGCGATCCTCTCCCTTCGCCATGCCGGAATGTTAGCCGGACTGGGGAAACTCGGCCAAAGTACGCTTCTTATTAATGACCGGTACGGCAATATGATCCAAATCGGGGCTACACTTCTAAATGTAGAGTTAGCAGGCGATTCGCTGGCAGATTATGAAGTCTGTCCGGATGGTTGCGATCTCTGCCTCGACTCCTGCCCCCAAGCCGCCTTAAATGGCGAGACAGTTAATCAGCTTTTATGCCGGCCATTTTCGAATTTTATTACCCCCAAGGGCTATAATCTAAAAAAATGTAATCTTTGCCGAAGTATATGCCCAAGTGCCTTGGGCATTGAAGGTTAACTAATTCAGGACGATCAATGTATCAGTAAAAAAGATACTCTTTGCCAGCGATAAAACGCAACAAAGGTATGGTAATCCTCGTAAAGTAAAGACACAGTTCGAAGATGAAGGAGGACCCAAATGAAAGCAGCAATATCAATTTTTCTGGCATTTATGTTGGTGTTATCAACCGCTATTGCCGCCCCAGGCGATTATGACAAGAAAAAGTGCAAATCCAAAAAGCACGATTATCAGCATCAGTATGATCACGACTATCATTATGATTATGACTACGATTATAACTACGATTATGACTACGATTACGACTACGATTACGACCACGATTTTGACTTTGATTTTGACTTTGATCACGGGCATTCTCATTTCTATCATAGCTGTCATTGGAATGACCGAAATACCAGCCTGGATATCGAAAACGGCAGCGTAATTATTACGCATGATGGCCGGCGCGATGATGAGATCGAAATTAGCAGATCGGGGGATTTACATATTAACGGCAAATCGATCGCCGTCTCGAATAGTCAGAAACGATTACTAAAGAAGTATAACGAAACCGCGATCGACATGGTGGATCAAGCGGAGGAGCTGGGTGAAATTGGCGCCGAAATCGGCCTACAAGGGGCAAAGCTCGGCTTAACAGCGGCATCCAGTACTTTGAAACTGCTATTCTCGGGGTTTGATACCGATGATCTGGAAGCTGAACTTGAGGAAGAAGCCGAAAAATTGGAGATAGAAGCCGAAGCTCTCGAGGAGCAGGCTGAACGAGTCGAGGAAATGGCTGAGGATCTGGAAGATATCGCCGATGAACTGCAAGACGAAATCGACGAGCTTCGCAGATTAAGTTGGTTTTAAATTCTACTCCGGTAACTTAGAAAGCAGCCATATAATCAACTAAGCATTATATGATTTGATGTCAATTTCAATACTTAGGAATATTATTTTCGAACACCAGGTTAGTTTTTCTAATTTTCTCCTGAATGTCAAATCCGACCAGAATTACTCGATTAATCACCATAAAACTAAAAAAAATAAAAAAAAAGGGAATTTATAGCTGTAAATTCCGTATATTAAAGCGTGTACTTGGGAGAGCACCATTCTTCAATTAAATGAAAGACCTATTTTTACCAGTTATAAAGGAGTAAACTATGACTGATATATCACGCAGGAGATTTATTAAAAACAGCGCGTCAGGAATAGCATTAGCTACCGTGCCTATATTTTTAAAGGTCGATCCGATGATGGCGTTTGCTACTCCGGCCGGAGGAGAACGTAAATTAAGCGATTACTACGCGCATTTCGGTGTGGATGAAAAAATAATCCGGGATGTTATGGCGGTAGCTCTGGAAAAGGGCGGTGATTACTGCGATATCTTCTTTCAACATCGGATTAACAACTGGATCGGACTCGAGGATAAAGCGGTTAACAAAGCTTACTGCGATGTCGATTACGGCGTTGGTATTCGGGTAATCGAGGGTGAACAAACCGGGTATTCTTTTACCGAGGATATAACACCCAAGGCGATGAAATTGGCGGCAAAAACGGCCTCGAATATCGCCAGTCAAAATAAAAACACACCGCCGGCCGAATTGAAATTTCACGATACTCCCAATTACTATCATATCGAGACAACCTGGGAAGAAATAAGCATCGACCAGAAAATTCCATATCTTCAGAGAATTAACGATAAAGTATTTAACCTGGATAACCGGATTATTAAATCACGAATCTGGTTTAGAGATGAAAGCTCTTATGTGCTTATCGCCACATCCGAGGGCAGAATCGCCTGTGACTACAGACCCATGACGAGTATCAGTGTAACCTGTGTAGCGGAGCAAGACGGTAAACGGGAGCAGAGTTCATTCGCCTATGGACCTCGGGCCGGAATTGAATATTTTACGCCCGAAAGAGTAGAAAATCTGGCCACCGAAACTGTCAGACGGACTGTCAGCTTGTTTGACGCGGTAAAACCGGAGGCGGGTGAAATGGAAGTTGTCCTGGCTGCTGGAAACTCGGGGATTTTACTTCACGAGGCCATCGGCCACGGTATGGAGGCGGATTTCAACCGCAAAGGCATCTCTATTTTCGCCGATAAAATCAACAAACCGGTAGCTGAGAGTTTCGTTTCAATTGTCGATGACGCCACTAATCCGAATTATCGCGGTTCGCTTAATGTTGATGATGAAGCTAACGACACCGAAAAAACATATCTCGTAAAAGATGGCATTCTGAAAAGCTATCTGCATGATCGTATAAGCGCCAAACACTACAATGTTAAGCCTACCGGTAACGGTCGGCGGCAAACATTCCGCTACCCTCCTATTCCCAGGATGAGAAATACATATATGCTCCCCGGCCCGCATACTAAAGAAGAGATTATTAAGAGCGTGAAGAAGGGTATATACACGGAAACATTCACTAATGGCGAGGTCGCCATTGGCGCGGGCGATTTCACTTTTTATGTTCAAACGGGTCGCATGATCGAAAACGGCGAATTGACCAGGCCAATTAAGGATGTCAATATCATTGGTAATGGCCCGGATGTTTTAAGTAAAATAGTCATGGTTGGCAACGACATGAAAATATACGAAGGCGGCGGCTACTGCGGCAAAGATGGTCAACGGTGTTTGGTTTCAGATGGCCTGCCCACCTGCAAGGTGTCATCGATAACCGTAGGCGGGGTTAGCTCTTAGAGCTAATAGCCTGATGAAACGATGCAAATTATAAACCAGAAAAAGGCTTGAATTATGAATAAAAAAGAAAGATTGGAACTTGCCAACTGGGCTGTTGCTCAAGCTCGGAAAGCCGGCGCCGATGATGTTGCCGTCGATATCGTCAATCAAAGGGACATCGAAATAGAGCACCGCAACCGTCAACTGGACAAGCTAAAGGAATCAACTCAGAACTCTCTTAGCTTAACTATCTATGCCAACCATCGCTATTCTTCACATTCAACGAATGATATTAGAAAGGATTCTTTAGGGAAGTTTATCAGCGAGGTGGTCGGTATGACCAAATATCTCAGCGAAGATGAATTCCGCAGCCTTCCCGATCCGAAGTACTATGCCGGCCAGAAAGATATCGACCTGGAAATTCTCGACCGAAAATATGAAAATGTAACATCCGAGCAAAGGGTAAAAATAGCCAAAGAAATCGAGGACGTCACGCTTGCCTCAAGCGATAATATAATTTCCTGCACTGCTTATTATTCCGACACGTTTTTTAATACGGTCAAAGTTCACAGCAATGGTTTTAAAGGCGAACGAGAAGGGACGAGTTTCGGCAGTGGTGTTGAGGTTACGGTTCGAGATGGCGACAGGGGACGCCCGGAGGATTGGGAATGGAGAACTGTCAGGTTTAACAAAGATTTGGCTTCACCTGATTATCTCGGGAAATCCGCGGCCAGGCGCGCGCTTGGAAAAATAGGCCAGACCAAAATGGAATCCGGTGTTTATGATATGGTGATCGAGAATCGAGCCGCAAGCAGGCTCTTATATTCTCTGAGGGGTCCTATGGGTGGACGCGCGCTTCAACAGAAAAGCTCATTTCTGGAAGGCAAACTCGGCGAAAAAATCGCCTCCGATAAATTTACCGTCATTGACGACCCGTTCATAAAATCGGGTTTAGGCTCCAGGCTTTACGATGGCGAAGGTATGGCGACCAAACGAAGGGTGCTGATAGAAAAAGGCGTGTTGAAATCTTATTATATCGGAAACTATTACGGCAAGAAACTCGAGATGGAACCTACGATTGGGTCATCCACCAACACGGTATTCGAATATGGCACAAGATCAGCCGAAGAAATGATCAAGGATATGAAAAAGGGATTCTTTATCACGGGCTTCATCGGTGGTAATTCCAACTCCACCACCGGTGATTTCTCATATGGAATTACCGGCAAATATGTTGAGGATGGCAAAATCATTCAGCCGGTCAACGAGATGAATATTTCTGGCAGCTTAATCGAACTTTGGAATCAACTTATTGAGACCGGCAATGACCCATATATTTATTCATCTATGCGCCGCCCCAGTTTGTATTTCAAGGATATCCAGTTCAGTGGAATATAAACGATATTGTTCTTACAGAATTAATTAATGCAAGGCGTCCAACCGGGCGCCTTTGCTTTTATTATTAAGCCGTTTATCACTCAAATCTAGCGATAGTTTTGCTAATTTCTTCAAGCGCCATGTCTATATCTTCAGTTTTGGTGAACTTACCCACGGAAAAACGAATCGTGCCCATCGCGTACTCGATCGGCACTTTCATCGCCTCCAGCACACTGGAAATTTTTATATCCTCGCTATGGCAGGCCGCTCCGGCCGAGGCAGCTACGTTTTTCATCTCCGAAAGAATAACATTGGCCTTTAAACCTTTAAAACTAACACTACAGGTGTTTGGTAATCGTTTGTCCGGATGGCCGTTTAGCCTGATATCAGGAAATCGCTTTTTCAATCCAGCCTCGAGGCGATCGCGCGTCTGCTTCATTTGCCTATAATGATTATCGAAATCCTGATCGACCAGGGCGCAGGCTTGGCCTAAGCCGACGATTTCCAGGACGTTCTCGGTACCGGCTCGACGGTTCATCTCGTGGTCAGCGCCGTGGATTTGTTTTTCAAGTTTTACGCCATCCCGAATATATAATGCGCCAATTCCTTTGGGGGCATACAGCTTATGCCCGGCAATCGAGAGTAGATCGACTTTTAATTCATCGAGATGAACCGGTATCTTGCCTACCGCTTGGGCGCAATCGGTATGCATCCGTATATTATGGCGATGGGCAATATCGGCAATCTCAGCTATCGGCTCGATTGTACCAACCTCATTATTGGCATGCATGATTGTAATGAGTATTGTTTCCGGCGTAATCGCCTTTTCAACCTGAATCGGGGCAACCAGACCGAATTCATCCACAGGCAGATAGGTGATTTTACATCCTTGTTCTTCCAGAAATTGGCATACTTTAGTAACGGCCGGATGTTCCACCGCCGAGGTGATTATATGATTGCCTTTATCGTGATAAGCCCGGGCCACGCCTTTTAAAGCGAAGTTATTCGCCTCCGAGCCGCCGCTGGTGAATAGTATCTCATCAGTATGGCAGTTAAGCATATCCGCTACCTGCAATCGGGCTTTATCAATAGCCTTCCTGGTTTGTACACCATAGGCATGGCCGCTGGATGGATTGCCGAAATGCTCGGTAACATAAGGCAGCATCGCCTCTCCCACTTTGGAATCGACAGGCGTTGTAGCGTTATAGTCAAGGTATATCGGTCGCATAATTTATCTCCGTTTAATTCTTCCGCTTTATTAGTTAAAAACTGTTCATCCGCGATTTGTTCCCTATCAAAGATATAGAAAAAAACGTGTTATTTCAATTATATAATCATTTTCATCAAATCCTCGCCTTAAATGAGAAACACAGCCCCTATAAGGCTGTGTTTCCCGGATTCCACGCTATAGTTTTAGTAAATCGCTTCAGGTCATTCTTCTTCGGCGACTTCCGCTTTTTCGATCCCGGCTTTTCTCAATAAATCACTAATATCGAAGCCGGCGGCCTTAAGTTGCTCAATCATCTGGAACAATATTACCGGTCCGGTTTTGGCGAAGCGCTGAAGCGCGCCTTTATCATTGCCGCCGTTACCGCCGCTATCTACCACTACCAACTTATCGATATTGCCCATCGGGGCCGCAATCGCGCTAAACACTGAGCCCAATGATTCTACAGTTGGCGGGAGTGATTTAATTAGTTCGAGAATTAGCGCTTTATCATTGAAGTTGCTATAGGCATCGGCGATCTTCAGCAGCGCTTCGGCTCGCGCCAAGCCCTGTTGTCTGATAACTTCCGCTTCCGCCAGACCCTGTTCTTTGATAATATCGGCCTGCGCCAAACCTTTGGCTTTAACCGCGGTCGCTTCACCGGTTCCTTCCATTTCGAGTTTATGTTTTTCAGCGTCGGCGCGCGCTTTAGTCGCGTACTTGTCGCCATCAGCACGGGCGGTTTCCGCCTGCTTATAACCTTCCGATTCCCTGACCAAAGCATCAGCCTTGGCCTTTGCCGGTACCACTACTGATGCTTCCTGGGCTTTTCGTTCGCGTAAAACATTTTGCTCTTCAACGGCAATCTGTGACCGGGATTTCTCTTCATCGATCTTAACTTCAGCGACTATAACTTTCTGACGTTCCTCGGCGGTTGCCAATGGTCCGGCCTGTTCGGCTTTGGCGGTTTGGGTCGCTACCTCGGCGGCATACGTTTGTTTTGCTACGTCGGCTTCCTTGGTCGCTTCCGCCTTAAGTTTTTCATTACTCTGGGCTACTACTTCGGCCGCCCGGTCGGCATCGGTGGCTTTTTTCTTGGCTTCGGCCTGTGCTTCAGCTTCGCCAATAGCCGCGTCGCGCTGCACTTCGGCAGTACGTTTCTTACCCAGCGCGTCTATATATCCCTGATTATCAGTTATAGACTGCGGATTAAATACATCCAGTTGCATTCCCAATCTTGCCAGATCTTCGGTGGCCTCTTTCAATACCTGCTGACGGAATGCGTCGCGATCCTTAATCAATTGATCGACAGTTAATGTGCCGACAACGCCTCGAAGGTTGGCTTCGAGAGTTTCCCGGGCGGTACCTACGATATTACTGTGCTCCATACCAAGAAATCTCGAACCGGCCGCCAGCAGCGATGCCGCGTCATCTTTAAACCGAATATTGGCAACAGCTTCCACCGTGACCAGTACGCCATCGATATTGGGCATATTCTCGACCCGAATCTGGGGTAGAGTAATTTCCGATAAATCGAGGAATTGAACCGCTTCAATAATCGGTTTGCGCATCCGACCACCGCCTGTAACAACAACTGTTCCCGGCGGAAGAACGGTTACCGGCTTGTCGTCAGGAATACCGGCTTGTTTAATTTGCTTTATTTTTCTTTTGCCGCTTTTCGCGCCATAGAAAAACGCCGCTCTATTGGGCGGGACACGGATATAAAAAGCCGCCAGTACCTTAACCAGTACAAAAAACGCGATAACAATCGCCAGGCCTATAATCGGCCAGATTAAACTTTCTATTATCATTGCTCCTCCATCATTGAAGTTATATTGATTTTCAATTACTAAACGGGCTCAACCGTTACAGTATTGCCGGATTTACTAATAATTTTAACGGCAGTACCCCGGTCAATCGTTTGTCCATCGCTCGATCGTGCCAGGTAAGTAATTTCGCGGCCCATTAAAACACAGGAAATCTGTCCATTGCTACCTTCGGGGATAGCGTCAATAACTCTGGCGGCGCTGCCGATAAGATCTTTTTCCGTGATTGTCGAACTGGCCTGGCTGGCATAAAAAGCTCGGATAATAAAATATCCGACAATACCTATCACCACCGCGCCGGCGATACCTGATAACGATGAAACCATCATGGTGTAGTCGCTGGATGCTCTAACCCCGAAGCTGACGGCTCCGAAACCAACCATCAGTAGCGAAATCATTTTCACACTGAAAATACTCGGCCCTGATGTGCCGTCATCCACATCACCGTCGGCATCTGCATCTGTATCGTGGCCGAAAATCGCGCTCAGGATGAGTATCAGAAAACCCACTCCAAAAATCGTGGCAAAAATAAGCACCGGTCTTACCTCCTCTGCTGATAACTCAGCTTGCTCTAAAATACCCTTGAGCGTATTTAATATTCAAAAAATTTTACAATGCCCGGGAATTGTTATCAGAAATCATAAGTGCGCAATGCCTACAATTCTCCGACATATCTTAAGTTAATCGTAGGAGATATAGAAGATTTTTGCAAGTTAATTAAAGAATCGTTTTATCGCGTTTTGGTTATGAATTTATTCGTTACGCAGGGCTTCAACAGGATCGATTCTGGCGGCGCGAGAGGCGGGGTAATAACCTGCCGCCAGGCTAACAACAAGACCGAACAGAAACGCGGTTAACACCAACCACCAGGGCAGCGCGAAAAGTTCCATGACTTCCCAACCCTGATTCTCCATCACAATCCGGGCTACAATCGAGGCGATCCTGGTTGCCAACCAACCGAATAGAATCCCCATAAGTGATCCCAGTGTGCCGATCACAGCCGATTCTACCAGAAATAGCAGGCGGATATAGCCCTCATGGGCGCCCAGAGATTTCAAAACACCTATCTCGCGAGTACGTTCGATAATAGACATCACCATCGTATTGGCAATCCCCAGTGAGGCGGTCGCTAAAGCGACCAGCCCGATTACTCCCAGGGCGATATTGAAATAGATAAAGAAACGACGGATTTCCTTAAATTGCTCGGCATAGCTAAAAGTGTCATAGCCAAGAGCTTCAACCGAATCGCGCACATGCTCATAGGCAACGAACGGATCCAGGCTTAAAGTGACCTGGGGGTAACTCTTATCGGTTTCACTGTTCGAGGTGAAGAACTTGTTGCTTTTAAATTGAATGAACAGATCGGCGGGATCGCTGCTTATACCGCCACTATTGAACCGAGCAGCCGTTGAGGTCGGAATAATGACCGGCTCAATCTTCAACCGATGGCTTCGGCCACCCTTGAACACTCCACAAACCTTCAATGTATCGGCTACAATGTTGGGGACGTTGATGAACCCATCCAGGAAACGCTCAGCGGCAAAGCCTAATTCCTGACGAGCTATTCTTTTGAAATAATCAGCGTACCACAGCGAGTCCAATTCGATATCTTCCAATCTCCTAAGTATTTCGCCGTCGTTATCCCGGAATATATATATCAGCCCGCTATCAATATTAGCTTTCTTCACCGAGATTATAAGTTGACGGCCGATAATCGAGTCGGGTTCATCAATCGAGAGCATTTCCAATAGTTCATCGGTTACAAAGGCTTCATCAACGCTATCGCCGGCAAACGAGGAACCCGCCAGAAGGCGTGAAAAAAGACGGGTATTCAATGCCGCTTCGGGCAAAGCCTGAGCGGATGTTGTTACTGTTGTATCATCAGAAACTACCGTGACGGTAAATTCATCAAACGGGTAGGCCAGGTCAACGCCGGGAACACTCGATAGTATCGTAATCGCGTTGTTATCAAGCACGGCTGTTTCGAGTGAGTCAATGGCTTCATCGCTATCATTGGGGTAAACTATCATGGTTGAAAATAAGCCCAGCTCATTAAATTGATCGGCTACAAGCTTTTGATTGCCTGCTCCGAAAGAAACCATGGCTACGAAAGCGGCAATCGCGATAACCACACCGGATATAGTCAGAATAGCCCGAAGTTTCATCCGCCAGAGATTACTGAGCGATATCGATATTAAATCACGTAGATTCATGGCTTTTCCCGCTTGCTTGACGAGGAACCGATATTATCGATAATTTTGCCGTAATGCATACTGATTATTCGATGGCAGCAGCGATTAGCGAAATCGAGATCATGCGTTGCCATAATGATTGTAAGGCCTTGTTTGTTGAGATCGGAAAGTAAGTTGGCGATGAGTTGTGAGTTCTCATAGTCGAGGTTACCGGTAGGCTCATCGGCAAACAATATCTCCGGGCTTTTAACCAGGGCGCGAGCGATTGCCACCCGCTGCTGTTCACCGCCGGAAAGATCGGCCGGACGGTGGCTCAGACGGTCGCCGAGACCGAGATTACCCAGTATCTCGACCGCCTTTTCCTGACGTTCGCGTCCGGGAGTTGAATTGAAATAAAGCGCCATTTCAACGTTCTTCAGAGCCGAATAATGATAGATAAGATTGAATGATTGAAAAACCATGCCAATTCGCCGCGCCCGGTAGGCTGCCAGTTCACGACGGTTAAACGTGGATAGTTTCGTGTTTTCAATCTCGATTTGGCCCGAGGTGGGCGTATCCAGACCCGCTAACAGGCTCAGAAGAGTCGATTTACCCGATCCCGAAGCGCCGACTATGCCCAGAAATTCCCCTCTTTTTACCGATAAACTGACCTCATCAACGGCTCGAACTTGTTGTGGGCCACGATTGTAATAGCGGCAAAGACTATGAGTTTTTAGTAAGTTAGAGGTTTTAGTATCACTCTGCATAATTTACAGGCCTGATTATTTGATGCACTTCCCTATTAATCGGATAAGTATCCTTGAAATCCAGAACAGGGTCGATAGAACCCTTATTCGCCAACTGTATGCTTATCGAATACGTTTGATATGTGGCTTTGTTGCGCCCTGAATAAGGATGTAGTAGCATTATCAATGCTTAGCTTTCGTCCATCTGTACGACTAAATCCAAACTCCATAATTCAATATCATAATGAATTCGGCGTTTTTTTGGCGAAACTAATAGCGTTTATCACTTCAATATATCAATACTTCCCCTGATCTTCCGATATGATAATTATAGATATATATATTTAATACTCAAGATAGGTTGAAATATGGCTAAAATAGACCAACTATTGAAAATAGTGAAAGAAGCCAAGGCCTCGGATTTACATCTGGGCGCGGGAAGCGTGCCCATAATCAGGGTTAATGGCCTGCTGGAAAAGACTCGCGCCAGCAAACTCACTAACGAAGGTATCTCCCAATTAATATTTGAGATTCTCACAGATAAGCAGATTAAGCAGTTCGAGAGTACCGGCGATCTGGATTTTTCATATGGAATAGAAAACGTTGCCCGTTTCAGGATAAATATATACCAAACTTTCCATGGTATTGGAGTAGCGATAAGGCTTATCACTGATGAGATATCCGATCTTATGACATTGGGATTTAATGACAGTGTAGTGAAACTGACCGAGCATAAATCTGGTATCGTCCTGGTTACCGGGCCGACCAACAGCGGAAAAACCACCACGCTGGCAGCTATGGTCGATCATATCAATACCAATTTCTCTAAACATATCGTTACCCTTGAAGACCCAATCGAGATGGTTCATACTAACAAAAACTCGATGATATCACAACGTCAGATTGGACTTCATTCCGAATCGTTCCCTATGGCTTTAAGAGCCGCTCTTCGGGAAGATCCGGATGTTATCCTGGTGGGTGAGATGCGTGATACCGAAACGATCTCATTGGCTGTTACTGCCGCCGAGGTGGGGTTGTTGGTGCTCGGTACCCTTCATACCGGGACAGCATCAAGTACGGTTAATAGAGTTATCGACGTGTTTCCGCCCGAGCAGCAACAGCAGATACGGATAATGTTAGCAGATGCTCTGGTGGGTGTGGTTTCTCAGCAATTGGTTCGGAAAGTCGACAATTCTGGACGAACGGTGGCGTTCGAGTTACTCACACGAACCACATCGCTGGCCAGTCTAATTCGGGACTCCAAGACTCATCAAATACCGACAACGATTCAAACCGGCCGTAAACAGGGAATGCAGCTTCTAGATAACCATCTCCGCGAACTGGTAGATAAAAACGTAATAACCTCCGATGAAGCCTTAAGGGTGGCAACGAATCCATCACAATTCACGGCAGGGCCTAAAACATCTAAGCTGGATGCAGAATTAATTAGAAGGTAATGAAGCCGGCAATTAAAAAATTACGATTGGATGAAATCCTCCTTATGGAAAATCTTGTTTCCCCGGAGCAGATTTCCGAGGCGTTGATGCGTCAAAAAGTATCAGGAGGGAAATTCGGTTCGCAGTTGCTGTTCCATCGCTATATAGACGAGCATAGCCTGGTAAAAGCGTTGGCGATACAGTTTAATTGTGATGGGATAGTACTATCTCAAATAGAAATCAACGATGAGGTTATCCAACTGATCCCGGCTAAACAAGCAACCGCTCGTAAGATTATACCATTTGAATATGATAAGAAAAGTAACACCATTAAGATCGCTTGTGAAGATCCATCCGATCCCCAGTTGATTAATGAACTAAATTTTATTGTCCGAGAGAAACACGTTAAGTTGTATGTAGCTTCCGAACTGTCGATAGAAACAGCTATAAATAAATACTATAAAGGACAGCAAGCCAGCCTGGACATGAAGCTTTCGATAGAATTGCCTGATTTAACTTTCAGTGATGACGAAACCACGATCGCTAAAACTGAAATAAAAGAGGCGGAGCAGTTTACCTCCTCCTCGGCCGTATTGATGATAACCGATGAGGAATACTCCAGTTCGCTATATCAAACGGTCCTGGAACGAGATAATATACAGATGAATATATGTGACTCCTGTGAAGAAGCGTTGAAGGTAATAGATAGCGGAAATTACAGATCGGTATTGATAAAAGATTCCGTCGCGGGCGATCATTCGTTGATTATCGACCGCCTACGTAAAACCTCCCCCCGAACATCAGTTAGATTTTTCAAAACATCATCATCACTACTCCTGGAGAATGAAGCATTAACGAATGCTGAAACGATGTTTAAAGCGAATCTCAAGCTCTTTACATCGCTTTTATCATCCAAAGAAAACTTACCAATAAATCATAGCGGTATTGTCGGTCAATATGTCGAAAGATTATGCCTGAAGCTCGGCTTGCCTGATAACGACAGGCTGGTAATAACAAACGCCGCTTATATTCACGACCTGGCCGGTTTTTATTATCGGGATATTGAAGTCCAGGATCATTCAACAACTATAAAACGGACAGTCAGGTTTCTTAAATCGCTCGATTATCCGCGGGATGTTGTGGCAATGCTCGACTGTATGTATAAAGATTTAAAATCCGACCACAATAGAAATCTGCCTATTGAAATTCTTGGCGGGAATATATTAACCATTGTCGATCTGTTCTGTGAGAACATTCAACTCGATCAGAAATTGACTCTCGAAAAGCTGGAAACTTTAAAAAAGAAATTACGCGAATTTTCAGGGCGGCTTTTTCTAAGCGAAGTAGTCGAAGCTTTTATTGGCATGATGCAGGAGGAGATAGCAAATTTACAATCTGTTTCACGAATCGGTCAGATTATGATATATTCAAATGATCAGGAAGCTTCATATCCTCTAGAACTCAGACTCAAAAACGAGAATTTCGGGATTGTTTCGGAGAACTCGCCAGGGTCATTGCTTGCCCTTTATAAACGCAGTCGGCCCGATATCATGGTCATGGTACTGAAAGGCCGGCCGGAGGAAATTATCACGACCGTTGAGCAATTCGGCGAGGATGGTTTGGATTATTATCAGATCCCGATCTTTTTAATGGTCGAGAACTCCTCTGTCGCGAAACTGGTAACACTGTTTGAGAAAGGTATCGAGGACGTGATCGCGATAGACGGAAATATTGATCTATTATTGGTCAAACTGTGTAAAATCAGATCTCAATTGGCGGCGAAAACCGATCAAGCCCGAAGAGTAAACGAGAATGTTGAAGGTGCTAGAGGCCGATTGTCGGATATGAATCTGATTGACCTGATGCAAGCTTTGGCGCCCGGGCTGAAGACAGTTAAATTGACCATAAACTCCAATACCTCTTCGGATGATCAATTGATTATCTACCTAAAAAAAGGCAATATTATTAATGCCCGGCTTAAAGATAAAAACGGGGCCGAGGCTATTTACGAAGGCATGATCTGGACCGACGGCAGTTGGCACGTTGAACCGGTTGTCGAAGATGATCTTCCCGAACCCAACAATCAACTCTCCAATGATTCCATACTTATGGAAGGCGCCTACCGGCTCGATGAAATGATAAAAGCGAACCAACTCTAATCCGGTTTTAAAACTATCCACTTAATCATTTAATAATTAAATTTCGCTGATCATCAATCTTTTTCCCTTAAAAGATAAAACTTTTCGGGCTAAAATCCGTATTGTAAGGAAGTAAGAATTAAAATTCAGGTGAATATTTAGAAGGAGCAATGAGTATGCTATCATCGAATCGCAACCGCCCCGCAATTATAATCGCTGTACTGTTTTCAATTATCGCGATTGCCGGAACCTCAATTGCCGGGCCGAACACCCTAATTCGTGATGAAATCCCGGATAAATATAAATGGGATCTCAATGACATATACCCCAATTGGGAAACCTGGGAAAAGGGACTGGCCGAATTGGAAGCCAAAATGGACGAGTATGCCGACCTGAAAGGAACTCTTGGCCAGGGCCCCGAACAACTTCTCAAAGCCTATAAGCTTGATGATCAGTTAGGCATGTTGTCTTACAAAGTCTACAGATATCCGGCCCTGACGCGAGCAACCGATACACGAGACAACGAGATTGGCGCCAAACTTCAACAGGTTCAAATCACATTCTCAAAATTCAATGTAGCTACGGCCTGGTTTCAGCCTGAGCTTTTGGAAATACCCTGGGAAACGATGAAGGATTGGCTGGATGAAACCGACGAATTGAAACCGTACCGCTTTTTAATCGAAGACCTTTATCGTCAGCAGGAGCATGTCCATTCGGAGGATAAAGAGATATTACTGTCATATTTCAGTCCATTCAGAGGAACACCGAGTACGATTTATAATGAATTATCAATCTCAGATATCAAATTTAATGAAATCACCCTGTCCGATGGCGAGACCGCTACGATAACCGAAGGTAAATATCGCAACATATTAGCGACCAATCGCAATCAGGATGATAGACAGAAAGCATTCGAAGCTCTCTACAGTGTTTACCATGAAAATGTTAATACTTATGCAGCGATCTATAACTCGGTTCTGCAACGTGATTGGTCATCCGCTCAAGCACGTAATTATAATTCGTCATTGGAAGCCGCTCTTGACGGCGATAACGTTCCGGTTGAAGTATATAAAAACTTGATCGCCAGGGTGAAAGAAGGCATGGAACCTGTTAGGCGCTACATGCGATTACGTAAAAATGCTTTGGGCCTGGATGTATATCACCTATATGACGGTTCTATTCCGCTGGTAGATTTCAATAAAACATACGAATACGATGACGCTAAGCCCTGGATTCTGGAAGCGATAAAGCCGCTGGGCAAAGAATACGGGAAAAAGATTAAGACTGTTTTCCAGGATGGCTGGATAGACGTATATGAAAATGAAGGAAAATCAAGCGGCGCCTTTTCGGCCGGTGTCTATGGTGTTCACCCTTTCATACTGATGAACTATAACGAAACCATGGATAACGTTTTTACATTGGCTCATGAAGCCGGACACGCGACTCATACATTACTTTCGCAAGAGAATCAACCGTTCGCCACATCCAGCTACACTATTTTTGTAGCTGAAGTCGCTTCAACTTTAACCGAGGCGTTGCTCCTGGATTACTTTTTCGATAAGACTGATGATCCAAAAGAGCGGATTGCCCTGCTTCAACAGGCTATAGATAATATAGTCGGCACGTTTTATTCCCAGGTTCTATTCGCCGATTTCGAATGGCGAGCGCATAAAATGGTGGAAGAGGGCCAGCCGATTACAGCGGACGCGCTTCGCGCGTTGTATCTTGGCATGGAAGAGGAATACTATGGCGATGCCGTATTTGTGGATGATCTGTATGGCAGCTTATGGTCGCGAATCAGCCATTTCTATGATGTGCCGTTTTATGTTTACAAATACGCGACCTGTTTTGCCACCTCGGCTCAAATCTTCCAGGAAATTAAATCGCCCGACAGGAAAATCAGCGATGCCGCCAAGGAGAGATATCTGATCCTGCTAAAGTCGGGCGGCAACGATTACCCGATGGAGCAGCTTAAGAAAGCCGGCGTTGATCTTTCTCAACAAGAGGCTTTCCAGGCTGTCGTCAATCAACTCGACGATCTGGTTGCCCGTCTGGAGACGGAGTTGGACAGGCTTTAAGTAAGAAAATCCCAATACACACTCGTATCAAGCCCCGATACGATAGAGCCGGGCGTTCTCAGCGCCCGGCTCTTGGTTTATTGCATGTAATTCTTTTTTAACGAACTATTTAATTAGTGTCATACTTCCAACATATTCATCATCCTCAGTGGAAAACTTGTAAAGATAAATACCGCTGGAAAAATCCCCAGCATTCCAATTAAAGGCGTGAGAACCAGCCGGTAGATGACCGCGGTAGATCTCATCGACAACCTGACCCATCAGGTTATAGATTTCGAGCTTTACATCACGCTCGGATGGGAGAACAAATGAGATGTTTGTCTGGGCGTTGAATGGATTGGGGTAGTTATGTGCTATTAAGTATGTTTTTGGCACCTCCGCCAGGTCACTTATATCAACGTTCTGTCTTGCTGAAACTAAAACCAAACTGGTATTTTGACCTCCCTGGCCGCCTTGCAGACCGGCAATATATAGTCTGACTTCGGAAGTTGTATCATCTGGCGCCGTCCAGTCGAATATCCCGGTATTCTGGTTTTGAGATGAGAAACGAATTCCATTGGATTCGCCCGAAACACTATAGGTGGAAGTATTAGCGCCGGCCGAAATAGTTCCGGCATTTGCCGACCCTGAACCTTGACGACAACTGCCATTGAACTGCCGAATAGAATTTCCAGAGGCATGAGAAATCGTGATGTTATAGGTCTCCCCCGCGATAAATTCTTCCGGGAATCCCTCGATCTGAATAGTCCCACCACTGTTGCCATGGCAAGATGAAGCGCAACTACCGGACGATCCGGGCGCCCCGGAAAAACCCCGATATGACGGTTCACCAAAGGTTAAAGATAGTAATAATGTCAGCCAAACGACGACGACTATGACGATTAATTTTCTCATCGAATCCCCCAATGATTATTTACATTCTAATTATTACTTTTGTAATAAGTTAGTCTTAAATATAAATAAGTCAACATAAAAGATTGATAATATTTATAAGGAGGAAATAGAAAATGCTAATTAACCGCTTTAAGAACAAAGTCTTCCACCATCTCATAGACCTGAGCATAGGCGAATCTTTCACCATAATTACTACTGGTGACGATAATCTCCATATCCAGAGTTGGAATTATGAAAACATATTGCCCGCCATAACCCATGGCGAAAAACGAACCAACGGTCGAGTTCTTGTATTCGAAATATCTCATCCACCATTGATAGCCATAACTAAAACCGTGATCATCAGGCAATTGATTGCTGATTGATTCAGCGATCCATTCCTCGGCAACGATTTGCGTGCCCTGCCATCTGCCGGCGTTTAAATACAAGTATCCGAACTTAGCCAGATCCCGCGGTCTTAATGATAACCCGCCATTCGAACCGCCGGCGCAGGGATTACCTTGAGGATCATCAACCCATGAATAGCTGTCAATTCCCAAAGGTTCGAATAGATGAGTCCGGGCAAAATCATCGATGTTTCGGCCGGAGGTGTATCTTATGGCACCCGCCAAGAGATTCGAGGTACCTGTACTATAGGCGAACCGGGTACCGGGTTCGTGTGCCATCGATCTAGAGAGAGTAAATCGGAACCAGTTATCACTTCGTCCCATCTGATTATGACTGTTTCGGTAATCCGAATAGGGATATGCAAGTTCTTCCCATTCCAGGCCCGATGTCATAGTCAGCATGTGTTTTAAAGTAATTTCATCCCTCGAATTAGACCAATCAAGATCGATGCAACAGGGGAAAAAGGGGCTTATGTATATATTAACATCTTCGATATAGTCTTTATCGATAGCTATACCAATCAAGGCGGAACTGACGCTTTTAGTCACCGAATATAGCCGACGCCTGTCTTCTCTATCAAAACCGTTATAATAACCTTCGAAAAGCAGCGCGTCATTTCTGATAATCAGCAGACTGTTTATGCCTTTATAATGATCGTCTATAATCTTGTCACTCAATTCGATAATTATACCTGAATCGAGTCCGTTTTCTTGAAGTGTCGATACCTGCCAGCCGTCATTGAGTTGACCAGGCGGATTGTAAACATAATCAATATCAGAATTTTTGCCCAGGCAGGAAACGGAGAATACAACTATAAATAGCCCGATATATTTCGACCAATTAACAGCTCGCTCATATACTTTTCTGATAATATTCATCTAGTTTATGATACAATTCAGTCAGGATTATATTTCATTTTAATTTCATACCGGGGCCGTCAACTAGCCGTTTTTAAAAGGCGTGTTTTCTGTATATCCTGGCTAAAAACCCATTAAACCCTTGATTTTCTCGGCGTTTTCCCTGGAAGTTAGTTTCTCAAGGAGAAGCAAGGCAACTTCAATAGCGGTAGCCGGCGATGTTGATGTGATTATTTCGCCGTCACAAACAAGCATCTCATCGACAACATCGGCGCCAAGCTCGGCAAGCTGCTTTCTGCGCTTACCGCCCCCCAGATGATAAGTCGTGGCTCGGCGTTGATCGAGAATCCCGCTTTTGGCCAGCGGTAAAGAGCCCACGCAAATGGACGCTATCGGTTTGTCTAATTTCGCGAACTCCCTAATTGTGTCGAGGACATTATCTGAATAAGCATCCTCATAAAAACCGGCCCTCTCAAATCCTCCCGGAATCGCCAGAGCGTCAAACGTCCGAACGTCCACCTCATCCAGTTGAGCGTCCGGGATCACGTCAAAACCGAATGTACAGTGAAGCCGCGGCCTGAGCCCGGCGCTGATAAGCTCGATGCGCTCCGAGCCATAAGTATCGGCCCAGCCAAAAACATCGGCGAAAACAGACGCTTCATATAGCTCGAAACCGGCTGGAAGTATCAACAGAACTCGTTTCATAATATCACCTCATCAAATTAATAATTTACAAAAGTTCATATTTCATTTTAATTTCCATGCCGGGACCGTCATCGGGACGTCTCGAAAAACCGCATTTCTCATAGAAAGCTTCTTTGCCCCTGGCGCAGAATAACTGTATATCGCGAATTTTATGGGCTTTGCATATTTCAACCAGGTCCAGAGTTATCGTCTTGCCGATTCCACGATTCTGATAGCGGGGAAGAACAATGATATCGAATATTACCGCGTGCAAAAGGCCATCGGAAACGATTCGTCCGAAACCCACCAAACGTTCATTCTCATAAGCCGAAATGACATGCCAACTGTTTTTCAATACCAGGTACAACTCATCCGGATCAACCTGATAGTCAACATTCCAGCCGGTAGTTTCGAACAATTCAAAGAACCCGGTTTTATCAGGTATTTCATTTCTATATGTGATATCAGAACCGCTCAAATTCACTATCTCCCGGTCTAGATTTAAAATTCACTTAGATAAATTTCTGCATCCAGATTTCATCGAAATCTTTGTCCCACTTCCTGCCAACAGCTTTAAACTGTCCGCATTTCAAGAATCCGTTTTTTCGATGGAATTCAATGCTTTCCTTATTCAAAGATGAGATACTGGCCAACAGCGATTCGATGCCGATACGCCTGGCATCATCGATAAGCAATTTCAAAAGCCTGGCGCCCAATCCCTGACGGGTGTGCTCGGGTAGTATAAAATACGTTATTCTGGCTGCTTTCCGAAAGGCGCTTATATCATAATATGGATGAAGCAGCGCGTAGCCGACAACCTCCTTACTTGAGGTTTCCACTACATAAAACGGATATTCTTTTGATATACGTTTCAGTCTTTCGAAATAGTCGGGACCTTCGATATGCTCGGTATAGGCGGCATTACTATTAGTTACGAAGTAATTAAAAACATCAAGAACTTTCCGCCCATCGGTTGCTTTTAAAGGCCTGATATTATATTTCATAGCGCGAGCGGTACCTCCCTAACCAATAACCGGATTTCCCCTATCGGCCAAAGGCCGGGAAATCGATATCGATTATCGGGATCTTGTTTTCAATACTGTATCGTCTGTTTTTCATATATCTTTCACACCAGCCATTCAGGTTCTGGGCGTTCTCGGCATGGATTATTATATATAAATCCAGCTCCCGAAGTTTCATGAAATCGGGAATAACTTCAAGATGAACGGGATCGATAGCGTTTTCCTGTTTGTAACCGGCCATGAAGCGGCTCATGAAATGCCGGGCGAACGATTTATCGTTCGGGTCGATCTCGGAATCTCGAAGCACATAGAAAAGCGGTATGGCGATATCATAAGCGAACCAGTTGTAATGGCAGTCATCGAAATCGAAAACCGTAATATCCCCGTTGTTAACGAAAAAATTACCATGATGTATATCGCTGTGGATAAGACCATACGATTCCATATCGGTTGGTATTTCTCGAAGTTTGTTTTTAAGCTGATTACATCTTTCGATAACCAATGGCTGCGATGCCGGAATATGATTCTCCACTCTCAATGAGGCGTCCTCATACCAGTGAAATCGTTTTATGGAATTATTCGATGGTTTATAACTCTTGGCCAGGGCGTGCATCCGTCCCATTACTCTTCCCCAGTTCTCAAACAACGAATCATCCCACCGGCTGCTTTCCGGTAATTTACCTTCGGCTTTCTCGAACGCGTAGGCGAGAAAATATGAATCGCCGAGATCGATAGTTTCCACCAGATTACCGCTTTCCGATGGAATAACGGCAGGCACAGACACCTTATTTTCAGCCAGGTAATTGACCCACTCAAGTTCGCCCTGAATCAATTGGCCTGACCTATGATGACTATGAGTCAATTTCAGTATGCGGCTTTGATTGTCCTTCTCGTACTCATAGACATAGCTTTCGAATGAACCCAGTTTTGTCAGGTCGGCTTCGGTGATCCCATACAAGCGGGTGGCTTCTTTCAGGATATAGCCGCTATTCTCTTCGAATATTTTTGTGCTTTTATTATCCATTGGTTGCTTTCAGGTTTAAAGTCTTTATACTTGCTGTGACAACTTCACAAATTGATCGATATCAGCTATCACTCGATCCACCGATTGATTCCAGAATTGTTCGGTGGTAAGATCGACGCCGAGATGTTTTTTAGCCACTTCCTCGCAGGTCATCGACCCGGTATCTAAAAGCAGCGCTTTATATTTATCGGCGAATGATGAACCCTCTCGCCGGGCTTGTTCATAAATACCGCCGGAAAACAGGTAACCGAAGACATAGGGGAAATTATAAAACGGCGATTCAGTATCGAAGAAATGAGATTTAGCCGCCCAGAACAATGGATGATAACCGTCCTCGGAAAGGATATCGCCGAAGGCTATTTTCTGAGACTCAACCATGAGTTCGCATAATCGTTTTCTGGATAATATACCTTTTTTTCTTTCTTCGTAAAACGCCTTATCAAACAGGAACCGGGATCGCAGATCACAGAAATGACCGAAAGCTTCCTCAATTTTACGATCGAGTAGCCATAGTTTCTCGCTCGGATCATCGGTATCGGCCATGGCCGCGTCGGTGACCAGAAGTTCGTTAAACGTTGAGGCCGTTTCAGCCAGATTCATCGAGTAGAGTTGGGAGAAATAATCGAGATCGCGCATTACATAACTATGGTAAGCGTGACCTAATTCATGAGCCAGCGTCATCATCTGGTCATAATCTCCGGAGAATGTCATAAATATACGTGATTGCTTGCTTACGAACAACTCCGCCTGGAATCCACCGGCGGCTTTACCACTTCTATCCTCGGCTTCAATCCATCGATCATCGATCGCTGTCCGGGCAAGCTTCCCCATGTCCGGTGAGAACTCGGTTAGATATTTGATTACGAAATCGCAGGCTTCCTCATAGCTCACGCTTTTATCGATTTTACTGATCGGCGCCCGCTGATCGTACCATCTAAAATTCTCGATACCAAGCAATTTCTTTTTCGCCGAAATATAATCAGCCATACTTTTGCCGGCGCGGGCAACGGCGCTCCACATGGCATCGAGAGTTTCCTGTTTTAATCTTCCTATCATCAACGGTTCCAAAAGTGGTGATTCCCAACCGCGAGCCTTATACAGTTTCAACCGAAAACCCGCCTGCGAGTTAAGAATCATTGCCGCTTGCGATTCGACGCTTCCCCAGGCGGATTCCAACTTTTCGAAAGCCTGCTCGCGGATATCACGATCAGCCGAACTGAATTTATTATGAAGTTGACCCATCGAAAGAGTTTCGCTCTTGCCATCTGAAATAAATTCAACTTTCAATCCGCCGGCTATATGTTCATACAATCGCGCCCACGCATGATAGCCGTCTCCCGATAGTCCTGCTGCCAGTTTTTCCAGCTTCGCTTCCATTCTATGGCGAGCGTTAAAACGTCTTTCATTCCAGTAGAACATGGTGCCGGAAAGCTTCTCATGACCAACTAATATAGCCCAGGAATCATCATCCAAACCAAGGATAAACTCATCGACACCGGTCATAATCGACTGCCATGATCCGGCGCGGGATATCATCTCATCGAGTAGGGCAGCCGCTTTTTCATCATCGATGTCCTGGGCGGTCAGACAATACGAAAACTCTTCGCCATGAATGATCCTTTCCCCGAGATTTTGCATTGTCGCGCAAAATTCGGCCCATTTGTCGAACGCGGTATCATCGGTTTTTCGGGGTAGACCGGCGAGCGATTCTTCGGCGGCTTCTAAATCCGCATCTATGGTCATCCGGAAAGATTCGAACTCCGCGGATTCGGAGCCGCCGGGGAAAATCGTATCCAGATCCCAACTCATTTTATTCGCCTTGGTATTCATTAAATTAATCCCTTCTTACGCAATTCATCTCTGGTCTTGCTAATTCTGCGAATATGCTTAGTCCTGGCTCGAATTGATTGACGGTATTCTTTCTGGTTTTTTCGGAGCGCCAGGCTTTGCTGTTCTTTTTGAAGTCTGATATAATTCCCGTATCGTTTTTTATCCAGGCTGCCGTCTTCCAGGGCTTGCCTTACGGCGCAGCCAGGCTCGGTTTCATGACGGCAATCGTTGAATTGACACTGATCGAACAATTGTTCGATATCCGTGAACGCGCGCTCCAATCCCTTATCATCGCCCCACATTTGAATTTCACGCATACCGGGCGTATCGATCACGATTCCGCCGCCGGGTAAAACGATCAGCTCTCGATATGTAGTCGTATGCCGGCCGCGGCTGTCATCCTCTCGTACCGACATGGTCTTCAGTCGGTCCTCTCCCAGCAAACAATTGATTATAGTAGATTTACCGACCCCCGATGAGCCGAGCAGAGCCACGGTTTGACCTGGTTTAATAAATCTATCGAATGCTTCAAAGCCATCATTGTTGGCGGCGCTGATTACAACAACCGGCACGTCCATCGCCACCGATTCGATTTCGGCGGTCGTGGACTCGATATCCGGGCATAGATCGGCCTTATTTAACACTATGACAGGATCGGTACCGCTCTCCCAGGCGGTTGCCAGGTAACGCTCGACCCGGCGAACACTGAAGTCGCCGTCCAAACCACTGACAAGAAATACCGTATCGATATTTGCCGCCAGAACCTGTTCATCGGTTTTGCCGCCGGAATCGGGATTACCTCCAGATAAGACCGCTTTTCTGGAGAAATTACTTTTCCGGGGAAGCATCGCCTGAACAACAGCTCTGTCTTCGCCGGGCAACTTCATCGCCGCTACCCAGTCGCCGACTGCCGGGAAATCGCCCCTTGATAGAGCGTTAAACCGAAATTTACCCGACACTTCGGCCGCCAGTTCTCCAGCTGATCCGCTAACTATATATTTTTCCTTATGTTCCCGGATCACCCGCATAGCGGTTAATCCCTGGCTTTCGTATTGTTCAAAGTGCTTATCAAAAAATGAATTCCATCCAAGTTCAACTAAATCCATTGTTAAATTCCTTACGATGATATCGTTAACGTTACCGCTCGCCAAAACATATCCGACCGACGTGGGATATTGATTGTGGGGAGCTTCTTACCGCGCGAATCCCCGGAAGATAAACTCTTCGGGAATTCACTTAGTTTGTCCTTGATTTAGATCATCGGCTTAATAAAATAGCCGCGAAACTTTAATAGCCGCGGCGGAATCAATAATAAAACAGCCGCGGACATTTGTCACGCCCGCGGCCAATATTTTAAACAACGGCCCGCTTCCAAGGGAAGGCCGTTAGCAATTCAGATTAACCGATATTTAACTTACAATCCTCCCAAGACGTGACATCACAACACAATTTTCCTCAACAATGACCATAAACCACGCCTCCTTCCTGAATCGACTGGTTGATTTCAATTACGTAACCCTAATAAATATGTTTCAAATTTCTAAAAAGTCAAGTGAAAATAGTATTTCGGACGATTCGTTTGACTTTTTCAAACCATTTGATCAATTATTTTTTCGTGGCCACGCTGACATTATCGAATAATATCGGCGGTACCCAGGCGCCTGAGAATGTCGGATAGAGCGTATCACCTATATCGACAACATTCTTCAACGTGTCATAGATATTTCCCGAGATCATGGCCTCTTTCACCCGGCCGATTATTTCGCCGTTTTCCACGTATAATCCGGGACTAACACCGATTGAATAATCGCCATTGGGGATATTACCGCTATGCGCTCCCAGGGCGCCTTCGATAATAACTCCACGATCGATAGATTTAACCAGCTCTGCAAATGATTTATCACCGGTTTTGATTCGCATATGGGGCAAAGCCGGGGTCGGCTTTAAAGTGATCGCGTCCCCGCCCCATTGAGTTGTTTTATAGCCGTGCCCGGTCGAGACGGCGTTAAGCTTGCAGGCGAAGTTCAAATCGTAGAAAAATGATTTAAGCTCGCCGCTTTCCACGAGGGCAAGCGGTGCGCCGGGAACCCCCTCATCATCAAAAGCTCGCGCGCCGGGGTATTCCGTGTTCGTCGGGTCGCTATAGATCGTTATTTTCTCATCGAAAATCTTCTGATTGAGTTTATCGGCAATCGGTGATGTTTTCTCATAGACGCTTTTCGAATTCAAGCCGCTCAAGATTCTCCAGTTGAGCGTTATCATGCTGTTGGGCATGAATATTACTTTCATTTTGCCGCCCGATGGTTCAACCGGCTTAGCGGCTATATTGTAACCGTCGATAATTTCGTTTAAGTAGCTATCGGGAGTTTCGCCGAAATTCTTGCTTTGATAGTAGCGGTAGATCCCCGAACCGGATCCCGGGAATATCGCCTGACCGAATAAACCATAAAAACTACTTCTCTCCGAGATATCGGTTCCCTCGGAATTCATTATGCGAATCTTTTCGATATGTTTAAATGAGGTCAATGATAACTCGGCATCGGTTTTGACTTTGAGAATATCGCTTACCCTGTCGCATTCGGCCACCATTTGTGTTCCGGTTAAATTTTCCAGCGAGGGGTCGTATGTATCAAGCGGCCGGATATTTTCGGTCAACGGGAAATCATAACCGGCCTCCACGCCTCCCTTGAGCGAATCGAGCGCGTTTTGAAGGAATTCCTCGCGATTAATCAGATTGCAGGTATAGGCGAAACCCAGCTTGCCATCCTTGATAATCCGCAGACTGAGGCCGGATTGAAACGTGCTGTTGATTTCATGAAGCTTAGCGTTTTCAAACGAGACGGGACTGTATGTATATTCAGTTGAGTAAACCTCGGCTTTATCGCTTACTTTTTTGGCCAGTTCCAGAAGTTTTTCCATTACACGCCTCCTACCACAAGGTTGTTAACGAGAATATGAGGACCGCCATGACATGAACGGATATTGGTCTGTCCCTTGCCGCAACCGCCGATCTTGTTGAGTACGAAATCATTACCGATACCGGTGATATCATTCAATGTCTGATACAGGTTGCCGGTGACATTAAAATCTCTGACCATCCGTTCCAGTTTGCCGTTTTTAACGATATAACCGTAATGAGCGCCGAACGTGAAATTCTCGCCGGCTGTTTGGCCGCCCTTGGCATCGAGGATATACAGACCGTTGCCGAGTTTTTCCAGAAGCTCGTCTAAACTCAGTTTACCGGGCTTAATAAATATCGTTCCCATCCTGATAATGGGAGCGTAACGATAATCCTCGGCCACGCAATGTCCGGAAAGCGGCTCATCGAATTCCGCGGCGGTTCTTCTCGAATGAAGTCTTCCGGTTAGCACGCCGTTTTTCATAAGCTCGGTAGGCCGCACTTCGATACCTTCATCATCGTACTTGTAGAAACCAAGCTGATCGGGCAAGGTCGCGTCATCGACAATATTGAGTATGTCGCTGCCAAGTTTGTTGCCCAATTTCATCTTTTCGCGCATCGCGGGCAGATTCTCAACGATATCGGCCTCGGAGAAATGTCCGAAAGCCTCATGAGTAAACACGCCGCCCAGATTGGGATTAAGTACGCAGGGATAATCGCCGCCTTTGACCGGCTCGGCTTTCAACAAGTCGAGCGCCAGGCCGGTGCGCTTCTCGAAAAGGCTTTCCTGATCCCGGACAGTACCGAAACCGTTACTGCCGCCGCAACTCACCCTGACATTCTGAAGCAGGTTACCATCCTTGGCCATGATTTCGCCGAACAGGCCGGTGGTAATTAAATCCTCCCTGATCCGGGAGCCTTCTGTATTCAGGTAATGTTTCTCCCTGACCACTTCGCGATAACTCATAGTAGTGTTAATTATTTTTTCCTGGCTAAGCGGTATTTCATTATATTTACCAACCAGTTCGAGCTTCTCGGCCATCGAAATCTGACGGGGATCTTCCTTCAGCTCCGGCATAAAATCCGCCCGCGCAGGCTCAACATCCGCCAGTTTAACCGGCTTATCGATCTGGGCGGCGATCAGGCCGGCGTTCTCCACGGCCGTAATAATCGCCTTGTCGGCATCATCTTCCCTGGTGAAAACAACCGATGACAACCCGCCATCCTTGAGCACCCGAACCACGAAGCCATCGGTGGAGTTCGAGCCGATCTGGGTCAACTCCTTGCCGCTGAAAGAAATACTGGTAGACTTCTTGACCTCGTACCTGATATCGCCATAGTCAACATCGGCTTTGGCAAGTATCGTCTTAAGTTTATCGAACATCTTACCTCCTGTAATTATCTATCGAAAATCTTGATCAACCAAACATTTTAATGTACGAATGCCAGATATTTATGTTTAGAATATTATAAGAATTTGCGGGAGGAAGAGCAAACGAATTCATTTCATCAATCAACTAGCATAAAATTGAAGCAATTAGCAGATTTAATAGTAGGTTGTTACCAATTATTTTCGCCGAGTTTTCCGGCCGGATTTTTACATGTGGGTTGTATGTCGGTGTTGGTGTTGGCCCAAATTTCTCCGGTGGTCGGATTGTAGGCGTAACCGCCTCTTTCTCCAACGATATCTCCCATCGTTGTTCCCTCAACAATTGAATCCGGGGCGTTGCTCGGGTCCTGGTATGGATTTGACGGAATACCGGCTTGACAAACCTCATTAGGCAGCATGAGCGCGGCTATACTTGGGTAATTATTATAGCCTGTCGTTACTATTCGATGCATATGCCATATACTGATAGACTCGCGCAAACCTCCCAATGATCCTTTGAGCGAACTCTCTCTTGAGGCCCCGGTTATGTCCTGATAATGCGTGATTGCGCCGGTTCCCAATATAGCGAGAATAACAATAGTCACGACCAGTTCAATTAAGGTAAACCCATTAGAATTGGGATAATCAGACCTGATGTTTATGATCTTTTTGGTATTATTCATTATATTATTCACCAATATAAGCAATCGGCACTCCATATTTAGATACAAATATATATATAAAGCAATATGCTTGGGCATATGGATTATGTTACAAAAATGAACGACAAGACTATAGATTGATTTGTTTTGTACTAATTATGGAGCAAGCTCGATCCCGATCGGGCAGTGATCGGAGCCCATTATCTCCGGCCGGATGAAAGCCGATTTCAACCTTTCACGAAGGCTTTCGCTGACATAGAAATAATCAATCCGCCAGCCGACATTGCGCTCACGGGCCCGGGTTATCATATCCCACCAGGTGTATTGATCGGGCTGGTCGTTGAACATCCTGAATGTGTCGATATAGCCGTGCTCCAGAAATTTATCGATCCAGGCGCGTTCGATCGGCAGGAAACCCGATGTTTTCTCGTTTGGTTTCGGGCGAGCCAGATCGGTTTCCTTGTGGGCGGTGTTGACATCCCCGCAGATAACGATATTCTGGCCGGCTTTTTTCAGCTTTTCGACATGCTTCAGGCAGGCATCGTAGAAATCGAGCTTGTATTTAAGCCGCTCTTTACGGGCTTTGCCGTTGGGGAAATATATATTGAGCAGGGTAAAATTATCGTACTCGGCGATAAGAGTCCGGCCCTCCGAGTCGAATTTATTGATACCGAATCCCTTGCTGACTTTGTTTGGCTTTATCTTCGAATAGATCGCCACGCCTGAATAGCCCTTCTTCTCGGCTGAGCAGAAATAACTGTGATAGCTGCCGATCTGCCTGAGCTGATCGGGCACCTGCTCGGGTTGGGCTTTGGTCTCCTGAAGGCAGAGTATTTCGGGCTTATCTTTGAAAAACCAGTCCAGCGCCTTTTTCTTATGAATCGCCCGGATACCGTTGACATTCCATGACATCATTTTAATCGGTTTCATTTATTTATCCTTTTGGTGTGCATGCGGTGTTGAACATAGTTAAATATTAACGTGGAAGATAATGGATTCGGTTCCGGGTTTCAATCTTAAATAATTTGTAGGTCGAATTCCGACCGGAGGAGGAACTCGACAATTACGACCAGTTACTTCTTAACCAAGCCCGACAAACCAACAGCCAGTAAGGTTGACAGGAACCAACCGGCGAATATATGAAACCACATATAATATTGCAATGCAGCACCCCATGCGCCTTTATTGGCATTGGGCAACCAAAATTCTGCTTGATGGAGGTTGACAAGTGGTACGAACATATCGATGGAATAGAAAATTGGATTTAGCTTCGGATAATCTTCAGAAATTACCCTTGTTGGTGATATTAAATCAGCCCCAGACCAGAATAATAAAGCGCCTATAGCCATGATAGCTAGTCCCCAATATAGCGCTCTTAACGGCCGATAACCGTAGCCGACCGTATATTTCAACATTTTATGCCATATTTTTTGTGGGCAGTTTAATTGTTTTAAGTAAGCTTCATCTTCGTTTTTTGCAATAAGTATTTGCTTAGCGTATTCATCACGGCCACTTTTGTGGTAGAATTTTGCTAGTTGTTCATATGGCTGAGGATGATATTCACTTTCTGGTTGCCGTTTAAGCCACTCAATTCTCTTTTGAGGCTCTAAAGGGGCTTTACCATAAATACTATCATAAGTGAAACCATCAAGTCTAAGATTACCTTTTTCAGGCCAACTTTCTTCGTCGTCCCATAATGTACCAATGTGTGCGGTTCTAAGTTTTAATACTGTATTTGATGGTTCTATAAAATCCCTTAATTGAAATGATCCTTTTATATCTGATCCAAAAAAGTTTATTTCACCTTGAACCTTAACTTTACTTCTAAGGAAAACGCTTCCTTTAACAATAACTTTATCTGCGCTTAAAGCAACTTTGCTAGGATTAATAAACACACCAGAGTCGCACTCAAGATTGCCTCCAATATAGGCATTTAAAAGGCGTACTGCGCCTTCGGCCATAAATCCTTTGGAAAAAAGAACACTTCCATCAACATTTATTCCATCTGCAGCTAAGGCTTTGCCTTCCGAATTAATAAACTTTCCTGAACCGCAAGAAAGATCTCCTTGAATATTTGCCCCAATTAAATTGACTTCACCTTCGGCATGAAATCCATCTCGCAAAAAAACATCATGTTCGACTATAAGCCTAAAGGCCATCATTGAACCTATAAATGTGCCAGGCATTGCCAATGCGCTAATTTTTGAATTGTGTAAATTAATTCTATCCGGTATTGAACACTTTAAAAATAAAAATGGAATGGAAACTTCAATAAAATTTAGATTAAGTTCTCCATTAACACATACTCCATTAATCCAAATGCCTTTATTACTCACACAAGACAATGCATCTCCCCCACTACATAGCCACTCTATCCTATCGGCAGCTAATTGCCGCTCCTCCCCCCAGTTCTCGGCATTTACGGGATCGTTTTCATCCTCATTAGCCGAGCTATAATCGGCCATATCGCCCTTCGCTACAGCGGTGAAAAGCTTGATATCGGCCGGGGATAACTCGCCGAATTTAGTTTCGGCCAGCTCTAGCAGTTTGTCTTCTTTGCCCATATAATTAACCTCCCTGTGATGGGGACTGACTCGCCGGAGATTTGTCAAGTCGGCTTGTAATGCAAGCGAGCAGGTATGTTGTTAAAGTCTAAATCAACCGATTTGATTATAGGGGTATTAGCTTATTTTGTAAAGGACGATATGCGGCAGTTCGGCAAGTCGCAGCTAAAACGTCGGGTTCCTCCCTTTGGTCGGAAACCAACCTAGTTCCTGAATAACGAATTTTTATTTTGATAAAAATACTATTATATATATATTGCTTCCGTAAATTCTAATTTCTTAACGTAATTTTCAAACCTAAAAGGAGTTTCTACAATGCTAAAACATATTTTCATCCTGGTTTTCCTTCTTATATTCGGTTCATTGGGCTATTCTACTGATCTGCCAACAGATAGAGGCAATTACATGGTAGCCGGCGGTTTCGCGTATAATCACGATGGCCGTATAGATAAAACAACTTTTATTCTTGATCCTTCTTTCTCATATTTCATTTTTTCTGGCTTTTCTATTGGATTAGATTTTTTATTCTGCAACGAATCCAGTAATTCATATTATTATAATTATGGTCGAGCTAGCAAAACTTATGGTATAGGTCCCAAGTTTAGATATTATTGGATTTCTAATCCTGATACTGAAAAAGTCAAGGGCTCAGTGTTTCCTTACATCGGAGCCACAATCCATTACTTGATTTATGAAAAGTATTCTAATAAAGGCATAATTACTCCAGAAGTAGGTATAAATACGATGATATCGAATTCCGCGGCTATTTTTGTTGAGTACGACTATTCATTTCATGTGTCTCAAGCAAAGCCTTATACAAGCAACGCCCTTGTTGCCGGCTTCACCTATTTCATAAAATGATTCATCGTTCTGGCAGGTCGTAGCGAAGCGTGACCTGACAGAACATTATTTCAGCGTGCTCTATTTATAAACAGCCCGGTCAGATTTACCGTCAAGAACATGCAGGCCATTGGAATCCAGACGCCGAGAATGCTTTCGAACATGGCGAAGTTTTTCAAAATCAGAAGCGAGACTACGAAAACATCCATGAAAAGCGCGAAACACACGATAATAAAAGCCGTTAACAAAGGCGAGGTGTAATTGAATTTCCTGAAATACGAAAGCGATATAAAATAGAAAATAATCGGCGCGCCGATCGCGTGGATAATTTGCGCGTTCAGCTCCGAGGTGAAACTCATGCCTATGCCCATTATAGCGCCGCATAAAGCCCAGCCGACAAAAGCGTGAAGCAGGATTATAGCTGTCTTTTTGGTATTATTCATATTTATTCCCCAATTAGCATATTTCATAAATCGAAAACCTATATAGCTGAAAGGCTTAAGGAAATCAACCTGAATACTTGCTTATATTAAGATAATTATATATTATTTAAGGATTACATTTGGAGGTGATTAAATGACCCCGGAGATAGAAAGAAAAGTCCAATCGTTATCGTTTTTAGTCGGCAACACGCCGCTTCTGGAGGTTGAGTTCAAGCTCGGCGGCCGGATTCGAAAGATTTACGCCAAAGCCGAACATCTGAATATGACCGGCAGTATCAAGGACCGGATGGCGCTTCATATACTGAAACGAGCCTATCACGAAGGTCGCCTGAGGCCGGGAGATACGATAGTCGAAGCCACCAGCGGCAATACCGGGATATCGTTTGCCGCGATCGGCCGGGCGCTTGGTCATCCGGTGACAATATTCATGCCGAACTGGATGAGCCGCGAGCGAGTCGACCTGATCCAGAGCCTGGGCGCGGATATCAAGGGTGTATCACGGGAAGAGGGCGGCTTTGTGGGCAGTATCAGCATGGCCGAGGAGATGTCTCGAACATGCGATAACTGTTTTTTGCCCAGCCAGTTTTCCAATATCGACAATGTAGACGCGCACTATGAGGCCACGGCCCCGGAGCTCTGGTGGCAGCTTCAGTACAACGGCCATACCCCCGACGCTTTCGTTGCCGGCGTGGGCACGGGCGGCACGATCATGGGCGTGGGCAAATATTTCCGGGAGCATCAACCCCTGACTAAAATCCACCCCATGGAGCCGGCCAATTCTCCGACTTTGAGAACCGGTAAAAAAATCGGACAGCATCGAATTCAGGGTATCTCCGATGAGTTCATACCATCCATAATCAATTTCGATTCGCTTGATTCGATAATCGATGTTGACGATGGCGACGCCATTATCATGGCCCAAAAACTGGCCGGCAGGCTGGGATTAGCGGTCGGAATATCATCGGGAGCCAATTTCCTGGCGGCGATAAAGGTTCAGGATCAGATCCATGAATCGGCGGTGGTGGCCACGGTTTTTCCCGACGACAATAAGAAATATTTGAGCACCGATCTATTGAAAGAAGAACCGGTTAAAACCGATTTTGTATCGACCGAGGTAGAGCTTCTGGGCTATTCGGCGTTTAAGCGCGTCTGTCATACCTGCTGCGATTTCGAGCATTGCACCGAGAGAAAGGCACAGATAGAACATTCATAAGCCGGCCATGTTGTTGAAGCCGTTGATAATTATTCGCTCGCAACATCTGATAATAACATTTCGTATGGATATTATTGATATTTGGCTGGAGGAATCCTTATGAAAAAAGCAATGTCTTTTATTCCGCTTATCTTAATCAGCTTAATGACCGCGATTTGTTCCGGCGAAAAAACCGACATAAAGGAATCTCCAAAATCGACCTCATCGATAATCGGCGGCTTTCCAATCAAAATGATAAGGAATAAGGTGATATTGCCGGTGCGGGTGAACGATTCGAAAGAACTGGAGATAATCCTCGATACCGGCATGCCCTTTGACGGCCTTTACCTTTTTCATAAGGAACTAAAAGGTGAGTTGGCTCTGGAGGGCGTGAAAGAGGTACAGGTACCTGGCGCCGGTAGCGGAGAAGCATCAACCGCCATACAATCAGATTCGGCCAGATTGTCATTTGGTGATATCGAGATCATGACCGAATCGGTGATTATATCCCAAAGCGCGACAACCCAGTGGTTCGGCGCCGATGGCGTTTTGGGATATACTCTATTCGGACGATACGCGATCGAGATTGACTATGACGAGATGGTTATCAATTTGCACGATACAACTAAAATTGATCCGGATAGTACCTGGGAGAAGGTTGAGATAACATTGCCAAAAGGTATTCCATTCCTGGAGGCATCGGTGGCGGTAACCGGAGACAGCCTAATCCCGGTCACACTTTATATAGATCTGGCCTCAAGCGACGCGCTTGAGATGTTGGTTAAATCCGATATGAAATTTGAACTGCCCGAAAACTGTACCGAGACATATCTCGGCACCGGATTAAGCGGCGATATCTACGGCAAAACCGGCCGGATTTCAATTTTCAAACTTGGCTCATTTGAGTTGCACGATCTTCCCGGGGCTTTCGCCCCGGCTGAGGTTCGATCCAGGCAGGAAGGCGCCGATGGTATCCTGGCCAACAATGCCCTGCGTCGATTCAATGTTATTTTCGATTACAGTCATGAGACAATGTACATTAAGCCAAACAGTTATTTTCCGCGGCCGTTTGAGCAGTAGCATTATTTGAATTCGCGGTTTCCATAAAATCGGGAATATGAAATGAAGGGGGCGTCGGCAGAGTTCAGCGATCGCGCTGGAGACGACGCCCCTTTAAGTTTTGAATTATTCGGTTTGTACCTACCTGTCGATCTTCCTTATTGTTTACCGACAATTGAAACGTATTTCCTGTCTTCGGTAAACTCACGCTTGATGAATTGATTGACTTGATCGAGCGTGATTCGATCAGCCATGGCGATCAGATCCAGAGGATAGCGATAGTTATAGCCGACATATTCAAAGTAAGCCATATTGTTGGCTCGATTGGATTTGCGGTCTATACGGTAGATCATGCTGTTTTTCATATTCACTTTGGCGTCACGAAGTTCATCCTCGGTTATGCCATCGGTTACAAGCATACTCCATTCGCGATTTAAAGATTCCAGGGCGATCTTAACCTTCGAAGTATCAGTGCCGATAGCGGCCCGGAACAGGGAGCCGTATTTGTCCGTGGTATATTGAGTGTAAACAGCGTAGGCCAGTTTCTCTTTCTGGCGAAGATACCATAGTCTCGACCCGACATTGGCGCCCATGATTTCATTAAGCAGAATGACATAGGGCGCTTCGTTAGCTTCAAGATGTTCCAGCATCACACCCCAATAGATGAATGACTGATTTCGGTCGAACTTAATGAAACCGGTTTTGGTATCTTGCAAATCAAACACCGGCGCGGAAACAGTATCGGCATCGGCCTTAATATCGCTGAGCCGGTTCTTAATCATGTCTTCGATCTGTTTGACAGTTAAATCAGAAGCCACCGAAAATATCAGATTCTTGCCGCCGACATATTTTTGATAATGTTCTCTGATATCAGTCGCGGTCACCCGGGCGATAGATTGTTCGGTGCCCAAAGTCGGTAAGCCATAGCTCCGATCGCCATAAGCCGTTTTCCAGAACAGTTTACTGGAGGCTTGCGACTGGCTATCGTTGGAAGCCTTTATACTGCCTTCGACCTCGTTTTTCAATTTGGTCAATTCATCTTCGGGGAAAGTCGGCGATATCAGCGATTGTGATATAATTTCAAGCACCTGGTCGAAGTTTTCAGTCAGGGATGTAAACGAGATGGCGCTATAATCCCTGAAACATGTCGCAGAGACATTGGCACCGAGGAAATCGAGTTGCTCGGTTATCACCGAGGCGGTCATTTTGTCATTACCCTTTAAAAGCATCCGGATCATCAGGTTTGTGATGCCGTTGTTATCCTCGGTTTCGGTTAAGACACCGCCGCCGATAAGAAATCGGCCGGACGAAAGCGAAGTAGACTGATCATGATTGAATAATACTTTAATACCGTTTACCATCTGGGTTTTCCCGTATCCGTCGTCGCCGATATCGATTTTACCGCACTCTTTGCCGCAGCCGAATAATAGCAAGCCGGCCAACAGGATAACTACCGGTAGAATTTTAATAATCGTTTTCATTTTGGCACCACCATTGTTTTAACATACGAGTCGGTGTTGAGATACTTACCGGCCATCGAATTTAATTCAACCAGCGTAACCTTTTCGACGTTATCAGGGTAGTTTTCGACAAACTTATATCCAATAAAGGAATCATATTCGGCGTATTTGTCGGCCAGATCGAGGCCTCTTTCAAGCGAAGCATAATGATTGGTCTTAAGCTTGTTTTTTGCTTTGCGAAGTTCCTTTTCGGTGAAGCCGTTTTCTATAACATCAGTTAATACTTCATTGATAGCTTCTTCCACTAGAGAGATATTAGCCGGATCAAGCCGAGCTGTCGAGGCGACTATTCCCTCGTACTTATTCGTCTCAAAAAAGAAACTGATGGAATATACCAGGCTTTGCTCATCGATGAGTTTTTTCCAGAGCCGGCTGGACTGCCCGCTGCCTATGATAGTCGCCATAATATCAAGCGGATATTGATCCGGGCTATCGGCCTTTGGGCCAATCGAACTCATCATCAGATAAGCTTGCGCGATATCCTTCTTGATCTCGATCTCGATAATTTTATCCCGAACCGGCGGCAAACTGTAATTATCTTTGGCCTCATCGCCTCTTGGAAAGCCCGCGAAATTTTTCTTGACCAATTCCAGGGTAGCGACCGCGTCGAAATCGCCGACAATTACCATTGTCATGTTGTTGGGCGCGTAATATCGTTTGTAATAAGCGTAGACCGAATCACGTGGGACATTGCTGACACGCTCTTTTGTACCTAACACATTTTTCGAATAAGGATGATCGCCGAAAAGAGCTTTCAGCGCCGAACGATATACCTTGGCGCCGGGATTATCCTCGGAAATATTTATTTCCTCCAGCACGGCTTGCCGTTCCTTATCCATCTCGGCTTCAGGGAAATTGGAGCGAAACAGCATATCAGCGTGAATCTCCAGCGCGAATTCGATATTTTCATTGGGCAGCGAGATCACGAAATCGGTCCAATCCGCCGATGTGTAGCCGTTGAAATAGGCTCCGTGTTTTTTCATCGCGTCCCCGAGTTCTTCGCCGGTCATCTTCTCGGTACCACGAAAAAGAATCAGATGCTCCAGAAGATGGGTCGCGCCATCGAAGAAATCGGTTTCATTCTTGGCGCCTACCTTAATCGTGGTAGAGATATTTACCTGCGGAACCTGATGATTCTCCAGAATCATTACTCTCAGGCCGTTATCCAGCTCCGTAATCTGCCACTGGGCCGAAAAGCTCATTCCCGGCAAAAGCAGAAGCAGGCAAGCCGCCATTAGTATTAGCCGCATAATTGGACTCCTGTTTGATATTTGTTATTGGTTCGCGTTTTAATCCAAATTTTATAAAATAACAACAATCGAATATACATCACGGGTTTCAAAGTTTTGCACATTTTTAAACATACGTAACAATAATAATATGGTTTTACTTTATTAATTCAAAGTGGTTTTTTTACTTATAGCTGTTTTAACTGTATCTATCTACGGGTTATGTAACGAGCTTAATATTGAACAGATCGCTAATGGAATTCTCCGGCTAATCAGGCAACGCGCCGTCCAGGTAAATACATCATGAAGCATATTTATAGCAGCTTGACCGCAGGAACAAGAAACTATTATTCGGATGAAATAACTGTCGTTTGCCGAACGGCTCAAAATATCACTTGACAAATAGGCCCATAATATTTTATATTATATATATATTTAGCTTTCAAATGGAGGTTCTAATGAAAAATGTCATATTAACGATTTTATCATATTTGTTTTTTATCGGTATCGCTTCGGGGCAACTTACATTCGAGGAAGTTTCTCAGCAATGGAATATTACAGAAAGCGAATTTTCTACGGGAGTAGCTATTCTTGACTTGGACGGGGATGAAATTAATGAAATTCTATTCGTTAATGTTAATACACAAAGTCGTCTTTATAAATGGAATGGCTCGTTTTATGATGAAGTCAGTGATATTTACGGAGTACAAGAATCTGATACCCATCTTAATATTACAGTTGCCGATGTTAATAAGGACCGTTTTCCCGATTTTTTCATATCCGGAGATCCGGACCAATCGGGCAGGTTTTACGTCAACAACGGTATGCCGCCTCTTTTTGAAATGTCTAATGAATATAATCTGCGGAACACCTTTGGCCCCGGAAGCGCGTTTTTTCAGATGCTATCGAACGGGGCGATAACCGTGTTAACCGGCACTCAACTTATGGTTCTACAGGGCGGAACATTCGTTAATATCGCGGAAGGTTCCGGATTCGAAGGATTAGAGAACGTTCGTACGCCGTTGTTTTTCGACCTGGACGGCGATATTGACGATGATATATTTATCGCCCATAACTGGGAATGTAACGATGGCTCTTTATTCAGAAATAATGGCGATGGTACTTTCACCGATATTACCTACAATACCGACGAGCAAGGATTTGGCTATGGCCAGGGTGTCACTTTTGGCGATATAGATAACGACGGTGACTTCGATCTCTACCTGACCTCGGGATTCGGGGAGAATTCTATGTGGGCAAATGATGGTACCGGCTATTTCGAAAATATTACGGATTATACCAATACCGGTGTTGGCGGGTACAGCAGAGGCGCCGCGTTTGGAGATTTCAATAACGATGGTTATCTTGATCTTTTCGTTAATCGTGGCACAGCTACCAATATTCTGTTTATGAACAACGGCCTGGGTTCGTTTTATGATTATAGCGAGCAGGCCGGCGTAATGGATGTTTACAATGGAGCGGGTTGCGCTGTGGGAGATCTGAATAACGATGGTCATCTTGATATAGTGGCCGCTAATTTGGATTATCACCGTAATTTAGCATATATTAATCAAAGCGAAGATACCTCGTTTATAAAAGTTAAACTCGTCGGTCAATATCGTAATACGCTGGCTCTCGGAGCTATCTTAAAATTATACTCGTTCGATGATGAACAAGAGGTTATTGTAGGTATGCGTGAAATATCGAGCCTTTCTTCAATATACTCGGTTAATGAGTTGACTGCTCATTTTGGCACGGGAAACCATGAGGATTTGGGATTACGAGTTGTTTTTAAATCTATGGCAATAGTCGATACGGCTGGACTTAGACCGGGTCAGACAATCGTTATTTATGAGCCGGGTGTTGTATCGATAGACGAGCCAGAACCAAAGCTGCCTTACCAAACGCTTATAATAGACGCGTATCCAAATCCATTCAATAATTCCATCGCGATAAACATAAGTAACGGCAGTTCGGACATTTATGATCTTAAAATCTATAACGTTCTCGGTCGATTAGTAAGAAAAACTCAAATCCGGAATACCAACCCATCATCGGTTAAGTTTATATGGAATGCGACTGATGATTACGGTCAATATGTGCCAAGCGGATTATACTTTGTTAACGTAGTAAATGGCGATGATAAGACTGTAAAGAAAGTTATATTACTAAAATAGGCCATAATCCGTATTGTCAAACCATGACCCCGGAGTTATCAGTCCGATTTAACTAATCTTTGCTTGATATATTGTTGATTATATTAGACCCTGATATTTTTACTTATTGCCGTTATTCGCGTGGCTCACAATTTATATGTGGCAATGCAAACGAATTTGTCGCAATAATTTAATCACAATGAGCTTATTGCGCCAATTAAACGATTTTACTTATGTAAAGAGAAACCGGAACGACAAATACCTCGTATGCTATATATATTTGATCAAATGAAAGGAGCTTGTTCTTATGGCAATCGAATTTCGTCCCTCACGAAAAGCAATAGAATTAGCCTTGAACCAGATGAAAGCCGATGGGATAGCCGGCCCTGACGCCTATTTCGATTACGACGCTCCCGGTGGCTTGATGCAGGCAGTTACCTATCGAGAACCCTCTTTTGTTTATCGGCTGGGCAGGACCTCCGCCGAGGAAGAGATTGTCGATGACGCGCTTGAGCTTCTGAAATCCCATAAGCTAATCGGATCGGATGCTTCCTATAATAAAGAAGCCGTGGTTCTACATCGAAAAGAAGTAAAGGAAAAATTTAAAGGATCATGGACCAGTTTAAGTCCGACTATGGAGCGGCTGATGTATATGCTTACCAGCGTGAGACAGCCGCAACGATTGATCGAGCTGGGCAGTTTCTGGGGCTATACACTGGCCTGGTTCGCCGGCCCCTGTATCGGCCCGCATAAAAGTTTTGACGCCAAAAAGATATTTGGTATCGATATCGATGTTAAAATGACTGACCAGGCACACGAGAATTTCGCTAAATTCGATGGCTGTCAGTCGGTAAAGCTAATCGGGGAGGACGCGCAAGTGGCTCTTGAAAGGCTCGATGGGCCGTTCGACTTCGTTTATATCGAGGCTAAATCGGAAAACCATGATGGCATGTACCTGACCCTGCTCAAGCAGATGTATGACAAACTGCCCAAAGGCGCCTGGGTTATGGCCCATGACAATTACGACTGGTCTTTTGCCGAAGAGATGAAAGCGTATCTGCCCTGGGTCCGGGATAAAGCCCACTTTTCCGAGAGCATCGCCTTTGATATCGATCACTGTGGAATCGAACTATCGATAAAATAAACACCTGCACAGCATAAATTATTCTTGACATAATTATCTACTAGATATATACTTCATTATTATTATAGTATATTAATACCACACCTTAATAAAGGACCGGGTATGGATTTCAATGCTGCCGCAAAATTAGGGACTTATATATCAAAGGATTACGCTGAGGCTTTTCTAAGACTACTGGCAAATTATCAAGATATCTCGGCATCGGAAGCCGCCTCGAGGTTGGGCTTGCATATCAGTACAGCTCAGGATTTCCTGGAGGCGATGGTATCTCTGGATATCGTTTCCAAAAAAGAGGTACTCGAAAAGAAGCGGCCATATTTCCGCTACTCTTTGACTAATGAAAAAATCCTTATGGAAATCGATCTCTCAGCTTTGAAAACCAAACAGGTTGATGAGGAACTATTCAGGAAAATCAGAGAGAGTAAAGATGCCGGCGCCAGGTTCTCGACCGCTAAAAGTAATGATTGTATCAGCAACGTGACTATTTGGACCGGCGAAGGCCGGGCCAGGGTGGAAAGGCGTATAAACCTGACTACCCGGCAAGGCCGATTCTTATACCATCTGCCGCTTCCCGATGCCGAACATCAGAGTATCAGCGTGATCATGTACAGAGCCGATATCGATGACGCAATTGCCCCGGAGATACTCGACATTGTGGATTTGTTGGAGAAAAGCGGGATTATTGAGATTAGGCAGTAGTCGCAAACATGTGCTACTAATTTCGGACACCATCCATAAAGTCCTTGACAATACGTTATTATCCCCTATACTACCTCATAGTAATATAACATACGCTAAAGGAGGTGTGTGATGGCTGAAAATGAGAATCTACCGGCTTTGAAATTCTATAGTACGGCTGAAATCGCCGAGATGATGAAGATGAATGTTCAGGTTATCGCCCGCAAACTGAAATACGGCGAGCTGATCGGTTATAAAATCGGCAAGGACTGGCGGGTGAAGGAATCGGATTTCCTGGAATGGCTGGAGAAGCACTCGAATAAGAATGTCATGGATCCCGGCCAGAAAATCATAAATCGGTTCATGAAGAAGGGCAAATTCGAAATCCTGCCGGCCCAGCGCAAGAAAAGACGATATATTCTCGAATATATTCTCAAGCAATTCGAGACCAACCAGGTTTACTCCGAGAAGGAAGTTAACGATATCATAATCGGCTTTCATGATGACTATTGCCGGGTGAGGCGCGAGTTCGTCGATGAGAAAATGATGTTCAGAAACGAGGGCAATTACCGTCGCAATGCCAGTTATAATTTTGGTAAGGAATAAAAATCAATAATCCCCCTCGACCAATTAAAAAACCCCTTCTCGGCGGAATCGAGAAGGGGGAGAGAGAGAAGTGACGGGAAATTCTCTTTAACTTTTTTTAGCTTTTAGCCGTGGATAGGCCAGGCTGGCCGGCCGTATCACTTACGGCCGAACGGTTAGATAGCCAGCCATAGCCAATCCCCAGAATCGCGCCATATATGATGTGTCCCATGAGACTCGGCATCATCTTGATAGCGGCAGCCATAGTCCAGTTGACTCCCAGGCCCATACCCATAAACAGGGGCATCAAGGTTAGCGGACCCAGGAGCCACCAGAAACCGCCATAGAGCAAACCATAGCCCAACCCGCTTTTTATCGAAGTGGCCAGTCGGCCGAGAACAAACGCAAAGGCTGAGCCGATAATCGCGCTGTTAACCATATGCACCGCCAAACCGGCTACTGCGGACGGTAAACCGACCATTTTACCGATCATCGGCAGCATGCCCATCATACCCATCATCATACCAAACACCAGACCGCCGGCGAGGCCGCCGTAAATTCCGTTAATGATCTGTTTTAATTTCATCGTATTCTCCTTTTTTCGTTTACTGACTTTCTCTGTCTTTTATTTATTCAAAAATTCAAACCTTCTTTTCTTTCCGCTTTTGGTAGTTAGTCGATGATATTTGAAAATCGTTACAATCTTTTTTATTATAATTCGCGGTAAATCGATTGTAATTGAAAATAATAGCAGAACCTATAAGTGTAAGTGATTTATAATTCTTGGCTTAGGTGATATCAACGAGATAAATACAATAGCTTACTGATTATCTCTTAAGAATTTCTTAAGGCGTGCTTTAAAATCGGGAGATAGAGAATCGGGCAGCTTTTTTTCCGCTTTATCGATATCGTCCAGGTATTTCCGGGCGGCCTGTTTTATCATGTTTAGTTGAATGCCATATTTCCGGCACCATTGACAAAATAGAATATGAAGTCTCATGCGCAGCCGTTTTTTAATCGAGAGTTTATGATCCATCGCTTCGGAGGTAAGTTGGGCGACTTCCTCGCACGATGCCATGTATGGCATCATTGTATTCATTAACATTATTTTCAATTTCATCATTTTTTTGCTTTCAGCTAAAACATCAACTTTTCTTCTCCAGCCAGTTAAGTTCAAGGCAGCGTCTTAATTGTTTGCGCGCGCGATGAAGCATTACCCGTATATTAGTCGCCGAGACATCCAATTTGTTACAGATTTCTTCGTTTTCGAATCCCTCGATTTCTCGAAGTACGTAAATATCGGCTATTTTTTTTGGGACCTGACTTAGGCAAGCCATTAGAAATTCCCAAAACTCATTGACTTCGCTTGAATTGGAAGAATCAATCGCCCAGTCGGCGGGTCTTCTGTTAATCTGCCATTGGCCAATATTCGCCCCCGATTGAGCGAAATCATCATCCGCTGAAGTATAATATGCATCGATATCCTCATGCTTGCTTTCGCGTTCCGATTTTCGAAAAAGATCGATTATTTTATTCTTCAGTATCCCTACCAGCCAGGTTTTCTCGGACGATTGACCGGCAAAATTAGAGCGTGCCTGAAGTGCCGCCAGAAAAGTCTCCTGTACGGCATCCTCGGCCTGACGCTTATCTCGAAGTCGGGCTAAGGCGTACCTATATAAGTAGTCGCCGTATTTATCAACCCAGGTATCGGGATCGGATAGGGGAGTGTTTCTATTATCGTCTTTTTCCGTCATCTAAGTATAGTGATATTATATATAGCCAATATTCAATTCTTCTAGATCAGAATATTTTATTTCGGGATTAATTTCAAGCGATTTATCTGATCAGGTCTGAAAAGCGACTAAATCAGTATTTGGCTCCAGGGGATTGTCTCGACGGTCATGTCTTCGGTTACGCCAGACGTGGCCTTTTGAATAATTAGGCCATCGGTACCCTGAAGCGCGGTCAGGGCGGCAGATGATTTCTGGGATGAGAAACTGGCTATCGTGCGGCCCGAATCGCTATTAAATAAGCCGGGCCAGATCAGTTTACGTTTGGATTTGCGAACCGAATCCGGTGACAAAACGGCCGGTTTCGTAGCTAACCTGTAATCGGCATATCCGGCCATCTTTTTCAAAGCAGGTATCAAGAATATTGAGCAAGTGACTGTCGCCGATAGAGGATTTCCAGGCAGACCAAACAGGAGTTGTTTCCCCCGTACGGCGAAATAAACCGGCTTGCCGGGTTTGATTTTAGCCTTGTGAAACACTCTACGCCAGCCGCAAGATTCGGCGACTTTAGTGACGAGGTCCCGTTCGCCCATCGATACTCCACCACTGGTCACTATCACGTCATGCGGCGAGTCAAGAGCTTTCTCTAATTCCTCTTTCGTATCGGCTACCCGGCAAATCCGATCGGCTATGCCGCAGAAAGGCGATACCAGAGAGTAAATCGCGAATGTGTTGGCGTCATATATTTTATCGCCAATCAATTCATTCCCGGGTTCGGTCAATTCATCGCCGGTTCCGAGTATCGTCATCGAGGGCTTGCGAACGGTCATCACCGAACGCAGGCCTATCGTAGCCAGAATCCCGATATCCAACCGGCTCAACACCATCCCCTTTGTAAAAAGCTTCCGGCCAAGGGTGATATCCTCTCCCGGTTCGCGGATATGTTTACCCTGGAAAGTTGGCTTGAAAAACCGAACCTCATTTTCACCGTAATCGGTATCTTCGAATGGCACTACGGCATCAAACTCATCCGGCACACGAGCGCCGGTCATCACTTTCAACGTATGTGTGTCTGTGTTGTTAATCGAGGCGGGATTACCGGCAAATGATGTGGAGCTTATTGGAATCACGGCGGGGCTGTCCGCCGAGCATTTATCCAGCCAGGCAGACTTCACCGCGAAACCGTCCATAGCCGAATTTCTGAACGGCGCGACATTGATCGGCGAAACTATATCTTCGGCCAACGCGAAACCTACGGCATCTTCAATAAGGCGCTTTTCAGTTTCAAGAGTATGGCAATTTTCGAAAATTAAATCACAGGCTTTTTCGAATTCAATCATGGTCGTTTTCCCAGCGGATTTTATCGCCGACCTGAATCATTCCACCTTCGATAATTGAGGCGAATATACCCAGGCGCGGCATGATACAGTCGCCTACCTGGCGCTTGATCTCACAGCCGTTGTGGCATTCCTTGCCGATATGAGTGATCACCAAGTGCGCGTTGTCACCTATGTAAAGATGGTCGCCGATTGAAGCCGATGAAAAATCAAAACCTCGAGTGGTGATGTTTTCGGCGAAATCACCGGGCTTAATTTCCTGTAACTTCTCGCGAATTACGTCGAAAGCCTCAAACTGTAAAAGAGATACCTGCCGTGGTGACCCGGCGTGAGCGTCACATTCAATGCCGAAGTTCTCTCTGAGAGCAGCTTTATCAATATTGTTTTTTTTCGATCCCTTCTCGGCCGAGACCGAAATACGATATACTTCGCCGTACTTTTTCATCTGGACAGCTTCCTTGATTAGATATCAATCACAACGGCTTAATTCCGCCAGGATCAACCCCCGATAGCCGAGAAAGATGGCAAGGATTCACCGGATTTACCGGCGCCATGACAACCGCTGAATTGTTTTGACTGCAATAACTTTTTGTATTCATTTTGCGCCCGATTAGAATCGGCCGCCAGTAATTTAAAAATATCAATATTACTGGATTCATAAAGGCAAGTGTACAACAGTCCGTTCGCGGCCAACCTGATCCGATCGCAACTTTCGCAGAATGGATGACTGACCGAGCTGATAAAGCCGATTCTTGCTTTAAGTGATGGAGCTATGTAGTATCGTCCCGCGCTGTTAGAGTCGGTTGGCAATGCTTGAAAATCCCATGGCAAGCGCCCGCGAATTTCCTCGCTTGAGATAAACCGTGGATCGCCTAATGGGCTGTAGCGATTCGGCATAAATTCTATAAATCGTATATCCAGCTCGCGACTCTCGGCAAATGAGATCAGCTTTTCCGTCTCATCATCGTTAACGCCCTTGATTAACACTGAATTCAATTTGACATTGCCGATATGGGCGATAGCCGCATCAACTCCTGAAATAACCCGTTTCAGATAGTCCTTACCGGCTAACGCCTTAAATTTATCAGGATCGAGCGTATCGAGACTTATATTTACCGAATCCAGTCCGGCTAAGGCCAAGTCTTTCGCCATTGTCTTTAAATGAACGCCATTACTCGTGATAGCGGTGTGAACATCCTGGTCTAATGACTTAACGAAAGATACAAGCTCAGGAAGGTCTTTATATAATGTCGGCTCGCCACCCGTGAAACGGATTTTATTAATGCCGGAATCATGCAAAAAACGGATCGCTGTTCGTAGCTTGTCATCCGGCGCGATAACAGTCGGGCGTTTGATGCCCGGCGGAAGGCAGTACGAACACTGGAGGTTACATGCTGAAAGAAGCGACACTCGCAGATATCTGGGCGTACGATATTTGCTCACCTGATGATCTCCGTTTTCCTATCGAGCATTGTACTTATCACAAAAGAACCCAGTCCCTCATAATCTCCGGTATCAAAGTGCGGGAGCGACTCATTAATCTGTTCAGGGCCGATTGTGGCTATTAAATTCGAAGGTGTCGCCTCACCGAACTCTTTTAAGTTACGGGTGACTACAATCTTCGGATGATCGGCGGTCCGATCGCCTTCAATAAGCCAGATATCGAATTGCTCCCCGGTTATATCTTGAATTAGCGAAATATCCAACGAATCCGGCCGGGCAAATACAGCGACTTCTTCTCCACTCATCGCCACGGTCAATCCCGCCCCGGCTTCTCGGTGCCTGTAGCTGTCCTTTCCGGGTGTATCAAACCGATGCCGGTGCGAAGTATGCTTAATTGAAGCCACCCGAATTCCTTTACCCACAAGATAATCGATTAGAGCTTCGATAACCGTGGTCTTGCCCGAATTTTGAGCGCCTACTATAGCCAGTTTAACCATCGAACTCCCCAACCGCTAAATCTTCAGGATAGTTTAAATTGCGCCATCGGGGCGAATCTACGTTTATGACATCATAATTCAAAGTTTTCACAACTTCGGTAACGGAAAATCCCTTGTTTCGGGCGAATTGATAAAAAACTTCCAGGGCGGATTTATGATATATTCCACACAGAGGCTGTAATCCATTAGCTTCAAGCAAACCAAAATATTGCTGGCCCTCATACCGGTCGATTATGGATTCAACAACATCGGGATTCAAGTCGGGCAAATCAACGGCGGTTATAAAACAGGTTTCGGTTTCGCAATCCTCCAAAGCGGCTATTATACCGGCCATTGGGCCTTTCGCCATTGGACTATCCAAAACCAACTCAACACTCAGCGATGATAACCTGGCTGAATTTCCGGCAACCAGTTTCACCTTCTTCAAACAGGCCCGGCAGGTGGCAATCGTTCTTTCAAGCAGCGTTTGCCCATCGATCTGAAGATATAGCTTATCGGTTCCCATCCGGCGACTACGGCCGCCGGCCAGGATGTACGCGTCGAGATTCTCTCTAAACATAAAAAATCCATCGCCGGCCAGCAACGGATTAAACCTTACCGATCTCCTTTGCCAAGCCGGGCAGGTCGGGTGATTGCTCTCCCGACCGTAGAGTCCCTGCCGACCACGTGGGTCCTGCAGGGTTCGGAGTTCGAATATCTTGATACTAATCTCGCTATCAAACGAAATTAGTAACTATTATTATACTCTGACGCCTATTTTTCCAATATCGTCTGGCGCCAGATATAAAGTAATCATCATCAGCCAAGCGGTCAAGTGATTTTCGCGATAGTTAATTTTAATACTCAACAAATGAAAAACCGCCCAATATCGACTCCACATTTATGTTGGCGGCTTGTCTGCCCCGCCCCCGTCGGCAGCAAGCTACCGACCTACGGGAGCCACTCTTCCAGTAGAGACAGGAATCCTTTCCTGGCCTGACGATTAGAGAAATGAGTGAAAATAATCTTTGAAGTTCGCTACCCAATAGCTATAATGGATTATTAACTGGTTGATGATAATGTTTGAACTAAATAGAGGTTGAAAATGAGTAATTCCTGCACAGTCGATCATCCGCTAAAAGGATACCGTGTTCTCGATCTATCTCGTATACTAGCGGGTCCATACTGTACGATGATACTTGGTGACCAGGGCGCCGAAGTTATCAAGGTGGAACGACCCGGCGTTGGCGATGATACCCGCACCTGGGGACCGCCTTTTTCAAGCGGCGAGAGCGCTTATTATCTCTGTTGCAATCGAAATAAAAAATCGGTCGTTATCGATCTTAAAAAGCCGGCCGGCCTGGAACTTATACGCGAACTGGCCAAAGTTTCCGATGTCATGGTCGAGAATTTTACCCCGGGATTAACCAAACGTTTCGGACTGGACTATGAGACGATCCACAAAATCAATCCTCGCCTGGTTTACTGCTCTATCACCGCTTACGGGCAGGATGGTCCCTACGTGAACCGTCCGGGTTACGACATGGTACTCTCGGCGGCAGGCGGTTTGATGTACATTACCGGCGAACATGACGGCAATCCCTGCAAGGTCGGGGTGGCAATCACAGATGTTTTAACCGGCGTTTACGCGTCGGGCGCGATAACTTCGGCCCTATTGTGGCGGGAACGCTCCGGCCAGGGGCAATATCTCGATGTTAGCTTGCTCGATGTTCAGGTTTCCGGTTTGGCCAATATCGCCAGTAACTATTTAGTCGCCGGACAAGAAGCCCAGCGATGGGGTACGGCGCACGAATCGATCGTTCCCTATCAGGTTTTCGACGCCAAAGATCGGCCGATATCCATCGCGGTGGCCAATCAGAAACTGTGGGTCAATTTCTGTAAAGCCATCGGCAAGGACGATTGGCTGGAAGATGCCCGATTCGAGTCGAATCCCAAACGTGTTGAAAATAGGAAGATACTGTTGCCGCTTATCGATGAATTATTCGCCCAAAAGACCTGTGATGAGTGGATGGAAATATTAGTGGAAGCGGCGGTCCCCTGCGCCCCGGTAAACAATATGCGGCATCTTTTCGACGATCCGCAGCTCATACACCGGAACATGATCGCCGAAGTACCGCATCCAACTATCGGCACCCTTCGCCTGACTGGAGCGCCGATAAAGTATTCGGAAACGCCGGCGACAATTCGCCGTCACCCGCCGCTTCTGGGCGAACACACCGATGAAGTGATGGCCAAGGTGATGGGGTATTCGACCGATCAAATAGATAGTTTAAAGGCGCGAGGTGCTATAACTTAACTCTGATCAAACTGTAGAGGGAGCGCTGCTTTTGCATCAAGGCAATGCCTTACGATCTCCTCTGTCTATCTGCTTTCGTTTTTGTATTCCGATTATAATCGCGTTAGCGATATGGTTAATTCCGCCTCCGGATGGCGTAACAATGGAAGCCTGGCACCTGTTGGCGATATTCGTTGGTACTATTATAGGCATAATTCTCGAGCCGTTACCTATGGGGGCGATAGCGGTATGTGGTATCGCCGCGGTTACTTTAACTCATACTCTAAGTCTTAAGGACGCACTCAGCGGTTTCAGCCATTCGGTTATATGGCTTGTCGTGATCGCGTTTTTTATTTCACGCGGATTTATCAAAACAGGTTTGGGAGCCAGAATTGCCTACTTGTTCATGAAAATTCTCGGCAAGCGAACAATCGGGCTGGGCTACAGCCTGATAGCAACCGACCTGGTGATCGCGCCGGCTATCCCCAGTATTACGGCTCGGGCCGGGGCTGTTCTTTATCCTATAGTGAGATCGGTGGCGGAGGCATTCGATAGCCATCCCGGCGATGGAACCGAACGCAAGATCGGCGCATTCCTGGTTTTGAATTCATTCAACGGCAATCTGATAACCAGCGCCATGTTTTTAACGGCAATGGCGGCCAATCCGCTATCGGTTCAAATGGCCTCCGAGCAAGGAATCGAAATCAGCTGGACGCTCTGGGCGGCGGCGGCCAGCGTTCCCGGACTCATCAGTCTACTGGTCGTTCCGTTCATACTATATAAACTCTACCCACCGAAGATTAAAGAAACGCCGCTGGCGGCCCGGATGGCCAAAGACCGACTGGCCGAAATGGGGCCTCTAAAGCGTGATGAGAAAATCATGCTGCTAACATTCGGCCTCCTATTATCAATGTGGATTTTCGGCAAGCAGATACAGGTTCATTCCGCTGTAGCCGCTTTAATTGGACTGACTATTTTACTTTTAACAGGCGTGCTCACCTGGAAAGATATCCTCTCGGAGAACGGGGCGTGGGATACATTCATCTGGCTATCAACATTGGTAATGATGGCAACTTATCTCAACAAGCTCGGGCTGGTCGGCTGGTTCAGCGGCACTATTGGTGGGATGTCTGCGGGTATCGGCTGGGTGCCGGCGTTTCTGGTTCTCAGCCTGATTTATTTCTACAGCCATTACTTCTTCGCGGGTAACACGGCCCAGATCAGTTCGATGTACGCGGCTTTTCTGGGCGTTGCCCTGATGGTGGGAACACCGCCTCTTCTGGCCGCGTTAGTGCTTGCCTTCTTCAGTAATCTTTTCAGCAGCATGACCCACTACGGCACCGGCCCGGCGCCGGTACTATTCGGATCAGGTTATGTCAAACTGACCGAATGGTGGAAGCTAGGGGCGATAGTCAGCGTGGTGAATATCATAATCTGGCTGGGAATCGGGGGCTTATGGTGGAAACTGTTAGACATCTGGTAGCAAATACTTTATCAAACTGTATCTATATTAACTTAGGACTATAAAGATATTATAGTGAATCCTACTCGGTTTACTTATTTAAACCGATGATTCGGGCTGGATGAGTAAACACAGTCGCCCGGGTTTCACGCACGAAGGCGCAAAGAGTAATGCCGCAATTATTGGCCACGTCTAAGGCTAAGGATGTCGGCGCGGAAACGGCGGTGATAAGTTCGATTCCGGCACGGGCGCATCGGCTAACCATCTCGAGGCTGAGCCGGCTGGTAAGGGCCGCCCCCTTGCCTGCCGTAGCGATCTCGTTCCGCAGGCATTTACCGATAGCCTTATCGAGAGCGTTGTGACGCCCGGTGTCTTCAGCAAACGAGACGATCTCTCCACGCTCATCGAATATGGCGGCAGCGTGTGTACCGCCGCTTATTTCAAACAGACTCTGTCGCTCGCGAAGGGCCTCGTTGACGGAGCGCAACAATCTGGCCTCGAATCTCAGCCTGTCGCCGACGCGCGGCAGGGCATCTATACGTTTTTGCAGATTCTCACTTCCGCAAGCGCCGCATGATGAGACAATCAACAGATTGCGACCCGAATCGCCGATTCGTGGAATTTCGCTTTTGAGACGAACACGGACAGTACCGGGATCGTCATCACATACTTTTAGAATCTTTATATCAGCCAGGCTCTCGATAACGCCCTCGCCCAATAAGAAACCGACCGCCAACGCCCGTTTGTCAATCGGAGTACAGAGAAGCGTATAAGTTTCCACGCTTTCAACATCAATTGTGACAGGAGCTTCCCGCACAACGCGGACATTTTCCGGTTCCACTGATTTCTCCTTATCGCCGGTGGAAATACGATCCGCGCGCACGTATTTTATGGCGTCAGGATGCCTGTTTGACTGTTCCATATTGGTTTTATCAGATTCCATAAAGATATATTTATATGTAAGGCGCTACGCTTCCGCTATCAATGATCACTGCGGAGGCATCAAACCGATATCGGGTTTTGGCTCTTTAGGCCGATGTATCCGTCGGAATTGGAATCCGGCTATATTTAAAGTCGGTAAAGCGCCGCATATCAAAACCGATTGTCTGAGAATCAGACCACCCAGTAAGCCGAGTATCGCGCCAACCGTGATAATACCGGTTACTCCAGCTCCGGAGCCGGCGCCATAGACAATCGCCATAATAATTACCGGGGCAAACAGACCCAGGATGAAATAGCCGATTACAAACATGCGCTTGCGCAGGATACGCTCGGCTGATTCTCTCGGATCGGGTTGTCTGAATGCCGCCTGCAGAAAGAACAAAATCGCCAATATTTCCAGAACAACCAGGCCGATCCCCTCTACAGCCATTGGCTTGAACAACGCTGCCGTAGCGCCATTGCCACCGAATAAAGCGATACCGAGCATAATCGCAAAGTGGCCGGTAACGGTCGCGGAGACCACGAACACTAGCGGAACCACGCCGGAACGCCAGAACGGTATACCTTTAGACGCGCCCAACAAAATGCCGGTATAGGCCATCGTGCCTATAGCGAATACGGCTCCAACCAGCGAGATAATATCAATCATGGTTTTACCGCCGGCCGATGCCGCGACATCAGTGAATTGTAAAAGTACTAAATGCAGAAACGACAACACCATAAAAATGGAAATAATCCAGGTACCGCGGGCTATCCAGGATGTTCCGGGCTTCATTCCCGCCAGGACGGCGCGAAACGGCGAACCCAGATCCGCGATAAGAAACATGCTTCCAATTAGAAGCGCCGGAAAACTAATCCATACTCCGATGGTTGTGGATAAACCCAGTCCATCCCCCATAAAGCTGTTAATAGCCGCAATCGTATACGCGCCGCCGCCGACACCACCGAGGAAGAGGTAGACGGCAACAAGCCAACTCCAATCGTGTTGAAGCTGACCGTTTACTTTCGGATCCATATCGTTTCTCCTAAATTTTTATCAATTATTACCGGTTCGTCTGACCTTTTCTTACCGTTACCGTGGAAAGAGGTAATAAACCTTGGGTTTATTGCCAAACTCCGGATTCAGTACTTGCCCGCGTTCCTTTTTAATCAGGATAGAAATTTCGCTATCGGGATCGCTGAGGTCGCCGAATGTCCGCGCTTTTGCCGGACAAGCCTGCACGCACGCGGGCTCATCGCCATCGGTGATTTTTTCCCTGCAGAAATCGCACTTGGTGGCAACGCCGACACCCGATTTTTCTTCCCACGCTTTTTTCTGAAACTCTTCCAGCGGCGTAAGATCCAGGCCATCGGGGAAATAGCTTTCCCATTTCTCCACGCTATAACGCGAGCCGTAGGGGCAAGCCATGACACAGTATTTACATCCCATACATTTGTCTTTGTCTACGATCACGATCCCATCATCCATTTGTTGCGTGGCGCCGGTCGGGCAGACTTCCATACACGATGGTTCCTCGCACTGCATGCATAACATCGGCAGGGCTTGACGAACGGTATTCGGATAAGTCCCTACCTCGCTCATAAGAACACGAGCCCAGAAGACATTCGGGGGCGTGTGGTTAGCTGTTTTACAGGCCATACTGCAGGAATAACACCCATAACATCTTTTAAGATCGATGACCATTCCGAATTGCGGCATAGTTGACTCCGATCGTACTTTTTTTTCTGTTTTATCCGCGACCTTGCTCATGATTCGACTAATCCTCCGCCTTGTAAATCTTCACTCGGGCGCATATATCCTGGTTAAATGTGAGCGGATCGGTGTGATCCAGATCCATCTCCACCAGGTCATTGAAAAATGTTCCTTTATTCTTGGCAATCGGCATATATTTGCCCCAGTGACCGGCCACGGCCGCTATAGCCAGGTGGTGCGGTTCGATACCCTCGCTGAGGGAAACCCAACCCCGTACCTTATGGCCTTGCGGATTTTCCAGCCAGACTTTGTCACCGTCCTTTATGCCTTTTTCTTCGGCCGTTTTCACATGCATCTGTACGGCATAGACATTCGGGTCTTCCTGCGAACACTCATCGAGATAAGGATTTTGCTGGGTCATCGAGTTGCAGTGCATGACCGCGCGCCAGTAGAACGTGTTCATGTCGAATTCAGGATCCTCTTCGGTATGGGTCGGGCAAGGATACCAATCGGCAAGCGCTTTGAAACGGCTCCAGTCGAATTTGAAGAAATCGTTGCCGCCGTATTCTTTCCATTTTTCATCAATCTGTTCACCGGAATCGATGAAGTATTCGAAATAAACCGGCACCCGTGAGGGATTGAACCATTTCCAGTAGACATCCTCTTTTTTCTTGGGCCAGGTGAAAACGCCTTTCTTGCGAACGTGTTCAAGGCCGTGCTCATCGCCAAACCTGTCCCTGAGCAAGCGGTCGGTGATATCCTCCCAGGAATGAATTACGCTGCCATCTTCAACCAGCTTGTTTTTCTCTTCCATCTCTCCGCCGTAACGCACACCGATCGAATCATTGAGACCCTTATAGAATTTGCCGTGAATACCCAGACGCTGGCAAATATCCAGCATGACCTGGTTGAAATCGCGGCGTTCAAAGAGGGGATCGATAACGGGCTGACGGATTGTCCAACCCCAATCGTCCTCGCCTTGAGGATGGGAGAAAGTCGAGGGGAAGCTGACAGCCGGCGTGTAACGTTCCAGGTAACAGGCATCGGGTAGAACTATATCCGCCACTGCCTCTTCGAATTCCGTAATGTAAAGCTGGAATGAAAATATAAAGTTAAATTTCTTCAGGAATTGTTCTGTTACCGCCTCGGAATTGCCCATTGTCATCACCGAATTGGAGCCGAAATTGAGCATAACATCCGGTTTATATGGAATCTTGAATCGCTCCAGCATCTCGAACCATCTCGGGCTGGTGATCGTGAAAGCGTTATAAATTGAGGTCGGGAACATATCATGTAAATCAAGCCGGGTCGGCTGTTGAGGTTTGCGCAACGGATACGGTTTATGGTCATAAACCCAGGTTTTGGCAACCAGCAGACCATCGGGACACGGATACGGTATCTGGTATGGCTTGCCTGTCTTTTCATAACCGCTACCCACGGAGGCGCCTAAACCGAGCGCCGAGCCATAAGTATCGGCCGCGCCGACAATGTGATTGACCATATCAATTGAAAGACAGGTCCAGCCGGAGTTGGTATGTCCCTGGGCGCCTCGGAAGAAGTGAGTGGCGACCGGTCGTTTAGGAACCTTCTTGGGTCCTTTGCTGGTCTCGATTGTGACAGTCGATCCGATTTCCGCCGCCTCGCCGAATTCCTTGGCTATACGGCTGACTGAAGCCGCGGGTACCCAGGTGATTTTCTCGACATATTCCGGCGTATACTTTTTGACATGTTCTTTAAGAAGCTCGAAAGACGGGCGACATTCAGTGCCATCAACGGTGTATTTACCGAGCAGAGCGACTTCGTGCGCCTCATCTTCATACTCAACCCGCGTCACGGACGGATCGTTATGGACCTTGGCTTTGTTATCGACGACATCCCATACCAGCGGCTTGTTTGTTTTTTTATCGCGCATATAACGTCCATCGGAGGGCCGGATCAGGTACGGAGCGTTGGTTTTATACATCAAATATTCAGCGTCATAGATGCCATGTTCATTGATCAACGAGTTGACCAGTCCCAGGGCCAGCGCGCCATCGGTACCCACGCGGATCGGCACCCATTCGTGAGCCTTGGAAGCCTGAGCGCTCTGGAAAGGATCGAAAACGACATTCTTGAAGCCCCGAGCTCTGGCATCGGCAACCTGCCCGGCGTTCTGAACCGCTACGTGACCGGCGCCGTGTCCTTTCGAACAGCCAAAGTTCAGCGCGTAATTACAATTCGCGAAATCGGGAATAATCGACCAGGAAACGTGCATGATTCCGTTCATAAAATGAGCGCCATTGCCGCAATGCAATCCGCCGCCGGACACCCAGTAATTGGGAGTTCCGAAACCTTTCATGAATCCAATAACGCCGAAACGGATTTCCGAAGCCTGAGTTGTTGTCGCCTGGAAAAACGCTCCACGCGGATCGCGTTCCTGGCATTCTTTCAGTTTTTGAACAATAGTATCGAGCGCTTCTTCCCAGGAGATTCGAACGAACTTGGGATCGACTCCAAGTCCTTTCTCGGGATTTGTACGCTTCAAGGGGTAATTTACCCGGTATGGATCATACAATAAATGCTGCCCGGCAAGGCCTTTAACACAAATATGTCCCCTGCCTGTCGGGGCATCGGGATTTCCCGCCATCTCGGTAATAATACCGTTTTGCCGGCGAACCTTTATGCCGCACATGCAATAGCATTGCCCACAACTCGTCGGGATCCAAACATCTTCTTTTATATTGGTCTTAGGTGCAACGGCCATAGATCGCTCCTCCTTCGAATCGGTTTTCCCCGGCCATTCACGGAGAATAATAATATGCCATAATACACATCGCAAATCTTCATGTCAAACATTTTCTAAAGCGTTCAAACAAAGTGAGATAATACTATTAAAAACCATGTTAAAACGATTGTCATAACGGGTAATTATTATCGATGGCTATCTACGATCCGTATTATTTGCCGCTTACGGCTTCTTATACAATCAATATATATTGGTAAGGTATTTAGACCAGGCATTGGTCTCGGAAAAATACCCGTCTGCCCCGATTTTTTCGGTTATTTTTTGCCCGACAGATCGACTCGATCAGCGTTTGTAACCAATATATTCCATGATCTCTATCGAGATTTCCTCTATAGCCCTTCGCGTAACATCAACCACTTGCCATTTGTGGGCTTCAAATAGTTGCGTACTAAACCGGAATTCCTGGGTTACCTTTCTTATATCATAGTAATCCATTAACTCGCCAAGTTGTTCTGAGCCGCCGACCAGGATTTTGGATCGACTTTCCCTAATCGACGCCAGGGTATCAGGCTGCATAATAAGCCCCACTATTTTCCTGGTTTTCACGCATAGCAACCGACGAAGAACTCTCTCCACCCAGGTTGGGTCCGGTACTAAAGGAATATTAGCCATATTCAGACCAAAGTTGCAGGCCAGATACATGCTTATAGGAGTCTTACATGTCCGCGAAATTCCCAGTAAAACCACATCCGCTCTCTCGATCTCATCACCACGCCCATCATCGTGACGGACCGCGTAATCGATGGCGTCGATCTTTCTATAATAATTATCATTTACGATTTGCAATTTCCCCGGCATGTAGTCGGGGTGTACCCCCAGGAATTTGGAGGTTACGTCCAGCATCGGCTTGAGAACGTTTAGATGTATAACCCGTCGTTTGGACAGCTTCGTGGACAAGTACTCAGCCAAATCCTTGGAAATGATAGAGAACAGAACCAGGTAATCATCCTTAATCTGCTTGAGGACTTCGTTTATACTTTTCCTGCTACGCACATTTTGAAAAGTATTAATCAATGAAAACGATATATCCTTTTCGTAGTACTGGATCAAAACCGCGTCCATCAACCGATGAGCGGTTTTACCGGTACCGTCAGAGATAATTACGATGTTTTTTATTTCATCCAATTCCTGTTCCATGATCTTAATATAAATATATATCAATCAAAATGAAAATAAAATTCCTATGTTTTTAAAATAATCGAGATACTCGCCAAACCTGTTTCATGGGCAGATCTCATTTGGCAACCATATTTGGCCATGACAAATGAATATTAGGTGTGTTCATTTGAATTAGGCTATATGATCTTCGACGATTTTCTTAAATCCCTATTCAATGTCTTTGCTGCCATAATTCACGCCAAGCCGATCAAATAAAAAGGTCATGATATCAGCTTTTTGATCGAGACTGGCACTTAGTGAACTGCCAATCCCGTGACCGGCTCCTTCGCTCATTCTTAGCAGCACCATAGTCCGCGGATCAGCTATAGTTTGAAGACGCGCCGCCATCTTACGCGAGTTACCGGCGCCGACTCGATAATCGTTAACATCGGCTGTAAAAAGCACATCCGGATAGCGGACGCCCTGCTTGATACTATGATAAGGTGAATAGGCATAGAGCGCTTTAAACTGGTCGGGATCGGTGACCGAGCCATATTCCGTAACATTAAATACGCCGTTTGGTTCTGATTCAAAGCGAAGCATGTCCAGCACGCCCTTCATGCACACAACAGCCTTAAAAAGCTCGGGATTCTGGGTCATCGTGGCGCCTACCAGGAGACCACCGTTGCTTCCGCCCATTATAGCCAGTTTCGAGGGATTGGTATAACCATTGTCAATCAAGTATCGCGCGCAGGCCGCGAAATCATCGAAGACGTTTTGCTTATTGGTTAGATTGCCCGACAGATGCCATTGTTCACCGAACTCACCACCGCCGCGGATGTTGGCTGTTACATAGATGACACCGTTATTCAGGTAGATACTCCGATCACGCTTGAACCAGGGCGTTTGGCTGGAACCATATCCGCCATAGCCGTAAAGAATAGTCGGATTAGTACCATCAAGTTTGGTTCCTTTGTTGCGTAAGATATTTATGGGTACGCGAGTACCGTCTTTTGAAAACGCGATTTCGCGTATCACTTCAACATCGCTGAAATCAGCTATCGATGTCACAACCATGGCTGTCTTTCGCGGTAATTCTTCCGCGGGATCGTATGAATAGACAACGGATGGCTCCGTATAGCTGGAGTTGGTGAAAATAATTATATCCCCTTCTAACCCGGTTAAGCCCCACGCCGATGATACCGGCAACAACGGCACCCGCGTTTCTGAGTGATCTATCAGATCTATTACGCGAATTTGTGATGGACCTCCCATCATATCCCGCACGTAAAGCTTGGTCTTGGTCGGCAGGAAAGATCGAATAACATTACTACCTTCAGCCACGATCATCCTGGCTTGTGAAAGTTTAGTCCGGCCCGGAGCCAGGTAAAGGATTTTTCCATATGATGCGTCCCTATGCGAGAGCAAATACAGGGAATTATCCAGGCCAAATAGAACATCGGGAATATCATCCTCAAACCGCGTAACCTGCGTCCATTTTCCCGAAGGATTTAGTAAATAGTGAGCGTATTCTCCCCCATCCCCATTAGCAACACCGGCAATTATATATTCCGAATCGTCCGAAGATTCAAAATACACTTCGGCGATCTTGGGGAACTCTTTGCCTATAACGTAGATATCCTCTTCGGTTGGCTTACCCAAGTCGTGATAATACACCTGTTGATAGAATCGTAATTCGTCGGCGGGGCGTTCTTTTTCCCGCGGGTAATGTGTGTAATAGAATCCGCTGCCGTCGGCTTTCCAGGCTACATCCCCTCCGGCCGTGGGTCCATTAACGCGAGGGACATAATCAGATAATTTCTTGCCGGTCTCAACCTCAAAAATGTAAATATCACCGTCCTCGGTTCCGCCCTTGGAGAGAGACACGGCAACCAAACCAGCGTTGGGGGAGACTTCGAAAAAATCAATTGAAGTTAATCCTGTCGTATCTAAATCATTGGGGTCGAGAATCACCTTCTCGGTACCAAGATCAGATGGTGTATCTAATGCCACCAATAGCGGCTGTTCTTTTGGGGGCTGGTCTTTGATGGCAAAGAGCTTTCCACCTTTATAATGGAATTTAGAGTATTCCGGTGATGATTCCGTGTACAAAGCTTTCAAATGTTGAGCTATATTTTCGCGATATGATATCTTATCCAGGTACCGACTGGTGTGAGAGGTTTGAGCTTCATCCCAACGGCTGACATCCGAGGCTTGCCCATTTTCAAGCCATCTATAATTATCAACCACCTCGACTCCGTGATATGTATCAGTAACCGGTATAATTAACGTCTCCGGAACTTGAGATGAACCGTTTGAGCAACCCATGGGTAATAAATGCGCGACAAGAACAATTACAAACAGTTTCAAATTATTTCTTACGAAATCCACGATAGTCATAAATAATCTCCTCAATTCAAATTTCCGGTTGTAACTATAACTAACTGTAAATTTTATACTCCCACCGATTCTCATATTAATCTATGATATTTTCGATAATCTATCAAATATAAAAACATCTCAAACGGGATACGGTGATTCATGGCATCTGAACATTAAAAACAAATGGACCCAAACTCAACAAAGTATATTTGAAGCTGCCGTTTTCGTTATCAAAAACAATGGCTTGCCTGATTAGAACTGTTCCGCTACCTATCCAGGTTCACCCAGAGTTCGGTTAATCGTTATTAGAAGGCTGTCAAAATCCACCGGCTTGAAAATAACGTCGCTGAGACCAATATCATCAGGGAGCGACGAACCGCTTTCGCTGAGTAGAATAATTTTCAAATCGGGATAATCCAGTTTTATTTTAAAGAATAGGCTTCTGCCGCTTTGGTGGGGCAACGATAAATTAAGCAAAATCGCGTCTGGTTTGTTGCTATGGATATATTCCCAGGCGTTTTCGCTGTTGAACATCGTCGAGGTCTTGAAACCTTCATTTATAAGTACAGTAGAAAAAGAATTGGTGAACTCCTCATCGTCATCGATCAACAAAATATGAGTCTGTTGCTGTGTCTCCAAAGATGGTGTAGTTGTGATCGGCATACCCATCATGGGCCAGATAAACCAGACAAAAAATGCCAGGACAATCATTAAAAGTACGCTTCCGGGAATACCGTACTTAAAAAACTCACCGCTCGTGAATTGTTTGCTTTCATAAGCGATAGCATTGGGCGCGGCCCCTACTAATAAGAGAAACGGCATACCGGCGACGGTCAGAGCGGAAAACAGGATGACCTCGGGAGCGACTCCCAGATAAGGCGCGATAACCAGGGCGACCGGCAAAGATATAGCGATAGCGGCAACATTCATTATGAAATTGGTCATTATCAAAACAAAAAACGATACGCCCATGACGAATACGAACCAGTGAGCGTCTTCCAGTATTCCCAGCCATTTGATAGCCAGCCAACTAGCCGCTCCGGTCTGCCATAGACACAACCCGATACTCATCGCCCCGCCGAAAAGAAGCACTATATTCCAGGGTATTTTCTCAAGATCCTCGATCGATAGTATTTTTAAAACAAAAAACAGAACTGTCGAAACAAGGATTATAGCGCTTTTGTTGACGCCGGCCAGGGCGGGAATAAACGAACGCAGAGCCATAGTCGCGATACAGGCAAATACTATAATAAGGGTAATTATCTCGGTTTTGGTTATTGAGCCAAGATTGACGTTCAAATCGTGAACTCTTTCTCTCAAACCGGGAATAGTTTTTTGCTCGGGCTTGAAAAAGACCATGAAAAATCCCCATAACAGTATCGTCATTACAATGCCGATTGGGGCCATATAATAGGTGAGTTCGAAAAACGCAACATCGCGGCCGACAATATCCTTGAAAAAGCCAAGGGCAACCGCGCCGCGCGCGGCTCCAAGCAGCGTGATAATACTTCCCGCGCCGGCTACAAACGCCATCCCCATAAACAAGCCCTTGCCGAATTTCGTGGGCTTGTTTTCTTCATCGTAAAGGGCATAAATCGCCACCAAAAGCGGATACAACGCCGCGGCTACGGCGGTATGGGCCATGATCAGAGTTAAGGCGGCGGTCATAATAAAACTGCCCAGATATATCATGCTGGTGCGTTCGCCGACAAGGGCCAGCATTTTGTAGGCCATTCGTTTGGTTAGGCCTGTTTTGGAAAACGACATGCCGATGACAATCGAACCGATAATGAACCATACCGACGGTACCATGAAATCGCTGAAAGCGGTTTCGGCCGGCCTGATTAAAAATAATGCTTGAACAACGCCGATAGTGATACTGGTGATACCGATTGGAACGACCTCAAATACCCACCAGGTGGCGGCCAGAAGAAACAGGCCCAGGGCTGCTTTGCCTTCGCGTGAAAGATTAAAGACCTCGCCTTGAGGATCAACGGCATTAGGCCAATCGGGAGACAGATAGACAAGAAAAAATAGAAAAATACCGAAGAGGGTAAAAAAGAGACGCTTATAATCGAAACGACGCGCGCCAAAAGCGAGGGAAATTTCGTGGGGGTTTTGGTCCAGTCCGTTAACCTCCTGTTACAATGCTCTCACCTTGATTTCAAATAAAATACATTGTTAAATTTTTCACAAGTTAAAAAATAAAAATCAATCGAGCAATAAATGGGCTACCTCGTGAAAAACGTCAACACTTCTGACCACACCAATTATTCTGCGCTTCTTCATCACGGGAAGAAGGTTTAAGTCCTTTCTGGTCATCATGTAAATGATCTTGGCAATATGGTCATTATATTGTATTTTATCCGTGACCGGTTGCATTATATCGGCTATGCACATATGGTCGGCATGGGCGTGCATCGTTTTGATAACCTTGCCCGATGATAAAATCACCAGGTTAGGATCACCCTCGATATCGATTAACTCTTTCTGATGGTGATGTGGGATATGCTTCATGAAATCGGGTTCCAATCCTTGAAGGATATCCCGGCGGCGAACGATGCCAATCAGATTGAAATCCTTATCGATAACCAGCAGGGCTCGGGGAAGCGACATTTCGCCGTCGATATTGAGATAGGCGTGTTCGAATTCAGCCATGGCTTGGCGCAACGTCAAATCCTCGAAGATGTTAGGGTACCTCTCGATAGGGATCATTATATCTTCGGCTTTTTTGCCGATCATCGTTTTATCTTTCAATTCAACCATAATCTTCTCCAGGACTAGGTTAATTTATCCTGACAGCGGCGACTTGTCAATAGGTTTAAGAGATAATTTTCAAAAACCGCTCACATGAAATCAAAAACTCACAAATGTTAATCGTACACCACGTCTTCGGGCAGCCCATACGGAATTTTCGTACGAATCCACTCTACCGACCGAACTACCGGCTTTTTTATTGCCTGTATCGGAATCTAACTTTCAATTAAAAGTCGATTTCATTACTTTTATCCAAAGCAGTATTACTTCTTATAATATTGTCGTTTAATTAAAGCGTTTATCCTTTGTTTAGATAATTCCGGACCTGCAACCAGAAATGATATAAAATAACAAATTTCTCAATAAAGATTATTTCAAAAATAGCACTATTAGGCTTGATATCGCTAAATTAGTTCTTAATTATATATATAAGTCGTTCAGATTATTACAGATATGACATTTTGTGGCTTCGGGAAGGTTGAAATTGACTCAAATATAGGAACTTGAGGAAATATTAAAAACGGCATCCGGCAAGAATAAAACAACAGCGATAATATACAACAGGATCGGTATCGTTTATGACAATTTTTGGCGCGGCGATTTGGAAGACATTTCCGCCGTTCGCTGGTGGGGTATAGACCTTCGATATAACCCGGAGCAGGGCTTTTATGAATGCGATGAGGACCCTACTGAGTTCGAAATTAAATTCTATCCCGAGCTATACGAAATGCCAGATACCGATAATCCTACCTGCGCTTTCACCGTTGTCCCGGAAAGAATCAATACCGGAGTTTTTTACGGCTATTACAGCCTCATACAATTCTACGCGGAATTCGATGCCTGTCCGATAACCGAAGGTTGGATATCAATACGGGGTACGCTTGCTGATGGCGATTCATGCGTGTTTTATGGGCGATATCCGAGGATGATGATCGCCAGAGCTATCAGGATCGGTCCGGAGATATGGCCCGTTATTTGTACGGCGATCAGACCGGCATTGATGAAGTAGAGCTTCTGCCAACTCAAATCGATATGTTGAGTAATTACCCCAATCCATTCAATG
>JAAEQD010000274.1 GCA_024231855.1 Candidatus Zixiibacteriota bacterium
CCTAATAACCCGGGCAAGGGAATGGATCCAGACGATTTCTTATTATATAGTGAATTTGAAAGGTTTGAAGATAGAAATAACAACGGAGTGTATGATGCTCCAGAGCCCGTTATAAATATTTTCCCGGATTCAATGATTTACGGAAGAGATCTTTCGACGCCGGCATATACTTATACTTTTCAAAATGGCGGTCTGTATGATGATGTTCTCGATAGATATGCTTCTTATTATGTCAACGCCGGAGATAGCCTTGGTTTCTGGTATTTTCCACTTCCGAATAATGCTCAGGGCGGTTATACCTGGGACCCAACAACTTTGGGAATACCCGATTTTCGATTTAATAGTGGCCGCACCCCGGAGGGTGAGCCGTATATTGATCTGAATGGGAATGGATTTTGGGACCAGGGTGATTATCTCACCGATACCAATGGTAATGGAGAATTTGATTATGAGAGAAGAGATGTAATCAATGAGCATCAAGCTGAGTCATATACCGATGGTGATCAAAGTTTAGGTGAACCATTTACTGATGTTAA
>JAAEQD010000275.1 GCA_024231855.1 Candidatus Zixiibacteriota bacterium
ATAAATCTGTGTCGCGTTTCTCTCTTCGTTCGGAACACGACCTACGAGTATCCCTCATCCGACCGCAAGGCGGACGCCTTCTCCTGCTGAACGGGAGAAGGAAATTGGAATCATTAAATTAAATTAAAATATCGCTAATGTTGCCGGGAGGTAGCGGTCGAAATCGCCGTAAGGTGTGTCGGACATGAATATCAACATCTCATCCATACGCAGACCGTTTTTCAGGAGCATCTTATAAAGTTCAATATTATGAGTGGGGCAGAATAGGCGAATAGTATTATCATCCCGGACATTGCTTAAATAAAGCATTTCATAGACGATATTTACCAGATGTTTTTTCGAAACCGCTCCGGCAGGCGCTAATTCTCCATGAGTACCGGTCATGCTGTAACCGACACGCTTACCGCGGTCTTTAAAGAGGTAAATTTTGTATCTATCGGAGCTTTTCCAGAACATCCATTCTTGAGGGCGTACATATCCCCGAATTTTTCCCTCGAGATTATTTATCCAATCGTAATCAGCTTTAGTTAATGTATCGATGATTTTCAATCCGGTAGGCTTACGTTTGGGAAGTTTATCCGGTTTTGTATACATTAGGGGTACTGTGCACAGCGGAGCCATACCGAATTTGCTGTATAGACCGACTGCTTGTGTATTATAGGCGAATGTACTTAGCGCATGCGTAATCCCTTTCCCCTCACGCCATACTTTTTCAAGC
>JAAEQD010000276.1 GCA_024231855.1 Candidatus Zixiibacteriota bacterium
GTCATCCTTTTAGTATAAGTCTTATCACTGGTTGTTAGTTTATAGAAATAAACTCCGCTGGAGTACATTGATGCATCCCAGGTTACATTATAGTGTCCGGCGTCAATTCTTCGATTTATTAATGTCTCAATCCTTTGTCCCTTTAAATTGTAAATGTCCAAATCTACATCGCCTGATTTTGCTATATCAAATGAGATATTGGTTGTAGCGTTAAAAGGATTAGGATAGTTCTGACTCAAAGAGGTTGTAGACGGTAAAACAATATCTTCATGCCGTTCGCCCCATTCACCGGGACCAAAAGTTATCTCACTTCCCGGACGTCCGAATTCATAGGCGAAAATGAATTCAAAACAGCAATTTCCGATGTAGTCATCTATTGCAATGCCAACATCAACGGATATTGCGGCATCTATGACTCCGGTAACCGTGCCGGGTCGGTACCAGTAATAAAGGGTAGAAGAATCTCCTACCGCAAGATTGTTTACCGCCAAGCGGTTAATA
>JAAEQD010000277.1 GCA_024231855.1 Candidatus Zixiibacteriota bacterium
CCACCAGCAACCGTTGTTGTCTCTCGGAAAATATATTATCCACGGGTGTATCGTCCTCTGTGATGATCCCATCGATATCCGGCGGCTCGATGGCCATGGGTTCGCTTGATTTCAATAAAGCTTCCAACATTATTTGCATCCTCCCAATTAGAAACTGTCAAAATTATGAACGTGAAAGAACATAATCATCGACTCGTACGAACTATAAAACAAATGAAATCGAAAATCAAGAAAAATTCATTCACCGTATTTCAAAGAATTCGGCTGTGATTCCACCAGACCGTGGTTCGGCAAGGGTTATTCGCCGAGATTCCACTAGTGCTGTTATTCAGCTTCGCCGTTATTCAATTGTTAAAAATCATTGGAATTACAACTGAATTACCATTGAATTTCAACTATACACATGCGTGGGGCGCCGGCGCCCCATTCGTCATTTCCCCTTGTTTTATAAGCCTTCATGCCCATTATAGCCATAGCATTGGGCCGCCGACGCCCCATTATCCCTTCACACGTGTGATCCCATCGTGTGATTCCGGTTTAATATTCCGTTATAAATCATGAGGTTAAGATATTTGGTTGTTTATTGGCATACATTTTGCGTAAACAAAGCAGTTCGGAGACTGGTTCGGGAAGATCAACGATCCGATCTTGAATGAATTTCTAAAGGTCTGGGGAAAGCGAGAGGTCGAAGGAGTCAATCGGCGCGTCGTCATTGAGAAAACGGTGCAAAGATACAAGAGCCTGGAAAAGAAATTTTACGATTACAAAGGCTATTTCGCGGAAGTTCATATGATTCAGATTCTATGGAACGCGCAACGAAAAACGCTGCCCGGAAAGTTCTTCCATCAAGAAGAAGATATACGCATGCCCCGAAGGTTTTACTATATCGACCAGCGGAGAAAATTCGGCGAGGGCGAGGATCTGGAGATCGATATTTACGGCGGCGCCGCCACGGAAATCCGGATCGCGGAAAGCAAATGGTGGAGTGGTGACAAAGTTGGCCCTGACGTGGTGGAAAGGCTGATCCGACAGGCGGAAATTATAAGAGAAAAGGAGAAGAAACACCTGGAAATACTGCGCGTATGGCTTTTCGCCGATAATGGCGTAACAAAAAAGG
>JAAEQD010000278.1 GCA_024231855.1 Candidatus Zixiibacteriota bacterium
ATGAACGGTTACACGACCGCGAACGGTACTTCGCTTTCAACCCCTCTTATCGGAGGAGCATCCGGCGTTGTCCTGTCTGCTCATCCCGGTTGGACTCCGATGATGGTTCGCGAAGCATTGATGATGACAGCAGACCGAGTGAATGATCCCGATAATATCTACGGCTGGGGAACCGTGAATGTTATGAAGGCGATTCTTTATCATCCCGAAGGAGATGTTGTTTTTGATTATATCCCGCTATATTATGCCTCTCCGGATGCAGGCATTGATATCAGTTCGGATATCACATGCACAGATGGAGTAAATTCTTCAAGCGTTACATTGTATTGGAACGATGACGGTTCCGAAACATTTAATTCCATACCAATGGATGTCAGCGGAGATACATATTCCGCTGAAATACCGGCGCGTGAGTTAGGTGATTCTCTCTGGTACTATATATACGCGGAGAGTAACAATGGATTGGCTGAAACCTATCCCATAGGAGCGCCGAACAATAACTTTATTGTTGAAGTTTCCACTCCCAAATTCTCTGATAATTTCGAGCAGGGTCCTTACTATTGGGAAACTGAAGGTGAAAATGCCAAATGGGGATTGAATTCTACG
>JAAEQD010000279.1 GCA_024231855.1 Candidatus Zixiibacteriota bacterium
AACATCCTACAACTGCCGGATCGATTCGGACGGCAGCGCTTTTGACGCTTTCCATGCCGGATATCCGGTCGATAACAGGCAAAGAACAATCGCCAGCAATCCGATCTGCACGAATGATGTCCACTGCATATTGATCACAAGGTCATGAATATAATATACATCCTTTGACAGGGATATCACCTGATAGGTGTTTTGTATCCAGCCGAGGGTCAGCGCTAAAACCGAGCCGAAGACCGCCGCAACCATACCGACTATTCCGCCGATAGTAAAAAATATCCGCAAAACCGACTTCGAAGTAATTCCCATCGATTTTAATATGCCTATATCACGTTGTTTTTCAAGTATTATCAGGATCAATGTACTGATCAGGTTGATGCTCCCGACGAGGATTATCATGCCGAACGCGATCAGTATCGGAAGCCGCTGTACTTTCATCCAGTCGAACATCATCGAATGAATATCAAGCCATGACCTCACATAGTTGATCGGGTAGCTGAAGTCGCCGGACAGTTTTCGTGCAAATGACGTAGCCTGCTGCAAATCGTTCAGCTTTATGTCGATGCCCGATATTTTTCCTTCGAACATCATCTGGTCCTGCGCCGCGTAAATATCTATAAACGCAAAGAGATTATCGAATTCCGAATAACCGGTTTCAAATATCCCCTTTACGACATATTCCCTGATCCGCGGCCTGCCGATCATATCAAACGACGGTTTTGACAGGAATACAGTGCTGCCGATACTTATATCAAACTTAACGGCTATATCGCTGCCGAGAATGATCCCGTATACTCCATTCTCGCCTGAACTCAGGTTAAAATCGCCCTCTTTCATCAGATTTTCAACATTGATCACGCCGGAAATATCTTCTGTATCGATTCCGCGGATCATCACAGCATCCTGACGCCGTTTATACCTGAGCATTATCTCTTTTTCAATAAACGCTGAGGCGTGAGCAACTTCGGGGTAGGCTTTTATTTGATTGAGAACTTCCTCATATCCGG
>JAAEQD010000280.1 GCA_024231855.1 Candidatus Zixiibacteriota bacterium
AACCATGCCTTTGTATCCAATAGTGGAAGAGGTTTACAAATATTTAATATTCTATATTTAGAGACCATTATATTAGAGAGCGAATACTCGACACCAGGTACCGCATGGGATATTTCGGTCATTGACAATTATGCTTTTATTGCCGATGGCGACGCCGGTATTCAGGTATTCGATATAACCGATACCCAATCACCGGAGTTGATAGCAAATTACCAGGATGGTCATTATGTAACTAATTTTGATATCACAAATGACTATGCTTATACTTCAAGTAATACCAGCATCCGAATTATAGACATATCTGAACCATCAAATGCCTTCCTGGCAGGTAGTTTTAATACGCCTTATACAGTCCGGCATGTATTCATATCCGAAAATTTGGCAGGTGTATCATTGGATAATTCAGGTCTCCAATTAATCGATATCGCCGATCCATATAACCCGGTAATGTCCGGGCATTCCGATGTTTCAGACAGGGTGTACGCTTCATTCATAGATGGTGAATTTGCCTATTTGGCAGATTTTACTTCGGGTTTTCAGGTTATCAGTATTAACGATCCCGATAACCCGGTATTGATCGGTAGCCTGGTCTTGCCGGGCGAGACACATGACCTTTATATTTCAGGCAATTATGCCTATTTAGCCTCAGGTCTTACCGGTTTGCGAATATTGGACATAAGTGATCGTGAAAATCCGGAAATAATAAGCGGTCTGAACTATCAGGGTTATGCCACAGGTATCTATGTTAGCGGAGACTATGCTTATGCTACAGCCGATGTTCATGGCCTTCGAATTATCAATATTGCCGATCCTTCAGATCCCGAACTGGTGAGTACTGTAAACACACCTGACAAAGCCAGTCAAGTCTTTGTTTCCGGCAATTATGCTTATGTGGCTGATGGCTATAATGGTCATCTTCAGATAATCGACATTACCAATCCGGCGACTCCGGATCTGGTCGGCAGTTTTGATATGCAGGGTAGTACCGTCTATGACGTATTCGTCTCAGACGATTATGCTTTCGTGGCGGCTGGGGATCTTTGGGTTATCAATATATCAGATCCCGATAATCCCTTTTTTGTAGATAGTTATATTACGCCGGCTTACGCTCGAAATATCTTTGTAGCGAATAATTATGTCTATGTGGCGGATGACGCTTCTTTAATGATACTTCACTTCGACCCCCAAACCGGCATAATTAGTGAAGCATCTACAATACCCGGTCAATATTCTCTTTTTCAAAATTACCCCAATCCATTCAATCCATCAACAACAATCAATTTTGATCTTTCTGATACGCAGAATATTCATTTATCAATCTACGACATATCCGGCAGGCTGATAAAAATTCTGGTGAACGAAGAAAAAGAAGCAGGCAATCATTCTGTAATTTGGGATGGAACTGCTGAAATGGGCAATGCTGTCAATTCGGGAGTTTATTTCTATCGAATT
>JAAEQD010000281.1 GCA_024231855.1 Candidatus Zixiibacteriota bacterium
AATACAGCCGGAGGGATTTGAACCATCGGCCTCCTGATCCACAGTCAGGCGCTCTAACCAACTGAGCTACGGCTGCATATTTCGGGCAGAATTTAACGTTATTTGAGGATTATGTCAATAGTTTATCCGTTTTTCCGCCCTCAATCGGATAATCGTCAGATTTATGGAGAAATTGATAAAATTGCGATTGGGCCAGGTCATTTGACTCTGCGAGCGACCAGTCCGTTCGGCGATTCATTAAACTGGGATTCAGTAAGTTATTCCAATGATAAAATCGCTACCATTTTCTTATATGACTCCAGATACTGATCCGAGAAGAACTTTTCCAACTCAAAATTTGCCTGATTTTTTTCTGAATTGTAAATTCCAAGCGCCTTTTTTTCGGCATTTGTTTTCGCGATGAGCAGCCGATTTTCGAAATCGTCACGAATGCTATTCAATCTTTCATGATTCCCCGCGTAAGTTGCCCGTATTTTCTGGCCAAAATGTATATAGCGCCAGAACGCACTCTTCGGCGTAGTAAAATCCCGAGAAATCATTTCATGATAACGTGCCTCGGTTGGTGTTTCTAATGATGTTAAGTAGGCTTCCGGAAATTGATCGATTCCAAAATGGAAAGGTATATAGAACGAATTGCAGGGATTGCCCAGGCACATCCAATATACGATCCCGATTTCGGCGGGCATATCCTTGCGTAATTCAACCACAAAGCTGTTATAGGTGTCGTCATTACAGATCGTGTGATATTTATTCTCATGAGGATTGGTCGCGTTTTCCAGAAGATCATGCGCTTCGGTACCCTCATAATGATCCCGCAAAATATTAATTATATCGAAGACCTCGAGCTTATGGTCGGGTTTTATTGAAAACGGCATATCGTTATTTAGTTCGACCTTTTCATCAGTAAGATATCTTAATCCTCCCCATTGACGGTATAAATTGTAAGAAGCTTCCGCTACCTCCTGATCGGCAAACGCTTTGGCGAAATCGAAATCGCCGTCGGTTTCGGGATTATACCAGCCCCGCTTCTGAGCGTATTCGATTATGCCGTCCGAGGCTATGAAATGATTGGTATCGGCGAGATCGACCGCGCGTACCGTATAGCTGTTGGCGATTACCGCCACTTCATCATCGGAAACACGCCTGGCCAGCCAGTTCTTGCCGTAAATAGCGCAAAACATCCAGCCCTCATCGGGATCGCAAATCATGTACGTTCTACCGGATGCGTCATAGCCGAATCTTTCGATCAGCTCGGCGGCGATTCTGATACCATCACGGGCCGATCGCGCTCTTTGGGCGATTATCTGCCGAAACATGAAACTTATTCCGCCGTCAGTCAGCTCGGGACTGTCCTCTTTGGATAGGCATTTATCCGAGGCGACGGATACGCCCCACTCGTTTACATAACCATCCGAGAAAATCGCGCCGGGAATTTCGGCCCAGATATATTCCCAGGTCTGTTCGACCTGCTTCAGCTGCCCGCTATTATCCAGCTTGATAATGTCGCCGTCGGAGTAATTTTGACGAGGCATTTTGCGATGGTTAACCGCCAGCGGCGCGCCGTTATCCTCATTATGACCCAGCATCACATAGCCGTTAGCTGAGGCATCTTTGCCAACTATGATACTGAAACACTGTTCAGCTTGCGCTATACCTGTTAGTAGCAGGGATGCCGCTATAACTAACGATACAATAAGCAGTCTGTTCGAAAGTTTATTCATCTGATTCTCCAAGGACTAGGTTTTGACATCTGTTTTTCCTGGTTATAAGTATACCATAGTTGATTGGACAATGTAAACATAAGAAATATAGTTTTACATGGGTCGGCGTTCCTCCCGAACGCTAGCGAGGAGTGCGGACGAAGTCCTTTAATTAACCCGACAAACAATTTATTTGTAAAATTTTTATACTGGTTCCCAAACGGAGTTTGGGAACGAGGAAGAGATTTGGATTTAATTAGCTCTCCACAATCGCCTCAAACCGGCAGTGAGGTTCGCATTTGCCGCATTTGGTGCAGGCTTTATTGTCGATCTCGGCTTTGAAGATATCGAACAGGATAGCATCGGCAGGCGGGCAGGCATCCCGGCAATCGCCGCAACTGGTACAGAGATCGCTGTTGATCCGCGGCGCGGCGTAGTTATCGGGTATGATTTTCTCGATTGCCTCGAATTCACAGACATCCGGTTCGAGACATTTGGCGCAGTAAGTGCAGGATTGCATATCGATATACGGTTCGTGATGTCCGTTAGGAGTCGTTCTGCTTATGGCTCCATACTGACAGGCGTTTTGATCCAGGCAGATATTGCAGTTATTGCATAATTCCAGATTGATAGACGGATTGGCATAATCGCCGGGGATATCCCTGACAATGGAACCATACTGGCAGTAGGTTTCATCGAGACATTCATTGCAGCGGTTACACAGCTCACGATTAATATGCGGATCAATGTAATCATCGGGAACATCTCTTGCTATTGCCCCGTATTGGCAATGCTCATCAATGAGACATAAGTCACAGTTATTGCATAATTCCTGGTTTATCGATGGATCATGATAGTTGCCGGGTATATCTTTCTCGATTGCTTCGTATTCGCAATAGCTTTCGGTGATACATTCACCGCAGTTATTACATAGATCGGGCTTGATGAGCGGATCGTGATAATTATCCGGAGTGTCCTTATAGATCGCTTCATACTGGCAGTACTCATCCGTAATGCAATCGCCGCAGTTGGTACATGATTCACGGTTGATCCGAGGATCTTCATAATTAGGAGGTACATTACGAAGTATGCCATTATAAGTGCAAGCGTTGTAACATTCCCCACAGTGATTACAATTAATATCATCCAAGACTACTCTGCAGGGAGTAATCCTTCCCCATGGACATGATGACACGCATATACCGCATCGTGTACATAAATCATGGTTAATTACCGCCCGCCCGCCGACCATAGTTATAGCATCTTCAGGACAGGCATAATAACAGTAGTCCGGTCCACAGCCACAAGATGGCGATACAGTATAATAGTCTATTCCATAGGCATATGTGATTACATCCGCGCCATGTGTTTGGCAAGCGTCAATACAATCACCGCAGCCGACACAGTTGTACCAGTGAATCCCATAATCAATTCGCGATATTTCGATAGCGTTCTCTTCGCAATGAGGAACGCACTGGGAGCAATCGCGGCAGGTTTCCGTGTTTATCTCATGATCGATAACCGATATATCGATTGCGTCTTCCGGGCACTTGTTTAAGCACTCTCCGCAATCGCGGCAGGTTTCGTTATTGATAATATGGTTTATTATCGAGATCAGATAGGCGCTTTCCGGGCATTGAGGTACACACTGGCCGCAGTCACGGCAGAGTTCGGTATCAATCTGATGGTTTATCGTGGAAATTTCTATCGCGTCTTCCGGGCATTGATCGAGGCATTGTCCGCAATCGAGGCAGCTTTGCGTATCGATTACCTGATCGACGACTGATATATCAATAGCGTTTTCCGGGCAGACCGGCACACATTGTCCGCAATCATGACAGCCGCTCTTTTCGATAAGGTAACGGATGTAAGCGATTATGATAGCTTGATATTCGCAAGCCGGCAGGCACAGCCGGCATTCTATGCAGTCTTCAACTTTTATTTTAAATTCGATGTCGGAAATTTCGATAGCATTGTAGCTACAGGAAGGTTCGCAAATACCGCAATCGAGGCAATCCTCGGCATTGATCGAGTAGATCGAACGTTGCGGTAGGACAATGGCATCGTAATTACAGAATTCGAGACATTCGCCGCAACCGATACATTCTTTGGAATGGATATGATATGAGTCGTATGGTTTTAATCCGCAACCCGATAGAAACGGGAAGCTCGAACTCAGCGCCCCGCCCAGAGCTAGTACCGAGGCCTTCTTAACAAACTCACGTCTGCTATTATTTCCGTTATCACTCATATCTATCCCTTAGTATACTAAAAAATCGCTCTCAATTCAAGCCTGGCCATATATTTCGCCTCATCCAGAATATCGGATTCAATCCGGCTGAAAATGCCGGTCAATTTGTATTTCCTCATGAAGGTTTTACCGATAGCTAGATCGATCTCATTTATTTTATGATCATCAAGCTGACCGGTTACCTGGAGCTTGAAATGAGTTTTGATAGGCGGTAAATTATGTTTAATCGCTACCTGATACAACGGCATATCCATCGCGTCCAAACGAACCACCTCGCCGATAAACAGGTTCGAAAACGATAATCCGATCGCCGCGTTATCATCGATATCGTATTTGCCGTAGTAGGCCGCCGACCACGAAGTCCGGCTGCCGAAATTCCAGACATGTTCATTTTGCGTTCTAAGAAAGTAAATTAGCGCTTGCTCTTTATCGATCCGCTGATACAGCATCTCTGATTCGAATTTGATCTCCCACAGCAAAGATAACTCGGCCAAAGCTCCAAAATAATACTTCGATTTGTCGATCTCGGAACCGAATTCCTCATAGAATATCAAGCCGGCTTTTTTCAGCCATTTCTTCTTTGTTTTCTCTTCAAGAGGGGCAAACTCATCCACGGCTTCGAATTCGTCGAATTCATCGGTTTCGGTGAACTCATCAAATTCGCTTGTATCTTCGAATTCATCGAACTCGTCGGTTTCCTCGAATTCATCGGATTCTTCAAACTCATCGAATTCTTCGAACTCATCCTCATCGATTGAGGTTGAACTCTCTTCCGCCGCTTTTGCTTTTTTCTTCTTTGATGGTGACCAGGTCAGGACGATACCGCCGAAATTTGTCTCGCCGACCGATTCGCCCTGGAAAGGATAACTCCGCCCGGGAATGATATCATAAAGGTATTTCACGCTGCAAAACGTGCCATATCTGGAGTAGTTGTCCAAAACCGATGCCGCGTTCATGCTTATATCGAAAGCGCCGAGTTTCTGGTCGAGGTTTATGCCTATAGCCCGTTCATTAACCAGAAGATAATCGCCAAACGTCATCGATTGCAGGCCGGCTACAAGCGATCCGCTTTCCCTGTTGTAACGATAAAAAAGTTCGCGCGGACCGAATCTGCTTTTATCGTGAGTTCCCAAGGTATCGGCATTGCGCCAATATTTCCAGCCGTTTTCAAAATAAAGCTGATGGTTCACTTTTGAATAATCTAACGCACCGAATATCATGATATTTGATATATCACGATCACTCAAACGGCCTTGCCCGAATGTACCTTCGATGCCCCATGTCAGGGGGGAATTAGCTAAAATGGGCTTGAGATTAGCCGGAAGTTTACTTCGGCAGTCCCATTGAGCCGAGGAGATATTATTAATGCTTAGACAGAATACCAGAATCAGCAGAAACTTCATCGCCGTTGTCACGTTCACAGACGACCCTATCCGCGTGATTTTTACTTTTTCGGACAAATATCAATCCCTCTTTTTTGCAGGCATCCAGACAATCGCCGCAGGCCGTACATTCCTTGTTGTCTAGTACGCTGTAACCCGGATATCTATGTATCGCGTCTATCTTACAGGCATTGCTGCAGACTTTACAACCTCGGCATTCGCCTTTGAGTCCGATAATCGATGCCCCTGGAATTTTACCGATCCAGCCCAGAATTAGCCCAATTGGGCAAACCGCCCGGCAAAACGGGCGATGGATGAATATTGAACTCAGGATCAACAAGCCCAGAAGGATCCAGCCGGTCATGTTTATCGATAGCAAATTGAACGCTACCTTGAATGGATCGATCTTGCTGAATAAATACAATTTGGTTACCAGAAGTTGGACTATAAGTAATGCCAGAAGAAGCAGGCGGATTATTTTCATCACTTTCTGAGCGCGGGCGCCCCTGAACAACTCAAGCCGCCCCGGAAGATAGAGAAACTCTTGAAGCGCTCCCAGATGGCAAATCCAGCCACACCAGACTTTACCGACCAGGTAAGTTATTGGAATCAATCCCAAAAACCAAATGAGTTTTTGCCAGGGGATATGAACTCCACTGGCCCATATTATCAAATTGCTGAAACTGGAGATAGGGCAGGGGCAGGCTCCTTTATAGAATCCTAATATGACAATCGAGGTAATCAGGAACAAGCCTTTAAGGTTTCTTGTCGATTGGAATCTGACCAGCACTCCCGCCAGTAAGGTGAATCCCAGAATCCCGAAAACCCAGTACAATGCTTTGTTCTGTCTGGCAATATTAGTTTGATGCAACGAATTGCACGATTCCTTACCGCAACCGGCAGGTTTGCTGTAATCTTCGAATTCGCCAAGCTCGTCAACCGATTCGCTATCATCGAACTCTTCGAAGTCTCCCAAATCATCGTCGATATCATCCGTAGTCTGGGCAATCGCTAAATTGCCGCTGAAATAAGGAAGAGGAGTTAAACCGGTGAATAGTATGAAAAATAAAAATATCGATATAAGAGGTAGGAGAAACTTAGCCGCTAAATTCTTCATAAGCTTATAATTACTGCATCTTCTAGTTGGTTTCAGCCTGCTGAGGCTCGTTTGAGGTTATTTTTATCTGGCCGGCGGCGCATTTGTATTCACCAAAGCCGCCTTCTTTTTCGCAGGTCCGAACCGCGGCTATCGTCGGCTTGCCCTTTTCATTACTTTCGACGATCAGTTTAAGCTTTCGTTTCCAGGTATCCGGCGATGTTTCTTTCCATTTGGTAGCGCCGGCAATCTTCAAGCCATCGGTTTTATACTGGGTCGCGTCTATACCCTCGGGGCATTCCCTGTCGGTATATTTGACTACTAACAAGACCACTACCTCATCGCCAATATCATATACTTCTTTTTCATCGCCGAGGATTTTAAAATCGATATCGCAAGCGAAAGCCTGAGCGGCGCTTATTATGATGATAAAAAGTAACGCGAAAAGCCAGGTTTTCGCGAATCGTTCCACTTTCAACTAGAGGTGTGCCTTTCTACATCTGCAACCAGGTTCTTGACTTACAGCTACTCTCCCCAAGAGTCCCTATTCGCGTTCGACACACAATAGGACGCAAAGCCAATATAATAAAAGGTTTTATAAAACGCCAGTATTAAAATAAATTCGTTAGGGTACCTACCGGTTAACGGCTAAATCGCAAATAACATCCATATTGAATGACTCTTCGCCTAACCGATTTCGACCATCTCAATATCTAAAACCATGGACTGGCCGGCCAGGGGATGATTGGCGTCCAGGGTTAACTTATCGCCATTTATCTCGGTGATCCTGACATTGATCAGCTTACCGTCGGGCTGCTTGTTTTTAAGCTCCATCCCGATCTCGGGCGTAATACTTTCGGGCAATATCTTTCTGTCAACTTCAACGATCAACTCATCGCGTCTGGCGCCGAAAGCCTGTTCCGGGTCGAGGGCTATCGTTTTCGACTCACCGGCGGCCATGCCGACTATGCCTTTTTCGAGAGCCGGGAACACCTGGTTACCGCCGATTGTCAGCTCGAGCGGCTTTCCTTGCCTGGTGGTGTCGAAAATATCGCCGTTGCCCAGTTTGCCGGTATAGTGGATTTTCACCTTGTTGCCGATTTTAGCTTCAGACATAGAATCCTCCGGTATAATAGTTCATTACTATTATCTATTCGACTATTAGCTCGGATTTTTTAGGGAGTTTGTTGTAGCTGTTTGGTTCTGATCTCACCTGTTGATAATAAGCAATCAGGCCAAAGCTACCGTAGCTTTGGCCTTGATGCTAACTCATTATTGCTAGTAATCGCGAGTGTTTACTTGTTAATAATCCCTAGAACGGCAGATCGTTATCATCGGATGTTATATCCGGGGCCTGATCGGCCGGCGGTCCCTGCTGGCCTTGCGAAGGATGGCTGCCGCCGCCCTGGTCGGATCGCCCGCCCAGGAACTGCATGGTCGTGGCTACAACCTCCGAGATATACCGCTTGTTGCCCTCTTTGTCGTCATAGCTGCGATTCTGTATCCGGCCCTCGATATACACCGGTCTACCTTTGGCTAGATATTCCTTGGCCGTTTCAGCCATGCGACCCCAGACGACGATATTGTGCCAATCGGTCTGCTCTTGAGGTTGCCCATCCTTGTCGCGCCATTTCCGGGTGGTGGCGATCGAGAAGGATGCTACCGCCTGGCCGGAGGGGGTGTAACGAAGTTCCGGATCCTTGCCCAGGTTACCAATCAATATCGCTTTATTCACTGATGCCATTGTTCCTCCATTTGTTAATTATGATAGCAGAACATACCTAAAGCAGGCGACGATGTCAAATTAATTATTGTGCTGTATTACAGCAGGCGGAATTTATAGGATTGGATTAGTCAGATTGCAGCTAATTCTCTTCGGGACTTATCAATTCAGCAATTCTATCCGTCATTTGAACAAGGATTTTTTCCTGCTTGTTTTTAGAAAGCCCTGATAATGGTTTTGCGGGATCATTTATTGCTTGAAATTCCGATAATTTTTTGTTCTTAATAAAACGACATGGTTTTAGAATTAAGGGGAGTATTGTGGCGCCATCGCTTTCGGCCGCCTTCAATAATTTAGGGATTTCCTCCTTGTTAATAAAATCAGAGGCAAGAAATTCAGTGCTTACAAGCAATATCGCTACTTTGGCAGTTGATAATCCATTGGCAATATCTTCACGCCATTTACTTCCGGATTTAATTTCAGTATCGGCCCAAAAATTCACGGAAATGCCTTCGCTTTCTAATACTTTTAGATGGGTTCGAACTTTTTTGAACCATTTTTTATTTTTGTGAGAATAACTAATAAATACTTTATCTCTTTTAACTTTTGTCTTTGAGACGTCATCCTCGATCTTATTATCTTGCAAAGTATCTTTAGGTCGTTGTGTATATTGTTTAATTCTATCGTTTTTTCTGAATACGCTATCGACTAAATTCGATATTGGGACATCCTCGGCCGTCTTGCGGCAGCGGTCCTGCAGGCAGCTCGGCGTGCGCCGAAGCCCTCCGGACGGGGAGCCACCTCCCGTGCAGGTGGCGGCGAAGGGGTTGCCGTCATCGATGGCACAGTCGAGGCTGGCCGCACCGCAGTCGTAGCTGTAGACCCGATCGTCGATCAGGTCGCAGAAGATCGCTTGTTTTCCATCGCAGCGGGCGGAGAAGCTTCGGTCGCAGGTGTCTTCGGCGCCGAAGCAGGCGGCGATAGCCGTGCAGCCGGTCGCTTTGTTGGCGCAGCGGAAGATCGGATCGACCACGGGGGCGAGGCCGAAGGACACCGTGCGGTCGTTGTAGCTGTTGATGCAGTCCGCGACGCGAGCGCGGGGGTGGATGCCGCAGGCGGCGGTGCGCACGCAGCCGATGATCAGACTCTCTGGGTCCAACCCGCTCGCAGGTCCACTGTTGCCGTCATCGCCACAGGAGCCGAGCGCCAAGAATGCCAATGCGAGAGCGAATGCCGC
>JAAEQD010000282.1 GCA_024231855.1 Candidatus Zixiibacteriota bacterium
AATGTCGATCTCATAATCGGCGGTCATTCGCATACGAGAATACAATTTCCCGAAGTCGTAAATAAGGTGCTGATAGTTCAAGCCGGATCGTATACCCAAAACCTCGGCCGCCTGGATTTGGTAGTCGCCGGTGACACGGTGCAAAGCTACGACGGCAAATTGATCTCGACCTTCGTCGAAGGTATCGATCCGCAACCCGAACTTCAGGCATTCGCCGACAGCTTCGCCACGATTATAGATGACGCCTATGGCATGGTAATCGGCCAGTTGGCTACCGATTGGAGATCGGTTTACATGGGAGAGTCGAATATCGGCAACTGGCTGACCGATGCTATGAGGCATAAAACCGATGCCGATGTGGCATTCGTTAACTCCGGAGGGATCCGTAAAAACGAAATCCCGGCCGGTCCGGTTACCAAGAAGGATATCGCGGAGATGTTGCCGTTCAATAATTATGTCGAGACTTTCGAGGCCACCGGCGAGGAACTGATGACGATTCTAACCGAGAATGCCCGGGCCCAGGGGCTTGAATTGCATGGTATATTGCAGGTATCGGGGGTAGCTTATACTTTTAAGAAAAAAGGCGATGACGTAGCGCTGGTGAAAGTTCGGGTCGGCGGCAAGAAAATCAAGAAAGATAAAATCTACAAGATCGCCAGTATCGATTACGTGAACGCCAATCACAGCAGATATTACATGATCGAACCCAGAAACCTTAATAATACCGGCATCCTCTTTCCCCAACTGATTATCGAGACTATTGAAAACGCCAAGAGCATCAACGCGAAAGTCGAGGGCCGGATAACGCAAGCAGAGTAAAAGCAGGATATCCGGCGTTTTGCGGGATATTGATATATGTTATAATGGGGCCGAGGTTTTCTCGGCCTTGTTTCTTTAATGCGGGATTTTGATTAAGCTTATTGAACAGATAAAGATTTTGCTTTGTATCTGCCGATATATTGTACTAACTTGACAAGGCGGATATTTAGGAAAGAATAATCGAGAAGTATGACGGAGAAAAATAAAAGCAATCATAAGGCCCTTGATTTTCTGGGCTATTTGAAATCGTTCTTCAGTCATTATTTAGGCGGTCTGTATAATCGGCTGGATGAACATCATGTTTTCCTGCTCTCCGGCGGCTTGTCTTTTTCGATCTTCGTCTGTATTGTCCCCTTTATACTGATAATATTCGCGATTTTGGGCAATATTCTGGAACAACCATCGATAGCCGTTGAAATACAATCATTTATCGAACGGATAATCCCCTATGAAGATTATGCCGCGTCTATTGAAGAATTGGTGTTTTCGAGGGTAGATGAATTCAAGGTATATAAGAATATCGCCGGTTTAATCGGTATGATCGGCCTGCTTTTCGCCGCCAGCGGGCTGTTTAGCAGTATGAGGACGATCTTGAATAAGGTCTACCATGTACAAACTACACAGCACATGCTCATCGGCAAACTTCGCGACCTGGGGCTGGTCTTCCTGGTATTGTGCTATTTTCTGCTGTCTACCACGATTTTGCCTACTTTTGAGGTTGTGTTTGGTTTCGCTGATAGGTTTGAATTTTTGCACGGCCTCCGATTCAGTTTTATTGAAGATATAGCCGTGGGCAGCGTCTCGTTTTTTATCATTTTCGCGGCGTTTTTTACGATGTATTACTTGGTCCCGCAGAAAAAGATGTCCAAACGGGTCACTTTAGTTAGCGCCTTATCGGCGGCCTTATTGTGGGAAATCGCCCGGCAATTATTCGGTTTCTATATCACTAATTTCGTCACCTTGAAACGGATCTACGGGGCTTATGTATTCTTGATTGTGGTTGCATTCTGGATTTATTACACATCGATAGTCTTCATAATCGGCGCCGAGATCGGCCAGCTCTTCCGTGAGCGGATGCGAAAGCGAAAGCTATCGTTGGACCATCTCAAGTAAATACTTGTATTGTAAAACGAACTTTTTGAATTACTACCTAATTAGGCTTACTGTTTCTAAAAAACCGATTGCATAACTTGAAATCTGTGTTATATTTAAGTGATGTGGTTTCAAAAAAGTAGTTTTTTGTACCTCAGATGTAAATGTAATTTATAAATATTTACGACAAAATGCTTCCGGGGCGGTAAGTGAATGAATTTTATATCAACATCTAACGATAGTGAGAGGTTTATGAGACGTGTCGTTACAATCATGACATTAATGCTCGCGCTTTGCGTGACAGCGACGGCCGATCAGAGAATCGAATTTGGGAATCTGGCCGACGATGTAATGGTTACCGTGGAAGAGACAAACAACCTGCGAACCGTTGTCAGGTTCGAGGTTGGCGCGTTTACCAGGCAAGCCGTGGATATCGAGGGAGAAACTTATTTCACGATCGATGCCGCCAAGGAGAATATCCTTCTCAATGAAGGCGAACCGGCCTTGCCGCGTATCTGCCGAAGCATAATTATTCCCGATAATGCTCGGATGAAAATCAATGTGTTGTCATCGGAATACCGCGATTTTGAAACAACCCCGGTGGCGCCATCCAAAGGCAATTTGAAACGTACCGTCAATCCCGAAGATGTACCCTACACGTTCGGGCCCGTTTACGGCCGGGATGAATGGTACCCATCCAGGCAGGCCGAAATCCGAGAACCATATATCATGAGAGATTTCCGCGGCACGGTTATCGAAATTTATCCTTTCCAGTACAATCACGCCCGAAAGTCTCTCCGCGTGTACACCTCGATTACGGTCGAGGTTGTTGCCGATGGTCGGGGGCGGACGAACGTATTGAACCGGACCGAGCCATTCGAAAAAGTCAACCCGGATTTCGAACTGATCTACCGCGAACGCTTTATCAACTACAACCAGGGCACGCTTTTGTATACTCCCGTTCAGGAAACCGGCGATATGCTGATAATCACGTATGATTCATTCAATGATGAAATGCTGCCCCTGGTGGACTGGAAACGTCAGAAGGGGATCAAAACAACCATTGTCAATGTCTCATCGATCGGCAATAACAGTACGAGCATAGCCAACTACATTCAGGCTTTTTATGATTCAACCGACCTGGCCTGGGTCCTATTGGTCGGCGATGGGGAACAGATTGCCACTCCCTGGGCTTCAGACGGCTCGTCGGACCCGAGCTATGCCAAGGTCTCAGGCGGCGATGACTATCCCGATATCTTTGTCGGCCGTTTTTCCGCCGAATCAACCGCCCAGGTTCAGACTCAAGTCGAACGGACTATCAATTACGAAAAATTTCCGCCGATCGAAAGCTGGTATAATCGAGGCACAGGTATAGCCTCTGAAGAAGGCCCCGGCCATAACGGCGAATACGACAACGCGCATTCAGATCTTATCCGTCAGGACTTGTTGGCTTATAATTATACATTAGTAGATCAAATATACGAACCCGGCGCGACTATAACCATGATTTCAAACGCGTTGAATGACGGCCGTAGCTTTGTCAATTACACCGGTCATGGCAGCACTACCAGTTGGGGGACAACCGGTTTCTCCAATTCGAATGTCGATGCTCTGACCAATTCCGGTATGCTGCCGTTTATTCTTAGCGTAGCTTGCGTTAACGGCCAGTTCGACGGCTATACCTGTTTCGGCGAGGCCTGGACGCGGGCAACTCATAACGGCCAGCCCAGCGGCGCGATTGCCGCCTACATGTCATCGATTAACCAGGACTGGAACCCCCCTATGGATGCTCAGGATGAATCGACTGACCTGCTGGTTGCCGAGCAAAAGACGACTATCGGCGGGCTCTGCTATAATGGATCGTGCCTGATGATAGATCTCAACGGTTCAGCCGGAATTAATATGTATAACACCTGGCATATATTCGGCGATCCTTCCGTGATGCTCTACACCGATACGCCATCGGCTATGAGTGTCAGTTTCGATGGAGCCATACTATTCACCGCCACGCAATTTGATGTTTCAGTCAGCAGTGTCGAAGGCGCCCTTTGCGCTTTATATAGCAATGGCGTCCAATTCGGATCGGCTTATACCGGCGCGGGCGGAAATGCCACGATAGATATAGACGGGATTTTGCCCGTGGGAGAGAATATTACTTTAACAGTCACCGCCTACAATAAGCAGCCTTATTTCGGGGATGTTCAGGTTATCTCACCCGAGGGCGCTTTTATTGTTTACGATGGTCACACCATCAATGATATTTTAGGTAACAATAACGGCGAGGTCGATTTCGGCGAAAGCATCTCTCTGGGGATGCGACTTCAAAATGTCGGTCCCGACGTGGCCGATGATGTTTCGGCAAACCTGGATTCGACTGATCCATATGTGATAATCAATGACGGGTATGAGTATTTCGGTACGATAGCCGGTGATTTCGGCGTGGTTGATATAGCCGATGCCTACGCCTTCGATGTTTCAGCCAGTGCCCCCGACGGGCATCCGCTTTCATTTCAACTTGAGATAACCGGAACCTCGCTCGAGATCTGGACCAGCGATTTTGTGATTCCCGTTCACGCGCCGATAGTTGACTACATTGCTGTAGGTGTAAACGATATATCGGGCAACGGCAACGGCATCCTGGAAGCCGGCGAAACCGCGGATATTGTGGTGACCCTGGCTAATAACGGATCGGGGACCGCCTATAATGTTACAGGAACGCTTTCGGAAAACGATAGTTATGTAGCTATTACCGATGCCGATGGCGCGTTCGGTAACCTTGGTCCGTTTGGCTCCGGCGATAATGCCGGCAACGTTTTCACGGTGGTTGCCGACCAATCGTTCCCCCAGGGTCATTCGGTGCTTTTCGATCTGGATTTAATCGCCGATGACGGTTATACGGTAAGTACGCAATTCGAACTTCGCACAGCCGAATCATTCGAATTTAATAACGGCGGCTACTCCGGAGCCGGTAACTGGCAATGGGGTGAGCCCACATTTGGGCCATCCGGGGCATATTTCGGAACCAAGGTGTGGGGCACGATTCTCGGCGGCGAATATCAAATCGACCGGGATGATATGTTAGCCAGTCAACCAGTTCATATTCATTCGCCGGATGCGGTATTGGAGTTCTATCATTGGTACGCTATAGAAGATTATTACGATGGCGGCAATGTGGCGGTTTCCGCAAATGGCGGATCTACCTGGTCATTAATCGAGCCGACCGGCGGTTACCCTCATACCGGAGTTTACGCCCTTGGCGAGCCTGGTTATACCAATGTCAGCGGCAATTGGGTCCGCGCGGAATTCGGTTTAGGTGATTATGTCTCACAGGATATTATAATCGGCTGGCGGTTCGCCTCCGATGGTATGGTCACCGACGCCGGCTGGTATATCGATGACGTGGCGATTATCAATAATATACCCTTGGCGCCTCCCGATCTGTCTTATAGCCCGTCTTCATATACGATAAATATGCCGGCTGGATCGTTCGAAGCCCGGCACTTGTCTTTGGTCAATGATGGCGACGGTCCGTTGTATTATACGATCAACACCCAAACTGATGCCCTGTTAGCGCTTGATTCGGGCGAAAAGCTGCCGTTAAGAATAGTCCGGGCAAAACCCGACCCGATTGGCTATCGTGAAGCATCCGATAAACCCGGCGCCAAACCCGAACCGATATACCCGCCTGTTATTACCGGCCAGGGTGGCCCCGACGCGTTCGGCTATAGTTGGATCGACTCGAATGAACCGGGCGGTCCGGACTACAATTGGATCGATATAACACTAATCGGAGCTCCGATCGACGGATTGGGGGATGATACGAATGTCGGGCCATATCCCGTTGGTTTCGGTTTTAATTTATATGGCAACGCCTATGGTTCATTTAGATTTTGCACTAACGGATTCATCTCGTTTACCTCCACCGCCACCGCCTATTCGAATGGTCCCCTGCCTACTAATGGCGAAGAACCTCTGAATATAATAGCCCCGTTCTGGGATGACTTGAATTTCAACGATGGCGGCGAAGCGTTTTATTATTCGAATGGTTTGGATACGACGATCATCTCTTATATTAACGTCGCCCATTACAGCTCAGGCGGTCCGGGACCGTACACGTTCCAGATGATTCTTCTGGGCAACGGCAGGATAATCTTTCAATATCAAGATATCAACTCGCCGGATAACTCCGCCACTATCGGCATCCAGAACGCCGCCGGCGATATCGGGCTTGAAGTAGTTTACGATGCCAGCTATGTCGAGGAAAACTTGGCGATTTTAATTTCGCCCGAAACAAGCTGGCTCTTGGCGACGCCGGGTTCGGGAGAAATACCGGCTCATAGTTCGGATAGTGTGACGATAGGCTTCGATACCCGGGAACTTGAGGATGGGACATATAACGGGACGATCTATCTTGATAGCAACGATCCGGGCGAGCCTAACGTAACTATACCCGTTACTTTGAACGTTGGTGTTGCCGGTAATCCAGATTTAACCTTAACGCCAGAATCAATCGTCGATACCTTGATAGAAGGCCAGCAAAGTGCGCATGATATCGTAATCGGCAATATCGGTGATGCCGCCTTAACGGTTAGCTTCAGTTCAACGGATTCCTGGCTGCTATTCGATGGAGGTCCGTATACGATCGAGTTGTCGTCAAGCGATACCGTGACCGTCACAATCGACGCTTCCGGTTTAACTTTGGGTGATTATTCCGGCTCGATAGATTTTTCATGCAATGATCCCGTCACGCCCACCGGCTCGATATCGATTGATTGTACTGTTCTGACCGCCAGTACATGCGAATACGTGCCCGGCGATGCCAATGGCGATCTCGCGGTAATTGGCAGCGATATTACCTACGCGGTGAACTACTTCCGTGGCGCCGGCGATTGCCCGCCCGATAGCTGCTTTAATGACCAGACCGAGTCATGGCTTTACGTGGCCGGCGATGCCAACGGAGATTGCCTGTTTATCGGTTCGGATATAACATTCCTGGTAGGTTATTTCCGCGGCGTTAACGAAACCCCGCGTTTCTGTTTGGATCTACCGCCGACTAATCCTGAACCGGCAATGGCAATTCCGGCTAAAATTGAAACGAAATGATTTAATACAAATATATGCTTGAAGGGCGGTCTATTTTGGCTGCCCTTTTTTATCTGTGTCAATATGACAGAAGTTGGCAGGAAAACTGAGTTGTATTTTGGAATAGTCCTTATTTGATTGCGGTAAACCATTTAAGTGATATTAACATAGCGAGTTACATACAGTTAAAAGTAATGAAGTGTTTTGAAATTATGCTACTTAAATTTCATTAAAATTGTAATTCATTATTTATCAACATATTCCACAAGTTATCAACATCAAGGAACTTTCTCCTGTAACTTATTAATATTATAATAATTGTGATATTTTGATTTGTTACAATATCACATATTTATGATAATGAATTTTCTATTCCTTCCGATCATCAATATAGACATTTAGTTACAATGGGTTTTGCATTACGATTATGAAAGGGGGAGAGTTATGACCGGAGGAACCTTGGTAGCAGTTAGGCCAACCGAAAGAAATTCAAATCAGGTTTGCGAGAGCCTCAACCTGAATTGTGAGCTTGAATTGTTTTACGCACGGATTGTAAGTGGCTTGGGTTTTGGCGAAGGAAATCCCGGGCTTGATTTAGACAATGCAAATACAGCTCCGATGTGTAATTATTGTGATAAAGAGCTGTATAATTCCGGTATAGGTTTGTTTATCTGTGGTCAGCCCGGGGCGGGTAAAACATCAGTATTGGCTTATCTTACTTATCGGATCGTGAAATCTTATGGTGTCGCCGTGGTGGCCGGTAATCCGGAATTGATCGACTATTGGGCATCCCCATCAAGGGGTAGGATCAGTTGTTTGACATCATACCGGCTCGATGAACTACTGAATTGCCGTGTCGACTCAGAGACAATTGATTTTCTGAAGCGATGCGCTACCGTCGATTATCTGTTAATCGATGACATCAATCGATTGCGGCTGAACCAGGCTTCGGCCAACCGTCTGGAAAACATTATCGAACGCCGCCTGGCCAACAATCTGACCACTATCGTAACTTCGGAGGAATCTCTTGATGGCCTGAAATATCATCGTGGTTTTAATCGTATCGCCCGCATCCTGGCTCAAATGACACGATCTACAGAGATTGAGGGCGAGCCGATAGAATATGAATTGCCGTTTATAGCTTAAGGCAATCATATAATTGTGCTACTTCTGTAACTGTCAGAATAAATAGGAAAATATCTAGAGCGATTACTGCCGAATAATGGTTAACTTTACTTCCTGTTTTATATAACCCTGATGTCAGACAAACGGAAGTTTATCAATCAAGTCCAAGCCATTTCCTGGCAACATCGACATTGAAGAACACGACAACTTTTTTGTTCATTCCTTTTATGGTTTCTCCATACTTATAACCAAGATCGAACGCTTTTTGATTTTCCGCTACAATAGCCAACTTCTCCGATCCGTGAGGTCGCGAGCCGGAGGTCAATTCCCGGAAGATCTTGACTAGGTCTTTCTCGCCTATTTCTATTTCGGTAACATGCCGGAGATCGAGCAGTGAATTATACGGAAACCGTAAATCCATATCTCCTTTCAACTTTTTAAATACTGATATAAAACACTTAAGGGACAGCTGTCCTGTGCCGCGAGCTAGCACGAAAGTCCCATTTTGCATTAGTTCATAGTCAATGGGCAATCCTTCCCCCTCTGTATAATAATTATAGATTGCCCCTTTTAATTGCCGAAAATTGAGGTAAGCCCTCCATTACAATATTACTATATCTACGCTATTATTGTAAAGATGTTTTTGAAATTTTATTGAATCTTAAAACATATAAGTAAACTTACGGGATCAGAGTATCCCCTGTTTGCTTGATAATAATTATAGTTTGTAATTCCTCATTGATTTAACTAAACTTAAGCGCATGGCTGAAAAACCGAAAATCCTGGTCACCGGCGCCAGCGGGCAGTTTGGCAGACGTCTGATCCGGGAACTAATCAAACGCGGATATATAATCCGGGCGCATTATCGATCTCAAGAGAAAGCCGATAAATATCGTCCCGATGGTGTCGAAATCGCCCTTGGCGATATGACTAAGCCGGATTGGATTGATGATGCTGTTGCCGGCTGCGATATGGTAATCCATGGCGCGGCCCGGGTAAGTGTCCGGCCGCTTAGCCGGGTCGATACCGAGTATATGTATAAAGTCAATGTCGCGGGCACCCGGGCGGTGGTCGAGGCTTGCGTGAAAGCCGGCGTGAGGCGCCTTCTGCATATATCGTCGGTGGCGGCTGTCGGCGGTTCAGCCGACGGTTCGATTCTGGATGAGACCGCGGTGTTTAACTTAGCCGGTTTGGGTATGCCTTATTTCGAAACCAAACGCGAATCGGAGGAGATCGCGTTATCCGCCAACAGCGACAAGTTTGAGGTTGTGGTGGTTAATCCTTCGATAATGATTTCTATCCCCGACCGCGAAATCACCGCTAAGGACCTGAAAAAAATCCCCAAACGAATTCCGGTATATTTCGATTTCGGCCTGAACCTGGTCGAGACCGCCGACGCGATCGACGGCTCGATTCGGGCGTTGGAAAACGGCCGCCCCGGCCAGAGGTATATTCTGGGAGGCGATAATATCGGCCCGCAGAAACTGTTCGCCATGGGTGAAAAGTACTTCGGTATCAAAAAACCGTTTTTCAAAATCCCGATGTGGGGCATATATATAGCCGGCCTGATAGCCGAATTCGTTTATCTGTTTAAAAACAAAAAACCGAAATTGAACCGGAATATCACGAAATTGCTGAAACTGAAGCTCTATTACAGCAGCAACAAGGCGCGCAACGAGCTGGGCTACAAGCCCCGCCGGTTGTCGCGAACCCTGGAAGATATTTTAGCCACGATAAGGCAGTAAATCGTAGCAAACCCCGCGATTTTTTATTATTGTATGATTAGATGTTATTGTAAAACGCGCTTTCGTTCGCCGATATTCAGCTTGATTTCATTATCGATATTATTTATCGTTGCGAGCGGGAGCGATTAATCAATATATGAATAGGTTATCGAATTATAGAGGATAGAAAAATGAACCAAAAACCGATCCGCGATTTTATCTTGAAAAACTATAAACATTTCAATGCCGCCAGGCTGGTCGAGGCCGCCCAGGGCTGGGTCGATTTCCTGGACGGCGGCAACAAGATGTTTCTGGCTATGGCCGGGGCGATGAGTACCGGCGAACTGGGCATATCGTTGGCCGAGATGATCCGCGAAGGTAAAATACATGGCATCAGTACGACCGGGGCCAACCTGGAAGAGGACATTTTCAATCTGGTCGCCCATGATTACTACGAGAAAATCCCGCATTATCGCTCCCTGTCGGCCGACCAGGAACTGGAACTTCGAAACCGCGGCCTTAACCGGGTTACCGATACCTGTATTCCTGAAGAAGAAGCAATGAGGCGTATCGAACGGAAGGTACTAAAAATGTGGCAGGCCGCCGATCAGGCGGGCGAGAGATATTTCCCTTATGAATACATTTATCAGATTCTCAGATCAGGCGAACTCGAGGAATTCTATCAGATCGATCCGGCTAATTCGTGGGTACTGGCGGCCTGCGAGAAAGATATACCGATATTCACCCCCGGCTGGGAGGATTCAACATTGGGCAATATGTTCACCGCTGATGTGATTGGCGGTAGAATCGGATCGTTTGGGGTTATGAAAAGCGGGGTCGAGCAGATGGAGTTTTTGATACGCTGGTATCTTGCCAACACCCAAGACAACGCTCTGGGCTTTTTCCAGATCGGCGGCGGCATAGCCGGTGATTTCTCGATCTGTGTGGTACCGCTTATTCAACAGGACTTGAAAAAGGATTGCCGGCTCTGGGGTTATTTCGCCCAGATTTCCGATAGTGTAACATCGTATGGCTCTTACAGCGGCGCGGTACCCAACGAAAAAATCACCTGGGGGAAGCTTGATATCGATACGCCGAGTTACATTATCGAATCGGACGCCTCGATTGTCGCGCCCCTGATTTTCAATTATGTTCTGGAAAGCTGATTGGCCGCGTTTATTGTTGGTATCCTGGCCATAGTGAAGCCTTGGAATCGAGAAGTTTATACGTATTAATATCCTGATTAAATCGTATATGATTATCTAAGGGCGGATTGTCATCCGCCCTTATTATTTTGATTAATACTTATCGTATAATTTAAATAGCGAAATCTAACTCTTCGCCCAAATACCCAATTGATTACCTTCCAGGTCTTTCAGTATCGCGAAAAAACCGTGTTCCGGGGAAATCTGCGTTTTCTCATGAAGACACTCGCCGCCCATGCCTTTGGCCTTTTCGATGATCGCCGGAATATCCTCGACTTCGATGTAAACGATAATCCCGGGCTTCTCGGTAAATTCGGTACCTTTTGAAAATCCACCGCCGACACCATCGGGGGGATTAAACAGAAGATACTCATCCCCCATCTCGTTGAATTGCCAGTTAAATAACTCGCCGTAGAATTTCTTCGCTTTACCGAAATCTCTCGATGGAATTTCGAAATGACAGACGCCGTTCATAGTTCCTCCTTTATTGTTAGCTACTGCTATTAGAATAAACGAAAAAAGCAACTTTTAGGTTCACTGTCAATCATTTTTCCGCGATTTTATGGATAATAATTTTTCCTCTTGATTTATTTCGATTCATGTTCTATAAATGCTATCGACACCAGGGATGCGCGGCATAGGAACTTTAGTCGATAATTGAGTGTTAGTTATATTATAGTCTTAATTTTCCAATCAAAGGAGGTTTTATGAAAATTGTAGGTTACATGGATGGTACTAATCCCGAAGTTTTAACTAATTTATTTTTATCCGGCATCGAAACTTTGCCGTTATCCAATGGCTGGGACAGAAACGGCAAATACATTGCTCATATAAGTAAAAACGATAATGTCTCCCTGATAATAGGGTACCTTCATAAGTTCTTTCCGCTTGCCAAGGAATTAGATATGGGCGATATGCTGTCATCCGTTAAAATCAATAAAATACCGCTGCTATTTATCGTTCCTAAGGATAAGCAGGAAAAAGCAAAAAAGATGTTAGATAAAAAAGGATTGAAGTATAAATTCGCCGATCCGAAGGAAATTTCGGATGTAGTTGTAAAGATATTAAAACCCGGCAAATCCAAAAAGAAAACCCGCAAGAGAAAATAACGACAAACCTAAATAGCAGTAGATTTATTTAAAAACCCTATCCGAATATAAGTATGTTTTCGGGTAGGGTTTTTGGTATATTATCCACCAACCCCTCTCCGAAATCCATTTTACATTATTGTTTAAAAGCATAAATATCATCGCTTGTAAGCTATTGCGAGGAATAGGGGATCGGTCCAAAAAAGTATGGGGTGTTCCCTATAATTAGTCCGGCCTTAAGACAAAGCTATGTCGGTCTCCCCGATATACCAAGCCAGCCTGAAACATATAAGCCTTTTCATATCAGGATATTGTGGCTGCTCATGAAACACCATCAAAATGCCTGAGCGCGAAGGCACAACCTTTGATTTTGTCCAGGGTGAATCTGTCAACAAAGGAGAAAAGATGAAAATGAGATTCACTCTGACAATGGAAGACCTGGTTGTTGAAGAAGCCCGGGTTGACAACATGATTATAGATTGGGTAGAGGACGTTTCTCAAGCCGAGGTCCTGGAGATGTCGCATCAATGGATAACCTCGAAAAATTTCCTGACCGAGAGAATGATCGGATTGACGAAAGTGGGTGAGTCATCGTTAACGATTGAACCGGTTGAAGGGGACGCGGCATAATGGAACGCTTTCAGTGGTTGTTAGATGGGGTAATCAGGCAATTTAAAAATATTGAAGAGGCCTTATCGAGGGCATTGGCCAATCTGCCGTTTATTGGGGATGTCGCCTCGAATTATAGCAATTTTATCGCTTTGATACTCGTAATTTTGATAACTGTATTTGTAATCAAACCGCTGGTTAAGTGGTCGTTGGGGGTAGTAATAATTGGTACGTCCTTAGCGGCAATCATCTCATATTTTTCGGGTATGACATTCTGGGGCGTTCTGCCATTGACCGCCCTGGGCGCGAGTATTGTCATGTTTTCCAATAAATTCACCATGGGGTAAAGCAATGTACGAGAAAAAGAGAAACAAGGTATGTCCTTTTTGCAAAGGTAGAATAGACAAGGTTTTCGATGAATTGGTATGCACTGGTTGTGGATCGAAATTAAGCCGCGAAGCGATGGATACGAAAACCAAAAACATGATTTTCTTTAATGGCCACAGGTAAGATGAGAGACGATATCTTAAAATGCACAAACTGCGGGAAAATATCTCCGCGCGATCATATCCTGCCGCTTTGTGATGAGTGTTTTATCGGGCTTGAGGATTATGAGGATTTCGTTGCCAAATCGAATATCGATGTTGAAATAACAATTGATAGAAAACAGCCGATGCCGGACGAATTCTTGCGGATTTAATCACTAAATTTTTTATCGAATAAAACAGCCATATCATCGAGAATTCGATTGCGCCTTTGCTTTTGATATTTTTTCAAGCGGGCAAAAGAATTTCCATAGTCGGCCATCAGTTCATCCGTGAATTTACCACTTACTATTTTATCCAATATAGATTGCATGGCTCCACGCGATTGTTTATTGATTATCTCGGATTCGACAGCCAGGCCTCCAAGGGCGGCGGTAGTGCTTATCTTTTCATACATGCCATGGATGCCGAACTTCTTAATAAGATCAACGATGAGATCGAGTTGATAAACGCACTCGAGATAGGCGTTTTCGGGAGAAATTCCGCTTTTGACTAGAGAGTCGAATCCAGCCTTCAAAAGAGCGCTTAAACCACCGCACAAAACCGCCTGTTCGCCGAATATATCGCCTATAGCTTCATCGGCGAAATCGGTAATCATTAAGCCCGCCCGGGCACAACCAATCGCTTTGGCGTAGGCCGCGGCTGTTTTCAGGCTATCTTTCGATGAGTCATCCGTGCGGCCGATGAAAGCTGTTATACCTTTCCCGTCTTTAAACCTCTCTCGCAATCTTAGCCCGGGTCCATGCGGCGCTACCAGGACAAAATCAACCCCCGTCGGTTGCTTGATAAGTTTGAAATGAACCGAAAGGGCGTGCGCGAATATAAAAGTCTGTTCTCTTTTTATGGCTTTATCGATATCCCGTTCAAATAACTCCTTATGTTTATGATCGGGAATCAGAATGACAATGATATCGGCTTTTTTAACGGCTTTGGCAGGCGTTGTGAAATTGATACCATCTTGGCGAACGAAACGCCTGGACCGGCTCTTCACGGGCAATCCAACAATCGGATCATAACCGTTGTCTCGAAGGTTCAACGCCTGGGCCCGCCCCTGTGATCCATAACCAATGACCGCGATATTCTTGTCGGCCAACGGGCTCGAATCAATCTGCTTTTCCCGGATTACATTTATATTAAGCGGTCCCATAACCTTCAATTTTATGTGTTTGCTTGAATAATGTCAATATAAGGATCAATAAAAAACCCCGCATTCCGCGGGGTTTGATAAAATTTAGGAATTGAAATTTATTACACCGGACCCCAGGTCTCATCCCATTCCCAATAAAAATCGCCCGCTTCAAGCCTGGCATGGTAGCCGTTTTCATTGAATGTCACAGTCAGAGTCCATTCATAATTCATGGCCGGAACTTCGCCCATCTGCTCATCAGAATGCACCCCCACCGAGACAACCATGGTGCCCGATATGGGATAATTTTCATAGCCATATTCTAATCCTTCGGCCAGATAAACGATATCATCAAGCTCACTATCGGAATCCAGTGTGGCTTCGGATGAGCCGATAGCAATCTCAACGCCGGCATCGGTTGTCCCGTTTATGGTGATTTCATTGGAATTAATTCCCGTGAAACGGTAGGCCGCGTTGTTGAAGACAGTCGATGAGGTGTCGGCTTCGGTGAATTCTAAAAGTAGCTTATTCCTGAATTCAAAGGCGATAGTGCTAGAATCGGGGAACTGCTGGTATTGATCGACACCGCTTTCAAATCGGAAACTATCTGATTGCGCCCAATGACCACCGGCGGATAAAAGTTCAAAGCGGTATTCGTACCAGTAATCTTCATACATCATGATAAAAAGAGTGTCAGCGGGCTTCATCAGCGGGCCGGCTCCTTCGTAATCGAGATAGTCGATCCCCTCATCGACTCCGCCCAGCACGTCCTCGATTATATCCTGGGATGATTGTTTTGCCTGAAGGTACGTTAGATCGTCGGGGTTGCCTTCAATAAGATCATCCGAATTCGTTGATTTTTCACTGCATCCCCCGCCCAGCATAAACATGGCCGTTAAAATCATTGTCAGCCAGATAAAATGTTTCATTATATATCCTCCCGGTTAAGATTTTTTAGTATATTTCGGGAAGACCGGGGGGATTCTTAAATAATCATTTAAAGCGGTGAAAAAATGTTATTCGGGGGAATTATCAGTATTATCGATAACTTTCGGTACGGCGATTAAATTATCTTGAACCCTGGGCGCGTTGGATAAAGCCTTTTCGGGCGATAAACCGGACTTAATTGCATCTTTTCTCAATGGCGCGAATCTTAAGTCAGAAAATGGCTTGATGGTATCCCCTTCGACCTCGATTTTATCGATTATCTCCATATATTCCAATATCTTATTGAGATCAGCCAGAAGTTGTTTTCTCTCATCCTCGGTTGGTTTAAGCCGCGCCAGTTCGGCGATTTTGTCGATATCTGATTGATTGAGAGCCATCGTATAGTAATATTATCTGGTAAATTATTTGATGTCAAACGAATTTGAGGAAATTATAGTGAGGATGAGTTTGCCCGCTTTACATAAAAATAACCGTCCGCAGTGATGTCAAATCCTAGATGCCAGTGCAGCCTGCGGACGGAATTCTTTTTCCGGCAGCTCTAAGGCTTTTCCGGAAAAAAACCAAGCCTGAGCTTGGTTTTAGACGCCCCCCGTGACCCCCTGATTTAATTATCGGGGGGGGTAATACCAGAATTTATTTATATATTTTCAATGTTTCAAGTTGCAACAAATAGGAGACGATATGGAAATAATGACGATGAAATGAGCCTGGTTGTTAATGATAGGAGTTATCAGTTACGTGAATTTCAGCGCAATATATCAGCTTTTTGATTACTTCGCCTATTCTACCATCTAATTTATAATTGTCTAATTATGCCAAGATGGCTGGAATTTTAGCTTTACAAGTTTTTAGCGCAATTGTATAATTAAGCCGCTTATAGTCGAGGGGGAATAATAATTAACCGTTTAAAGCGGTCGAGGGGTTGGAGGACACCAAATGTTAAAGAATTGCTTGATTTGGTTTTTAGGACTGTTGCTGATATTGTCGATTATCGCGAGTTGCGCGAAAAAGCCGGCTGTTATAAAAGGTACTGTTACCGATGAGAAGGGCGAACCCCTGGGAGGAGCCGCTATTTTTTCGGTTCCGCAGCGCTACAGCACACTTACCGATACATTGGGGCAGTTCTCAATTGAAGGTGTCGAATCCGGGCAATATGCCGTTCTGGCCAAGCTAGGGGAAGACTCATCATTGGTGAACCTGGGATTAATAGAACCCGGCCAGGTTTTAGTAACGAATGTAGTAATTCAAATTACTCCACCGCCCCCGCCGGAGCCCGAAAAGCCTAAAGATAAACCAAAACCGAAACCCAAAGCCAAAACGAAACCCAAACCCAAAAAAGAAGTTGAATTCATTGACCCAATTTTGAAGAATGGTGAGAAGCTTTTACTTTTATCCGACAAAGAATATGTCAAACAGTTCGAAATAGAGTCATCCGATGATCTGGTTTGGGAGTTCAGAGATATTAAAATCTCGAAACTGAAGTTCGCTGGTGGTCGGATGTACGAGGGCTATTTTTCGGGACCTTCATCGAAATATTATGAAACGGCCGCGCGCAGATGCATATACGATAACAAAGCGTGGATATATACTCACGGACCGGAGCAGACTCCCGAAGAGGGACGTGAAATTTATATCACTATTCCACTGGGTTTGCCAGGTAATGTTGATATCGATTCGATGGTTGTATTTTATATGTTCCCCCGTTTCCCGGAGGACGCTTCACCCGGCTCAATTAAATTTAGAATGGTTGGCGAAACCGCCAGCGGCGGTATATCGATCCTTCTTGACTGGCAGAAGATCGATCATTCGGCCAACGGCCAGATGTTTCATAAGCCCATGCCCACCCTGGGCGACAACCGTAAAATTCAGTATCTTTCACTGGAAATAAATTCGGATGGCAACGCGGTCTGGGATGCTTTCCTGATTCGACCCATTGTCTATTTCAGTGTGAAGTAAAATAGGATTGTTGTCCGACCAATAGGCGTACTCCGTTTGATCGCCTTTATTATCAATCGCTTCATAAAACGCTAATTGTATTAAGCTGTATCGGCTATCCAAACAGGTACCATTTCCTTTCATTGCCCATAGATCGATAAGTTCAAAATTGAATTCGCCATATCGGGTCCGAAAATCTGCTAAGCTGATGTGGTCGATGTATATGACAATATCGAGGTTCTATTGCTAATTCCCGGTCTTATAAAAAAAAACCGCCCCTGGTTCGGGGCGGTTATAAATTTAAATCGGGATTGTTTAGAAATCGTAGCGCAAGCCCAGGGCCGAACCGATTTCATAGGGATCATCCCAGCGATCCCAATCGAATATATAGGTGAATCGAGCTTCAAGGAAAATGTTGAGGTTGTTATAGAGGTCCCCATCTAAACCCATGAGAATAAAACTCTGGCCCTTGGTATCGAGATATTTATCGATTTTCTCAACAGCCCATAAGCCTGTGGCCGGATTTTGTCTGGCTTCTTCGCGACTTTCCTGAAGAAAATAGAAACCGGCCCCAGCCCCGGTATACAGGTCAAGCTTACCCTCAGATATAAGACTGAAGACTTTGTATTTACCTAATGCCGAAAACTTCAAGCCGCCCTGGTCAACCTCCACATCGGCATTATCTCTTACGATATCGCCGGATCCAATTAGTTCGGCCACCTCACTATCGACTTCATCGAAGGTTCTCCACCACTTGGCTGCTTCAAACCCGAAGTCATACTGGCCGTCGGGCGCGCCAAAAGTAACGACCGCCGCCGCGCCAATCCCCATATTATTGCCATCTCCAGGCATTACGTCAATTCCCTTAATAGAGGTCTTGAGATTCCAGTATTCCTGCGCTGAAACCATTACGGCTAATGCAAGCAACAATACGACAGTCAATAAAGCCTTTTTCATCCTCTTCTCTCCTTTATCATTATTCACATATCATTACAATCAATATAAATATTTATTCCGTAAAGGGCAAGGAGCTATGCGTTTTTTTGTCATTTTTTTGTTACCCGTAATTTCCGCTCCCAAACCCTCTATTGGCGCAATTTTAAGCCTTAATGACATTCTTGTCCAGGCCAAAAAGTTTAATGAAAAATAGCCGCCATACTCCCCAGATTGCCTCGTAGACGATTTTTCTGGACATCTTGGAGGTGCCTTCCTGACGATCTATAAAAATTATCGGGATCTCTTTTATTTTAAGTCCAGCCCGCCAGATATAGAAATTCATCTCAATCTGGAAACAATAGCCATTGGATTTAATTAGATCTAAATTGAGCGATTCAAGGGCTTCGCGCCTGAAGCACTTAAAGCCACCGGTTGGATCCAGAACCGGTAATCTGGTAATCCATCGAACATATATTGAGGCGAAATATGAAAGCAGCAGCCGCGTCATCGGCCAGTTCACAATACTGATACCGTTGACATAGCGTGATCCTATAACCAGATCAGCTTCCTTTATGGCCGCTTTGAAGTGCTTCAAACTCTTGGGGTTATGCGAAAAATCGGCGTCCATTTCCATTAGATAACCGATATGGGGTAAAGCCAGGCCGAATTTGAAGCCATCGATATAGGCTGTACCTAATCCCATTTTGCCGGGTCGTCTGAGCAGATGCACCCGTTTGCTAGACTTCTTCAGGTTCTCGACAATATCACCGGTTCCATCGGGGGAGTTATCATCGATTATTAATACCTCAATATCCTCTCCCTGGGCCAGAACGGCCTCAATAATTTGAAGGATATTGTCCTGCTCGTTGTACGTTGGTATGCATACCAGAAAATTCTTCATCGATACCTCGGCGAAAATATATAATGCACTGCTCCGAATATAATCAATAACCAGTAACTAATCAACCTATCAGCGATAACTATCGCGGCGGCCTGTTCTTTGGAAAATCCGGCCGGAATTAATACCGCGAACATCAGTAATTCAACCAGCCCCAGACCGGCGGGCGTTAATGGCAGGGTCATGATTATCAGGGCGGCCTGGGAGATGAATATGGCCATCAGGAAATCCATCTGGCAGCCAAGGGCCCAGGCCACAAAGTAAAGGCGGGCCGCCTCAGATAGCCAAATTATGAAGCTTTCCAGTAAAATCGCGGGTATTCGTTTCGGGGACTTGAACAATCCTTTCTTGAACGACTCATAGTATTTGCGGAATTTCTCGGGCAAAAACCTGTCGACAAGATTGGCGCGCCAGGAGAATATGATAAATAATATGACAATTACACCAAAGGCTGTTAAGCCGGTGGTGATATACCCCCGAATTTCCGGAGAAGCGACTTTGTCGAGATAAAAAATTCCACCCAAAAGAACCAGCAAGGCAATCGAAGCCAAATCGAATATCCTTTCGGAGAAGAGTACGCCGATAGATAACGACATCGATATTTTACGCCGTTTCTTCAAGAGATAAGCTCTGTAAATATCGCCGATTCTGGCCGGTAGGATTGAATTCACGAAAAAAGCCTGATAAAATATCCGCGACAACTCGGAGGTCGGTAGGTTTATCTCCGACTCTAATAACAACTTACGCCAGCGATGACCTCGCAGCGGTAGAAAGCCATAGAAAACCGCAAACGCGAAAAAATAGAACAGGAAGTTGGATTTGCCGATGATGTCGAGGACTTGACTGAAATCAAACCGTGTCAGAAAGATATATATTACTATTGCCGCGGCTATGAAGGCCAGCAAGGTATTGAACCGTAAAAATCGTGATTTGACATCGATTTTTTGATCTTCAATAACATCCGTCATTCTAGCGAAAATCTCCGGTTAGGCGGTGAAATCGGCAGGTCCCACTTACTTTGCCGAATATTAACAGGCACAGGCAATTATAATAAATGCTTTGCCGGTAAGCAAAATAATAAAATTGGCTATATGCAGGTTTCTTAGATTGCTTGAAAGGGTGCTATTTGCCGCCGCCGATTATTTCAACAACAGCATGCTCCTGGTTTCGATATAATCACCGGCCTGAAGCTTATAGAAATATACGCCGGATGAGTAATCATCGGCGTGCCAGGTTACCTGATGTTGCCCCGCCGGTTTATCGGTATCGACAAGCGTTTCGATATGGCGGCCGAGGAGGTTATAGATATCGATTGCGACATGACCGGGCTGCTTGATACCGTACTCGATTGTGGTAACGGCGTTGAATGGGTTAGGGTAATTGGGCTGGAGGAAGGTATGATGTGGGATAGTCGCCGGTTGATCGATATCAGATACATAATCGAGATGGTAGATGCGCAGGGTGTTGCCATCGATTGAGAGGATTTCCTCGGTGTTGTCGCCGCTGAAGTCGGAGACAGACGTAATTTCGTTTTCGGGGTTGGGAATTCGGGCTGTTAGCAATCCATTGAAGCATGTAAATAAGGCATATTCCAAAGCAGGTTCAGTTATTTTACAGATAATTTGTTGATGGTCATATAAATTGGGGCTATTAATCGCGAATTCAAGAGAATCGATTTCAGTTTCGAGGTCTGTAATCCATAACGTATCTGTATCAATATATGAGAATTGGTATATTCTATTGTCATTCGCAAAGATAATTTCATTTCCCGGATTTACGAGATTGAATTCGTCTATGACGAATCCTTTCCAGTCAAATATTCTGTGTAGATAGTATGAACCCCATCTGCTTTCTTGCCAAATCCTGTTATCCGTTATTACCGTATCAGCAGAAAAAGATTTGATATATTTAATACATTCATGCCCATTGCCCCAGGCAGAACCTGATATCGAATATCGATCACTTAAAAAATAAATTAAAGATGAATCATTTTCAGATATTGTTTCATGATAAAGCAAACTACAGACGTTAGAAACGTAATTGTATTGAAAGTTCATTCCATTAATAAGCCAAGCATTGCCGGAAAATACCTGTCCTGAATAATCACCCTCGGCGAACCATCCATAATAATAATCCGAAAAGAGAATTATGGTATTTTGCAAACCTTCATTAACGGTGATTCTATCGACCAGAATTTTATGAGGAGACTCTCTAAATCTATCATAACTATAATTGGAGTTCTGCATAAGTAAATGAAAACCTGATCCGGTCTCGAAACCCGGTCCGTCGTAAACATTGACCCAAGCTGTATCGAGATTGCCCTCTATACCGGGGCGCGTGTATGGCTCTTTGGTCGCGTATACAACATCAATCCAGTCATCATCATTCCTGTCGCCGATTGTATAGCATTTGTAAGTGCTATCTAAAGTCGGGCTTGACCAGATATGAATATCGTTGACGATATCATATATACGGATGTTATACTCATCCCGGAAGGCCAGATCGGTGAAGCCATCGTTGTTGATATCATCGAAAAGAAGATCCCGAGGGTTAGTCAGGCCATCCAGTGACCATATTGGATTATTTGTCTGGCTATCAAAAACATGAATCTCATCATCGGTGCAGATGAATATCTCTTTATTGCTATTAAATATACTTTCAATGTAGATTTCCGTGATTTCACCGGGGACTTCGATGTTGCTTATTTCCACCATTCTCAGAGTATCAACCTGGCAGAAAGCGATAACCGGAAATACCAGCAATATTATCATGACCACTTGGAATACATATTTCCGCATTATGTCCTCCCCAATTATGGTCTGCTCATTAAATATCATTATTCCGACTTAATCATCGACCATTAATACTAAATATAACCATTTTTCCCTAAAAAACAAGACCTTTATAATAGAATAAGAGTTAGCAAATTCGCGGCTTTTCCGGTTGGCAAATACCTGATTTTATCGTAATTTAATGATCAACACAGGTTTAAGAACCGATGGGAGAGGTTGAATTTTGCCAAATAATAAGTCCGCGATACGCAACTGGCTATTAATAGTACTGGTAGCCTCATTGGTAGCCAATATTCACCTGATCTATCGTGCCCTCGATTACCGTCGCGGCGCCAACGAATGGCTCGATAAGTACACTAACGTCGTAGATGAGTTTTCTGGTCGGTCAAGGTTTGCCGAAGAGAATAAGCGCCTTAAAACCGGTTCCACGGTCAATAACAGAGTCGTCTTTTTGGGGACGCAAGTAGTTGACGGATGGGATATCGGCGGGGAATTCGACGGCTATGAGATAATCAAGCGGGGAGTTATAGGCCAATGGTCCGCCGGAATGCTTCTCAGGTTCAACCAGGATGTGGTCTTACTACAACCCGAGGCGGTAGTGATCGAAATCAGCTCGTATAACCTGCGGCCCCAGCATTCGGTGGAGGAAATCCAGGAGTACGTATCTTCGATGGTGGATATAGCCAAAGCGAATAATATCGTGCCGATTTTAGCCACGATGATACCTCTAATGGAGCCGTTGGATAAATTCGGCGAGTATTCAGTCAGGGATAATATTAATATCTACAATCGTTGGCTGGTTGAATATTGTGATAATCAAAACATCAGGTATGTCGATTTCAATGCCATGATGTCCAATGATAACGGATTTTTACGAGCCGATCTATCTCGGGGGCCAATCGATCCCAACACCGAAGGCTACCGGCTGATGTCAAAATCTATTCGAAACGTGTTAGACGAATTGTAGAAGATATTTGTTGGCGAAGAAAACATCAGATAAATCGAAAGACTGAATGATATGCAAAATACTAAACATTATCTAATGATGAAACCATCCCGGTTGATACTATTTGCCTGTTTATCACTATTGATGGTCTGCTTAACCTGTTCCAAACCGGATGATCCCAATGAGGATGATATATTAACGCCGATTGATAATCCGTCGTTTCCCGACCGCGGGTTTTATATGGGAGTTTTGCCGATCCCGGCAAACGGTCAGGACTTTGATGAATCGTATTCGCAGGCGGCCGACCATGTTGAGTTCGCGCCTGTATGGGCGGCCGGTATAGGGGCATTCGGATTTTGGGATTATGCCGAGACTTTGGAGGATTATTATGGCCAAATGCATGTAGAGCAGCTTATCCGGGACAATGGCATGTTTCCTATCATCCATTTCTCATTTATTGATAAAGATTCCGCGGATGGTTCGCTTATTTTACATGCACCTGATGATATGGAAAATCCCAGCCTGAGTGATACAATATGGAGGGATGCTTACAAACGGTCTGTCCTGGATGTGGTTCGAGCTGTCCGCCCCCTTTACCTGTCTGTCGGTAATGAGGTGAACCGTTGGTATGAGCAATACGGCGTCGATGAGGGCGATGCCAACGGTTTTCAACATTTTGTCAGTTTGTATGATGAAATTTACGACGCTGTAAAAGAACTTTCGCCGGAAACCGTTGTTTTTTGCGTCTTTGCCCGCGAAATAGTCGATGAGTTGCGTGAGGCCGACCTGGATGTTCTGGATATGTTCGATTCGGCTAAGCTTGATATACTGGTATTTACGAGTTATCCCAATAGCGTCAGGCTTGATGCCCAGGGTAACCCTATGGAGAATCCGCATAATCAGCCATCGGATATAGACAGCGACTATTATTCGAGGGTGGAAGACTATATTTCCGGCAAGCCGTTTGGTTTTAGCGAAGTGGCCTGGCCGGCAAACGAGTTTTTCGGGGGTGAACAAGGTCAATCGGAGTTTGTCGCCGATCTGGCAAGTCGACTTACAATCGATCAGGGCCTCGATCTATATCTTCTGGGTTGGTGCTGGCTGCATGATATGGGCATGGCCGATGATTTTGGCCTGATTGCCAGAAATGGAACCGGAAAACTGGCTTATGATACGTGGCGAAGCATTTCGGCCGGTGAACTGCCCACGCCGACCCGTGGGCAGTCAATCCCGTACGAAGCGATCAAGATGACCCCGGAGACGGATTATTACCCCCCTGTGCTGCATCTGGATCTTTGGCAAGACCCCGTGCCCTTGCCAGGGCTGATAAACACCGCCGGAGCCGAGGATTCTCCGTTTATTACTCCCGATGCCGATACCTTTTTCTTTTTCTTCACGCCCGACGTAGATGTGCCGCCCGAGCAGCAGTTACTCGATAGGGTAACCGGTATATGGTGGTCGCGATATATCTCCGGCAATTGGACTGAGCCGAGTAAGATTATCTTAAGCGATGATCTCGCCCTGGATGGCTGCCCTTTCTCGCGGGACAATAAATTGTGGTTTTGCTCCGCCCGAGCCGATGGTTATCGGACAATTGACATTTATATAGCCGAGTTAATAGCTGGTGACTGGGGCAATGTAACGAATGCCGGGCAACGGTTAAACGCCGAAATCGAGATAGGAGAGTTGCATTTATCATCCGACGGCAATACGCTATATTTCGGTACCGATGTTTTAGACGGCCATGGCGGCTATGATCTCTGGAAAACCGTAAAGAGCGACGGCGTATGGGGCGACGCGGTTAATTTGGGCACGAATGTTAATACGCCGTATAACGAATTTCTGCCATATGTCAGTGCCGATGGCAATGAATTATGGTATACCGCGGAAAGCAGCCTGGGCTATCCCGGACCGGCGGTGTTCAGGAGTTTTAAAATAGATGAAGATACCTGGGGTGAATCCGAGGAGATCATCTCCAGCTTCGCCGGCGAACCCACCCTGGATAGTCAAGGTAATATCTATTTTGTTCATCACTACTTTTCCGATGATATGCAAATGATAGAAGCGGATATATATATTGCCTATAGAAGATAGCCCTGGTAAGATTGGATTAGCGAACTAGTTTATCATAAACGAATGCTATGAAACGAGCACTTCCCTGATTGCTTTGCCGAGTTTTTGCATGGTGTATGGTTTCCTGATATATTTTCCGACACCTAGTTTTTCCGCCTCTTTGACCCGATCCGTTTCCGAATAGCCGCTGGCGATAATCGCTTTCTGGCCGGGATGTTTTTTTATTATTTCACGATAAGTTTCCAAGCCGTCAAAATCATCTTCCATGATCATATCCAATATTACCAGGTCGGCTTCGTTGTGGCTAAGATAGTCAACGGCGGATCTGCCTTCGGGCGCCACCTCGACTTTGTAGCCCAGGGTCGATAGTATCGTAGCCGCTAATTCCCTTTGCTCCTCGATATCATCAACTACCAGGATTTTTTCGCTACCCCGGATATCAATTACGGCTTTCCTGTCCAGGGGCGCTGTGATTTCGATAATCGGCAGGTATGCTACGAAGTCACTGCCGCGGCTTATTTCGCTTATAACATCTATGTAACCGTTATGATCTTTAATCACACCATAGGCTATTGCCAGTCCCAGACCGCTGCCGCTTCGGCCCATTTCCTTTTTAGAATAGAAAGGCTCGAACAGATGCTTCAGGTCTTTTGGATCGATACCGAATCCAGTGTCTCGAACGGTTAAAACCAGATATTCGCCTACCTCAATATTATCGAAGCCGCCGATGAGTTTTTCCACGTACTGTTTCTCGGTTTTTACCGCTAGAAGTCCGCCTTTGGGCATGGCCTCGAAAGCGTTTATTATTAGATTCATCACGACCTTGGAAAGATGAGAAACCGAGCCGTGAATATTGGGAATCGATGTATCTAGATCCGGTAGGACTTCAATTTCCGGATTATTCGCCTGTAACTTGGTAAAATCTGGCGAGTCTAAATATGTTTGTATCATTTCGTTGAAATCCAGAGGCAACATTTCGTATCGTCCCCGACGGGCCATTGTCAGAAGATCCTGAACGACATCGGCTGCCCGTTGGGCAGAATTTTCGATTTTGGTAATGTGGCTTAAAATCGGGTTATTCGGCTCGAGTCCCATTCTTATTATTTCCGGATAGGCGACTAATGGCCCGAGAATATTATTAAGATCGTGGGCGACACCACCGGCGAGCACGCCCAATGATTCCATTCGTTGAGCTCTGGTTAGTTTATCGCGTAATTCGTTTTTTTCTTTTTCGGCCTTTTTTATGTCAGTAACATCCGCGAATATTCCCACCGTGGCTATCACATCACCTCTATTATCATGAAGCGGTGTCGCCGATATCAGAATTTGACTGATTTGACCGTCTTTCCTTTTGATATTGACTTCGTATTTGCTATGTTTGTTATTCTTTCTTTGTTCGGTTTCCTTGCGAATTAAAGGTAAATCCTCTTCGACGACTATCCGGCTGAGATTCATTCCGATAAGTTCATCGAAAGGATAACCAAACATCTTACAGCAAGCCTGATTGGCGTAGATCATGTTTTCATCAAGGTCGGTTATGCCCATTCCATCATGAAGCGATTCTATAAGTGAGCGGTATTTTTGCTCGGACTGTTTGAGAAGCTGTTCGGTATGTTTCCGTTCGGTTATATCTCTAAAATTACAGACCATTCCGGTTAATTCATTGTTCTGGATTAACGGGCTGGCATAGCGTTCATAAATCTGGCCATCTTTAAAATAAATCGTCTCCGCTTTCTCACGCAAGGTTTGTTCCGGATCCTGAAGATTAGTTAGACATTTTTCGGGATTAGAAACCCGTATTTTTATATGTTCAATTAGGCTGACCGCGTGTTTTGATTCAATTATTTCTTGAGGGATATTCATCATCTCGACAAAACGCGCGTTTGTGTGAGTGATATTGCCTTTTATATCGGTTACCAATATGCCGTCGGCGGTCGATTCGACCGTTGCCCTGAGCAATTCCTCGCTTTTGCCTAATGCGTCTTCCGCGAGCTTGCGTTCTATAACAACGGCTATGTGTCCCGATACGTATGACAAAAGGTCAAGATCATCTTTTGTATATATATCCGGATTAGTGTAACTCTGCACGACAACGACGCCAATTACGCCTTGCGGAATTTTTAGCGGGACGCCTAGCCAAATCGGCGATGGTTCGCCAACCGTAGCCACCCCATGCTCTTCCTCGAGTCGCTTAGACACCTTATCGTTTGCGTATAAAGGTTCACCTGTTCTGCGAACATAATCAGTCAGGCTGTTGGGCAGACGTTCCGGCTCGAGCATTGATCCTTCACATTCATCAATAAATAGTGGATATGAATATATATCATCCTCTTCATTATAAAGAGCGATATAGAAATTCGTGGTATCGATTAGATTCCCCAGGGTTTTATGAATTATCCTTAATAACTCTTCAAGGCTTTTGGATAAATTCGAAGCCTCTGATATTTTCGATAGGGTTAGTTGAATATCTTCAACCCTTTTTTGAGTCGTGATATCTATGAGTGTTACGAAATCCGCAAGTTGACCTTCATAGATAATTGATTTGGAATATAAATTAATCCATTTAATCTTACCGGTCCTGGTTATTATCCTTAGCGAATAGTGGGCCACTGCGCGTATATCATCGGATTGTTTTTTAATCGCCTGATCCCGAACGAAAGGCTGATCATCTTCGTGGATTGTTTCAGTGAAATCTTGTTGATTCCATCCGATTATCTCGTTGATAGGGTATTCGAATAAATCCGCCGCGGCTTCATTGGCATATTTAATCTCATTATCCTGAATGAAAAACATGGCCAGCAGGTTTTGCTCGGAGAGCACCTTGAATCTATTCCTGCTCTCAATAAGGGCTTGTTCGGCGGCATTGCGCTCAGTGATATCCACACCCATACCGGCCAGATGGAGTTCGCCGCCCACCTCAAACCTTGCCCCGGTGAGATAATATAAGGTTGTACTTCCATCTTTTGACATGATGTTGGCTTCTAATGAAGACCAACCCCTGATAAACACTTCCCCGATCGCCTCTTTGATACTTTGGCGTTCATCCGGGGGGAAAAACTCCGCCGCTCGCATCTGCGCAATCTCATCGCCGGAATAACCCGATACTGATTCAAAATTATGATTCCAACGCATGAATTTACCATGCTCATCGAAGACATAGAATATTCCCGGCAAGCTGGCTATCGCCGCATCGGAGAATGCCTTCTCCCCGGAAAGCTCCCGCTCGGTTTGCTTACGTTCAGTAATATCGACAAACTGCGTGGCGAAATACCCTTTTTGAGGGCAGTATACGAAAATTGAATACCAACGTTGAAGCGGTTCTAAGTATTGATCAAAACGCGCGCCTTCGCCGGTAAGGGCAACTTTGCCATAGACTCCAATCCAGTCAAATTCCGATTTTTCAATGCCGGGGATAACTTCGGTTACTCGCTTACCAATTATTTTACTTTTTTCCAGTCCTGTTTGCTTAGTGAAGACATCATTTATGTCGAGGAAAATGTAATCTACGGGTTTACTACTAGTATCCAGAATAATTTTGTGATAGGCAAAACCGACAATCATGTTTTTAAACAGCAAGCGATACTTCTCCTCGCTTCTCCTCAGAGTTTTCTCGGCCAGTTTGCGTTCGGTTATATCCCGAATTGTGCCCTCGATTCGCAGAGGACTGCCTTGATTATCGAAAACTATCCGGCTGTTGACTGATACGGGGATATGGCGTCCATCCTTACCTAAAAGAGTCAATTCAAAATCATTGACTGATCCATCACGCAAGATACTCTTGAATAATTGCTTCCGCTGTTTGGGTTCGGGATAAAAATCGGTAACAGGTCTGCCGATAATGTCGTCCTGATCATAGCCGACAAGCGTATAACATGAAGGTGAAACATTAGTGACAAAACCTTTCATGTCGGTTTGATAGTAAAGATCGAGAAACGATTCGAAAACCGCCTTGTATGTATCCTGGCTTTCCCTTAAAGCTAACTCAGCCTGCCTGCGCTCAACTATTTCTGCCTGCAACCGATAGTTTATCTGCTTTAAATCCTGCTTGCCTTCTCGATTGATTTTAGTAAGATAGGAAGTAAAATACGCGATAAGATTGAAACATGGGAGTACGAGTAGCGTCGTGGCCAGCCTGAAATTGGCCGATAAGTTTAATGTTACTACAGGAATTGTTTCAATTATGCCGTTAAATTCCAAGTAAACCATTACGGCGTAGCAAACAAATGCCAGATTTGCCAGGATAAAAGTCCTTTTAACATCTAAAGAGATGCCGGTGAAACTAATAGCTAACGGATATATTAATAGCATAACGAACATATTCATTCCGCCAACATAATGGATACCATAAGTCATTAAAATTACATCTATTATTAGATTTGTAAGAAGAATCAACTTCGGCTTTTTTATCGTGCGAATAATCCAATCGTAAGGCTGATTGATGAACATTTCAAAAAATAGTGTCAGGGCAACATAAAAAAATGGAAATTCGAGCCAATCGAAAAATCGGATTACAATAAACGTCAATAGCATCAGAATACAGGCTAAGAACCTGATCCGCCGGATGCCTTTAAACTCATTAATGGCATCTTGCTGGGAATTAATGCTATAGTCTTCGCTTATACCAATAACAGAAATTTTACCGCCCTTTTCAGACATTCAATAAATTAAACTCGCCCCTTTGATAAACTTATCGGTCTATAAAAAACATTTAGAATAAAATCCCGATAATAATGGATAAAATTGAAACATATGAAAATAATGAAAGGATATATAAAAAAGGAGCCCTTAGAGCCCCTTTTCTTTGCGGATATTCTTAATTAATTATTTCAGCAATATCATCTTTTTGCGCTCTGAAAGCCCACCGCCGCGGATCTTATAGAAATATATACCGGATGTCTGATTTGAAGCATTCCAGGCAACTTGATGATTCCCGGCACTCTGTCTGGAATCTACAAGAGTTTCGATTTTCCGGCCAAGTAAATCAAATATCTCAACACTTATATGGCCTGTCTCGGTCAAGCGGTAAGTAATAGTTGTTGAAGCATTGAAAGGATTCGGGTAGTTTTGAGCGATCGAATATTGACCCGGTAATACAGATGTATCGCTGATTATGCCGGTCTGTGGATCGAAATGAAGTATCATCAGCGAAGCGTCATCCGCGATGTAAATGTAATTGTCCGCTACGAAGATGTTTTGAACGAAGCCAGGCGTATTATAGCCGGCCACATAAACAGGATTTTCAGAATCTGATATATCTATAACCTGAAGGTCGCCGGTCGCCACGAAAGCAAAATTATCTGAAACGGTTACATCATAAACGCTACCGCCCTGCACATCAAAACTGCCGGCCAAATCGGGGAACGCGGGATTGGTTATATCGATTATCAGTAGATCACCATTATAGCCATCGGCAACATACGCATAATCGCCCGAAACACATACTTGACTGGCACGACCGGGTGTTTCTATAGTACTCACCAATTGGGGACTTGAAGGATCGGCAATATTGATAATTCTAAGGCCAAAAGCGTCAGCTGTGGCATAAGCGTAATTTCCGCTAACACAGACACCTTTGGCATAACCCTGATAGTCAAAACTGCCTATTACTTCGGGTTGCTCTCGATTACTTATGTCCAATATTCGTAATCCATCAAGGCCCGAAGCTATATAGGCATAATCGCCCGCAATATAAAGATCATGCGTCTCGCCGTTCAAATACAATGCTCCCTCCAATACGGGATTGTCCGGATAACTGATATCGAATATTTGAAATCCCGATGAGAAATCGACCACATAAGCGAAATCACCGTCTAAAAAAGAAGCGTGAACCCTGTCCGAAACATCCGAATGCCCGGCCATGACTGGATTATAGGGATCGGCGATATCGATTAATTGAAAACCTGAATTGTCCAGTGATACCCCGGCCAGATTTCCGGATACGGATACATGATCGACCGCGTAAGGCGTAGTAATGCTACCCGCCAGGAATGCATTAAATGGTTCTGAAATATCTATAATCCTGACGCTGGTTCTACTTGATGTAAAAACATAATCATTGGCGATATCAAAATTTAATATATAATGACCATCCTGATAATTCGCCGTCAACTCCGGCGATCCAGTATCAGTGATATCAAACACTTGAATACCTTCGCCGGCATCAGCTATAAAAGCATAATTGCCAGCCACTGAAATATCCCAAGCGGTCCCTGGAGTTGAGTGCTCGCTCTCAAGGAAGATAGTTCCTAAGTATTGGACATTGAATATTTGCAGGCCTTTGCCGCTGTTGGCAACAAAAGCGTGTTCATTGTCGGCGAAAACGCTGTTAAAACCAGCTTCATGAGTTTGGTAATCGCCTATCATAGCCGGATTTGAAATATCATTCATATCAAATACAGCCAGGCCTCCGAAAGTAATATCATAGCCTTCAATAAGACGACTTCCACCGTAAGTAGCGAAAATAAGGCTGTCGGTGGCAAAAACGTCTGTAAAAGGCAAAGAAAAATAAGCACTAAATTGACCGATTTGTTCGGGCTCAGCAGGATTGGATAAATCATAGATGAGCATTTCACTATAATCATCGCCGGTGCTTTCATCATCCCATGTCGTTGTTACAAATGCGTGACCTTCGAATATAGAGATACCTATAGCCTCGTGTTCTGTGCTATAACTATATAACAGCACCGGATTTTCAGGGTCGGCAATATCAACAACCTGTAAACCATAAATGTCGTTAGCTATATAAAGATAATCGCCTGAAACGCATAATTTCCGCTGGTTTCCACCTAATGGCATTTGGCTTACCAGGGTTGGCGTTGATGGCTCAGCGATATCAAGGATTAGTAGCCCATTGTCAAAATCGCAATAAGCGTATTCGCCTGCCACCCTAACCTCATTCGCGTCTGTCCAGAGAGCCGACGACACATAATTTATTGTTTCCGCGTGTACCGATCCGGCAACAACGTAAAATATTGCCAGTAAACATGTTATAGTATTTGATTTCATGGTTACTCCTCCTGTTTCGCTTTAGTCATACCTCATGACATTTGCTGAAAGATCAGCGATGGTTTGTTTATATGGACTACTTAACTCCATTAAGATATGATGGGTTCCCGAAACTGATATCCTTTTAAGCCCGGACGTTATGGATTTATAGAATTGCCCATTTTTCCAATAGCAGGCTTTAAAATTAGCCCTTAAGAATCAATACGATGGATAACTCATTGAAGGATTGAACATTAGTGTTCTGGTTCATCCTGCAACATTGGTTTAGTGTTTGTGTCGGGTTTTTTATTAGCTGTAATTCATTGTGCCGCATCATATTAACCTATTCGTGATAAGCGGCCATTTCGATAATGAGCCAACTTATGTCATTGGCATGCGGTTGGTAGTGCGACAGAACACTTTGTGTTGCAACACGTTATCTTGTCAGGGAAAAGCGATATGTGTATTGATCATCCTATATTTTTCGACAGTAGCATTATTGCTATCATATACCATCTCCCATTAAATCAGATATTATTGAACCGATATATCTATATGTAAATATGATCAATGTAAATTGACCAAAATTCAAGGCCAGATCTGACGATTTTTACGATTTTATATCGTAACGCGATATAAAAACGGTAAATTTGTCTTAACGCCTCAAGTATAAGCAACTATGACATGTTAAAAGAAAGGGCGATAAATGAGAAAGCAATTTAAACAGATATTTACTGCCTGGCTTTCGACGATCTCAGCCAAGCTCGCAATTGGCATAGTTTTTTTGGTATGCTCGATATCGCTTTTTATTTATATCTTTGCCCCCACCCACGCGGAAAAGCAGTCATTTAAATTATTAGATGACAGGGCCAATGATGTGGCTAATATCACCGGCCGGATAATAGGGCCGGCTCTTATTTCAGATAGCGAAAAAGATCTGGAGGATATATTAACAGCCGCCGTCCGTAAAGACCATCTTGAATTTATTGTAGTACACGATGCGGCAGGCGAATATCGCTCAGCTTATAATATAGTTAAAGCGGAACAACTGAATTATATATCGGCCATCAAGCAAAACAGAGTGTCCGATGATGGCTTGATTTATATTGCCTCGGCGCCGATTATCGACAATGGTCATGAAACCGGCTACCTCTATATAGGCCTTTCCACGGCCGAGACCAGGACGATTGTTGCCCGTCATAAATCCATCATAAGCTGGGCTTGCGCCCTATTTTTAATACTGGGTGTAGTGGTCGCGATAATCCTCAGGAAACTAATAGCTGCCCCTATCAACCGGCTTAAAGATACCCTGGAAAAATTAACCGAAGGTGATCTGACTCAGAGATCATCGATTAACTCCAGCGATGAAATCGGTTATCTGGCCCACTCGGTCAATGAGTTGGTTAATTACTGGGAAACATCCCAGCGGAAATGGGGAAATCTAAACCAGGATCTGGAACAGCGGGTCAGCTCGCGGACTACGGAGTTGGAGGATGAAATCAATGAGCGAAAGAAAGCCGAGGATGAATTGCGGCTTTTTACCGCCAGGTTGGAAAGAAGCAATCGGGAATTGGAGGATTTCGCGTTTGTAGCCTCCCATGATTTACAGGAGCCGTTACGAAAAGTTCAGGCTTTTGGTGATCGTTTGAAAGCAGTCTGTGCCGACGAGTTATCCGAGAAGGGCTTAACCTACCTTGAGCGGATGCAATCGGCAGCCGGTCGTATGCAGACTTTAATCAAGGACCTGCTTACATTTTCGAGAGTTTCATCCAAAGCCCAGCCGTTTGTCGTGCTGGATCTAAATAAAATAGCCCGAGAAGTTCTATCGGATATGGAAGTATCTATCGAACGTCAGGGCGGGCGTGTGGAGTTGAGTGAGCTTCAGGAAATAGAGGCCGATCCGTTGCAGATGCGTCAGCTTCTACAGAATCTTATCGGCAATGGACTCAAATTCCACAAAGAGAACGAGCCGCCGGTTGTCAAGGTTCATAGCGAGATTATAAGGGAGCGCCGTGGTGGTCATGGCCAGGGTAAAAACCTGTGCCATCTTGTGGTGGAAGACAACGGGATCGGTTTCGATGAAAAGTATTGCGACAGAATATTCACGGTTTTTCAGAGGCTTCATGGCCGCAGCGAATATGAGGGAACCGGTCTTGGCCTGGCGGTCTGTCGCAAAATAGTAGAACGTCATAGTGGAACCATTACCGCCAAGAGTGTGCCGGGTGAAGGATCGAAGTTCTTAATCACTATGCCATTAAAACAGAATAACGAAGAAACAGACAAGATAGATATTGTCCAGAACGCGAATCAAGACGATTCGGCGGAAAACCTGGATGAACCTCAAAAGATTCAAGGCGATGGCATGGAGACAAGTTTCATGGTTCCGTGTCCCTAAAAATGGCAGAGGAGAATACCAAAATGAAAGCTATAGGAAAACCGATCACGATTGTACTGGCGGAGGATGATCCCGACGATCGTTTGATGGCAACCGAGGCGCTCGAGGAAAGCCGCCTCGCCAACGATCTTCATATAGTCGAAAACGGCGAAGAATTGATGGATTATCTTAACCATCGGGGGAAATATGCCGAGCTGGATAATTGGAATATACCCGGCTTAATCCTTCTGGACCTCAATATGCCCAAGAAGGACGGCCGGGAAGCGCTTAAAGAGATAAAGGCCGACCCCGCGCTCAGGCGGATACCGATTGTAGTCTTAACTACTTCGGATGAGGAAGAGGATATCTTTCGCACCTATGATCTGGGTGTTAATTCGTTTATAACGAAACCGGTGTCGTTCGAATCGCTCGTAGAGATAATGAAAACTCTCAGATTGTACTGGTTTGAAATCGTAGAATTACCTTTCCAGAAAGGCGGAGACCTGAATGGACAACAGCATCATAAAAGTGCTGTTAGTTGATGACGATGATGACGATTATCTAATTACCAGTGATCTGATCTCGGAGATCAAGAGATCACGGTATAAATTAGACTGGATTCCGATTTACGATAAAGCCCTGGAAGTAATCGGCCAACATCGCCATGACGTATATCTCGTTGATTATCGCCTGGGAAAGCAGAGCGGGCTGGATCTGATCCAGAAAGCTATCGCCGCCGGTTGTTCGGCGCCCATGATATTGCTGACCGGTCAGGGTGATTCGGATGTCGATATAAGGGCTTCGGAAGCCGGGGCGATGGATTACCTGGTCAAGAGCAAGCTTGATTCCTCTATACTCGAACGATCGATTCGCTACTCGATTCAACGCAAGCGAGCCGGTGAAATACAGTCAGTTTTATTCAAAATTTCGGAAGCCGTTAATTTATCGCCTAACCTGGAAGAGCTTTCGAATACGATTAACGAAGTTCTGAGTACTTTGGTTGATACAACCAATATCTATATCGCTTTATATGATGAGGATGAAGATATTTATTCATATCCTTTTGTCAGAGACGAGCGTGAAGCCGATCGACTTGGACCTGAACGTTTGCCCAATACATTTACCGATTATGTCCGGAAAACAGGCATTCCCCTTTATGCCGACGTGGAAACTCAAAAACGGTTGAATGAGGAGAAACAGATTATTATGTCGGGTGAACCGTCACCAATCTGGCTCGGGGCGCCGTTAAAAATTCCCAAAGGCGTAATCGGTGTTTTGGCCGTTCAGAGCTATACCGATCCTGATATTTATACCAAAGATGACCTTGACCTGCTGTCATATGTTTCGGGCCATATAGCTATGGCGTTTGAGCGTAAACGGGCGGAAGAGGAAATTAGAAATCTGGCTAAATTTCCCAGCGAGAATCCCAACCCCGTGCTTCGCGTGGCTCGTGACGGCACATTACTTTACGCGAATAAGGCCAGTCGTTTTCTTCAGGATTACTGGGAAGCCGCGATAGGGATGATATTACCGGAAGATATAAGAACCAAGATAATCGATGTTTTTGCTCAGGGACGCAATCGGGATGATGAGTATTGTTGCGGTGATCTGGCATATTCATTCACATATTCGCCGTCGGTCGAAGAAGGTTACGTGAATATCTACGCGCAGAATATCACTCAACGCAAGAAATCCGAGCAGCAGAGAAAAACGCTTCAGGATCAATTGACCAGGGCGGAAAGAATGGAATCGCTGGGAATCCTGGCCGGTGGAGTCGCCCATGATTTAAACAATATTCTCGGACCATTGGTGGCGTATCCAGAAATAATAATGATGAAACTTCCTGGGGATAGTCCGATAAGAAGTGAAATCACAAAAATCGAAAAATCCGCTCAAAGAGCCGCCGAGGTCGTTCAGGATCTGCTGACAATGGCCAGGCGGGGACGGTATGAAATGACCCCGGTAGAATTGAATGAGGTCGTTAATTCATATGTTCAGTCCCCTGATTTTGCGAGTGTAGCCAGCAAGCATTGCAAAGTCGGAGTGGTCGTCGACCTGGATGAAGATGTCCCCATGATTCACGGATCGGTATCTCATCTCTATAAAATTATCATGAATCTCGTGATCAATGCGTTCGAAGCCATGCCTGAAGGGGGGGAGCTTAAAATATCATCGGAAACCAGGCATATTGAGAAGCTGATGTGTGGTTTCGACAATATTGAAGCGGGCCAATATGCAATTATGAGCGTTTACGATACCGGGCTGGGGATTAGAAAAGAAGACCAGAAGCATTTATTCGAGCCATTTTATACTAAAAAGAAGTTGGGCTCAAGCGGCAGCGGCCTGGGTCTGGCGATCGTTTACGGGGTGGTGAAAGATCACAATGGCTATATTGACGTTAAAAGTAAGCTGAATGAAGGAACAGAATTTATCGTCTATCTGCCCGTGACGAAGGAGTCGGCGGTTCCTGAAACCGACGATCAGGCGGTTATCGATATCAGGGGCAGCGAAAAAATCCTGGTCGTCGACGATTTAGAAGAGCAAAGGGAACTCGCCTCGATTATCTTGAGAAGCCTGGGTTATAAGGTACAGGTTGCTTCGGGAGGTAGGGAAGCCGTCGAGTATCTAAAGCATAATCAGGCCGATCTGGTGATCCTTGATATGATTATGGAGGAGGATTTTGACGGCTTGCAAACTTATCAAGCTATAATTAAAATCCACCCGGGCCAGAAAGCAATTATCGCCAGCGGTTTTTCCGAGACAGATCGAGTCAAACAAGCCGAAAAATTAGGCGTGGGAAGATATATCAGGAAACCTTATACAATGCAAATTCTGGGAAAATCAATTCGAGAAGTACTGGATGAAAAATCGCAAATGGTTTCCGCCTAAACTATTATAATCGGTTAGTAACCATAAATACCGTAATTTTCTATTTATTGACTATATTCTTGACACTTAATCCACACATGTATATTTTTAAGCCTAAAGTGAAAATGTGAAAAGAGTGAACCTCTGTAGGGATAATCGCCATATTCAGCCGTTTGAGAGATTATGCTGTCCGACTTTCGAAATAATAAAAATTCAAGATTTAAAGCCGCCGTGCTAATCGCCAGCGACAGATCGTTTACCGGCGCCCGGGCTGATACTACCGGGCCGAAATTAACAGAACGTCTTGTAACTCTCGGTTATTTAGTAGCTCTCTCAAAGGTAGTGCCGGATGATCAATATGAAATATCCTCGACGCTTAAACAATGGGTTCGAATCGAGAAAATCGATCTGATCCTGGTTTCCGGGGGAACCGGGCTGGCGCCGGAAGATGTTACTCCTGAGGCAACCCTGGAAGTTATCGAGAAACGTGTTCCGGGAATGGAAGAAGCCATGCGGCAGGCATCACTTAAAATCACGCCGCATGCCATGATCTCCAGGGCGGTGGTGGGCACGGTAGGTGAAAGCCTGATAGTTAATCTTCCCGGTAGCCCCGCGGGCGCGGTGGAGAATCTGCGGGTAATCGAACCGGCGCTGGAGCACGCACTGGCTCTAATTAGAGGTGAAAAACCGGATAAATAAAACGACACGAATTCTTTCAAGCGCACTTGAAGGTCTTTAAGGAAAACGGATGAATAAAAAGAAATTGTCGCATGTTAATAATAAGGGCGATGCTCATATGGTGGATGTGGGCGATAAAGCCGATTCTAGCAGACGCGCCATAGCTATGGCACGGATTTTAATTTCGGGCGAATTGTATTCTCTGCTGAATGAAAATAAGCTCGCCAAGGGCGATGCCATTTCGGTGGCAAAAATCGCCGGTATTCAGGCCGCCAAAACGACATCCGACTTGATCCCCTTATGTCATCCCATACCGATTACGCATGTTTCTTTGGACGTGGAGCTTATCGAGAAACCCCCATCGGTCGAAATTAGGGCCGAGGTACAAACTCATTACAAAACCGGCGTCGAAATGGAAGCGCTTACCGCCGCAAGTGTAGCCGCTTTAACGATTTATGATATGGGAAAAAGCGTCGATAGAGGCCTAATAATCGAATCGGTTAAATTACTGAAAAAAAGCGGCGGCAGAAGTGGCGAGTGGAATCGGCCGGAATCCGCTTGATTGGGTAAGCTGGCCGAGTGAATATAATTGACCACATTAAAGCGTCATAAGAGTCAGATAGACAAGGGATTATGGCGCGACGCATAGGTCGGGGGCGAGGCGTATCCATACTAATAATTAACGCTAAAACACAAATCTATTCTATAAATTTAGGTAATATTTAAGGAATTCCCTTGCCCGAATGAACCGGTGGAATTACTTTGCGGCTACTTGAGTTGTAATAAATTGGAGGTAATAGATGTCTAAAAATCTTGATTGCATATTCAGGCCCAGATCAATAGCTGTAATTGGTGCGTCCACTAAAAAAGGAACGATCGGACGGGAGATTCTTCACAACCTCATCGAATCGGAATTTAACGGCAAAGTCTTCCCCGTAAATCCGAAAGCCAGCGTAATTCATTCTATAAAATGCTATTCCACGATACTCGATGTTCCCGACGCGGTGGACCTGGCTATGATAATTGTTCCACGCGATCATGTAATCAACATAGTTGAGCAGTGCGGCGAGAAGGGTGTTAAGGGAGTTGTGGTTATCACGGCCGGATTTAAGGAAATCGGCGAAGAGGGAGCTAAGAAGGAGTCGGAGCTTTTAGAAGTCGTTCGCAAGCACAATATGCGGATGATAGGCCCCAACTGTTTCGGCGTATTAAATACCGATCCCAAAATTTCGATGAATGCCACATTTTCGAAAACCAAACCGCTTAATGGTATTGTCGGATTCTTGTCGCAATCGGGCGCGCTTGGCGAAGCTATTCTGGATTATGCCAATGAGATAGGCCTCGGCTTTTCGATGTTCGCCTCGGTGGGTAATAAAGCCGATATTTCGGGTAACAGCCTTCTTCGCTACTGGCAGGATGACCCAGACACTGAAATTATTTTGCTCTATTTGGAAAATTTTGGGGATCCCAGGAATTTCACTAAAATTGCCCGTAAGATAACCCGCAAAAAACCGATTATTGCGGTTAAAGCCGGACGAACGGCAGCCGGCGCTAAAGCAATCAGTTCTCATACCGGAGCTCTTGCCGGTCTTGATGTCGGCACGGAGGCTTTGTTCGATCAATGCGGCGTCCTGAGAGTGTCATCGGTTGATGACCTTTTTGACGCGGCTCAAGCGTTGTCCAATCAGCCATTGCCCAAAGGCGATCGGATAGCGGTAATCACTAATGCCGGCGGTCCGGGCATTTTAGCCACCGACGCCATAGTGAGTCTGGGATTGACGATGGCTCAATTCGAGGAGAAGACACTTAAGCATCTTAGGGAAAACCTGCCGGTAGTAGCGGCTATAAATAATCCTGTAGATGTTATCGCTTCGGGCGGCCCCGATGCTTACCGGGTCGCTATGGATGCCTGTTTATCCGATAAAAACGTCGACGCCGTAATTGTGATATTCGTACCGCCGATAGTCGTTGATCACAGAGCCGTGGTTACGGCGATAGCTGAAGTTATCGAGAAGCACAAGAACAACAAAACCGTGCTGGGTTGTTTTATGAGCGCTCCCGACGTTGTCTCCGGGTCGGAGGAGATGACCAAGCGCAGGATTCCTGTTTATACGTTTCCTGAATCGGCCGCCAAGGCGATGTCCGCTATGGTCCGATATCGCAAATGGATCGAAAGGCCAAAAGGCGAATATAAAAGTTTCCTGGCCGATACAGATCGTGTTGAAAGCATTATCGACGCCGGTATAAATGCCGGACAAGAGATATTAGTCGGCGAGGACGCCCTGAATATTCTCGATGCCTACGGCGTTAGACCGGCTAAGTCTTCTCAAGTTAAAAAGCAGGCGGATATCAGGAAAGCGATCTCGAATCTGGACTTCCCCATGGTCATGAAAATCGATGACCCGTTGATTTCCCATAAAACCGATGTTGGCGGCGTAGTGAAAGATATTCGAAGTCAGGATGAGGCTATTAAAGTTTTCAACGGCATGAGGAAAAAGTTCAGCCTGCCCAAGCGTCCTTTTTCGGGAGTGATACTTCAGGAGATGGTCGGTGAAGGCGTGGAAACGATAATCGGCATGAACCAGGACCCATCGTTTGGCCCGCTTATGATGTTTGGACTCGGCGGTATATATGTCGAGATAATGAAAGATGTGGCCTTTAAAATCCATCCATTGACCGATTACGACGCCGAGGAGATGATAAAATCAATTAAGGGCTTCGCTCTGTTAACCGGTTTCCGGGAGCTCCTCCTGTTAATATCAAGGTGTTGGAGGAGACGCTTTTGCGGCTTTCTCAGCTGGTTTCCGATTTCCCGATCTTCGAGTCATTTGATGTTAATCCTTTTATTATCACGGACAAAGGCGAGAGTTCGAAAGCTGTGGATGCCAGATTTGTCCTGAAAAAGAAGCAACATTAACCTATTAGCTCGCTGCCAGTTATTTAAAACTATACGTCAAGCCGGCATATTTTGGCAATGCCGGCTTTTCTATTTGTCATTACATTATATCGCAATATGTACTGAATGTGTCTGTGATACCGGCTAAAAACGCATATTGGAGATTTCGCTTGCAAGCAATAATCGATCATATTATGTTGAAGTGAGCTTTATTTTAATATAGGGCGGAGGCCGGAATCGAGAACGCTTTCGGTCGGATTTTCGTTGATTCCAGTAGTATCGATTGAAAACCGAATAAGTGTAATTTTTATCAACATATAAACACAAGAGGGAGACCATGAATTATTTTGAACCTAAAACAGCGGAAGAATATGGCTTTAAAGAGATCCTTTATGAAAAAAAAGATTGGATAGCAACCATAACAATCAATCGCCCCGACTATTATAATGCCTATAACACCCCGGCCCTGTTAGAGCTGAAAACAGCTTTCACCGATGCCCATTGGGATGATAAAGTTGGCGTGGTGATTTTCACCGGCGCTGGCGAAAAAGCGTTTTGTACCGGCGGTGATGTAAAGGAATATGCCTCATATTATACACAGAAACCCCGCGATTATGTGAAATACATGAACATGTTCTCCGGCTATATCGAATCGATACTCAAATGCAGCAAGCCGGTTATCTGCCGTCTGAACGGAATGGCTGTCGGCGGCGGCAACGAATCGCATATGGCCTGTGACCTGTCGATAATGTCCGACGATACATTTATCGGGCAAATCGGCACCAATGTCGGTTCGGTGGCCTGTGGCGGCGCCACCCAGTGGCTGCCGATCTTCGTCGGTGACCGGCGGGCCCGCGAAATACTTTATCTCAATGAAAGAATCAAAGCTCCTAAGGCTCTCGAATGGGGATTGGTAAACAAGGTGGTTCCCCGGGATCAGCTCGATGATGCCTGTAAAGAGATGGCCGGGAAGATGCTCAATAAGTTCCCCGAATGCATGCGCTATACCAAAACCCAGGTTAATTATTGGAAAGAGCAAGTCTGGTATTCTACAGTGGGTCATGCCGGCGACTGGCTGGCGCTTCATTTCGCCTCTTGGGAACCCAACGAAGGCATGCAGGCATTCGTGGAAAAACGCAAAGCCGATTATATGGGACTTCGTAAAATTGCCGCCGAGGGAGGTTCATCCGAGTTCAAGTGGGGACCATATAAGAATGACTGTAAAGCCTGTGGCGCGACTCAGCTTCCCGGTTTACACAAGTTCTGCGGTAATTGCGGCGCCGAGATGAAATAACCGCGTGGATTAAATTACAGCCTGAAAGTCTGAGTCTTATACAGGGCTTTCCGGTATGTTTAGATGATTAATATATCCTGACCAAACCTGAGATATTAATAATATCATCGGGCCGAAGGAGAAAACAGTATGTTTGACTTAAAAGGCAAAGTTGCCATCGTTACCGGTTCATCTATGGGGATTGGCTCAGCCGCCGCCTTATACCTGGCTAAATGCGGCGCCGATATTGCCGTAAATTACCGAACTCACGATAACGAAGCCAGGGCATTAGCATCCGAAATAGAAAAACTCGGGCAAAAGGCATTGGTTGTTCAGTGCGATGTCTCGTCATTTGACGAGGCCAGTAAGATGGTGGAACAGGTAATCGCCGAGATGGGCCATCTGGATATACTCGTAAATAATGCCGGTATCAACCGTGACGGCGTTATCTGGAAGATGACAGAGCAGATGTGGGATCTGGTTTTAGATACCGATCTGAAGGGATATTTCAATTTCACCCGGGCCGCCGCCCCTCATTTCCGGGAGCAGAAATCCGGTAAGATAGTCAATGTGACATCGATAAACGGTTTGCGCGGTAAATTCGGCCAGGCTAACTATTCGGCCGCAAAAGCTGGAATTGTCGGCCTGACCAAAGCCGTGGCCAAAGAGTTAGGTAAATACAAGGTCAATGTAAATGCCGTGGCTCCGGGGATGATTCTAACCGACATGATGTCCGATCTGCCGGAAGATATCAAGCAGAAAGCGGTCGCCGAAACAGTTCTGGGCCGGTTGGGTACACCGGAGGATGTCGGTTCGGTAATTGCGTTTTTATGCAGCGATCAATCATGCCAGATAACCGGCGAGGTGATCAAGATCGACGGCGGCCAGTATATATAAAACAATATGGTGATCTAGAAACGTAGGTGGTCAGCTTGCTGGCCTTGGGGTGAGGTGCGAGGCTATGCATGATAAACAGTCTGCGGACATTTGGGAGCAAGCTCCCAACCTACGGGTGGAGATAATGATAGGTAAAATCGTAGATGGTCAGCTTGCTGGCCTGGGGTGTGTGGTGCGAGGCTACGCATGATAAACAGTCTGCGGACATTTGGGAGCAAGCTCCCAACCTACGAATAACATGGCTTAAGCCGGAAGTATATTTCTTTCTCATGGATGATGATGAGGAAAATTCGTTTACCTGAAAACGTTTATCGCATTAAGAATCAGGCTTGTTCAATTACAATATGTGCAAATGACAATATAAATATACTCTCTAATAGAGAATTTACCCGTTATTGCATAAGTATTTTGAAAGAATTAGCTGAGAAAAACGATATAGAGTTGCAAGCTTTTTGTTTTATGCCCGATCATATTCATTTCATAATTTCGGTCCAAGGAGATAAATCAATTATCGATTTCATAAGGAAATTTAAAAGTATCACGACAGTAAAAAGCAGGCAATTCGGATTTAAGGGAAGTCTTTATCAAAAAAGGTTTTATGATCATTTTATTAGAGAAGATGAAGGGCTTAATGAAACCATTATGTATGTGTTGAACAATCCCGTTAGAAAAGGATTTGTTGATAAATGGGAGGATTTCCCTTATTCTGAGTATTGTGCGGAAGAACAATCGTAGGTGGTCAGCTTGCTGGCCTTGGGGTGCGGGGCGAGAAGTAGCCCTCAGTTAACATGCTGCGGACATTTGGGAGCAAGTTCCCAACCTACGGATGGAGATAATGATAGGTAAAATCGTAGGTGGTCAGTTTGCTGGCCTTTAGGGGCGGGGCGAGATTACACTTAATTAGACTGACTGCGGACATTTGGGAGCAAGCTCCCAACCTACGAATGATAGAAAGACTTAAAGCAAAAACTAAACAATCTAAAATAAACAAGGGAGAATCATGGAACTCAAGGATATAGTCTGTATTTCGGCCTGCCGTACCCCGATGGGTAGATTTGGCGGGACATTGAAAGATATGCCGGCATTCGATGTCGGCGCGGTGCCGATTAGAGAAGCTGTCAAACGTGCCGGCCTGAAACCTGAGGATATCAATGAAGCGATCCTCGGCAGCTGTCGTCAGGCGGGCAATGGCCCGAATCCATCACGAACGGCCGCCGTTCGAGGCGACTTACCGATGTCATCGCCGACCCATACTATCAACATGGCTTGCCCATCAGGTATGAAAGCGATTCAGCTTGCCAGCCAGGGAATCCGCCTGGGCGATTCGGAAATAATTTTGGTCGGCGGCTTCGACTCTATGTCGACTATTCCCTACCTGATGAAAAACGTCCGCTGGACCGGTTTCAAGATGGGCGATAAGAAAATTCTCGATGGCTGGTCGGATTCAATCGATCCGCTGATCAACCAGGGCATGGGCCAGACCGCGGAAAACCTCGTCGATAAATACGGCATCACGCGCGAGGAGCAGGATATATTCGCTTACTCGTCCCATCAGAAAGCCGCCAAGGCTCAGGATGAGGGTTGGTTCGATGAGGAAATCGTGCCGGTCGAGGTGGTGACCAGAAAAGAAACGATTGTTTTCGATAAAGATGAAACAGTTCGCCGCGATTCCACACCGGAGAAGCTGGGCAAACTCAAGCCGGTATTCCGCAAGGATGGTTCAGTAACCGCCGGCAACGCCTGCGGTATGTCGGATGGGGCATGCGCGCTGGTTTTCACAAGCCGGGCCAAAGCCGAATCTATGGGGATCAAGCCGCTGTTTTCGCTATTGAGCTATTCAGCCGAGGCGGTATCGCCGGAGACTATGGGTGAGGGACCGGGCGTTTCGATCCCACCTGCCTTGAAAGCCGCCGGTATGACAATCGAAGATCCTGACTTAATCGAAGTCAACGAGGCGTTCGCGGTCCAGGTGCTATCCAATGAGAAAGTGCTGAAATGGAATCACGACAAGCTCAACGTGCATGGCGGCGCAATCGCTTTAGGCCATCCCACCGGAATCTCGGGCGCGCGCATTATCGTGACCCTCTATCATGCCCTGAAAACCCATAACGGTACAACCGGCCTGGCGGCAATTTGCGGCGGCGGCGGTGTATCGATGGCGATGGTTATCAAAAGGGAGTCCTAAAATGAGCGAATATCAGCATATCAAGCTCGAAAAGACAGAAAAACTCGCCTTTATCACTTTGAATAGAGAACCTCTGAATATCCTCAATATCGAGATGATGAATGAGCTAAACTCGGCATTGGAATCGCTCGGCGACGGCAGCCATCTGAAGGTGTTGGTAATAATGGCCGAGGGCAAAGCGTTCTCGGCCGGTGTGGATGTTTCCGAGCACACCGCCGAGTTAGTCGATGAGATGATCGAAACGTTCCACAAGATATTTCGCCTTCTGGATAAAATCGAATGCCCGACGATCAGCCTGGTTCATGGCGCGGCTTTAGGCGGTGGATGTGAGCTGGCCTGTTTCTGTGATATGGTACTGGCGGCCGAGGGTGTCAAGCTCGGCCAGCCGGAGATCAAAGTCGGCGTGTTCCCGCCGGTGGCGGCGGCGGCGTTTCCGCAATACGGTTTCCTGAAAAGCGTCTATGAGCTGTTATTAGTCGGCGATATTATCGTAGCCGAGCAGGCCCAGGCGATGGGATTGGTCAACCATGTGTTCCCCAGAGATGATTTCGACAAGCATTGCCAGGATTTCATCAGCCGTCTCACAGCCAATTCCGCGGCCATACTTCGCCTGACCAAGAAGACTATCAAGGCCGGGCTGAACAAGCCGTTTATCGAATCGCTGGATATTGCCGAGAAAATCTACCTCAAGGATATGATGGCCACCAAGGACGCCCACGAGGGCTTGAACGCGTTTATGGCGAAACGGGCGCCGGTTTGGACGGATGAGTAGGACAAGTTTGTCGACCGGATATTGCAGTATTTCCTGCTAAAGAATAAATAAATATACTATAATATAAAGAACAGGAGGCAAAAGATGACGCGAATTGTTCTATATACCGTTATTATCGTCTGCATGTTATCTGCAAGTTGCGTGATCAATGGCCATCGTGGCGCAATTTTCTCCGTAAAAGGTGAAAGCGAATTATATAGTTATATAAATAATGAAAAATTCACAGGGAAAATATGGACGAGTACGTATGGATATTTTAGCATGTCCGTAAATGTTGAAATATCATCAGAAGAGAATCTAACTATCAATTTGTATAATTTGAAAGTAGTTTATAAGGGTCAAGAAATTGGCTATTTTTGCAGATTTAACAGAAATAAACCGGAATATACATCAGTTTTTACAAAAAATCAGCAGAATGAAATATATTATTCATGTAAGCCCTCAATAAACTTAATTGATGGAGAGGAAATAAAAGTAGTTGCTGATAATTACATATATGATGGGGGAAAATATTTTAGTATTGATACATTATTGTTCATTGTAAAGTAGCTAGGAGCCCCATTATTTTGCTGTAGCATTTATGCAAAGTGTAGGGGCGGCACCTTGCGTCCGCCCAGGAGGGGAGCGGATGGAATTGGCCCATACCCCCCAGCCCAGGGTCGAGACAAGCTACGACCCCTACAAATAATTTTAGGTTGTAGGGGCAGTACCTTGCGTCTGCCCGGGTGGGGCGTGGATGGGGATCATCCCCAACACCGATCCATAACACCCTGACCGCTATAGAAACCCCATTATTCCCTTGACATCACTCCCCGCCATCCTTATTATTAGAACGAACGTTCGATTTAATAATATGCGAGGGAGAACTAAATGCCTTCGGCCAAAACAAAAACCGCCGCCCCCCGGCGTAACAAACACTATGAGAAGCGGTTAGCTTCCATACTCAAGGCCGCCTCCAAGATTATCGCCCGCGACGGGTTCGAGGGGGCATCCGTGCGCAAAGTGGCCGCAGAGGCCAAAATCAACCTCTCCAATATCTATTATTATTTCAAATGCAAGGATGAAATGCTGTTCGAGCTTCAGAAACACGCGTTTACGACTCTCAAAAACACCCTCGAGGAAAGATTGATTAAAGTCGAAACACCCGAAGCAAGACTGAAAGCCGTTATAGAAAATCATTTTCAGTTTTTCTCCACCAATATGAACGATTTAAAAGTCTGCTCTTACGAAATCGGATCGTTGGGCGGAACTTATTATAAGCAAATCCTTAAAATCAGGCAGGAGTATTACAAGCTGGTCAAGGATGTCGTGGCCGAGAACAAGACTAAATCTAAACGTACCGATCTTAATCTGGCCACGCTCTATCTGTTCGGCTCGCTGAACTGGATATATATGTGGTATGACCCGAAAAAGAATTCCGATATCGGGAAATTATCGAATCAATTATTAAAAATATATTTGAATGGTATAAAAATATCTTAAGTGAAGCAGGAGGAATATGTTCGAAAAATTTTACGACTGGTATGACAACCGACACGATTACGCCCGCAAGTGGATCGACGATCACGGCGGGGAAGTAGTCGGCTGTTTTTGCAGTTACGCCCCCGAGGAGCTAAT
>JAAEQD010000283.1 GCA_024231855.1 Candidatus Zixiibacteriota bacterium
CAAAAACCTTACATAATCCTTTTCATCTATAAAAACTTCCCTCTTATCCACGCCTCTGTTGTAGATATGATAATAGTAATCGCTTTGAAATTTTATTTTTCGCATTTTTTATATGATTATTTAGCGCATCTAAAGCCAATACTGGAAGTAGCCGTAATCGGCGAATAACTAAGATCAAGATCATAGAGAGCGCTAGCACCGCGAACAAACCCGCGCAAGACCTCACCATTATCGCCTGTCTTAATCCTACCGATGCCGTTATCAGAAGAATAATAATACGGCGGAGCAATATTATACCCCTTGTAATCAAGAATATCATGATATTCCTGCCACTCGCTCATAGCAGGCTCAACCAACCCGGCCTTAGTAATAACCCGATCAGTCCATTCACCAACCCCGCCAACTAAATCATAAATTATATTTCCATTAGACAATGTAAATCCAATTGAAGTACTTGATGCTTTATTCATATCATTCGCAGCATTCGCATTATATACAGCTAATTGTAAACCATCTAATACATGATCAACATCATTCTCATTAACCCTAATCGCGTTCTCCGCAATAGTCATCCACTCATTCTCAGTAATAAGATGATAACCTTCTCCTGCACCCTGACATTCAAGCATCGCCTCCCCCTGCGAAACATTAACCCAAGCTGGACTACTAGTGGAACTTAGTTTCGGGTACCCGAAACTAAGTTCCGAGGTAGCTTCATGCGCGGAAACGCAGAACCCCGGCATAGTCCCGTACTTAGCCGAACCAGGCACCCAGATATACCCGTCCTCGCAATAAGACTCAAAAGCCCCGGCTACGACTTTACCTTCAACCCCCATATCACCCATAGTCTCGTCAACCGCCAAATCAAGAGCGCTGCCACAGCCAGCCCCGGAACAAACCATCAACCGCCCATCCACGCTCATCTCGCCAACTACCGAAACCTTCCCTGAATCAGCAATATTCACGATTGATACCCCGTCATACCGGAAATCAGCCACATCCCCATCGCCCTGCTGGTTTACTATAAACGCCGCAATATCCGTAGTAGTAGCCGTCACAATCTCCACCACCGCCACATCCTCATATATCTCTACTGTGGAAGTCGCTCCATCTTCCTCCCCTTGGTAAGGGGAAGTGCCCGCTAGAGCGGAAGGGTCGCCCATCCGTATATTCCCTTCATCGGTAATAACTATTGAACTAGCGCTAGAAGATGAACTATCACTCATTAAAAATAATTTATTATCAATATCTAATATCTGATATCCAATATCTAAAATATCACTCTCAACCGCCAGCATGCGAGCCGTCAGATTATCTATAGAAGAAGCTATAGTGGTAATTTCCCCGCTCATACCATCAACTTCAACCGTCAAATGAGCATCAAACATAGCAATCTGCTCATCAACCACTAATTCAACCGAAGAAGCAATATTATAGTCTTCAACCGCGTTAGCCAATAATATTTCAACCTCATCCTCAATCTCCATAGCCGCAATCCTATCCGTAATCCGCGTCTCAACCATCTCCACAGTCAAACTCTTATTCCTGCGCGAGATAAGAACATTTATAGTACCGGTTTCAATATTAGCTGTATTTGTAGCATTACCATATTCACCCGCGTCACTATCGCCATACATTTGCTCTAAAGCCACACCTACAGTCGGATCCCCAGCCTCAGCCCGCATAATATACCCCGGATCCGTAGCCGGAGTAAGCGAATCGCCAGGGCGAATTTCGCCGTTTTCCGTAGATACCTTAGCCGGTACCTGCCCGAGCATGCCGATAATCGCGTAATTATTATTATCTTCATAACCACTCTTAGCATTACCGATAATAGCCGGCTTAGTCGATACGATACCCATAACATTCCCGTCAGCAACCCGGTCGCAGCGCCTGACCGCGTTAGGTCTACTAACATCAACGCAGACTGCTTCCCCGGCTTCAAGATTAGTGTCCGAAGTATAGAAATATTCGGCGTAGTCAGCGCCGCTGCCGGTAAACGATCCGTCAGCGTATACCTCGCCGTTGCCCTGGATCTTAAATATCGCGCCGGTTGTGCTTGTAGATACGACCATAATATTGTCATCAACGCCGATAGTAGTGTCTACTACTGATAACCGTACAGACGGAGAATTTGTACCGATTCCTACATTTCCGTTTTCCGCAACATATAGCATGCTATCGCCGGTTGAAGAAGAAATACTAAACGGATCAGTTCCGGCTGTGCCTTCGAGGGAGAATGTTGTTAGTGGGGCAGATGTGCCGATGCCAACATTAGTCAAAATATATAGTTCCCCTGTCCCGTTCGGATCGATTGTTAAATTTTCATTGGTATTATAGGTGCTGATTGTACCGCCGCTAGAATCATATCCTAAATATAAATTATCTCCATAAATTGAACCATCAGAGTAAAAATGTCCTGATATATGTGTGTCTCCGTCAACTGTTAGTTTAGCATTAATGCTATCCGTCCCAATCCCCACATTCCCATCAGCTCCGATAAAAAACAAGGAAGCTCCGGTTGAAGAAGAAATATTAAATGGATTAGTTCCGGCAGAGCCTTTAAGGGAGAATGTTGCTGACGGGGCTGAAGTTCCGACTCCTACGCGGTCGGTATTAGCGTTAATATATAATGTATCGGCTATAGTAGTGGTTCCGGAAACTTCCATGATGTCATCAACAATAACACTACCGTCGTTAGCCGCGCTTAGGGTTAAATTAAGATTCTCCCAGGTTGAATCAGTTTTAATGTAGCCGGGGCCTTTAAAGAGGATATTTCCGGCTGAGCCGTTGGTGAGGATAAGATCATAAGCCATGGATACGTCGCCGGCCGAGCCGAACACGACTGGATTATTAAAGGTTGAATTCGCCCCGGTAATCGTAACCACATCCGTCCCATTCTGGTTTAAGTTAAGTATCGGCCCATCACCATCAACCCGAATTGAAAGACCGGAAGAAGAAGCGCTGGTGCTTGGATTATAGATATGTGCTAAATAATCTGTAGTGGATGCATAAATATCTAATAAATACGCAGGTCCGGTTGTCCCAATACCGACATAACCGTTAGCATCAATTCTTAATCTTTCTGTACCATTTGTGCTAACGCCAAGCGTATTAGCTGCTGGCCTGAAAAGACCAGTAGTATCCCCGTTCATAAAATTAAGAGATGGAGATGCGGCACTGCCGTTATTTCCAATTGTAATAATGCCTGTCTGTAATTTTCCGTTAGCAGCCCAATATGTTGAGTTATTATTATAAATCCAATAATCATTTACAGTATCCAAACCGCTCTTACTTAAATCAATGCCAATATTAGCCGTTCCTAAATTTGAAATTTCTAAACCAGTCTTTGCTCCTGCATTTCCATCAATAGCGAACAAACTCGCTGGCGCCGTTGTTCCAATCCCCACATTCCCATCCTGATTAATATAAAACATACTAGCCCCAGTCGAAGAAGAAATATTAAATGGATCGGTGCCGGCTGTGCCTTCGAGGGAGAAGGTTGTTAGGGGGGCAGTGGTGCCGAAGCCTATTTTTCCATCATGAGTTATTCTCATTCTTTCAATAGCTGACGCATCTCCGTTTGTGTTGCTTTCCTTTGTTTCAAAAGTCAAATAACCGCCTTTATTACCCGAATCATGAGATTGTGATGCATAGCCCCTGATCATAGCTGAAGCGTCAACAGAGCTTACGCTTCCATCAGTTGAATCAAAGAGTATTTGGCCAAGTAAGTCATCGGTAGTCACACTAGAATGATCTCTCGTTAACAATACATCTCCACCATAAGTATCAGCAACTTCAAGAATATAGTTTGGATTATTAGTTCCAATTCCCACATATCCTGTCTGATTAATATAGAAAAGCGAAGCCCCGGTTGAAGAAGAAATACTGAATGGGTCGGTGCCGGCTGTGCCTTCGAGGGAGAAGGTTGTTAGCGGAGCGGATGTGCCGATGCCTAATCTGCTATTCGTATTATTCCAGAATAATTTAGAAATATCTGTTCCAGTAGCAGTTGAGCCTGGGCTTGCATAAAAAGCTAAAGAGCCGGTTGCGCCGTAATTTAGAGAGCCGCCGGAGCCGGCATCAGACCAGCTTAACTGCCCGCTGCCGTCTGTTGTTAAAGCATACCCGGAAGTGCCGTCTGAACTCGGTAAAGTCCAGGTAACGTCATCAGACAAAGTATCAGGCGCAGCCAAACGTAAATAATTAGAGCCATTGCCGGATTCCTCATATAATCTCATGCCATTATATAAAGACAATACTTCTTTTCCGTCCATATAATAAGTGCTGGACGAAGTATAGATATCAGTTGCGTAAAGCGAGCCATTAACCGTAAACTTATAATTCGGTGAACTGGAGCTTACGCCGATATTGCCGTTATTTAATATAGTAAGAAGCGTAGTAGAGCCGATCGTTGTCGAAGTGCCGATATTTAAAGTATCGTTCGTGTCGTCGATAGCGAGCCAGAAGCTGTTAGCTGAGCCCGCGAAAATCAAGCCAACGTCTTCCGCTGTCCCGTCGCCCATGGTTAAAACCGAGCCGCTGGAACCGCTTGAATTAATCGTAAATTCACCGTTAGAAGCGACTGATAATTCAGTATATGTATCCGCGTCATAAGAGAGCCGCAATTGAGCATTGCCGGAGTCAGACATTATGGTTAATTTGTTTGAAGTGGTGGTAGTGCCGATACCGATATTCCCATTCTGATTAATATAGAACATACTAGCTCCTGTTGAAGAAGAAATACTGAATGGATCGGTTCCGGCCGTGCCTTCGATAGAGAATGTTGTTAATGGCGCAGATGTGCCGACCCCGACATTGCTGCCGGAAATATACATGTTTGATGTGCCAGATACAGCCATACCATCAGCCGAGTAATAAGCGAGCTGACCGGCTGAGGCAGAATTTACAGTGCCGAATCCGCCGCCTAAAGAAGAAGAAGCAACATAATCATACCCGCCGGCAGCATTGCTGATTAATAATAATCCGACTGTACTCGGAGCGGTCGAAGTTCCGGTACCGCCTAAATAAATAGGCAAGGTAGAGCTGGCTCCCCAGGAACCATTATTAACAATAGCTACTCCGCTAGCACTGCTTGAATCCCAGTTTGTTCCTCCTCTTGCTGCTGTTAATATGCCGGTAGTATCGGTAATAGCTATTTTTAGCGTATTGGTAGCCTTGTCTACCCAGGCGCTGGAGCCGGAGTCATAAACCAGCATATCACCGTTACCAGCGCTAGTAATAGAGATACTTCCGCCCTCAATAGTTCCCATGCCATACCATCCGCCGTTAGCATTCCTGTATTCCATTGTTCCTGAATTATCTCTTAATCCATATCCTGTACTGCTTAGAGAGCTGGTGGCGCCGAAATTAATGTATCGGCTCGCTCCTTCTAAAAATATATTATCGTAAATAGTTAGTTTAGCGAGTGGCGAGGTAGTGCCGATGCCAATGTTGCCGTTTGTATTAATAAACAATGAAGAAGTGCCGATAACATCAATCCCGTCCGCCGAGTAATAAGCGACCTGCCCCTGAGTCCCAGCCACTACACTACCGGTTGAAGTACTAAACGCTGCCCAATCACCAGTTGAATTTTTATATTTTATAGTACCGCTATCATCCCAGAATCCATAACCGCCTGTACCGGTAGCCGTACCGAAATTCAAGTATCTGTCTGAGCCTTCCAAGAATGCGTCGCCGTAGACTGAAAGCTCAACTAAAGGAGAGCTGGTTCCTATTCCTACTCGACCGGTTTGGTAGTTAGCGTATAATATGCCTGCTATTGAGCTTGTACCAGTTACTGTTATCATGTCATCAATATAAACCTGTCCCGTACCGCGGCCTTCAAGGTAAAGATTATTGTTTGTTCCCGGATCGCCGGAAGTTACGTAGAGCGGTCCGTAGGAAGAAATATTTGAGTTCGTTGTGTTTGAGAAATATAAGTCACCGGCAATATCAACGTCGCCTGAGCCAGCAAAGCTATGCGGAACATAGGATGTGATCTGTGATTCAGTGATTGAGAAGACGTCTCCGCCCGAAGTAGCGACTCTAAATAAATTTCCTGAACCCAGGATATCAAGCGTATAAGACGGCGTAGTCGTACCGATACCAAGATTGCCGTTCATATCCAAAACCATATTATTACTGGCATTAGTCCTAAATGTAATCTGATTATCAGTTGAAAAATCAACTAAATTATCCGCATCCCGGCCGATCTTCCCGCCTGAACCAAGATACACGATATCCGGCAGGTTGATTGTCGGATTACCGCTTACCCCGTCTCCGTTTAGGACCACGATTTCATCTATAGTACCGGTAGCAAATCTCGTAGTATAAGTATTAGCCGCTGTCCTAACCATTATCCCGTTTGAACTTAAGCCATCAGTATTAACAAAACTGGTAGAAGCAATATAATTATACCCGCCGGAAGCATTACCGATTAGCATCTGGCCAGTCGACGGCGTAGTCGAAGTTCCGGTACCGCCTAAATAAATAGGCAACGTACTGCTGGATCCCCAGGAACCGTTGTTAATAACAGCTACTCCGCTAACACTGCTTGAATCCCAGTCTGTTCCTCCTCTTGCCGCTGTTAATGTGCCGGTAGTATCGGTAATAGCAATTTTCAGCGTATTTGTAGCCTTGTCTACCCAGGCGCTAGCACCAGAGTCATAAACCAGCATATCGCCATTGTCAGCCGAGGTAATAGAAATATTTCCGCCCTCAATCGTTCCCATCCCATACCATCCCCCGTTAGCATCCCTATATTCCATTATTCCCGAATTATCTCTTAGTCCATAACCTGATACACCGGTACTAGTAGTAGCCCCGAAATTAATATACCTGTCTGGCCCGTCCATAAATATATTGCCTAATACGGATAATCTAGATAGTGGCGTAGTCGTACCAATGCCCACTTTCTCAGTAGTAGAAATAAATATAGTAGAAGTAGGAGTAAGGGCATTATCTGCTGCTGCATAATATGGAATCTGCCCGATAGCGCTGGCTGTACCGATAGTACCGCCTGTGCCTGATGGAGTTGACCAGGTTAGATTGCCGGCTGTATCTACTACCAGGGCATTTCCAGAAACACCTGCTGTAGTAGGAAGAGTCCAGGAACGGGTAGTATCCATAGTAGTGCTAGCTTTGAACGCAAAGTAATTGCCGCCTGTACTGGTAGCCTCATAGAACCTGGCTTCTCCAACGTTCCGGAGACCGATATTGCCAAACACATCTAATAAATTATTCGGGGTAGTAGTGCCTATGCCTACATATGTACCAGTATCAAATACTAAACTATTAGCAAATGCCGCGCCATCCCATTTAGAAATATAGTTATTAGTTAAATTGCCTACAGTAGTTGAGCCGATTAATCCGAGAGAGCTCGTTGCCGCCCATGCGCCGGCGCCGCTGCCATCGCTCGTCCATAATTGTCCGTTTGAACCTGCTGAACCGATGAAAAATGGGCCATAGGTAGATATATCATATCCGTCAACCGTGCCGGTTACGGCGATATTGCCGTCTACAGTTAATAATTCACTCATGTCTGATGTAGTACCGATCCCAACATACCCACTCTTCGTAATATACAGCATTGAAGCGCCGCTGGAAGAAGCTATGTTGAACGGATCTATGCTGCCGGTTCCCTGCAGCGTGAAAGTTGTGGCCGGCGTGCTGGTTCCGATACCAACCCGATCTGTATTAGCGTTAATATATAGTGTATCAGCAATAGTTGATGTGCCGGTTATAACAGCCGTATCATCAATTACTACATCCCCGGCGTTAGCAGCTTCTAATGTTAAGTCTAAATTCTGCCAGGCTGAATCGGTCCTAATATAGCCCGGACCCTGAAAATTAATATTTCCGGCTGTATCATTCGTAAAGTATAAATCATAAGCCATCGATACGTCCCCGGCGGATCCGAATACGACCGGATTATTAAAGGTTGATTGAGCGCCTGTAACCGTAACTACGTCAGTGCCAGCATAATTAAGATTCAATATCGGTCCGTCGCCGTCTACTCGAATCGAGAGCCCGGACGAAGACGCGCTTGTACTTGGGTTATATATATTAGCTATATAATCAGTTGTTGAAGAATATACATCTAAAAGATAAGCTGGGCTAGTCGTACCGATACCGAGATAACCGTTAGCATCAAGAACCATATTGTTGCTGGCGTTAGTTCTAAATGTTATCTGGTTATCGACCGAGAAATCTATTAAGTTGTCAGCGTCGTCGCGCCCAATCTTTCCTGCTGAGCCAAGATAAACCACGCTTGGCAAACCGATGGTGATATTATCCGATACGCCATCACCATTAGTTATTACTATTTCATCCAAAGTGCCAGTAGCATAACGCGTCGTATAAGTATTAGCCGCTGTCCTGACCACTATTCCATTAGAGCTTAAACCATTAGTATTAACAAAACTGGTAGAAGCAATATAGCTATACCCATTTGAAGCATTACCGATTAGCATCTGACCGACTGATGGAGCCGTAGAAGTACCAGTACCACCATTAGCTATTGGAAGAATATGATCGGAAGAAGTTGCGAAATATCCGGCCAAAGAGTGATCACCCCAGAGATAGGCTGTATCCCAGTAGGTGCTCGAGGCAGTAACCGTATTGTAGGCCGTATTCCAGTTAGTGGTGC
>JAAEQD010000284.1 GCA_024231855.1 Candidatus Zixiibacteriota bacterium
ATGAACGCCACCTTCACCGGTTGCTTCGAAAATATGTTGATTATTATAATCTCGACCGCTGTCACTATTGTCTTAATAAGGATTCACCGGCTTCGCGGGCTGTTCAATGTAAGCCTTCTAAATCGGCCAGGGTTGTGGCTCTGCCAAGGGTCGGCGGCCTGCATCATCGCTATGAGTGGCGGGATGCGGCTTAACCATTAATATTTGTCTTCATCCCTACTTTTACTTTTGGCATTGGAGTCGTTTGGCCTTTTTTCGTCTTATTGGTTGATTTTAGCCTCTGTTTGTGATTCCCACCTATTATCTCATTTATCGTCCTGAATCCATGCCTTCAAGAGTTACAAATATCTACTCTTAGGCTCTGCCAAGGATACAATGATTCCTTAATTTCTTGCGGATTTAATTTTGGCTAGTTACAGGATTTAATTTTGGCTAGTTACACCCCCAATGGATTTTATTCTGTTTCCTGTATTTGTTGGTTAGCTCTGTTTCTAAATTTACAGTAAAAGGCAAATGTAATAAAAAGAAAATATGGAACAAATAATAAATAAAAGTAGAATTGTCTTGAGTCAACTTCCATTCCACGAGCTGGAAATTTTCCGTTTACATATATTAAAATTGCGTATAATGCATAAACTGATAATGCTGGAAATAAGAAATTGAGCTGTTTAATTGTTTTTTTAAGGACAAAATATGAAATGACAAAGGGTGGATAGAAAATAAAAGTATAAAGAAGAATTTTATCCAAAACGTACATACGGTCATCATATAAGATGAAAGGCCAGCTTGAATGTAGAAAAAAGGGTAAGGAGATAACTATTGTCGCTAGACAATAAATTAAAGATGCTAGAATGTATCTAATAAAATTTTTCATATTATAGTATTATGGGAGCAATCTTTATTATTTATCAGTATTGACTGTTCTAAATGTGTCACTACAAAAATATTATTATCATGTTTCTAATCATTCGATCTGGTCAAATGGATAGCCATCTGATTTTAATATGGTAGGTCCACATAGGGTTATCGAAGAATTTGCATCCCAACTAATATGTGCATCATAATCTTTAGGGTTATAGAAGATTCTGAGAATATTCGCAAATATGAAATCCGTAATAAGATTATTATCAGGATCAATTATATCATGCCAGGTATAAGTAACCTCATAATCAATAACCTTTGCACCAGAACTATCAATAGAATGGTTAGCAAATCCTTCAATAGTGAAGTTACCAACTGTAGCTTTTGTTTCATGAAGCATTTCATAGCCAGTAGTATAACCATTCTCAATTATAACTGAAAATGGATCAATATTAACAAACCCTGAAGAATCTCTAAATTTTGCATCTCGCTCTAATTTTACGAAAAGTTGCTCGGGCATAAGATTATTATCCATCATGTATCTACCCCAACGTCCACCATGAGTGAATAATGGATCTCCACTACCATTTAACCATCGCCCTAATAATTCTTTTCCTCGTTCATCAAACAAAGCCAAATTCCAGCCTCGCCAGAAATTCTGATCTCTCCATGTTCTACGTGTATGTGGACTTTCTTCATCAGAATTCAGTAAATCCATGTCGAAAAGCACTATAGGATCTAAACCTAGTCTATCTAGCAGATTTAATGAATCATTTTTCAAAAACATGTAGATATTAAGGCTTCCACTCTCCCCAATCGGATCCCGATTCAACCACCGCCCCAACCCCGGCGAATAATACCGATACCCGTAATAATACAACCCACTCTCACCACCAAAGTACTTGGTCGAGAACCGGAAGCTGTTGTCATCGGCTTGAGGCCCATAAGCAGAGATGGTATTTCCAAAAGGATCGTAATTGTAATGAGCCGCAATAGCCCCATCAGCCGCACTCACCAACTGTCCCACATTCCCATTGCCATCGTAGGTAAAGTAATAAGTCTCCGAAGTCGAAGGCTCAATCGAAGCCACCAACCCACCAATACCACCAGCGCCTTGTAACGACTGGCTCAGATCCAATCCCCAAACATAATACTTCGTCGTCTGCGCCCCACCATCATCGATATGCTCAGAAATCAGATTCCAACCGTCGTAGACAAACAGCCTTTCTTCGTCAACAGACCACGAACCGCCACTATAAATAGACACGGCCTTTTTGGCTCGGCGTCCCATGTAATCATAAATAAACTCGACCTTACTATCCCCATCACCCGGCGTTGCCGGTTCCACCACAGTCAACCGATTCTCGGCATTATAGGTATAGGTCACCGTACCATCAGTCTTTACCGTGGCCGTCAGATTGCCGTCTTCATCGTAAGTCAGGCTGTCAATAGCGGTTCCAGCTTCTGTAGCAGTCATGCCACTATACTGATTCAGACTATTAGCGGCATAAGTAAAGGTATTATCGTCCTCAACCGCCTCAACCCTGTTACCTATAGGATCATATTCATATGATCTAAACTCATCCTGCACGGGATTATTGGTATCGCCGATATCACTACCGAGGTATCTATTGGAGGTAGTCAGTTCATTTCTGTCGTTGTAATCATAGATGTTGAAGGCATTGGTTACCGCGGAGAAGGCATCGCCACTGTTCTGGGCAGCGTCCCTGCGTCCAATCGTATCGTACCCGTAGTCATACTGAGATATGAGGTTGACACCATACTCATGCTTTAGCTGAGTACGCAGATTGCGTTCGGGATCATAAGCATAGCTGCTTATAAGGTCAGCCCCCGTGCCGGTAGAAACCGTCAGGTTTGCCAACAGGTCACTATCCGGCTCATAGCTGTAGGTGGCCGTGCCTGTTGTGCCTATATCCCAAGCAACTGTCTCCATTCTTCCTGTTGAATCGTAACCATAGGTAATACTTTGACCACTATCCAGGCTATAGCCGGTAGGCCTGCCCGGCACCTGGCCGGTTTCATAGTTCCTCGTAATGACCTGGCTATAAATCCCATTAATGGACTCTGTTTGAAGCTGCAGAGTAGCTGGATTATAGGCAAAGGTCCGGGAGCCGGCCCCATCGGTCACCGTTACCTGACGCCCCAAACGGTCATAGGTAAAGGTAATATCCGGGGTGGCATCGGCATAATCGATTCCAGTCAGTTCACCAGTAGCCGGATCATAAGAATAGGTCGTTTCCAAAGGATTGGCGTTGTCGAGACGCGCCCAGGTGCGGGTACCGAGCTTCTGTCCGTCAAGATAGGTATAGCTCACGAAACGGCCCATGGCGTCTTCCTTACCGGTGAGCAGACCGGTCGTTTCTTGATAATGCCACTGCGTAATATCCGCGTCTCCTTCCAGGGATATCGGCCACTCGGCCTGGTTCCAATCCGTACCAATACGG
>JAAEQD010000285.1 GCA_024231855.1 Candidatus Zixiibacteriota bacterium
TTCAATCTCGTACCAGCCCGAATCCGGGTGATATTCCCAATATGTGTACCATGATGTATCCCGAACCACATGGCTGGTGTATGGCGGTAATTTCTGTTTGATATTGGAAATCGGGTCATCGAATATCGCGCCTATCGATATGGAGATCGTCTCATCGACTCCATCGTCATTGAAATCCTCGGTAAGCTCGTATGAGTCATTCAATATATCCAGGAAATCTGGTAGATGATTCTCCAGCGAATCCAGATCAGCCTCATCGATATCATCCGGGCCGATTCGGATTAAATCGTCAACCTGATTGTCGGTTTCTGCTCTCAGGAACGTGATAGCGAATCCCAGGTTGGCAACAGCAGTCAAAAACGATGATTTAACATCGCCCATCGCCGCCGCGCCGCCGGTTCTCAAGCCCAAGAAGTCGGAGTTCTGATCGATCATTTCCTCCAGGCCGACTGAATCGTATGACGCAATATCGAAATCGTAACTGATAAAGATATTGCCGATCGATTTCATGGCATACAACTGGGCGATTGCCACATAAACCTCAGTCAAATCGATCTCGATAGGGTCTTCGGTGTCATCACCCTGCATATGCGGAGTGATAATGAATGTGTAACTTGGATTTTCGGCGACCACCTCCAGCTTTTCGATAGCGTAGGCGACCCTGGGGAATACCTCGTTTTCGACAAGGTCCTGTATCGATGATATCATCGGCGGATCGACTAAGGCCATTTTAAATACCCCCGCCGAATATGAGCTTAATATAGCCGGCGAGATCGAAAACAGTTCAGCCGGATTATTGAGGTCTTTAGCCAGTCCGCCACCGGGCGGTTCGAAAATACTGGCCGTATCCAGGAATGCTTCCCATTCGTCGAATGTCGCGTTCACCTGCGGATCGACGAAGACCATCAGAAGTTCAGTCAGGCCGGCCCCGAAATTGGCGTCGAGGTTGTCCGGATCGAGTTCCAGCGCGTCCTTGTAAAGCTGGTTAACAGCGGTGAAATCGATTTCATCGGGGCTCGATACCGAATCCTGATTGACCAATTCGAACAGCACATTGGCCAGGCTGTCGTTGGCCTCATCGACTATGGCGTTGGCCCCTTGCGGATCGGTGACGGTGTCATCGGATTCTCCGCAGGCCAGAACGATGCCGATTACAGCAATAACCGTAAAAATCGCCAGGCGTTTCAACATAACAATTACCTCCCTTTAGTTAATATTTGTCAGGTTTTTAGTTTAGTCATAACTATCGGGAAATTATCATGTTTACTTGAACTAGTAAAGCGATTACTGCTTATAGATGGTTAATTATTTAGATTTGGATTATGGATTGATTTATTGGGTAATGTGAAAGAGTGCAAGGTGGCGGGCGCTTTGCTATTTTTTCTCGTTCTCCTCGGCGGCTTTCTTGGCTTCATTCTCGGCCTTCAGTTTTTCGATAGCGGCGACAACTTCATCCTCCCAGGGAAGCTTCTCATCTTTTGCAGGGTCGTAGTCAGGCAGGTTGGGTATTGGCACATCGAGTTTCTTCAGCACCTCGATGGTTTTGTTCAATTCATAGCGGTGGACGTATGGTTCGCCATCAGCCCAGGCCCATTTATAGGCGGCAAGAGCGTGTTTTTTTGCCTCGTTGTGGTCGCCGATAGCGAGCCACAATTCCGCTAAACCGCGGTGGAAGGGTTTCCTAGCCTTGGCCAGTCGCTCAACCTCATGTCGTGGATCGGATAGCTGACCGAGATGGAATCTGGCTAATGCCAGTCGAGCCTCTGCCTCCTCGACGATCTTTCCGACTTCGCGAGCCATGCGAACAGCTTTGCGGAGGTTTTCATAAGCTAGCTGGTACAGGCCTTTTTGCAGATTCCACTCTCCGCGCAGGTAATTTAGACTACGAATGGATTTGCGGTTTTTGCCGGCTTTAGCTAAGCGCTCAGCTTTGGCAAGATGCTCTTCGGTCATATCCCCTTGCCAAAAGCGGAAATAAGCGTAGTGACGCTCGGCTCCGCCAAGACGATATATGCTCCGCGGCCAGTCGCGGCCCATTGGATCAAGCAATCCCCACATCGCTTCGGCTTTAGCCCAGCGACCAATACGAAATAATTGCCTGAAGCGAAACAATCGTGCTCTGAAAAGGATACTTACATCTTCCTGCGAAGCAGCTATATCTTGCGCTAAGAGAAGAGATCGTTCTTGTTTCGCCAGACGGCTTTCATCAGTTAGAATAAGGGAAATGTTTGTTAATTCAACTCCTATTTTGCTCCAGTTAGTTTCTTTTAGATTGGCTAATAAAGCTGCGTCGTATGCTGAGAGCGCTTCTTTATTCTCACCAGTGTTTCTTAATGCGATAGCCGCGCAGTTTGCAAGGTAAGCACCGTCACTAGGATTCAGACCGCTAGGAAGCGTGGCCCAGCCCTGCGTGAAAAAAGGACGCAACAGGGATAAAACTTCTGCATATGCTTCGAGATTGAAAAGCAACGCTTGAGACAAGTCGCCAACATAGGTGTTATAAGCTCGTCGACGCTCGCCCATTCGGAGCAAGGTGCGAACGACATAAATACTATCTCGGACATCATCAAGTGTCTCTGCCTCCTTGTTGGGACTGCGGGATTGTTGTGAGAAGTGATCGACAACGCGTTGCCCATAGTGTTCCGTCTCCTTGCGACTTAATCGCCCAATAGTTATGCCACGAACGACCGGGTGTAAATCATATCGCTTAGAGTAAGAGTCATACTGAATTAAACCTCGGTTCTCCAGATCGCGAACAGTGTCTGCAAGTTTCTTTATGCTATCAATTTCGGAAGGTGGGTATGGATTGAAAGCACGGAGAGTGGGGTAATCAACGGCTTCGGAAAGCATTGCAAGAGTGGAAAGAAGCTGTCGGCTCTTATCATCAATTGCGGCAAGGGCGGAATGCAAGATGTGGTTGCGCTTCTGGACAAGATCTAGGTCGGAAAGATCAAGCTGGCCGCCGCCGTTGGGATCGGCAGCCCAAGCGTCGAAATTTCCCCGGTCGGGAAGGTAGTTATTGACAAGGCCGGCGAGGACGCCGATGACGAGGGGGTGGCAATCGCAATGGGTCTGGAGGTAGTTTTGGATAGCATTCGAGTCGCCGGTGGCACCACAGGCGCGGAGAAGTGCCTCTGCATCTAGAGGGCGAAGGCCTGGCAAGCGTTCATGGATAATGCCGGGGATTGGTTGGCTGGCAGTATTAAGCAGGATGCGGGGAATGAGGCGAGAGGTAAGGAGGAGTTTCGATGGAGTAGCGCCGGCTAAAGCGCGCAGGAGTTCATCGTCCTCGGGTCGAATGGCAGCGCAAGGGTCGCGATGGGCAATCTGATCAGTAGCTTCCCCCGCTAATTCATCGGTAATTTGGGCGGCATCGAAGCGCTGATAGGCCACGAGCAGGCGTTCCAATCCATCAAAAATGAGCAGCCAGGGCCGATCCTGGAGTTGGTAGAGGAGTAGTTCGCCCAATTCGGTTGTCTTCTTTTTTCGAAAATCTTCAAGCGACCTGCCGGTGATATAGGCGAGGGCGCGCCTGCAGAAATCGGCCATGATAGCGCCCCTCTCATAAAAGGAATACCAGAAACGACCCGCCCAATCGTCACGGACACCAGTGGCATGTTTGGTAACCCACTCCCAGGTGAGCATGCTCTTTCCCGCACCACCGATAGCTTCGAATAAAAGGACAGGGTGTGAGTCGGCGGGCGCAGCCCAATCATTCAAGATATCAAATTGGGCTTTACGAACCACGAAAGCGTGAGAGCCGATATAGAGTGGTTCAGCATAGAAAGCTGGAGGTATGGGGATAGGGACGGGTTCTTCTGAAGTCGGAATGAGAAGGTGTTTCGATGTTTTTTTACCCGTGATGCCCCAAGCGAGCTTGTCGATATTTTCAGGCGTAAGACCGTCGGTGAGATCGAGCCAATTACGAATGGAGAGGAATACAGGGATTTTGGCTTTATTGGGAGCACCTGGGAGAAGTACCGGAATGACAAGTTTTCCAGAATAGACAGATTTCTGTAGGAGTGCGTGGAGCTCCTCAGTCTGCCAAGGTCCAAGTTCATGTTCGCCATACGCTACAATGGCAGTCGCGGAGCAATCCAAACCCTTCTGAATTTCGTTTTGGAAGAGCGCACCGGGTGGAATCTGCTCATCATCGAACCAAGGCCGTATGCCCCTAGCCACTAAGGATGTCGCTAGCTCACCGATTATAAGTTTGTCCTTCGTGTTGTAGGAGATAAAAACATCGAAAGCTTCCAAAGGCTCTTGAAGTGGTGCGGCGGATTTGGCCTGTTCATCAAGATGGTGACGAAGGCTTGCAACGGCATGAATGGCTTTTATAGTAAAATCTTCTAGGCTTTCGAATACGACATAAATACGGCCTTCCTTTGCGCTTTCACGATAGGCTTCGAGTTTTCTGGCCTTTTCAAGATCGGTTTCGACATCATATTTTGTTACAGGATGATTGTCTCCCATAATGAACAGGAGCACCGGTCGTTCAAGTTGGCGAGCTTCATTGAATTCAAGTTCGGTGAGGGAAAGACGATTGGGATTGCGTTCGAAACAATCGGGGATCTGGCCGTATTTATGGCCGATTACTCCGACGTATGCTGACGCATCATGCACCATCTGTAGGGATGAATCCAAAACATCAATATCAGGTTTTGCCGAGTCGTACTCTATGACTACCGGCTTAAGATCATTCTTGTTGATGGCATTAATAAGCGCTGCCCGGTGTTCCTTCAAATCCGAAAAAGTACTCGATACCATTACGCCTTTATAATTGGCCGGGGTGTGATTTTTGTCTGCAACCATAGTCTGTTCCTGTTCGCGCGGCCCTGTGAGGTAAAGGCCGTTCGATGTTTGTGTTTGCCCAATTCAGTAAAACAGTACAACGCCCTCTTACACCAGTTTAATTATCCAATTAGTCAATGTCAATGAAAATCAACTTCGGAGTGTATCATAATCGGTTATCGGCCTTCAAACCAGTGACGTTTGCCTGTTCAAGTTTTTACCAATTCTTGTAATATATTGATATAATTATAGTTATAGAAATTATTAATGGATTTACCTTGTCTAATTTTCCCTAAAAGAATACAAAAAGTCCTTGTAATTTTCCTATATAAGTGTATATTATTAGAAGTGAAATTGTAAGCTTTTGAGACGTACCTCATTAGGGTAGTTTGATTCGTTACAAAACCGGTTCGGAGGAATAATGCCAAGAGTGATTATCATATTACTTCTGATGGCTATACTAATTGTGCCAGTTTCCGCGCAGGATCCCGGCCTTCCGGATAGTTTGATTATCGATATGGTGGCCGCCGAAATGGGCGCACCCTCGATAATGCTGCCCGTGTACGTTGTCACCGATGACCCGGTGGCGGAGATTATTTTGCCTCTGCAATGGGAATCGTTCGACAACCAGATTAATCTGGCCGGGGCTTACTATTTCAATACACTTCTGGAATGGGATGAAACCTCCGATACGGTGAATCTGGCCTTTAGCCAGATGCTCGTCCGGGGCATCAACGATACCGGCGGCGATCCCAATCCCGTCCTCGATACCGATTATCAACGCGAACTGGCGATGTTTATCCGAATCGTAATTCATGATGAGGCCGGCGAGCAGTTCGTGCCTATTTATAACTATATCGATGAAACCTGGGGGCATGTCCAGTTTGTCCTGGATAACGGCGAAACCTCTTTCGATCCGATTGTCGTGGCCGGCGGCGTGCTTTACCAGGCTGTCGGTATCGATGAATATGACAATTTGCCCGCCGAGATCAGCCTGAACCAGAACTATCCCAATCCGTTCAATCCCGATACCGAGATCAGTTTTGCGATACCAAAAAGCGGCCAGGTATCTCTTGAGATATACGATATCCTCGGCCGCCGGATAACGACATTGCTTTCAGATAATCTAGAAGCCGGTTACTACAGCGCCCGCTGGAACGGCACCGATGAATCGGGCAATACGGTATCGACGGGGATGTATTTCTACACGCTGAATACCGGGGATACGCGTATTTCCAAGAAGATGTTGTTGCTGAAGTAGATTTATTAATTCAATATCAATTATTTAATAAAAA
>JAAEQD010000286.1 GCA_024231855.1 Candidatus Zixiibacteriota bacterium
TCAATAATGTGTATGTGGTCAGGGCCTGCCCGGCCGGCATACCCTTTTGAACCACACCTATGACAATACCGGCAATCACGTTGATAAGCGTGATCAAGATACCGGCTATAGCGTCACCTCGAACGAATTTTGAAGCGCCATCCATCGCGCCGTAGAAATCGGCTTCCTTACTGATATCTTCGCGGCGCTGTCGGGCATCTTCCTCAGTTAATAAACCGGCGTTGAGATCGGCATCAATGGCCATCTGTTTACCGGGCATCGCGTCCAGGGTAAACCTGGCGGCCACCTCGGCGATACGGCCCGCGCCTTTGGTAATCACGACAAACTGGATGATGACCAGGATGGCAAAGATAATGAAACCAACTACATAATTACCGCCGACCACAAAATTGCCGAATGAGGAGATAACTTCTCCAGCGTAAGCCTTACCGAGAATCAACCTGGTGGAGGCGACGTTTAATGACAGCCTGAATAACGTTATAATCAGCAGCAATCCGGGAAATACCGACAGATCAAGTGGCCGCGTTATATACATCGTAACCAGCAGGATCACCAGTGATACGGTTATATTGAATGCCAGCAGAAAGTCCAGAAACTGCGTCGGCATCGGCAATACCAGTATGGCCAGAATGGCAACTACCATAACTGCCAATACGATATCGGAGTATTCAGTCAGTTTGGTCAGGAATGATTGATTTTCGGCGGTCAAATCAGCCATTAGATATTACCTTTGAGTTTGTATACATAAGCCAGTACCTCGGCAACTGCCTTAAACAGCTTGGCCGGTATCTCCATGCCCACTTCAACAGATTTGAATAATGTTCTGGCTAGAGGTTTGTTTTCGACAATTGGAACACCGGCCTTTTTAGCGAGTTCCTTGATCCGCTCAGCCATCAGCCTCTCGCCTTTGGCGACAACGGTCGGCGCCGGCATCGTCTCCAGATCGTATTTCAAAGCGACCGCGATATGGGTCGGATTGGTGACCACCACATCGGCCTTTTCGACTTCTTGAAGCATTCTGGCTCGGGCCATTTCGCGTTGGATTCGTTTGATCCTCATCTTGACCAACGGATCGCCTTCATGATGCTTCATTTCATCCTTGACCTCTTGCTTGGTCATTTTCAGCTTCTTCTCGAATTCGTATTTTTGATAGGCATAATCGAGAATCGCCAGAAGCAGCAACACACCGGCGGATCTGAGAAAGATTTTTACGGCAACCCTGGCAATAAATATAATTACCTGCCCAATCTCTTGATCGGCCAGCGGTATATAATTGTCTACTTCACCTTTATAGGTCAGATAAGTTACATAACCGACAATTGCGATCTTAGTCGTGTCCCGAAACAGATTGAACACTGTTTTCATCGAGAACAGGTTTTTTAAACCCTTGAATATATCTAACTTATCAAATTTTGGCTTGAGCGCTTTAGGTGATATTCCTATACCCACCTGAGCCATGTTAATAAGCAGCGCGACTAATCCCAGAAGAAGAATTATCGGCGCTACAAGAGTGATAAGGGTTTTGCCGTTTGTTAAAAAAAGTTCATAAAATTTCGTCGGTGTTATATCAACGCCAATTTGGCCAAGATTAAAACTGAACGCGCCCATCCAGCCGGTCAACAGATGATTATGAAAGAACATCAGGGCCATAATACCGGTTAAAATAATAAAGACGGAGTTTAGCTCCTGCGATTTGCAGACTTGCCCTTCTTTACGCGCGTCATCCCGCTTTTTGGGAGTTGGCTGTTCGGTTTTTTCGTCTTGACTGCTTTGCTCTGCCATAATTACGCCGGCCGCATGGCCATAATAAGGTTGTTTACGTTATTGCTTAATCCTTGAAGCAGTTTGGAAAACACATAGCCGACGATAGGCATGGAAGTCGCTAGCATGAGCAAACCGACACTGATCTTCAAGGGGAAACCAACGATAAATATGTTCATCTGGGGGACTGTTCTTGCGATTATCCCCAGCGAAACGTCTAACAAAAAGAGAGTTACAATACATGGAGCGCCCAGCTTGACAGCCAGGCTCACCGTATCGACAATGGCTCGTACCATGATATCCGCGGATAAATTGGTAAATGTAACCTGCCCCAGTGGGATCAATTGGAAACTGCCGGAAATCGCCGAAATTAACATGTGATGACCATTTAAAGAAAGGAAAATTAACATCGCCAAAATGAATTGGAATTGACCAATCAGGGGCACCTGAGCTTGCGAATTGGGATCGATGACGTTAACAATGCCAAATCCCATCTGCAATCCGATTATATTTCCGGCAAACTGTACCGCGATAAAGAGCAACAGCGATGTGAATCCAACTGCCAGCCCGGCCGCGATCTCTTTAACCAGCACGCCGGCCATGGCGAATAGATTCGGAGGTAGATCGACCTGAACATTGGACAGGGTGGGTAATAAGATGAGACTTAAAACAAGAATAAGCCCGATTTTTACCATCTTGGGCACATTGCGATGACCGAAAATCGGGGCGACAGTCATTATTCCACCGACTCTTAATATGATCAGTAGAAGTTTTTCGAATTCAAGGGCACTAAACTGCAACAACGACATTAAGCATAATCCTCCTATGTCGCTGTTAATGCAAAGCCTGTGCCGGGGATTCTAAACCCGGAATATTGTTGTAACGCGTTGTGTATTAAAACGTTAAATATGAAATTATTGGTACGACCCTGGATTTTAAAAAACAAGGGGGAAAAATATTCCGATTGCTTGCAGAAGCTTTTTCCAAAAAGAGTTATTATCGTTAAGGACAATAACTTATTAGAAATACTTAATTTAGAAGCAATCCCCTACCCCATCCAAATCAAGTATCGACGAATTCATAGATTAATTAATCATTAAAATAGGAAATATGGGTTATTTGCTCAATAAATAGTAACTTCAGTTATATTATTTAGCGAAGTAACATCATTTTTATGATATTACCGTAGTCACTAGCCTCTAATCTGCAAAAATAAGTCCCGGATGATATGTTTTTGGTAATCCATGTTAGTTGATGATAGCCCGCTTGTTGCTCGGCATTGACAAGAGTTTCAACTTTCCTGCCAAGCAGATCATAAATTTCAATTGTAACAATGCCCGGCTTGGGTAAACTATATTTAATTATAGTCTGGTCGTTGAATGGATTAGGATAATTATTAAACAGCCAATATTTTTCAGGCACACTCTCATAGCCATAAACACTATTCGGTATTTGATGATAGTAGAAAGCCCCGATATCGGCTGGAGAGCCGTCGGGATCAAACGGCGATTCAGGATTGCCGGCATCGATACAGGGAGAATATTCCAGTAAATAAAAATCATTGAGTGAGAGATCGACAAACATCGGATCGATATCGATATTTCCTTCTCCCACCCAACCATCTTGGATATTGCAGTATGAAAAGAACGTCAGAGAGTCGTCCTGAATAAATATTTCATTACCTAATTCGGCCGCGCAATTCTCCCAAAAAATCGTATTGATAATATTAGGGTTGGCGGCATGCTCGCAAAAAATACCACCGCCATCTGTTCCGGCGCTATTGTGGCAAATCGTATTATTCCTGATTGAGCCGCCGGAATGAGGCCGGAAATGCAATCCACCGCCCCGCCAACTGCTATGGTTTTCCATTATTACATTATTACTGATTGCGGGACTGGACTGAATGCAGAAAATCCCGCCGCCGCTGCCATATACGCCAAGCGCGGCGTTTTCTTTTATTACATTATTACTTATTTTCGCGTTGGCGCCGGCGCGGCATTCTATTCCGCCACCATACTCGGCGTAATTTCCAGTAATAACATTATATTCAATGCTGGGTCCAGAGTTTTCACAAAAAATACCACCGCCTTTGGTTGCCAGGCCGTTAGTGATAGTAAAACCGGTGATCATTGCCGGGCTGTCTTCGCCACAGTCAAAAGTTACTACTGATCCTGAAAAGTTGCCATCGATAATCGTCGATGAAATATATGAGGTATCACCGGTAGTTAAAAACAACGACGCGACAACAATATCGCGTGCAAGAAAATTTATATTTTCAATATATACTCCAGGTTGGACTAAAACTGTATCGCCATTCACGCAGGCAGTAATACCGGTCCATATAGTCGGCCGATCACCCGGAACATTTATAATGTGGGCCGACACGGATGAGATCGCTATGATGGCCATAAACGCGGTAAATATTTTGGTTATCATCATTGCTCCTATTCATCTTATAGCTATTAATCAGCTTCATTTACAAAAGAGTATTATTATAGTATAATTTAATATAGTATAAATTTACTAAATGTCAATAATTTTGGATTGGGGCGCTATCTGGTCACAGCTCGTTTAGAAAATCAATAATATCCCAGATCGATACAGCTATCAACTACAGACGATCAACGTCCTACTTAACGCAATAGCATCATCTTCCGGCTGATCCGGCTTTTCTCGGTTTCGAGTACATAAAAATACAAGCCGGAGGAATAACCATCAGCTTGCCAGATCACCCGATGCATGCCTGCCTCATGTTCACCGGCGGCTAACTCTTCAACCTTACGGCCAAGAATGTCATAAACAGTCAGATTAACATCCTCTGATCTAGGTAAAGAAAAATATATTGAAGTTGAAGCGTTGAATGGGTTGGGATAGTTTTGAGTTATCGATAACTTATAAGGCAAGTAAGAAATATCTTGAATATCAGTCATTTGATTATAGTAAAATGCCCCGATATCGACCCTTGTACTGTCAGGATCAAGCGGAGACTCCGGATTACCGGCATCTATACACGGAGAGCTTGGCTGCAGATGAAAATCACCGTTTTGGTGATCGACGAATTGAGGATCGGCATTGATATTACCTTCTCCGTCCCAACCTCCCTCAATATTGCAATAAGATAAATAAGTCCCGGATCCAATATTTATTTCATTATTGCCAACTTCAGCGCTATCTCCCCAGAGAATACAGTTTTCAACAAGACTATATCCACCCCCCACATTCATCCCTCCTCCGCCTGAAATGGCGAAGTTTTCACTAAAAGTATTATTACGAAAGCGAGAAAATACAGCCGAACAATAAACTCCTCCACCACAATACGCCATATTTGACGCGATTAAATTGTTATTGATCTCAGGCAGTGAGCTGGCGCTGCAAAAAATGCCCCCACCCCAACCGGCATATGAAAAACCATTTTCTTTTATCACATTATTATAGATTAGTGCGTTCGCTTCAAATATGCATAAGCCGGAACCCCAGGTTGACGCGGAGTTGTCGGCCACTACATTATCTTTAACTATGGGATCGCAATGGCCACAATAAATCCCGCCGCCTCTATTATCAGAAATATTGTCGCGAATATAATTATTGCTGATTATAGCATCGGAATAGGAGCAGCTAACTCCGCCGCCACTTGACGCAAATCCATTTTGAATAGTGAATCCGATGACTGCCGGAAATCCATTATCGATGTTTCTAAATTTTACTACCGAACCTGATGAATCCCCATCTATTATAGTCTGTGATATATAATTAGTATCTCCGCTAGTTAAAAACAACGATCCCAATACGATACTACGTCCATAGATATATACATTCTCGACATAAATACCCGGATCAACCAATACCGTATCACCATCCACGCTGGCATCGACACCTTCCTGGATCGATAAATAATCTGCCGGAATATTTATTACCCGATCCCTATAATGATAATAAAGCGCTCCCATGTCGGCTCTTGTCCCATCTGAATCATAAGGCGAATCAGGATCGCCGGCATCGATGCAAGGCGAGCCTGCCTGAAGTTGAAAATCACCATTCTCGGCATCGACAAACAGCGGATCAATATCGATATTCCCTTCGCCTTCCCATCCGCCTTCCACATTACAATAAGATACAATTGGCTCATTACCGCGAATGCTCTGAGGTTCATTTCCCCAAAATATTGTATTGGCAACTAGCGGATATGAGTTTACGCAGACAAGTCCTCCACCGCCATAATTAGGTCCGGTTGAATTACCATAAATAGTATTATTTACTATCCTTGGATTCGAATTGTCGCGGCAGCCGATTCCGCCGCCGGCAATGTAAGCGTAATTTCCATAAATAATATTGAAAGCAATCAAAGGGCTTGAATTAATACAGGCAATGCCGCCACCACCACTATATATTCCCTGTACTATATTGTTTCTTATTACATTATTTCTAATAATAGGATTCGAGTTGTAACAATAAATGCCCGCCCCCTCGATAGCATTACCTTCCTGGATCGTAAATCCAATTATGGCGGCCGTACTGTCTTCACCGTTTTCAAAAGCGACATTTGGTCCGCCATCGCTGATAATCGTTGAAGAAATATACGAGGTATCTCCTGTCATTAAAAATAACGATCCAAGAACTACATTATGTCCATAAAAATTAATATCCTCGTCGTATATACCGGGCCTGACTATGATTGTATCCTTATCAAGACTACCGTTAATAGCCGATTGAATATCCGGATAATCATCAGGAACATAGATTACAATCCCCGTATGAGGAAGATAGCCACCTCCATAAGCGCCTATATCGCTGCGTGATGTTCCCATCCCATTCAAGCAACTCATTATACTATCTGATACTTGATAATCCCCGGCATCGATACATGGCGAATCGATAGTATCGCCGCATTCTATCCCCATTAAATAGAAATCACCATTATCAGGATAGCGAAACAAAGGATCAGTATTGATATTGCCTTCGCCTTCCCAGCCGCCTTGAATATCGCAATGAGAGAAGCTTGGTGAAGATTCAAATAAATTGATTTCGCGTCCCGGCACCGAGTTATTGTTCCAAAATATAGTATTTATGATTATGGGATTGGAATTGTAGCAAAATATCCCCCCACCGGATGTAGAATCCCCGTAATTCGCGGCTACCGTATTGTTAATAATCAAAGGATCGGAATGCCATAACGAAATTCCGCTTCCGCTAGCTTCTATACATCTATTTCCGGTTATCAAATTATTCGCTATTACAGGATTCGCATAGCTACAATTGATCCCTCCGCCTCCGGCGTAGTTTGCCATATTATCTTTAATAATATTATATTTAATGATCGGATTCGAGTGAAAACAGACAACACCGCCACGGACAGACTGCGCCCCGTTTTGAATCGTAAAACCAGTTAAAATAGTAGTACTGTCCTCCACATTCTCTATTCTAACGACGCTTCCTGATGAATCTCCATCAATAATGGTGGTTGAAATATATGATGCGTCTCCCGTTGTTAAAAATAGCGAACCAAGTACAATACAATGACCATTAAATTCAATATTCTCTATATATGCTCCCGGCTGTACCAGCACAGTATCGCCATTTACGCTGGCATCGATACCGGCCTGGATGGATGGTTGATCTTCCGGCACATTGATAACGGTTGCTGACACAGTTGACAAAGCTAAAGATGTAGATATTAAAATTAATATCAACAATACTTTCATTATTCTTTCCTAATTAAAAGTTGGCGATCTGCCGATTTCAATGAGGCCGAGCGTAATAACATATAATACAATATAGTAAATATAGTCTATCTGTCAAGGAAATTATGATTAACGATTACAGCAGGGCGGTTATTGCGCCAACTGTGGAATACTCTCCAGAAGCTGAGTCGTAAAGCTCAGAAGCGTACTTATCATCCAGGGCAAAAAGACAATCAGCGCCAGGGCGACTGAGATGATCTTGGGAATAAAGGTCAGGGTCATCTCATGAATCTGGGTTATCGCCTGCAAAATAGCTATACATAAGCCGATCGTCAGAGAAAAGACCAACATGGGCGATGCCACCAGAAGAACTGTATAAATCGCGGAACGGCCCAATGAGATAACATATTGCAAATCCATATCTAAAACCTCTATTTAAAATTCTTTCTAATCGTCAGTTAAAACTCGCCATTATCGATTTAACGATCAAATACCATCCGTCAACCAATACAAACAGAAGTATCTTAAACGGCAGCGAAACCATTATCGGCGGCAGCATCAGCATACCCATAGCCATCAATACCGAGGCCACGACCATGTCGATAATCAGAAACGGTATAAACAGTATAAAGCTAATCTGAAATGCTGTCCGCAACTCGGAGATTACGAAGCCGGGAATGATCAGGTAAGTCGGCAGATCAGCCTGAGTTTCGGGCTTATCCATCCCGGAAAGAGACACGAATAACGCCAGGTCCTTTTCCCTCACCTGTTTGAGCATGAAAGTTCTGATCGGTTCAATACCTATATCATAGGCTTCTTCCTGCGTGAGTTCCTCGTTGAGATAAGGCTGAAGCGCCTCGTTATTTACCTTACTGATAGTCGGCGCCATTATGAAAACGGTTAAAATCAGCGCCAGGCCGACTAACAGTTGATTGGGCGGCATCTGATGTGTACCTATCGCGTGCCTGAGGAATGAAAATACAACGACTATTCTGACAAACGATGTCAGCATTATTATTATCGACGGCGCCAGAGTCAGCACTGTCAGCATCAATAGTATCTGAAGCGTAACCGATAGGTCCTTGGCGTCTTCGCTTTCGTCTACTTCAACCGAAATTTTCGGCAAGGACGTTTGGGCCGAGGCCGTGTTGCCCAGCACCATTAACAGCATCATAGAAATCAGGACAATCTTTAGTAACTTCATCTTTTCAAAACCGATCTTAAAACGTTTTGAAATCCTTTGGGCTTCTCGGCAGAGGTTTGAAATGAAGCTACCTCTTCAGTGGAGAGTTCCTTGATCAGATTAACCGAGTTATCCCCTACTCCCAACACCGAATAAGACATACCGAGCTTAACAATGTAAAGGCTTTGCTTCGGCGTTAGATAGGATTTACCGACGATTTTGATTAAATCATTGCCGTTAGGCATCGTTCGGCTACCGATTTTTTTCAACATGAACACGGTGAAGTAAATCAGACCGACTATTATAATCAACGAAACAATAAGCTTGAATATTATCGAGGCAATACCCGGACTGTAATTGACGTCCGGTACCTGGGGCATTGTCGAGAGAGTATCCTGGGCATACGCTGATAAAGGGATCAACACTAAAACAACAGCAATCAATTTCATTGTAGGCTCCTGATCCTTTCGGGTCGTGAAACCATACTGGTTATACGAACCCCGAAGTTTTCATCTATAACCACTACTTCGCCCTTGGCCAACAATTTATTGTTAATCAGCAGATCAACCGGTTCGCCGGCCAATTTATCGAGTTCGACAACCGACCCGGGACCCAGATTCAGGATATCCTCGATAGCCATAGAGGTGCGCCCAAGTTCAATAGCGATCGGCAATGACACATCCATCAACATATCAAGGTTTTTGGATTCCGCTTTTGCCGGACCGGTGAACTGATTAAATGACGCTTTCTCAACGACAGGCTCAGTTTCCTCTATAGCGGCGGCGGTTTCCATTTCCATCATTCTGAGCATCTCTGCCTCGGCGTCGGCCTCGCTCGCGTCATTTTCGTTGACTACCTTATCGAGTTGTTCACCGGAATCCGGTTCGGTCTTTCCCAAATCCATATCCGGCATTTTAACATCATCCGGCGGGGATGATTCAACCGATGATTCCTCCGATGGCCCTGAATCTTCCGGGCTTTCCGGAGGAACATCAGGCTGTTTATTCAATTCGTCGTCATTTAATTGAGATTGTTCTTCAGACATACCAAACCTCATTTAGTATTACTTATTTTCACAGCTAACTTATTGCCGAACTGTCCCGGTCGGCCACGGAATTTTAATTTATCTCCGATAATGATATTGATATCGCTATGAGCTACCTTATCACATCTTAAAACATCGCCAACTTCCATATCGATAAGCTCCCGAACCGATATCTGTGTCTCGCCGAGAACCGCTTTAACATCGGTCGTAATCGGCACGATACGTTTGACATTATCGGACCGATCATCATCATCGATCATCTTTTTGTTAGCGTCAATCCAGTTTTGCGCTGATAATTTACTAACTACATCCTCAAGCGTCAGGTAAGGATAGCAGATCGTCATAATACCGGAGGACGATTGCATTTTAATTTGCAATGATATGACTATTACGGTTTCGCCCGGCGGAACGATCTGGATAAATTGCGGATTCGACTCGAACGCCGACATCTTGATCTTCAACGTTAAAATATGCTCCCAGGCTCTCTCAAGTTCTTTAAAACCGCGGTTAACTATCTTCGACATGATTGATTTTTCGATACCGGTCAACTCGCGTTCGGTATTAAGCGATTTGCCGGCGCCCCCGAACATTCTGTCGACAAAAGAGAAAACTACCGATGGATTAAAATCCAGAATCCCGGCCCCTTCCAGAGGTGAAATAGTGAAAAGATAAGTACTTGATGGCGAAACCAATGACATAATAAATTCCGAGTACGTTATCTGGTCGACCGACAAAAGGTCGATATCCACCACCGACCGCGTAATACCCGATAAGGCCGATCCGAAATGTCCGGCAAAATTCGAATGAAGGGATTCAAGTGTCCGCATTTGGTCCTTGGAAACGCGGTTGGGATGTTTGAAATCGTAGGCGACCGCTTTTCTGGCAAGTTCCGCCTGATCCCCGGCATCATCGATTGCTTGCGTTTCTTCCCCGGCTGTTACCTGGTTTAACAGCGCGTCAATTTCGTTTTGTGATAATATTTTCGCCATAATTACTGCAACACAAAGTCTACAAAGTAAATTTGGTGAACTGGTTCAGGCTCCAGAACAGTCTGGAAAGCCGCCAGAATTTCCTGCCGAATTGCTTCTTTTTCTTCAATCGTGGTTAACTGGATAATTGTCTTGGCTGATAATATCCCGATTAAAGCGTCCCGAAGCTGAGGTTTTTTGTTATCCAGCGGGCTAATTTCCGCCGCCGGCCCCCCGTGACCGCCGCCGCCTTCTTCAGCACCAGCCGCATTCATCTCCACTCCGATTGATACTGATAAATAGCGGCTCCCCCTGGTGCCGGCCGGATTGACGATAATATCTTCTAATAGATGTATCTGCTTCTCGCCATGCCCCTCGCCTTCGCCGGCGGCATCTCCGTGCTCTTCGCTTTCGGCGGTTTGCTCCATCGCCTGGTCGAACATTGGGTCAGGCTTGATGAATTTGCTGACCATATAATAACCGCCGCCTGCCAGTATTAGCTGGGAGATGACGATAACGATCAAATTCAATTTCAACCCGCCTTTTTTCTTGGATGACTTCGCCTTCTTTTTCTTTTCAGGCGTTTCGAGATCCGGAGCAGTCATTTGATCAACATCTGCCATATTTACCTCGCCTGTTTTTCCTTAATTTCAAATTGTTGAATTTCTCTCTTAAATTTTTGTACTTTAGCTATTACTTCATCCATAGTCTCCTTGACCATGATCTTTTTGCCTGTAGTCAAACTGATTATGGTATCCGGAATAGCTTCGACAAACTCGATCAAATCGGTATTGATAACTAATTCTGATTCATTCAGCCTGGTTACTTTGATCATAGTCATATCCTTCAAATGGGAGGGGGATCATTCCCCCTCCCTATATTATCGGTTACCCTTTCAGATTTACCAGTTCATTCAGCATATCATCCGAGGTAGTAATTACCCGGGCATTCGCCTGAAAACCTCTTTGAGAAACTATCATATTGGTAAATTCCTGGGCCAAGTCCACGTTTGATATCTCCAATGCACCCGAAGTTATACTCGAGGATGAACCGGAGCCGGCAATCCCCAGAATAGCGTCGCCGGAGTTAGCTGATGTCTGGTACAGGTTCCGCCCGGATTTTAACAGCCCGGCAGGGTTATTGAAATCAGCTATATACACCTGAGCCAATATTCGGGAAACACCATTCGTAAATATACCCGTTATCGTACCTGACGCGTCGATCGAGATATTAGACAGTACGCCGAGTCCATAACCGTCCTGTGACCGCGCCGAGGCGGTATTAGGCGAAGAAAACCCGGTTAGACCGTCAAAGGCGCCTGAAGTTCCAGACAATAAATCGATTACCATTAATTCCGCGCCATTGTTCGGATCGATAGTCAGCCCGGACGTGCCGCCATCAATATTGAATGACGCCAGTGAACCATCGGGATTGAAATCGACCGTACCTGATCCACCCGACCTGATTATCTCATTGCTTGATGCATCAGCGCTCCAATACCATCTATTTTGCTCCCAGCTTTTGGTAAAAGTGATAGTTACCGTATGCTTGCCGCCCTGGGAATCATAAGTGGAAATACTGGTAGCATGCTGAGTATCCTCAGTTTCAACGATCAGTATGGATGAACCCAATGGTCCCGCTCCGTCCGGATCGCCGACTAAGCCGCCAGTACCTGTATTAAGCGAAACATCGCCCCCACCTATATCTGATATTCCGGTTATTATACCGCTCGAGGGATTAGTGACTAAAGTCAGGTTAATCGGCGCTAAAGGTATTCCGGTTACATTCGGTGTAAACTCATCAATTGCCTGTAGCGTTGAAGCAGAGCCGTTATTAACCACGAAACTCGCTGCCCCAAAGACCTGAAGAGAGATGTCACATGTACCGGTATCGCGCAATTCGACATTGTAGGTGCTGGGACTGCCCGCGAAATCGCGTGTTATCTGTATTTGTCCATTGACTATTTCTGCCGTTACACCCTGAGTGTTTGTATTAATAGCCGAAAGCAAATCGTTAATGGTAGAATCCGTGGTTAGCTGAGTTAGATTGATCCAATCACCGCCATCGACTCTAACTTGTAATCCGGTAGCATCGGTGACACCAAGTTGAGTACCTAAAATATTTTCACCGGTCAAATTAACAGTCGTGTTAACAGAGGGAGGATTCGCGTTAGTCGGGGCCACGGCACCTGTATCAGTGTAAGTATTAGGCACACCAACCGCAACAGACGCAACCAAACCATTATTCCCTGAGGAATAATCGCCTGAAATAGTTGATCTGTAGATAGAAACACTTGTAGCGTCGGCAATATCTGGATAAGCGCTCCAATCAAGAATAATCGAATCATTTCCCGCGGCCAGTGTATGCGTCATCTCAAAACCGGTCGATTGGCCAAGGGCATTGACAGCTACAACAGTGTAAAAATAATCTGTTCCCGAAATCAATAATCCAGCCCCATCATTAAAATTGTTCGTGACAACTTCACCTGCGGCTACATTATCCAACTCATTGGCGTGAGTTCCCAACATTTCCGAATTTGTGGCGTTTTCTCCAGTGATGGTAATACTGTGCGTACCGCCGGAGCCATTCAGTGCGTCACCCGATACCGATGTCACATTAGACGTGCCGGCCGACTCAAGCGAAGCAGCCGATTCGGTGGCGCTCGAATCGAGGTTCATACCGAATTCTATCTCGGTGGTCGCCCTGGCCGGATCCTGCTGGCCGAAAGGCATCGTAATATTCCCGATTGGCGCGCTGGCCGGAATTGTGCCATCAACAGCGGCCATCTTGCCCTGGAGGATAAAGCCGTTTGATGGATTAACCATATTTGAATCACCATCAAAGCTAAACGAACCGGCTCTGGTGTAAAACTCTTGCTGGCCGTTTGACAAAACGAAGAATCCTGATCCTTGCAAAGCCAGGTCGGTTATTTGACCGGTTGTTTCCAGGCCGCCTTGGAGGAAAATATTGTCGATAGTCGAAACCGACATACCCAAACCAAGCTGCTGTGGATTTGATCCGCCTGAAGATGAGGTAGGCCTCCCGGCGCCTTTCATAGTTTGAACCAGCGCTTCCTGGAAAGTTACTCTTCCAAGTTTGAAACCTACTGTATTTACATTGGCGATGTTATCGCCTACTACATTCATCTTGACCTGATGATTCCGCAAACCGGATACCCCGGCAAAAAGTGACGGCATCATAATTTACTTCTCCTTCTGCTCACCCGACCAATCGGGCCGGGTGATGAGCCTCCCCTATTGGGGACCAGCTCAGTTAATCTTATCCAATTACTGCACTATCTATCTGGGTGAAGACACCCTCTTTCATCTTATTCGTTTCCATAGCCGTTATCACGGTTCGGTTCTTTACCGAGACCAGGAAAGCCATCTCGTCGAGTAACACCAACGATTGATCCGCGCCTTTTTTACCGGCGGCTTCAACCGCGTTGTCCAGGCGAGCAACCGTCTGATCGTTAAGACTGACTCCACGACTGGATAACCTGTCTATCGCGTGATTGGAAAACTTCAAGTCGGTCTTATTGGCCAAAGCCGCTTCAAAAGTCTGCTTGAATTCACCTTGCTTGCCCGATTGTACGCGGGGGTCGCTTTTACCGGCGATTTCATTGGCTTTGACTATTGCCGCTTTGCCAATATGGGAAACTGTCATTATTCACCTCCTTGAAAAATAATCAAGTCCCTGGTTGAGTTGACGAATTACCGTTGTCCACGACTTCTATGATTGAAGACAGATCCAGTTTATATCCGCCGACAATCAGATATGCCTTGCCATCCATGTACTTCACCGAGTCCACAACTCCGATAACCCGTCTTGATGCTGTTATCTCTTCGCCTGTTTGGCTGCTTGCGTGAACCTCGTAAGAGTATTCGCCGGGAGCAAGAGGCGTGTCGTTGCTGTTGCGGCCATCCCAGCTAATTGTATGGTTGCCCTTGGTAACATCGTCTTGAGTGATAGTTTTCACTTTCGATCCATTCTCATCCAAAATGTTGATAGTTACCGTAGCCGCTTCGGCGTTCAAGTGGAAGCCCAAATCGACATTCTCGCCGGGAGTCAAGCTGAAACTGGAGCCTTCGGCAACAACACCTTTACCAATCAATGTCGTGGCCATGGTGTTGGCAATTGTCTGGCTCATTATATAATCGACTTCCGAATTCGTATCTAATGAGCCGCTCATATTCTCCAATTGTTCAAGCTGGGAGAACTGGGCCAACTGCGCTATAAACTCCGTATCCTGCATCGGCTCCAGCGGATTTTGATACCGAAGCTGGGTTACCAGGAGATTCAGGAAATCATCTTTGCCCAGGTCATTATTACGCCCGGGAGGTTCATAGCCATCGACTAACGGATTGTAAAATTGTGTGTCTGATATGTAAGTCATTTCACCTCCTTCAAACGAGTAAGTTTACCATCCCGTTATTATTACCGCCCGCATAACCGCTGCCTGTCTTCTCGACGGACTTTGTTTCGACGGCATTACCGGACTCTTTCGAATCTCTGTAACGCGGCATCTGATTGTCCTCGTATTGCGAGAACAGGTTATGGTGATTGCGGGAGTTTGTGCCCTGATGAAAATTATTCGAGTTTACTTCAACTTTGAAACTATCGATCTTCAATTCATCTTTCAGCCTGGGTAGTTCGGCCTCGAGCAATGATTTGACTTTCGAGTTTTCCACCTGGATGAGAGCCTTTAAATCTTCCCGCTCATACTTGAAATCGATTCTGATTTGGCCCAGACTTTTGGGTTTCAGATCGATAGTCATCCTGGTATGTTCCGGCGTAACCGCCAGTTTTGATTTAATTTGCCCAATAATCTTTTCAGCGGTTTCCATATTGTCCATTCCGGCGCCTTTCGAGGCCGCCATTTCAGTCGTCTTGAATTCAACTTGAGCATCTGAGGATTTTAAATTCATCTGCTGTAATGAATTCACCTCATCGACTGGCTGACTACTTCCTTTTGCAGCATCGAGCGACGGCATGGACTTCGCGTTGCCTGTCGGGTTTACTACCTGGCTTGCGCTACCGGCGGACTGCTTGGCGGCAGGCTGATCCTTGGACTCAGACTGATACTTATCTGCTTCCACCGTCCGGTCCCCCTCAGTTAACTGATTGGAGCGCGAGGTCATTTTAATCTCACTAACCATATTTCTAACATCCATTTCCTGTTGATTGGATTTCTCACCCGTCGTAGTTGAGGATTTGGTCGTAATCGAATTATCCCTGACCTTAATCAGGCGATTGCGATCATACTGTAGACCGTTCAACAGATCGATTTCCGGCGCGTTTAGCCTGGAGTTTTGGCCGGTTCGATTTATCGTACTAACTGTTTTTTGGATGATATTAATCTGCTCCAGGTCATCAGCCGAAATTATTGACCGCAAATCGAATAGCACGCGCTTCTCCGAGGCGCCAGCCTCATTCGACCGATCGGCGCTAATAACTGTCAGGCGCGGATTAGCCGATGTTTCCGATTGCATATCAATATTTGGCTTTGTCTGGATAGTGATTTTTTCCGGGTAGTTCTCAACTGCTTGTCGAAGCTCATCAATCGATATTTTCATTTCAATCGGAGCTTCACCGCTGCTAGTGACCTTGACCAGAGCATTTTGCTGATTCTCGGTGAAAAGTTGATCCGTGGTAAATTCCAGCCTGGCAAAAGATGGCAATTCCTCGGGTAGATTTCCCCCCGCTATTTCTGCCTGATATGCCGAATTGTCGCCTAAGCCGGATATATCTGGATTTTCAATATACTCATTGCCGGTCAAAGCCATAAGATCAATCTTTGAATCGGGAACGATCTTTGTTTGCTGGAGATCGATTGCAACCGGTATTGCCTGTGATTTCGCGATTTCCTTCAACCCGGCTGCTGCCATCAAAACCGATTCGGTTGTCTCTATCGGTATTTCGGCCGCTGGCTTGTTTGTACCCATTACGGCTGAATCGTTTGTTGACATACCATCAGGTTGCGTCACGGGCAATCCCAGAAAAGCGTTTTCCAAGTCAAGATTGTTATAAGATTGTTTTTGGACATCACTTTTTTGAACCAAAGAATTAAGAAAATCCTCGAAATTGACACCTTGAGGTTTTTCCGGATAATTTGGTTTGGACTGGCCTTTCTGGGCTATCAAATAGTCCGTCAGACCCGACATATCAAAAAACATTTGTCCCAATTTAGTCACCTTCCAACATCATTCTTGAGATTTTCGCGGATCTTTTTGGGGTCATAAATTCCAATACCTGACTGGCATTGTTAGGCTTCATTTTTGGCAGAAGCGCCACTATCAATGAATCCTGCATTTGGCTGAATACATCAGCAACCCTTTCTTGATCCATCCCATCGTAAATTTTCGCCAGATTGTACATCCGGTCTTCCTCGTCCTTACTCTTTCTGGTTAATAACCGTTGAATTTCATCCCTTAATACCTCGAGTTCGGCCTTCTCTGTAAGCAAGGAATCTTTTTGCCTTCGCAAATCCTCGGTTTCGCCGGAAACGATATTCCGAGCATTACTTATCTCCTGCCTCATTTCGTCGGTTAACTCGGGCCCTTCATTGCCAACACTTACCGTATCAATAGCAACTTGTAGCGCTTTAGACTTAACGACACCGATACTCTGTTCGGGACTCAGGCCTGTCATAGACAGAAAAAGGAAAACATAAATCCCGAAATTGAGCAGCGTCGCCACCACGTAAACCATTATTCTCAGTAGAAATTTCATCTTCAATCACACATTTTCCCAACATCCTAGAAAGCAAGCCTTGTGCCGGACTGAACTAATAATCATAACCTCTTGCACAATAATTAATTACACGGGCATTACCTGCTTATTCGAACTTGACAATCGCGAGTTTTAAGAAAAATTTTCCGCTCGCCGACGGCATATCTTTCCGTCCAAATAACTCTTGTTTTTATAACGATTTAGCTATATATTTAATAAATAAACCTCTAGGTTTAAGGTGTTGACTACGAATAAGTATGCGAAAATTCGAAACAGATATAACTCTCTCTAAGCTCAACTGAAAGGGTAAGTTATGAGAAAGAACTTTGCGGCTCTATTGGTTTGCCTGGTGATTTTCCTGCCGATTGCCTGCCTGGGCGGGTCTATTAGCTCCCAACTCCAGGATCAGATTGAAAATTCTAAACCGGGACAAATGCACAAAGTTATCCTGTCTCTAACCGAACAAGCCGATATTTATATACTTGATCAGCAATTAAAAAATCAAAAAGCGACTCTGGCTGAAAGAAATTACCAGGTTATAATCGCCCTTCAGGATATTGCCACGCGTACTCAACCTCCTGTTTTGGCCAAAATCGACAATTTTACGACGAATAATCAGGTTAAAAACGTCAGATCATTCTGGTTGGCGAATTTAATCGCTATTGAAGCAACCGAATCGGCTATCAACGCCCTGACCCAAATCAACGCGGTTGCTAAAATATCGCTGGATTACCCGATTGAACTTATCGAACCCATCGAAAATTCAAAACCGGTTGAACCTGGAAATGTCATTGCCAGTGTGGAACAGGGCCTGATTGCTATCCATGCTCCGGAAGCTTGGGCTTTAGGATTCACAGGCGCCGGCCGCCTGGTTTCCAACCTTGATACCGGCGTGGAGGGCACTCATCCGGCGCTAGCGGCACGATTCAGAGGTGATGTCGATGGCGATAGCGATTATGATGAAAGCTGGCACGATCCATACGATACGGGTTGGACATTCCCTCAGGACTCAGGTACGCACGGCACCCATACCATGGGTACGATATGTGGCCGCACTCCTGATGGCGACACCATCGGTGTAGCCATAGACGCTCAATGGATCGCCTCGGCCTGCATCGATAGAGGCGGCGGCATAGACAGGACCATCGCCGACGCGCTTTTGGCTTTCCAATGGATCGCCGATCCCGATAACGATCCGCTGACCCAGGACAATCCGGACGCCTGTGGAAATTCATGGGGTATTCCCGATGGTTATTTGCCTGATTGCGATGAGACTTTCTGGGTGGCAATCGATAATGTTGAGGCCGCCGGTACGGTCGTAATTTTCTCCGCCGGCAATGAAGGGTCCAGCGGTCTGCGATCGCCTTCCGACCGTGCCACAACCCACTACAATTGTTTCTCCGTCGGCGCTATCGACGGCAATGATCCCTCTTACCCGATTGCCTATTTCTCCGCGCTTGGTCCAACCGAATGCGTCTCCGGCAACCTGTCTATCAAACCTGAAGTGGTAGCTCCAGGTGTTGATGTCAGATCCTCCGTTCCCGGCGGCAGCTATGGCCTTAAAAGCGGTACCTCGATGGCATCTCCGCATGTAACAGGCGCCGTCGCGGTTATTCGGCAGGCCAATCCTAATTTAGATGCCAATACTATCAAAGAAATATTAATGACCACCGCCGAGGATTTGCCGCTTTCCAGTCCGGATGGTGAAGACAATACATTCGGACATGGCAATATTAATCTCTATCAAGCGGTGCTTTACGCGCAGGGATTTGGCAATGTCGATGGCTACATCACAGATGCCTCGACATCCGCGCCAATACCGGGCAAGGTATCGGTAGTTGGATTACAGGTTGAAACTCATGCCAATCCCGCCGGCTATTATATATTCGGATTACCGGCAGATACGACAATTACTCTGGAAGCATCATATTTCGGATATCTGTCCCAACAGCAATCAGTATATGTCATCGGCGATGACACGGTTGCTCAGGATTTCTCCCTGATCCAGGCTCCTACTGCCACTCTTGAGGGAACGGTTATTTCTACCGCCGGGGATAGTATCGCCGATGCCGAGGTTACGATTCTCAATACTCCTATTCCGCCCGAGACTACGGATGTCTCTGGATTTTATCAATTCTCCGCGATCCCGTCGGGGTCATCCTATGAAGTGCGGGTAAAAGCCATCGGCTATAGCCAGGGATCGGATAATATCTTTATTCTGGATGGAGTCGCCAATATTCTGAATTTCTCGCTCTGGCCGGCTGAGTCGTTTGAAAACAATAACGGCGGCTATTCCGGCGCCGGCGAATGGGAATGGGGCGAACCTACTTATGGTCCCTCCTCCGCCTGGTCGGGCACGAAAGCATGGGGCACGGACCTGGATGATATCTATAATGACAATGCTGATGACAATCTCATCAGTACACAGTCCTATTTATCATCCCCTGACGCTCGACTCGAATTTTACCATTGGTATGATATCGAAAGCAGTTACGATGGAGGCAACGTCGCCATTTCTATAAACGGTGGCTCCGACTGGACGGTCATTAATCCGGACGGCGGTTATCCTGATGCCGATATATCGGCTTTCGATAATCTGGAACCCGGATACACCGGCTCAAGCGGCGGTTGGACAGTAGCCTCATTTGATCTCTCGGCTTATAACAGTCAGAATGTCATGTTCAGATGGCGTTTCGGTACGGATGGCTCGGTAACGGGCGCCGGCTGGTATATCGATGATGTCGTGATTATCGGCGCGACACCCCCCGAACCTCCGGATATGTCTTACAGTCCTTTCAACTTCAACGTCAGCTCCGCCCCCGGTAATGTCGAAATACGTGATATAGACATTGTTAATGATGGCGATGGGCCGTTGCACTTCACTCTTTCGAGTGAAATGTTCAATCAGCTGAACCGTAGTGAAGTCGTGGAAATACCGCTGATCATCGAGCGACAAATGCCTGATCCAATCGGCTATCATCCCGCCTCTTCCAAAGCCGGCTCAAAACCCGAGCCCTATTATCCGCCGGTAATCACCGATCAGGGCGGGCCTGACACATATGGTTACACCTGGATCGATTCGGATGAACCGGGCGGACCAACTTATTCGTGGGTAGATATCACATCAATAGGTACGTTAATTGAAGGCTTGGGTGACGACACCAATGTCGGGCCGTTTCCGGTCGGCTTCAATTTTAATTTCTACGGCAACGACTTCAGTACATTCTATTTCTGTACGAATGGTTTCGCTTCGTTTACATCGACCTCTAACGTTTTCTCAAATGCCATTATTCCCACCGGCTCCCAGCCGTTCAATCTTCTGGCGCCGCTTTGGGATGATATTAATTTCAACGACGGCGGAACCGCCTACTATTATACCAACAACTCCGACAGCCTCGTGATATCCTGGATAGAAGTCGCTCATTACGGTGGTAGCGGACCCTATACGTTCCAGATAATTCTACGAAGTAACGGCAAAGTTACTTATCAGTACCAGACCATAAACGCCCCGGATAATGAAGCCACAATAGGTATACAGAATGGCGACGGCAGCGATGGTTTGCAGGTAGTATATAATGCCGCTTATGTGCATAATAGTCTGGCGATAGATTTTGCCGCCGACCCGATCTGGCTGACTGTCTCCCCCGCCTCGGATGTTGTACCCCCATACGATAGCTATACGGCTACGGCGAGATTCGATGCCACCGATCTGCCAATAGGTGTTTATACGGGCAATATCAATCTTCTAAGCAACGATCCAGTCCAGCCGGATGTTGATATTCCGGTGACATTTAATGTCGGTTCCGGCGGAACGCCCGATATCGTTCTCGATCCGACATCGATTTCGGCTATTCTCTCGCCATACGTTCAGCAAACTTATGACATTATGATTCACAATAACGGTGATGGCACTTTATCGGCCACATTCAATAACAACGATAGCTGGATTGAATTCGATGCCGGTCCGTATTTCGTAGCTCCGAACGATAGCGTTACATTCGAAGTCACGCTAAACACCGATGGGATTGCCCCGGGCGCTTACAATGCGTTTATAGGTTTTACCTCCAACGATCCCGACACGCCATCTGGCAGCATTCCTGTCGGCCTGGAGGTTTTAACGCCGGATATTTCATACTCGCCGACTTCAGTGACAGACAGTCTCGCCGGCAATAGCCAGGCAGCGCATCAGGTTTGGTTCTACAATGATGGCGATGGTATTCTGGCCACCCAATTCAGTACGGGTACCGCCTGGATCGATCTCGACATAGCGCCGGTCTTGATTGATCCTGCCGATAGCGGCATGTTGCAGATAACTTTGAATTCCGGCAGTTTAACTCCGGGCACGTATAATGGCTCGGTTGATTTCACTTCCAATGATCCGGATACGCCCTCGGGCGGCATACCGGTCGAGATGTATATCTATGAACCGAATATCGATATCGATCCATCGGCAATCGGCGACACACTCGAATCCGACCAACAGTCGACTAAGTTTGTCCATATAAATAACACTGGCGCCGGAATCCTCGATTATTCGGTTACTTATCAGACATTTAACAGTTTTGTTTCGAGGATCGGTTTGGTGTCACCCGATATTCCCGTCAGATCCATGATGGCGCCGGAGCCTTTCACGGTTTATTCAGGAAACGATATCGACAAAAAAGCAAAAAACATCGAGCCGTTCAACCCACCGGTAATCACCGATCAGGGTGGGCCGGACGCGTTCGGCTATTGGTGGATCGATTCTAACGAACCCGACGGGCCCACTTACTCGTGGATTGATATAACCTCGGTAGGAACTCCAATAACCGCCTTGGAAGATGATGATAATTCCGGCCCTTACGCTATGAATTTCAATTTCAGTTTCTATGACAATATCTACAGCTCATTCAGATTCTGCACCAATGGCTTCATTTCGTTTACTTCTACCGCAAACAATTATACGAACAATCCAATCCCCACGAGCGGAGCCGAGCCGCTTAATCTAATCGCTCCATTCTGGGATGACATGAACTTCACCCTCGGCGGCAGCGCTTATTATTACACTAATAATAGCGACAGCCTGGTGATTTCCTGGGTTGATGTACCTCATTACAGTTCGGGAGGACCATACACTTACCAGATGATTCTTCTGGCTAATGGACATATTATCTTCCAGTACTTGAATATCACCGATCCCAATAATTCAGCGACCGTTGGCATCCAAAACATCGATGGCACGATCGGCCTGCAGGTAGTATTTGACGCGGTTTATGTCGAAAACGACCTGGCCGTAGAAATATATTCGGGCAGTTGGTTGTCGGTAACTCCTACCGGCGGCTCGGTAGATCCATACGAGCGGGATTCGCTGGAGGTCGGCTTTGATGCTTCCGGCCTGGGAGATGGCGGTTATCTCGGTCAGATATCTATCGCTTCAAACGATCCGGATACTCCGCTTATTGATATACCGGTCAACCTCGATGTCGGTTTGCAGCCGATGCCGATAATCAGCCTGAATGTCAGCTCGATTGTCGATACGGTGTTTTCCGGCTATACCGGCGAATTCGAATTATTGGTATCCAACATCGGCACAATTGACTTGAATTACGCCCTCAGTGATAACCGTAGCTGGATAACGGAATCTCCGGAGGGCGGCCTGGCCGGTCCCGGTGTTACCGATACCATTGCTGTTATTTTCGACGCATCAATGTTGCCTGAAGGTACTTACACCGGTACCGTAACAATTGACTCCGATGATCCAATGAATCCTCAGATTAACTTGCCCGTCCAATTGACCGTGGTTACCGCTGCTATTCCAGATATCGATATCAGTCCGACCGCTTTCACCGAAACGGTCGTTGAGGGAAGTATAATCTATGCTGATCTAATAATCGGTAACGAAGGCAGCGGAACGTTGAGCTATAATCTATCGGATAATCGTACCTGGCTTTCCGAGTCGCCTGAAAATGGCGAAGTGGCTGAAGCTGAAGCGCCGGATACCATAACCGTCACGTTCGACGCGTCGGGTCTCACCCAGGGCACATACGGAGGTATAATAAACGTCGCCTCAAATGATCCTGATGAAGGTTCGATTGATATATCGGTTGTCTTAAATGTGGTGATTCAGTCCAGCTGCGATTACATTCCCGGCGATATTAATAACGATGGCCTGGTTATCGGCAGCGATGTCACTTATGGCGTTAGGTATTTTGCCTCCGGACCACCTCCCCCCGATAGCTGTGAATTGGGGGATGCCACATGGCTTTATGTTGCCGGCGATGTCAATGGTAGCTGCACATTTATCGGTTCGGATATCACGCGCATGGTCAACTACTTCCGCGGCGACGTAGAGGTTCTGGATTGGTGCGCCGAAGTTCCCCCCGCCAACCCGCCGGTTAGCGCGGACCTGGATAAATTGGAACCGTCGCAAATCCTTATCGCACCCGGCTATGAAGATAATAAGAAAACAGTTATACGAGACAAATAGTTTAGCTATAAGCATAATACAAAAAGCCCCACCCGATTATTCAGGTGGGGCTTCTTCATGGAGCAATAATGAAAAAAGAAATTATTATACAGGCTGCTTTGATACTGATTCAATTTTATTGGCGCGTGCCCCGAATTCATCGAGCTCCCGATTCTCTTCCCGGGTCATTTCTTCTTTATACGCTGCCAGATGTCGATTTTTTATTTTCTCGTATTTCTTTCTTTCTTTAGCCGCTTCCAACAAATCCTGCTGGGCCTTATGAACATTCTTTTCTATTCCAGCCACTTTATTTCTATGATTTAAAATGTCATGCGCTAATTTATCCAAATACCTTTTCGCGATAATCAATGTAGTAATATTCAGTATTCCGGGTTTTCGAACGCCATACATCGAGAAATATCTATCCTTCATGGTAATTGCCTCGGACAATTCGTTCTTGCCAATCTGTAAACGGGTTTGTTCGGCGGCTAATTTCATTTTCTTGCCTTGTTCAAGCTGCTCTTTATATCTTTTGATTTTTTCCAGTCTGAATTTAAACTTCTTCATTTTCTTGAGGTCCTGCTAATATCTGCTGTAGTTGAGCGATAGATCGATCGAACTCGCTCTTATCTTCGATATTTTGCTTCAGAAATCTGTTTAACTGATCAATTCTCGCCAAAGCGAAATCAATTTTTTCGGATGACCCTTTCACGTAGGCTCCGATATTAATCAAATCTTCGGCGTCGCGATAGTCAGTCAGGATATTTCTGCATCTTCCGGCAATTTCCAGGTTTTCATTAGAGGAGATATCCGGCATTAATCGGCTGATTGAGTCGAGAATATCTATGGCCGGGTAATGGTTTTTTGAGGCCAAATCTCTGGACAGCACTATGTGACCGTCAAGAATCGACCTGGTCACATCGCTAATCGGTTCCGATAAATCATCACCTTCAACCAGGACTGTGTAAAAGCCGGTGATACTGCCATTCTTTGATTGACCGGCGCGTTCCAGAAGTTTCGGGAACAGAGAAAACACCGATGGCGTATAGCCCCGCGTTGTCGGAGGCTCGCCAATTGAAAGACCGATTTCTCGTTGACCCATTGCTACTCTTGTAAGTGAGTCCACCATCAAGGCTACGTTTTTTTTCTGATCTCTGAAATACTCGGCGATTGTCGTTGCCATCATTAAGCCTTTTATCCGCAGAAGCGGCGACTGGTCGGAAGTAACCGCGACTATCACCGATTTTTTAAGTCCCTCCGGTCCAAGATCCTTCTCGATAAAATCCCGAACCTCACGGCCTCGTTCACCCACTAATCCTATAACATTAACGTCAGCCGATGACGACCGGGCGATCATTCCCAAAAGCACACTCTTGCCCACGCCCGAACCGGCAAATATTCCGACTCTCTGGCCTAGGCCCATAGATAAAAAACTATCAATCGCCCTGATGCCGGTATGTAATGGTATGCTAATTCTATTCCGTTCCATCGGCGGAGGCGATCCGGCGATAATTGGCCGACTATGCTGACATAATAGCGGAATTCCGCCATCTATAGGATTACCTAAACCATCGATTACCCGTCCCAGAAGTTCCGGGCCGACCGGCGCCATTATTTTCTTGCCACTGGCGGAAACTTCGGCGCCGGGACCGACACCTGTCATTTCGCCAAGGGGCATCAGGTAAATACAGTTATCCTTGAACCCGACGACCTCACCGGGGATCGGCCCATCGGGAGTGGAAATAGCGACTTGATCGCCAACCCTTAATGCCGGACCCGTGGCCTCGATTACAATACCGATAACTCGCTTAACTATACCTTTCTGGTTTATAGTTTGAACCGTATTGATAATCCCTTTAATTTTTTCGGCTTTTTCCTTTAACGCGAACATCAGGTCAACTGCTCCATATGTTGTTTAATTTTCTCGAATTGGGTTTCGACTCTGCCGTCGATCACCGATCCCTCGAACTCAACCAGGCAACCGCCTCGTTCAACGTTCTGGTCGGGTTCAAGGACGAATGAATACCTGTTTTCGGATTTTCTATCGAGGTCGGGCAGATATGCTTTTATGATATCATAATCAGCGGGATTTATTTTAATTTCCACCGTTCCCGCTCCGGCCAGAAGGTTAATACATTTATCGACATTGGTCTTAATAACATCCGGCACCTTGGCAGCCGCTTCGCCAATGATCTTCTTGGCCAGATGAACCGACATATCGATCGCTACTTTCTCGATCTCTTCGAAAAATTTCGCGCTTGAGTTATCGAATTCGGCCAGTACTTTATTGATAACCTGGGTAACCTGATCGGTCCTGGCCTGACCTTCGGCCAATCCATTTGCCCTGCCCTCCTGGAATCCCTTGTTATGTGCCGCTTCCGTTTCGGTTCGCAAACGTTCCTCAAAATTTACCGAAGATTCAACTGCCACGGGTTCAGAATGGTTTTCGACAACATCGCCTGATAGAGTTTGTGGATCGGAATCAGCGAGTATTGTCTCCGAATTTTGTGCCGGTATTTTAGCTTCGATTCTGGTTTGCGATTTGGATCGGGACGCTTCCTTTTTTTGTCTCCTGGATTCGGCGTTTGGATCATACTGGTCAAGTTTCAATGACTTGTATTTGCCGGCTTTATGAAGCCGGCCAGGATTCACTACAACCTGGCCGTCATCACCGATATATTTATACTTTTTAATCAATCGATTAGACAACGAGCTCTTCCTTACCTCCGCGACCCGCGACAATAATCTGACCTTCATCCTGGAGCCTTCTGATAGTTTCAACTATCTTCTGTTGTGCCGACTCAACATCGGTCAACCGCATTGGCCCCATGAATTCGATCTCTTCTTTAATCATCGACGCGACTCTCTCGGAGACATTCTTATAAATCTTTTCTTTAACATCATCGCTGGCCGCTTTAAGTGAAATAGCCAGATCCTTGGTTTCGACATCCTTAAGCACCCGCTGAACAGAGCGATCATCCAGAAGAATGAGATCCTCGAAGACAAACATGAGGTTCTTGATCTCCGCGGCTAATTCCGGGTTTTCGCCTTCTATTGTTTCCAGTATCGCTTTCTCGGTCGAGGATTCCATCAGGTTGAGAACTTCGGCCACCGTTTTCGTACCACCGGAAATCGATAAATCACGCGTGCCGACTTCCTCGAATTGTCCTTCCAGAACACCCTCAAGTTCGCTGATTATCTCTGGTGAGATTTTCTCCATGGTCGCCATCCTCAATGCCACTTCCGATTGTATCTCTGGCTCCAGGTCTCCCAGAAGCGTGGCGGATTGATTATGCGACAATTGGGTTAAGATCAAGGCGATTGTTTGCGGATGTTCATGTTGAATGAAATTTATCAACTGCTTGGGATCGATATTCTTAATGCGGGCGAAACCTGTCGTCTTTAGCGATCCTTCAAGGCGCTTGAGAATCTCAACGGCTTTTGAATGCCCGACCGCTGATTCAAGCAAATTTTTGGCGTATTCCACGCCACCCTGGTTGATATATTGTTGAGCCGTGATTATTTCTGAAAATTCCTTAACAACGTTATCCTCTGTAGACGGGGCAACGTCTTTTAAATTGGCCAATTCGACAGTTATTTTTTCGATCTCTATTTCGTTAAGTTCTTTGAGTATCTTGGATGCGACATCGGTGCCCAGCCCAATAATTAATATCGCGGCTTTTTGGGCGCCTGTCAATTCCTCATAATTTACTTGTGCCATACTACTCCACCATTATGGTTTTAATAGCCTTCGCGATTTCGTCAGGGGTATCCTCTGCTATTTGACGAACATGATCGATCAGTTTCGGCTCCTTGGAAACCTTGGGAATAAGCTCAGCCGCTTTTCTCTGGACCTCCGCCTGGGCATTCATGAATCGCTTCCGCGCGGACCGTCTAACTTGCCATTCCTTATATACATTCCGCATCCTCCATAAAATGAACAGAATAACGAATACTACAGCCAGTCTGAATCCCATCATCATCCAGTACTGAATTTTCTCTTCGCGTATCATTCGCTGCTTCTCTTCCCAATCGTCCTGAATGGTTTCGAATGGGATATTAGCGACTTCTATTACATCAGTTCTTTCTTCGGAAAATCCTACCGATCCTTTTACCAATGCCACAAGTTTATCGAGCTCTTCTTGAGACCTTGGAACATATTGCCGCGAGGTGCTGCCATCCGGGCCTTTCACCATTTCATATGATCCGTCGAATGACACGGACACATTCAGGCGGGTAAGATTACCAACCTGGCTAACCAGGTATTCGATTGTCTTGTTTACTTCATAATTTCTGATCGTATTTTTTTTCGAATTCGAGGAATCATGCTTACTTTCAGGATCGGCGCTATCGGTCTCGGATCCTTTTTCCTCGCTTATCTCTTCCGACCGGACCGATAAATTGTCTGGATCATATGACTCTATCGTGCGCTCGGCCTGATCAAAATTTAACGCGGCGCTGATCCTCACAATTGAACGATTGGCGCCAAGCACGCCATCGAGCATGGACTGCGCCTTATTTTCGAGATATACTTCAACGTTTTTCTGCATATCCAACTGGTTGGATGATAATGTAGCGAGCTTATCGGTAGATCGGCGATCTGTAAGAAGTTTACCGGATGAATCCAGAATCGTAATATTGTCAGCCGTCAAGCCCTCTACCGATGAGGCGACCAGGTAAATAATACCTTCGACTTGCCGCTGCGATAACGGTAGATTTCGGTTCAAATATAAAACCACTGACGCTGTCGGGTCTTTCTTATCTTCTTTAAACAGTCGGGATTCGGGAATAACCATATGGATTCGAGCGGTTTTGATCTCCTCCAGCCGGCTGATTGTTTTCGCCAGTTCGCCTTCAAGCGCGCGACGGTAATTGACTTTTTGAAGAAATTCGGTCATCCCCAAATTCGCCTGGTCGAATATTTCATATCCGACAATGCCGCTTTTAGGAAGTCCCGCCGATGCCAATTCCAATCGAACCTGATGAATTTTACCGGATGGTACCAGGATAGCGGTTCCGCCATCGGAAAGACGATAGGCGGTTTTACTCTCGTTTAAATAATCGATAACTTCGCCTGCTTCCGCCGAATCGAGGTTTCGGTACAGAACCTGATAGTTCGCTCTTATCAATTGTGTACTTAATAACCAGATAACGAGAAATGCTCCGCCAGCCGCGGCAACAACAATTATCTTCCTGCCGGAGCTTAAACTATTCCACCAGGGCAGCAATTTAGTTTTGATCTTTTCGATAAATTCATTCATAATTTATACCGGCATCCTCATCAATTCCTGATAAGCTTCAATTAATTTATTGCGGATTTCCATTACCAGGTCCAGGGCGACTCCGGCTTCCTCGGCGGCAATCATCACGTCATGTATATCCGTGACCTCGCCCAGCACGAATTGCTCGGCGATCGCGCCGGCTTGAGCCTGCAGATCGTTAGTGTTATTGATCATTTCTTTGAATATATCCGGGAAACTAACCCCTTTTTCATCCTTGGGCTCTTTATTGGCAAGCGGTGTAAAATCTGGCGCGACTTGCCTGGCATATCCTGGTAAAATCTTATTCATCGTTTATACTGTAATGTCTATGAAACGTCCCGGACGACTATCAACATCCGAAGACTTGGCCGACTGGGACAGTGCCTCTAAATCAAATTTTCCGAAAAGCTGCCTGATTTGCGCGCTCTCATCGATTGACAGAGTGTCCATAATCGCCTGTTTATTGGCTACCGCTACTTTCTGGATTGCCCCGGCTTGAGCCGTAGGCTCAGCGGCTTTCGGCTTACTGACATTTCCAGCCGCCTTGGGAAAACTTTTACTGGGAACAAGGCCCCTGTTATTATACATCCCAATAGAATCAATTCTCATATACTACTCCTACCTAAATTTCCAGGGCGTCCATCGCCATCTGTTTGGCTGAACGGACGACGGTTACATTTGCTTCATACGCTCGGGTAGCCGTCATCATATCGACCATCTCGGAAATGACATTTATATCCGGCATCATAACATTACCATTTTCGTCAGCATCCGGATGACCCGGATCGTAGACAACCTTGAAAGCTTCCGGTTCAACAACAACCTCTTCGCCCGAAACAAAAGGAATTTTGCCGGCCTTCCCGCCGCTTATCGGAGAATTGGCCATATGTTTAGTATGTGTTCGAGATAAATTTCTGACCGATCTTTGAAGCGCGTCGGCAAAAGTAGCTTTCTTGGGATCTTCGGCAAACACGACTCGACGACGTTTGTACGGCGTTCCTTCGGGAGTATTGGTTGTTTCAACATTAGCTATATTTTGGGCTACGGCATTAAGCTGCTTTCTTTGCGCTGATAATCCCGATGAGCCGATTTCTATTATTGAGAATAAACCTTTCATGATTATTGCTTACCTCGAATTACTTTCTTCAAACCGGCGAATTTCCTCATTAGCATTTTCGAGCCATATGAATAAATTATCTGGTTTTCCGCCAAAGCCGCCATCTCTTTATCTATATCCACGCTGTTGACGCCCGATGAATTATCGCCCTCCGCGCTGGATATGACTTTGATCCCCTTGGGCCTGCCCAGAGGAGGCATATGCCGATCATGAGTGACAGCCAGATCTAAACGCTTCTTTTTCAATGCCGCCTGCATCTCCTCCTTGAAATTCAGTGACTGGCATTTATACCCGGGCACCGAGACATTGGAGATATTGGACGCGGTTAGCTTCTGGGCCGTTGATGTGACATGCATCAGCCGCTTTAGAAGCGGAATTCCAGCTTTATTTATTACCTGGTCTTTAATAATCATACTTCTTCCCGATCCCTGTTAAAGCAAAGGATATGCCGAGAGCGGAGAACCGGTTAATTATTTATAATATATTGAATAGCAATAGGTTAACTAAATACTGCAGGTTGGGCCGCCTCATCTTGAGAGACTAAAAGGGAAATATTTTCCGTTTGAAGAATATAAAAAATTCATTCTTTGAAGGTTTATTAAGTTTGTAAAATTGCATTATTAATACTAAATACCGGCGGCGGCCCGCGGCCGTCCATCTTCCGGCACCGCTGGGATTGAATCAGCTTGATTCTCGATGCCTTCTCCTGAAAGATTATCGGGTTCCAGATAGGACAATTCCTTATCCAAAATCACAATATCAACTCGGCGATTTTTCGCCCTTCCCTCAGCGGTTTCATTGGTAGTGATCGGGCGATATTCAGCATAGCCAACCGCCGAAATGCGCTGAGGCGGAAATTTCAACATATCGATTAAATATCTCAGGCAAGCCGCGGCCCTGGCCGCTGAAAGCTCCCAGTTGGATGGATATTTTGGCGTATTTATCGGGACATTATCAGTATGTCCCTCAACCCTGATATGATTTGGTATTTTTAAAAGCTGTACCGAAATTAAATCCAGGGCTTTCCTGGCTTGCGATTTAAGATCGGCCTTGCCCAAATCGAAGAAAGCCGACTCGCTAACATGAATAATTAATCCGCGGCTCTGAAAATCGGTGCTGAGTTGATCTTCAAAGCCCAGTTGTGATGAAATCTCCTGAATTTGTTCTTCAAGTATGCCTAAATCGCCTTGATGGAGAAGCTTATTAACAACCAGTTGTGATGATAAATCTTTGGCCAGAATCGGTTTCAACTTCGGACCTTTGAATACCGAACTCAGAGCCGTGGTCATCTCGCCGAATTTATTGGAATCTAATTGTGACATCGAATACATCACAATAAAAAATGCCAGAAGCAGCGTAATCAGATCGGCATAAGTCAGAAGCCAGCGATCAAGGTTTTCATCGTCATCTTCTTTTCTTCTTTGTCGAAAAACCAAACCTGTCCCCGCCTATTTATTATAACGTTGTTGGGGAGTGAGAAATGATAAAAGTTTGTTTCGAATCATACGAGGGCTCTCGCCTGATTGAATCGAAATCATACCCTCAAGGATAAGTTCAAGGCTCTCTGTTTCCTGTCGATGTCGGTAGCGCAACTTATCGCTGATCGGCAAGTAGCAAAGATTGGCCATCGCGATTCCCCATAAGGTCGCGATAAACGCGCCGGCTATGGCAATAGCTATGTTGCCGGGTTCATCGACCCGTGATAGCGCGTGTATTAATCCCAGAACGGTACCTATAATTCCCAGAGTCGGAGAGAAACCACCCAATTTCTGGAAGAATTTTATGCCTGTTTGGTGACGTTCGCCAGTATAAGCCATCTCGGTCTCGAGAATATTTCGCATTTGAGTAACTTCGGTGCCATCGATAACGAGCTGAATAGCTTTCTTGAAAAATGGATTGGAGGTTTGACGGAAATTTTTTTCCAAACCCAGGATACCTTCGCGGCGGGCTTTTTCGGCCAGAGCGACAATACTATCTATTTGCTGAATAGAATTGGAATTGCTGGCGGTAAAAACGATTTTCAGTAGATTAGGAATATTGGCCAACGTGCTAAATGATGTCGTAACTGTGGCGGCGCCCAGTGTACCGAAAATTACGATTATAACCGCCGGTAAATGAAACAACGCGCCGAGACTGCCGCCATCCATAAGGAAAGCCGCCAGTACAGCGCCGATTCCGACGATTAATCCTGCTAAAGTTGCTAAATCCATAATCCTAAATGGGCATTTTAACCCTGTTAATATTATCGGCTTATAAGTAAACTGATTTAGCTATTGCTTGATTTCAAATGAAAATGCTTAAATATTTCGTTAAAATTCAGGAAATTATCAGTAATGGTGCTGAAAAGAGAGCCAAATTGCCAAAAATCGATTACTTCAAATATACCATCCGTTTAGCCGTAGCATCCGTGGGAGTGGTTAAGCGATAGAAATATATTCCTGATGTCGCCGGCTCATTATGACTGTTGCGGCCATCCCAAATTACCGAATGTTGTCCGGCAAACTGAAATTCATCGATGAGTCCAACAATACTTCGACCAAGTATATCATATATCTCGATTGTTACGTGGCTATCGAAAGGCAATATATATCTGATTTCTGTTCTATAATTGAATGGATTCGGATAATTTTGTAATAGTTCGATTTTTTCAGGTATTATAACCGCTTTCTCTTGGATATCTACCGTCTCGTCAAACTTCTCCAGTATGCCTGTTAGAATATCCCGGGAGGCCGGTTCCTCGATATAATACAGCGGAAATTCTAAAACTGCCGATTTGTAAACTTCAGTTTCATGAATTAAAGCTAATGGCCGGTTGTGGTAAAGCGATGTATCCGGATCGATAGAAATATAGTTGTAAATAATTTCCGCGGTATCCCTGGGTATCAGTGATCCTATACCGAAAAGCCGGCCGGTATCATTATCGGATGGGAAGACGATTCTAGCAGCTTTGGTCGTATCAACATAAAAACCGGGGAAATCCTTTACTAACGATTGACCACCAACGAACTCGGTATTATCCGGGGATGGGTAAACGACGCCTTCGAGATTTAGATATTTATATTGGAAATCAAATTGCTCGAATGTCCACGACCCGGCAAACTGTCTTTCCAGTAAAATCCGGGCGCCGGCAACAATAAGCTTTCCGCCGGCTTCAAGGTAATCAGCAAAAAGGCCGGTATATTCCGCTTGATCGATACCGATCCTTCCGGGAATAATTTCCTTGCACCAGATAATAGTTGAGTAAGGTGAGAGTTGAGGCAAATCCTCGGGACACTCATAGACAATGATATGCTCGTACTCGGCAAGTAGATCATCATAGAAAATCGCCATCGAATCGGCATCCGGATTATCGGGCCAATCGATATTGGCATTGATAAGCATAATTCCCGAATCAAATGCCATCGGAATAACCGTGACCGTATCGGAAAAATATGACAAGTTTCCATATATATCCAAAGCCTGGATCCTATAACAATATCTATAGCCGTTATGTAGGCCGTCATCGAGATAGGAAATACTGCTTAAGGTATCGATTAATTCGAATCTTTCGGTACCTGATATCTTGCGATGTATTATATAAGCAAAAAGATCATCATCGGTATTCGCGTCCCATTCAAGTTCTAAACGCGCGTTTCCCGCCTCGGCGGTTAATCCCGATGGTGTATGGGGTTGTCCTGAATTAATCGATATTTCGGGCGACTCGCCCCCCTCAGATCCATAGGTATTAACCGAACTTATCTTATAGTAATAGGTTGTATTATCCAAAATATCTTCATCGATAAAGACAGTATCGGTAAAGCCGAACGGGGTAATCGGCTCAGGATCATAAACGCCCGGTTCGATGCCCCTGTAGATATGATAGCCAGATAGTATTACGTGATCAAAACGATTCCATGTTAAAACAATCTGATCAACACCCCATGAATAAAATCCGAAATTATCCGGCGGACCAGGCGGGATTCGTTCAAAACCCAGAGTGTAATAATCCAAAAGAGTATCGGCATTGGCGTATAAACCGGAGAAATCGAGGCGTTCATAATAATCGACTATCGACAACGAATCATCGGTATTATCTCTGAGATTATCCTCATAATTATCCGGCTCATAATGGATTGCCTCACCGGCAATCAGGGCTACAGTCAGCGTTTCGGTCGCTTTGGCCTCAAGGTTAAAAGGACCGAAAGATAATAAGAAGCGCGTATCGAAACCATTGGCAAGATCTTCTCGATCCCTGGAGCTGTTATCGATCCAATCATTTAAAGTCCAATCGAGTGCGCTGAAAGCCTGATCGTAATCGATTTCGCCGTTAGACATAATCTGGTATTTTGCCTTATCGCCGGCAGGTGTTCCCCGGCCGCCACCTGGAAAACTTCCCCTGATATCGAAATTGCTCTGCCTCTGAGGGCCCCAATCGAACGCGGATTCTACGTCCGATATCCACCAATTGAAATTTGTCCGCAAATCGGGCTGTGTGGAACCTGCCAGTATTAATCCGATAATATCATCGGCGCTGTCATAATCGAACCGGCCATTGTAAGGTTCACCGTCATTATCAATAATCCAGCCAATGCCATGACCATTATGATCGGAGAATCCACATATATCATCGTCATTTTCGCGCCAATAAGATTCGAAACTACAGCCGACATCACCATTATAGAAAATTCCCAACCAGACATTTTGCAGATCACGTTGGAAAATATTTTCGATATAATAATTGATTACCACGAACTCATCGTAACCCTGAGTATTCCAGGCCAGGCTATGCTGAGTTATTTTTAAGCCTAATGGTATATGGGGACGTTTATCGGCAGGATCGGGAATTGTGATATCGGGATCAGTCAAAGTATCGCAATAGGTCGCGTAAATCTCTTCATCGGCGATATTGCGTTCTCGCCAGATAGATTCAGCCATTTGGTCAGATGGCTGCATTTCGCTTATTTCGTACCACCAGCAATCACTGGCAACCGAAACCAGCGTATCTAATCTGCCCGAATTCAAGGAATCTTCGACCTCAGCGCCGATCCAGACAGAGCCGAAAAAGAGATAGTCACATATTGATTCGGTTGGAAACCGCGCCGATGGTGCCGGCTGTAAAGATTCCGGATCATATTCGCTCATACCATATAAGCCAATTACCCCATAGTTAGTAACAGAGAGAGCAATATCTCCCGATCGATGAACGCGCAAAGAGGAATTGGGCTTCAAAGCCGGTATCGGCCGCTCATCGTCTTGATTATAGGCAAATGTAGAAGAAAAGGTAACTGTCACTAAACAAACAGTTAGCAATTTTATCATAGGCATGCCTTTTATTCGATAGCTTCTCCCGGAATTCGGCTGATAATCATAATTATAACCTCAGCTCACACAATAAATACAACTAATTGTAGTATTTATTTCGGATTAAATCAAAATAAATATGACAGTTTTGCCAATTATTATTGGTCTTATTACACCACTTTAGTTGGGTGGTTCGCCCTTTTCGCTTGACTGATTTATCTATAAATCATAAACTTGACAGCAAAGAGCTTATCAAAATATCCCCAGTTTGAACGGAGGTTTCATGGCGGTAAACAACAACAATAAATTTGAACCATATATAAAAGCGAACCAAACGATCCCCGAAGTGACCATGAAAGCTATCATTCTCGGGGCTTTGTTGTCCGTAATATTCGGTGTCGCCAACGCTTACCTGGGATTGAAAGTCGGTATGACTGTTTCGGCCTCGATCCCGGCGGCGGTTATCTCTATGGCGCTGCTTAGAAGCCTCTTCAAAAAAGTCACGGTTCTGGAAAATAACATAGTACAGACAGTCGGTTCGGCCGGGGAATCATTGGCCGCCGGTATTATTTTCACGGTCCCGGCATTTTTTATCTGGAACGCGCAAGGTTTCGAATACCAAATATCGCAATGGCAGATAATAGGCTTATCATTATTAGGCGGCTCGCTGGGAATTTTGCTGATGATCCCATTACGAAAGTACCTGGTCGAACGCGAACACGGCAAGCTGGCATTTCCCGAAGGCACCGCCTGTTCGGAGATAATAGTCGCCGGCGATGAAGGCGGCTCCAAAGCCAAGCAGGTATTCATTGGTATTGGTCTCGGGGCGGCATATAAAATCATGATGAATATGGCTCGCCTCTGGCCGGAAATCCCGAACATCAATCTGTTCTGGGGCAATAATAATGATAAGGGTTTGCCGGGAGCCAATATTGGTATGGATGCCACACCCTCATTGTTGGGCGTAGGCTATATTATAGGTCCCAAGATCGCCGCCCTGATGTTCGGCGGCGCAGTATTGGGATATATAGGTATAGCCCCGCTTCTGGCATATATAGGTCAGCAAGCCCCCGGGATGGTAATAGCGCCGGCGACACTTCCACTGGGCGACCTCGATCCCGGACAGCTTCGTAATTTCTATATTAAATATCTCGGAGTTGGCGCGGTCGCGCTGGGCGGATTCGTTTCATTAATGAAATCGATACCCGTTATAGTTCATTCTTTCTCAGCCGGCTTTTCACAACTTATGGGTAAGCAAGTTGTCGATCCGGACAAACTTCCCCGCACCGATCGCGATCTGCCATTAAGCACGGTACTTATCGGTTCATTGATTGTTATTGTTCTTATATGGCTATTCCCCGGAACGGAGCTGCACATACTGGGCGCGGCCATGGCGGTCGTTTTCGGATTTTTCTTCGTTGTCGTTGCCGCCCGAATCGTCGGAATAGTCGGATCGTCATCATCCCCCGTTTCGGGCATGACAATAGCCACATTACTGGTAACTTGCCTGATCCTACTCGCGTTCGGCGTTAAGGGCTCCAGCGGTATGATTACGGCGATGTCCGTTGGCACTGTCGTATGTATCGCGGTTTGCATGTCCGGCGATATAGCTCAGGATTTAAAAACAGGCTACCTTCTCGGAGCGACTCCCAGGAAACAACAGCTAACGGAATTCATCGGTCTTCTCTTTCCGGCGTTAGCTATGGGAGCGACAATATTTTTGTTAAATGATGCTTTCGGTTTTGTCAGGGATGCCACTCATCCGGAACCGCTGCTCGCGCCCCAGGCTAATGTAATGGCCACCGTAGTTCAGGGAGTGATGCAAGGCGATTTGCCCTGGATTCCGATAATCTGCGGAGCGATGATTGCCGCCTCTATCGAATTAGTCGGCATAAGTTCATTGCCATTCGCGATCGGGCTTTATCTACCGATAGATCTCTCAACCCCGATTATGGCAGGCGGATTACTGGCTCTGTTCTTACGTAAAAACGTGCAAGATAAAAATGACTATAAGCGCAAGCAGGAAAATGGTATTTTGTTCGGTTCCGGGTTGGTAGCCGGGGACGCTCTAATCGGAGTGGGAATCGCCGGCCTGGTGGCGGGAATCACCAGTTACCGAGCATTTTACGAAGCCCATGAAGGATTGTCATTGTCGGGCAATTTTGGGCCCTGGCTGTCGATAATTTGTTTCAGCGCTTTAATCCTGTTTTATTGGTGGAGAGTTAAAAGATCGTAATCGGGAGTAAATAGTATGCCGGCCCGCAAGTACATTAAACCAGCGCAGACATCTATGAAGTGTTTGGGCTTAAAACAAACCGAAAAGCTTCTGATAATAACCGATCAGAACATGCTCTCGATTGCATGGTCTTTGTTCGATGCCGCCCTGGAAATCGGCGCGAATGTTCAACTCATTCGTATCCCGGTGGCAGATTCCCATGGCAGCGAACCTCCGGAACCGTTGCCCGAATTTATGCTCAAATTCGACGCCGTTATCGCCCCGACGACTAAATCGATGTCACATACCGATGCCCGTCGTGCCGCCACTAAAGCGGGCGTAAGAATCGCCACGATGCCGGGTATTCTCGAAGAAACCTTCATCAGAGCGATGGCTGCCGATTACGAAATAATCGCGGCCCGCGGAAAAGCTTTGGCCAAACACATGAAACTTACCAAGCTTATCAAGGTCACCTCGCCATCAGGTACCGATATTGAATTTACCAAAAACGACAGAAAAATCCTGGTCGATACGGGGCTTGTTCATTCTCCGGGGAATTTCTGTAATTTGCCCGCCGGCGAAGTGTTCATTGCCCCAAACGAAGGCTCCGGTAACGGCATAATCGCCGTGGATGGTTCTATGGCCGGGATTGGACTGGTTAAGAGTCCGCTATTTATCACAATCGAAAAAGGCTATGCCGCAAAGTTCAAGGGCTATAAAGCCCAGGAGCTTGAACAACTGCTCCAACCGTTTGGCAAGGATGCCAGAAACCTCGCCGAATTCGGGATCGGCACTAATGACAAGGCGCGGCTATGTGGTTCGCCGCTTGAGGATGAGAAGGTAATTGGCACTATACATCTGGCGCTTGGCGATAATCAATCGATGGGCGGCAATGTGGCCGTGTCATCTCATCTTGATGGCATCATCAAGCGGCCCTCGGTCTGGTTCGATGACAGATTGGTGATGAGAGATGGGGAATTCATAGTCTGATATAATCTGGTATCAAGCCTTTTTCAGGTGATTAAATCAAATAAAAAACCCCGGCTAAACCGGGGTTTTTAAATTTATTATATTTGCTTTCTAGAATCCGGCTATTTCCTCTTGAATGATTGTCGGAGTTACAAAAATCACCAGGTCGTTATTCTGGACCTGTTTCTTATCATAGCTGAATAAATAGCCCAGTAGCGGGATATCTTTCAAAACCGGAATACCAACTCGAAGTGTAATCTCCTCCTGCTTGGTCAGGCCGGCGATTACGGTTGTTTGTCCGTTATCTACTACCACATTCGTTTCGGCGTTTTGGGTATTAATTATCACGCCGTTCGGGTCAAACTGGTACGAACTGCGCTCGGGCTTGAGGTTCATTAGTATTCTGTTTTCGGATGTCACGTGAGGAGTGACACGAAGCTGTATGCCGACATCGTAAAACGTAATAACGGTGTTGCCGGATGGGTCGAACTGCTTGATCGGGATTTTCTGGCCCATCTGAATGAACGCCTCGACATTGTCCACCGTGGTTACCTCGGGATGGGCGATTACTTTAACTTTGTTGGATGACTCGGCTATCTTCAAAGCGGCGTTTAAGAAATAGTCGCCTTCCAGATCCCTGGACATATAGAAATCGCCGATCGCATCGCTGGCCATCTGGCTCGATGAATTCTGTTGATAGTTTCCATCAGGCCAATAATCGGTAACTTGCGGCGTGGCTTCTGGATCACCAAGTGGATCGAACCATGACGTACCGGTTCCACTCAACAATTGCCAGTCTACTCCGATTTCCCGCAGGGTGCGGCTTTCGATTTCCAGCAGTTGAGCCGATATTTTAATCTGCCTGGTTTCCTTATCGAGAATCGTGATTAGTTCTTCGATTCGATCCAAGTTGCCCGGTAAATCGCGCAATATAAGCGAGTTAGTCCTCTCGTCGACGGCCACGCTGCCTCGAGGCGATAGAAGGCCGGCGACCGCTTTTGAAATCTCGCTGGCCACATTATATTTGACACCCGCGATACGAGTCCTCAGATTTTTCAATGTCGCTTGCTCGGCATTGTATTGCTCCAGGGCGCGCTTTTCAGCATAATAATCCTCGGCCTTAACAACCCGAATATAATTATTCTCTTCCACGCCGACCAGGCCATATGTCTCAAGTATTATATCCAGGGCCTGGCGCCAGGTAACACTGCTTAATACCATCGTAATCTCGGCATCCACCTGCGGCGCCACGACAATATTAATATCGCTATAGGCGGACAGATACATCATGACCGAACGAATATCGGCATTGGTTAAGGATAATGATTTAATTACACGCGGTTGTTCGACTATCGTTTCATCGACAACATCGGGCACCTGGCTGAGAAGTACGCTTCCCCCCGATAAAACAAGAACTGCCATGATAATGGCGGAAAAGATTATTGTGAGCATCTTGATATTTTTCATTTCTCGGATCTCCTTACTTTAACTCCGGAACTCGCAATACCAGAGCGACTGTTCTTGTCCAGCCGTATTCCGTTACCTGGAAAATTGCTTTATCTTTACGAATCGATACCAAGTATCCATTCTTTACTCTATCATTCGGTTTGAGAATAAATCCATTGCCTTCAGCATCCTCGAATAAAGCCTTATCGCCGGTCTCATCGTCGAAAACACCTACCAGTATCAGATTTTCAATAGCCGGTACTTCGCCGGAAGCCAGATTGGTTCCGCCCTGACCGGCCAAAGCTTTAAATGGATCGCGCTGAGTGCCTGCCTTGTACTTCACAACCTTGCGTTTTGGGAATGAATCGATATTAACCCTCGGCTTAGCTTTCCTGGCCGGTTTATCCTTCTTTATTTTCGGCGGAGCGCTTCGTTTCTGAGCTTGCTGAGGTATCACGGTTTTTAAGGCCTGCTTGGCCGTCCATGGTTGAAAAGCCTGCTCGCCGGCGGTTGCCGGTATGATTATTTTCAAACCCATCGGCGTCGTCTCGGCCCGATAGCCAATAGGACGATTAATATCGAGAACTACGCGGGTAATGAGATCCGGTGTCACCTGGAACTGGCTTGTTCTGATTCTCTCGATCGATTTGAGAGGTAAGCCAAGAAATTTCTTTTTCGGCCAATTATTTATCGTACCGTTAAGGTCGACGACAATTTTCTCAGGAGCTTCCTTAATCATGAAATGATCAAACGTACATGGTTTGGAAGTCGATATCTCGATATAAACCGAATCCGCCTGTTGAGTAATAGCGATGTTGTTCAATTCGATATTAGCCAGACCTATACCGTATAAAAGAAGAATAATGGCCAAACTCTTTAAAATTCTCATTGCGTTTGACCTCCTTGGATAGCGTTTCCTGAATTAAATGTAGTCAATTTAAAGGTCGCGGAAACGGTTAAATTCTCTCGTTTTTGGGCGCTGACCGCCATCAGTTCCGACATTCCCTCTTTGGATTTTAACTCAATATCGGATATCCTGACTATGAATGGGAAATTAACGACTTTGGCGAACAGGTTTCCCAAGCCATGATAAGTCGCTTCAGCCTCGACTATATAATCATTGGCCGAATAGAATTCCTTTGGCATAGGCGCTTGAGGCGTTATGCCAATGATAGTCGAATTGGTTTGTTGGGCGGCAATGTGTAATTGAGCTAAAAATGCCTCATCTTGTTTCTTCTCAGGAAGCCAGAGCTTCACATTTTCAAATCTCGCGTTTTGCATGGCGACTTCCTCTTGAAGCGCATCCAGGCTTGCGGCCTCCTGTTTGACAGCATGAAGTTCTTCCCTTAACTTGGAATAGGTAGCCTTGTCAACAGTTAACTGTTGATCGTACGGGGTATAAAACTTCGTGTGCCAAAGATATATCAGGACTATAAAGCCAAAAACGACTAAAATTAAGATTTGATTTTTTGGGTCCTTGAAATCCATACATCCCCTCCCAAAGGATTTTAAGACCAGGACAGATTTTTATTAAAATTCAGACCCGGTGGCCAATTTATTGGCAACTAATTTCTTTTCTGACTGAATAATCTCGTTCGTGCCCAAAGTAAGGCTACAGCTAATTTTGAAGCCGTATGCTTCATAGGCAACGGTATTTATCGCGGCCTGTTCTTCCTCAAGCGTAACCGAAACGAGATCAATGTTATCTAAATATGGTGATTTCTTTAACCTGATTAAAAACGTCGCCAGGCTATTTATCGAAAATGACTTGCCCTCAATAGTAGTCGATGAAACAACAGCTCCTTGCGTTGGATCACCAACAGGCAATTGACTGAAACCGGTAAGCCACAAGTAATCGGTTATGCGCGACCCGAGATCGCCTATTACATTGACCCAGGCATCCCGACCACGATCAAGCTCTTCGATTGTACCCATGCGGGTTAAAATCAGGTTTTTTTGCTGTTTTAACTCATTGACCAGGCTAATCTGAGCATTAAACTCCTGAGCCTCCGACTTGGCCAACTCGATTTTATCCTCCAGATCATTAAGAGGTATAATCTGGAAAAAGAATGTGTACGCCGCCAACAGTACCAAAACAGCCGCACCACCGGCAATAACATACATCGTGTTCTTATCCAGCGCGATGCTGAATCTTTTTTTCTGATACTCTTTAGGTAGTAAATTTATTTTTATCATTTAAGACTCCTGGCCGCTAATCCAACCGGCACCGCCAGCAACGGAGCTACTTTTTCGGGTTGGAATTCGACAAACATGTCAGGATCATATTCGATATTTCTCAATGGATTGCAAATCTCGATCGGGATCGATAATTTGGCTTGCAGAAGCTCGGGCAAGAATGGAATCAAGGCGCCGCCGCCAGAAAGTACAACCCAATCTACCCTGTCGACTCCCGAGGAACTCTTAAAATACGAAATAGCAACTTCCAAACCAGCGATCAATTCCTCGGAGGCGGTTACGATTGTCGCTTTAAACATATCGTGGTCGATGGAACTATCCATCTCGCCTCTCAAAGTTTTGGCGGTTAATTCCTGGTTCAGTCGAAATTCTTTCGATATAGCATCGAATATAAGCCTCGTTCCGTTCGAGACATCTCTGGTGGAATGATATAATCCATCTTTGATGAAGGTCATATTGGTAACATCGAAACCCAGATCGACTAAAGCTGTTACCCGGCTCGGATCGACATCATAATTTACGGTATAGGCATTCAAGATCGCGAAAGCATCGGTGTCCACCACGATCGGCTTCAAACCGGCATCAATTATCATATCAAGATAATTTTTCAAAAATTCGTTTCTGGCGGCTACCAGTAATACTTCCATCTTGTTCGTTTCAGGATCATCCCTGATGATATGATAATCCAGGGTCACATCTTCCACATCAAAGGGAGCTCGTTGCTCGGCTTCAAATAGAATCGCCTGCTCGGCCTCGGCCCCCGACTTTCTATCCATCACAATCTTATCGGTGATAACCCCATGCCCGGAAATCGAAACCACGACATCTCTCATCTTCGGGTCAGTCTGATCAACAAGACTCTGAATATCGAAAATGACAGCATCCCGATCTTTAAACTCCTCATCGGATATTACTCCTAAAGGAAGCTCCTTAATCGCCAAAGCTTTTAGTGTGTAACTGTTACCCTTTTTTCTAAGCTTCACCAACTTGATAGAATTCGCTCCAATATCAAGTCCGATTGCAAGTTTGGTTTTTTTACCTAAGGCCATAAGCGCCTCTTTTTTTGTTACTGTTAATAATCACTCTTGCGACAATTCTAGCAAAACCATAATCAAGTGTCAAGTAAAATTTATTCATCTCCGCATACCACCTTCAAACTTATTATCGTCTATCTGTTTAGAAAGTTAACAGCCTGGATAAAAAAAAATAAATATACGCTTTACAGAAAACCGTGTAACAAACACATCATAATAGAAAAAGCAGTGGTGGGGCGATAAATGGCTTGTTTTTGGCTATCGAGCCAATACTGCTCGGATATATTAAGGGCCAAATATATCCGAGCTAGGCTTATAAATCGATCATTCTCAGTCTAGCCTTATCCTGCCGGTTGAGGCCAAGACTGTAATCGCGTACTCATAATCTGACTCAGTATCATGAAGCTCAATTGTTCCTGAGGTGGACGCCGAACCGTTGGGGAAGAAAACAACGGCATCATTTGATAACGTACAATTCGCATAAAATACATTACATTCGGTCTCAATCAGGTCCTCAACCAACGAATCAGCGCCTGACTCATATGTAGCGAGTTGAGGACTGTTAGTATCCTTAAAGAATGCGGTTTCGCCATTTGATGTGTTAAAATATACTCCATATTGGCTGTTTTCCGCTATGGCCCGGCTTCTGGCTTGTCTTAAATAATTTACCTTCTCCCGAGCTTCGGCCTTTAATTTCATCCTGGGGATCCAGTTTGAAAAACCAGGTCCGGCCATGGCCGCCAAAATGCCGATCACCACAACTCCGATCATCATTTCGATCATGGTAAATCCGGCTATCTTTTTCATCTTGTTCTTTTTCATATTATTCCCCTAATCACTAAGCTTTAAAATCAATCTAGTAGTTATATTTGCCTATAATCAGCTTCGTATATATCCAAAGCAGATCAGAAATTCTCCAGCCTAACGGAGGTTGAATAGCTTCTCGAAATAATGCCGTCGGGTGAATGTTCATCGCCATGGCCAAGTATCAGTTCAACCATCATCATGTTGTGAATCGACATATCCAATCTCAAAGAGGTCGCTCCGTCGACTACCCTTCTTTGGGAACCATCGACCGATTCATAAAGCGTGGATTGATCTGATTCTGATTCTACGTAAAACGAAATTTCGACATCATTATGCCAGATCACCAACTTATCGGACTTTTCACCCTTAATAATTTCGATTGGCCTTTGATTATCGGTATTGGCATAGCCCGCCAGTTTTAAATGATATCCCAGCCTATCGAAAGCGCTTCTGGCTTGCATTGACATCAGGCTCGACAAATCCTCATAATAGATTTGTTGCCCAGCATTCAAATGGACATTCAGGAGCGCGGTTGAAATCACCGAAATCGAAATAAGTGAAATTAGCAATTTCACTAGAATATGCCCTCTATTATTTTGAATCTTTTTCATCACATGTGGCTATAAAGCAATACTAATGCCGTTAAAGCAATAAATACAACTTAATCATAACACGTTAAATAACTTAATGTTACGATGGTTAAACAGAGTCTCGTTTCGGATTCAAGGCAAATAGGGATTTCAAATATCGGAAAGATTCAGATATTTATTGGGCTAATCCCATACATTGCCGGGACATAGCATCAAGTAATGTGTCAAAGCAACACATCCGTTTTCTATAAGTTATAAAAAAATCGGCGATTCGCCGATTTTCTTATCTATTCAGATTAATTTCTCAAATTTCGATTATTTAATCATGGTCATAGATTTGATCTCGGAAAAATCATTATATGCCAGCCGGTAAAAATATACACCGGAAGTTACCGATTCCCCATTTTCATTTCGGCCATTCCAGCGAATGCGATGAATTCCCGAATTAAGATCAGTATCGATTAGGCGAGTTACTTTGCGGCCCAGAATATCATAGATATCGAGGCTGACCGATGAACTTTGTGGCAACGCGAATTCGATTATTGTATTCATATTAAACGGATTGGGGTAGTTCTGCTGAAGAACAAAACTTTCAGGTAATTGATCGGTTGAGGAAACTGATGTAGCCTGCTCAATGCGAATCGTTATATCATCTGCCAGAACGCCATAATGATCGCCAATATCATCTGATATAAACTGTAGACCGACATAGACTTCATCATTGCCCGGTCCAGCCCATCCCTCAAGTTCGATAGTGTAAGGATACCAGTAATTCGCGATTCCGCCAATTTCGCCATAACTCGACCAGGGGCCTTCCGGGCTGGATGCCGCGACCGCATAGACATAATCGTTTTCCTGTAAATATTTCTTGGCTTGCAATTCAAGCCAGACATTCTCATAAAGAGTCAGATCAAAAGGCGTATTGCAGAAGATAATGCTGTTGGCATTGTGAGGATAAAGCATCTCGCCGGTCTTTATACAGTTAGCGGATTGATATCCCTGCTGATCAAAATGAATCCAACCATCGCCTTCGACAGTCCAGTAATCCAGTCCGTTTTCAAAATGATCGATAAGTTCGCTGGCCGCCATTTCAAAACTAAACTCCCCGGTTATTGGCAATCGGCCGGTATTGGGATTCAGTGCCACATCGAGGCAGGTATAATAGTATGATATCACATCGCCTCTTTCCAAAGTCTGCCCCACGTCCAGTGATTCCAAAAAGAACCTGTCATCTCCATCGGCCGGCATCCCGACAATTATCTCGGCGCTATCATTGATTTTATAATGCAATTCGGCGCTTGACTGGTCTACGCCCTGCATATCCCAGGCCTGGAATCCAAACGAACCGTAAGGACCAAATAAGTTAATAGTGTTTGCCGGTCCGGTTTCATCCGATAACATCGGCGCGATAACATCAAAGCCAACGAAGAAACTGTAGACCGAATCGGGCGCCTCTTCGGGGCTGTATTTATACAAATTAACATGATCGACCGCTTCGATATAGTAATTCACGGTCGTTCCGAATGATTGATTCGGTATCTCGCCGGACCAAGTATCACCGGATACATTTACCATAGCGATTTCATTATACTCTCCACCGGTTGAATAATAAATAGTGACCGAACCATCATCCATCGTAAACAAACTGGTAACTGCCGCTTCTATGGCAAAAGCAACAGTCGAATCTTCAATGTCCGTTATTGGCGTATGATCGATTTCAATCGGCACCCCGGGACCAATACCATGAAGCTCGCCGAAACAGTAGAATATTTCATAAGCATTAGGTGTGCCATTGTCAAGGTCGCCATCGTCGTCATCTACCGTTAGAACATCCCAGAAATAATTTTCGAAATTACCGCTATAAGCGTATTTGGCGAAATGCCAGAGCGTATCGACATACCCGGGCCTGTCAATATCCAGCATCTGTTTAAGATGCCATAAAGCGCCCCCGATAATAAGACCATCATGATGTGATTCGCCGATCCAATCCTCGGGATATCTGTTATTATTATCCAAATCTCTTAAAGTCGATCCCGGTCCAAAAAAACCACGTCCGACATACTGTTGATTCGTAATGAAGCAGGCGATTACATCCGAGAAACCCTCATGCATCGCTCCGTTTGGATCTTGGGCTCCACCGGAGAAATACTGTATATTCGATAATCCGTGACCGTATTCATGATAAACCACGTCGCCAATCTGGGCCGTATTGGGACAGCCGCCGCCGGCCCTGAAGAAGTTGATGCTTCTGTCCTGACGGCTATAGTATGCATTGCAGGTGCCATCAACATAGACCCGGCAGGTCATCGGGAAATCCATGTAAGTCGCTCCAGGATCCAACGTTTTAACATAATCATGAACAATCTGACCATGGTAAAACGAATTACGTTCGGGAATTGTCGAGTTATCGTCATCCCATTGAACATCCACTTCATCGCCGGGATCAACATTCACCAACATAAACGCGTCCTGGTCAATCTGGTTGTCGACATTCATATATGGACCTTCTAATAAGGTCACGAAATCAAAATTTTCCAGCATATCGAAGCTGAACTCGCCATTGACATCGGTAATTGCCTCAATCGAACCGTCGGCATAGATATATTCATTCACGAATGGGCCGACCTCCTGGTCATCATAAGCGGTAGCCGGCTGGATAAAACCCGATACGCTTCCCGAAACGGTTTCATAACGGATCATATCCTCACGCCATAAAACGGCGCCGTCATGGGCATCGACGAACGCTTGCCAGTTCGCTAATGGATCATTTGTGGTTATATCGTATTTATAACAGAGACGATATTCTATCTTATCATCGAATATAAGCGGTAGTACAAAGAGTTCACCATCGGAAACAATATCCGTCGACTGATTATAAATTATTCCGGAAGTAGCGCTCGCCTTGGCCATTTCATTCGTAATCCCCGGCGATGTGTTCAAAGAGATATCCGAAAAAATCTCGCCACCGGCCAGAAACACTTTGCCTTCCGGTGTGGCTTTAAGATTCAGGCGCGATCCCCAAATATCGATATTATCGAAAGTCTGAGTTAGATGAATAAAATAAAACTTATCGAGAATTAGTTTCCCGGATTTGACCTTGAAATCAGTTGGAGAGTTTTTCAATAGGAATGAATTACCACGTATAAAATCATCGGCGATACCCTCGAAATCTTCTGGTCCGGCGTTGGTCTGAAATTGGGCAAACATCACCTTAGGTGTACCGACAAGATCGCTTTCCATATAAAAGGAACCGGATTTGAGAGTTCCAAATGAATTATCGCCCTTTACCTGAAGGTTAGCGTAGCCGGGCCGATCAATCGCTCCCATCAATTGAGGAGCCTCCTCCATAGCATATAAGCCGGTGGATAGCAGCAAAATCGACATTAGTATACGAACTATTAACATTGTATCTCCCTTAATTATTTCAGAAATAGCATTTTTCCGGTTTCAGCGTAACCAGGTCCTTCAACTTTATAAAAATAAATACCGGCGGCAACGGTATTCCCTGAATCATCCCGGCCATCCCAGATAACGCGGCCGTTGCCATTGGCTATATCAACCTCACCCAGGTTCGCGATTCTCGCTCCTAATACAGTATAAATGTTAACACTTATTCGATCAGTTTTTGTTCCGGCTGGCGTATTGAAGCAAATCGTCGTAGACGCGTTAAACGGATTTGGATAATTGTAATGCCCGATTTTATCGGGCAGGTTATTCTCGGCAATATCCATATAGCGAAGCGTATCGCCATTATTGGAAAAACCATCCCAGAGAACTGATGATATATCGTCCTGCGCCTGTCTTACATCGAGTAAACCATAGCCATGCTCACGCCATAATTCAAGATACTGTTCGGCCTGATCCAGACCCCAGTTTTCAAAATCATACGCCCAGGAGAAAATCCCGGCGCCGGTGGAATCGAGCAAGTAATGAGAGTCCATGTAAAGCTCGCTATTATCGCCACCGAGTGGATACAATTCCTCCATCCTGTCTTCTATTATGGAATACCAGGGTGCTTGATTGCCGCTATGCAAACAGCTTGGGACAGTCTGAGAGGCAACCCATAATGGTATGGCTAAAGATAAAACCGGCTGGCCAAGCATCGCGTATGTCGTGGCCAATTTAGGATCCTCATCGGGTAAAACACCTCGTATTATAGAACAGGAACGGGTTTTATAACGATTGATCGTCTCATCGGTATTAACAAAGCCAACCGGAAGGTCTCCCTGATGGCCGTAATATGGCAATGGATAAGGATAATATGGGCTTTCAGTATGACAGGTAAGCGAGAAATCGCGAACCATCGTTCCCAGAATATAATTGATATCAAAAGGTTGTTCACTAATGCGATTATTCGCCAAAAAACGAGCGCGCCTATATCTCAACAGTCCCCTATCGGTATTCCAGCCCGAAAATCCGAATACACTTCGAACAATCAATCCGTCGGGTGCGTCTGTCGGATTATTAGCATCATAAACCGTATAATCGATATTACCGCATTCATATAGTTTAGCCTCGCCTGAAACATCCATAACCCCAAACATCCAGCCGTCCTTCCGGCCGTAAATACTTGTCACCGCCAATAATTCTTCCCAGTCCTTTATATCTTCACACCACTCGAGCGCCAGGCGCATGATATCGCCATCGTCAAGGCCATCCTTACGATTATCGGGAAGGTTATAACAATTGGCATTGATTATGGCAAATCCGACTTCATTAACACCCATATAGCACCGATAGGAATCTTCGGCATAGAAATTACCGTTAAAACCATATGTGGTACCATTATAGCTTTCCTGAGGCGAAATATACCTGAATTTCTGATCGGGTCTGGTAACATCGCGACTTTTCCATAAAATCGGTCGCCCATCGGTAGTTGCCGAGCCACTAATGACCATTATGGTACAGTCATTGTCGCCATCGGAACCGACTATCGGAAGCCGACTTACAAGAGTTTCAAAGGATAATGATCCGGGCCCATCAGCGAGAAAAATTGTACATATTGATACAGTAATAATAAGCAAAAAACGCATTCATACACTCCTAATATATGATACAAAAATTATCATTATTGTCAAGACATTGTTGGTTTTAATCAAGTGATTTGGCAACAACTTATAACAATTCGCCAATCATAATTCCAATATTTTCCAATTTTAAATACTGAATAGGCTATGTTCGGCCAAATCAGCGAGATTTTATAAAGAGGCAGGTTTTCCTGACGATAACTTAATTGAAATACCTTAATTAAACTTAAAACACCGGGGGATACCGTGGTGATATGCAATAAATGTGGGGCTGATAATGAAAACAACGATTCCGGATATTGCCAATTTTGTTTATCTCAGTTGACACCCCTTCAACCGGATGGAGCCGATATCAGTGAACCTGACGCTCAAACTGAATCGACTCAGCAGATCAATGCAACCGATTCGGCTATCCATAGTAACCAGCCAGGCGGAAATATCGCTCAAATAACAGCTAAAACTAATACTCCAAATCAGAATGATGGCGTTTTTGGATCAAGCCCGCAAGAAGATAATCAGCCAATTGAGCTTGATGAAGATGAAAATAGTACGGATCCGATGTTCGAAATCAAAGAAGTGAATTTTGACGAATCATCAATTCCCGGCTTAATCTCCACGGATGGTCAACCGGATGGATCGTTTAAGCATGAAGAGAATCCTTCCGTCGATAATGAAAACACGGAAGAATCCGAATCCACCGAAAACGAGCTTGATCTGTTCCAGGATGACGACATACAAATAGCTATGGAACATACAGATGAAGGTCCGGCAATTACATTAGCCGAAAAAACCGACTTTCAGATCGCCCCGGAAATTTTGCCTCAGGAACTGCCTAATGATTATAATGACGAAATAGACGCTCCGGAAATCGCTGAATTGCCTGTGGATGAACTTACCATCAGTAGCGAAAAATCGAAATCTATCACTCGGAAAATCGCTGTACCAACACAGGATAAACGAACGCCGCTCTCTGAGGATAAACCCGTTCCGGATACCATCAATGATGAGTTTAAGCCGCCGGAAGATGCATCCGGACAATTCCAGGAACCCGATTTCGAAGAAGATATTTTCAGTACTCCTGGAATATCTCTGATTGATACGGATGATCAAAAATTCGAATCGAATAATAAAACCAATGATAAATACCTGCCTGATACTACAGAAAGGCGGCAGCCATTTAAGTCTCAGGGCATCGCCTACCTGACAGGCGATAAGGTTAAATTCGCGGGCGGTTACAAACCCAGAATCGGTGATACCATATCTGTTGATGACAGAGCCTTCACTCTCAAGGAGAAGCCGGGTGGCATCAAACTTCCGAACTATGCCAAATACGGCGGCGGTGCCGTGCTCCTCCTGGTAATAATTATGGCGCTTTTCAGTATTGGACCATCAGGGAAAGGACAAATTACCGGTGTTTTAACCGATCCGATAACTAACGAAACAATCTCCGGGGCTATTATAGCAATTCAGGAAACCGGCAAGACAGCCCAAACCAACCTCGCGGGTTTCTTCGTTTTTGATGAGTTGCCTCCCCGCGTTTATAATGTCGAATACCAGGATGACGGCGTTGGTGTGGTTTCTGAAAAACTCACGGTTCTTGAAGACAGAACCAGTACGGTCAGTCTATCTCTTCCAGTAGATCAATCATCAGCCGATTTATCATTAAACATTGATAGGGGGAAATCAGTCCAGACTGAAAAACCCAGGGTACTTAAGCCGGGATTCATGAAATTGAAACTTTCCCCATCCAAGTCGAAAGTCTATTATGATGGCAAATACATCGGCAAAGGAACACAAACGTTCAAAGTGGCTGGCGGTAAGCATAAAGTAACAGCTAAACATAACGGTTACAAAAGCCAGACTAAATCCGTGAATATACCCGAAGATCAGATTAAATCCTACAGCATAGCATTAAAAAAACTATCAAGCACCGATAAGCCGGAAAAGAAAACTGATCTCGAAGCCGCCAGGGATTTGGAAGATCTGGGCAAATATAGCGAGGGTTTAAAGAAATACAATAAGATACTCGCGAAAAACGAATCAAACCTCGAAGCCATACTGGGCCAGGCAAGATGCCTTAGAGCCAAAGGCGACACCGATGAGTCTCTAACGGCGTTTCTCAGCGCTGTGACGATTGCCGGCGATCAAGGTGATACCGATTCCCAACTGAAAGCGCTTAACGGCATACTCGAGATCAACCCGAATTACCTGACCGCGCTGTATAAAAGGGGTTCGATATTCTTAAGCCAGGGCGAGTATTTCCGGGCGGCCAAGGATTTCAGCCAGGTAATCGATATCGACCGCCGTCATCTTAACGCTTTCTACAAGCTGGGCGAATCTTATTACAAGGCCGGTAATTACCCTGCCGCGATTGAGACATATAAAGGAATCCAGGAATTGAATTTCGCTGATGCCAAACCTTATGCTTTTATCGCAAAATCATATCACAAGCTCGGCGACAAGAAAAATATGAAAAAGTACTACCAGAAATTCGATAAGAATGCCGATATGACAACCAAGAATAATTACCGCGCCGACCCAGAATGGCAGCAGATCAGGATGATTGCCGAATAAATAATGTCGAATACAACAATCTATTAAAAGCCGTCACTTATCACCCGACGGCTTTTATTATGGCCGCGATTCAAAAACTCCTTTCATAATATCGGATATTTCTATTACAATAAAATATGATCGACTTAAACGATAAACAAATCGACGAGCCGGTATCAGGCAAAGTCACTTTGCCTAAGATTCAGTTAATTGTACTGATCATTATCCTTATTGGTTATCCGCTATTCTCGACAGTGATGAACCTGGTCAATCCATCCGAGAACGTCGAAATCGAATCACGAATCCTTCAGTTGTATTTGCCATCCCTGATGTTCCAGGCGTTGGTTTTTCTGAGCCTGATCCTGGTCATACTGAAAGACCCGTTAAGGCAAGGCGACAGTTATTGGAGCATTGCCGAGAACATTCGCAGTATCGGCGTTCGGCGCGAGGATTTCAGCTTTACGAATCTGGCCATTGGCGTAATCTTCGTTTTCGCGGCGATATTGATACTCAATATGATATCCAACGTAATCGGCTATTACGGCTTCTTCGAGGCCGAGGACATCACATACCTTCTCCCCCGCACGCCGCTGGAGAAAGTTTTCTGGATTGCGCTCTCGATCAGCGCCGGAGTCACCGAGGAGTTGTGTTTCCGAGGCTTCATAATCACCCGCCTATCGATCCTGACCGGCTCGGTCTGGCCGGGTGTCATAATCGGCGCGTTGAGTTTCGGCATAGGCCATCTCTACCAGGGCTGGGCCGGCGTCGTATTGATCGGCATATATGGCTTGATGTTCGGCTTATTATTCATAGCCCGAGGTTCGCTTATCCCCTGCATAGTCGCGCATGTACTGCAGGATATTCTGGCGGCCTTCGCGGTGTAGGTATTTTTGGATTATGTATCATCTTCAGAGGAATCAAGGATTTTTTCATTTCTTTTTTGGATCATAAATTTAGCTTTTTGAGCAGCCAGGCGAATTTCGGCACTATAATCTGGATTAACTTCAATATCATCAAGGAAGATAACATCTTCATTATTACCAATAAATCCTATATATTGAATAGATCTTTTTTTTTCAGCATTATCACCAAGATTAAAAAAGGTTTTGCTTCTTATTACTTCAAGCCTCTTTATAGTTAATCTATCTGTAAATACTTCAGTTATATTTTCCATGACCGAATTTAATGTATTAATGATGTTATTGCATTGCTTTACATAAGCGACTTCAACACCTTGATTAATAACATCTGAAACAGTACTAGTTCTTCCCTCAATATCTTTAAACTCTTCTCGAAGTTTACCTAAATCATCATTTAAGTTTTTAAAATTAGAAGTGTATTCTTCATTAGCATCTTGGAAGGATTTTAACTCATTATCAATTTGAGTTTTAATTTCGTTAATATATGATTTACCTTGCCAAGCAACAAAAATATTAACAAATACGAAAATAACAGAAACAGCGGATATGATTAATGCTGAAGTCGTAAGAATGGTTTTAGTAAAATCAATCATGCTAAAATTCTGTTTAAAACTCTCATTATCTGCACCAGAACTACTTTCTGAAGATTTCGAAAAATCAATATTATTGATATTGCTAAAGTTTAATTTATACAGATGCAATATCAATAAAAGCAACGTAATAATTGAAAACAACAATATTAAATAGAGTAATGTTTTGCTAAACCTATTTGAAATTAAGCTACTTAATCGCAGTTGCATCATTAATCTCCTCAATAAATTTGGTGAGATATACCGGTTTTATGATGATTTTAGCCGGTTTAAGAGTTAGCGCATCTATATACTTTTTTATATCTTCAATTGCTGTAAGGATTATCACTGGGATACTAATTTCGTTTGTATTCATTAAATCCTGTAAATTTAGATAAATCTTCAAACCAGTATAAAATCCATCATAATTATTATTAAAATATTCTGGAATAGCAAACTCTTTATATTCGGGGATATCTAAGTGAGGAATCATAATATCAATAACAATGGCCCTAAAACTATCAGGCTGATTTCTAAACTTTTCTATTGCTTCTAATGGTGACCTAACATATGTTACTTCAAATTGGCAAAATTCCTTTAATCCTTGTCTTAATGGCCTTGTTCTCAACTCATCATCATCAATAAAAAGAACTTTCATATTTTATCCTTTCTTTACATTGAAATAACTCTAAAAGAAGGAAACCAAATTGTTACAATTGTAGGATTATCACATCTTTTAATAGAGATACCCCCATCGTGTTTATTCATGATTTCTCTACAAACAAATAATCCTATTCCTAATCCACCAGCGCTTTGAGAACCTACATTCCGGCCCTTCCTATACAGATTAAATATTGTTTCTTTTTCATCATTATTGATTCCTATTCCATAGTTTCTGAAATCAATAAGTAATCTTCTGTTTTCATCAAGATAAGCCGCTATTTCTATATCAGCAATATTTTCATCAGAAGTATTAGGATTCTTGGGATCAAAAGAATATTTAATTGCATTTTTTAATATATTGGCAAAAACTTGTACAACAAGCCTTTTATCAACAAATATTCTTGCAGATATTGTATTAAAATTAATTTCAATATTTCTTTCAATTTGTGCTTGCTCTAAAAAGAAGAACTTTAATGGCAGCAGGAAATCCTTTTTTAAATAATACCAGTTTTCTTTTGGCGAATCAATTTGATATTCTCCTTTTGCCGCAATCATACTGCTTATTTTAATATCATCTGAGTATTGCGAAATAATCTCTGCCATCATTAATGCGTCATCAATAATTTTATGGGTTTTAGTATCACTGGATGATTTAAGGTATTTCCTTAATAATTCCAAATTATTAATAATACCGCCAATTCCCGTACCAAACTCGTGAATAAAACTCAAATTAAACTCATGATTTTTTTTCATGCTTTCTTTCAATTTATAGATAATACCCAAAATTCCTGCCCAGAATTGAAGACTCTCCAGATCATAATGATTAAAGCAATTGAATACTGATTCGGAACGTGGTTGGATATCTACACATCTAATAACTCCTAAAATTTCTCCATCCGGGGAACAGACTTGTGTTATAATCATCGAATGCTTACCGCTTTTAGTTTCCGGCACTTCTTCTCGAAAATTGCCTATATAGCTAGGGTAATTGGAAATATCATAGATTATTTCACCATATGGTTTATTTCTAATTTTTTGTGCAATGTTTCCGGCAATACCTTCCCCCTGTTTGTAAATATTGGCTCCGATTAACTTACTTGAATTCTCACTCGAATCAGCCGTGCCGGCTAATTTTAAATAACCAGAGTTCCTGTCCAGTATAAATATTGATGCTGCCTCCGCCGCAAGAGTATCACGTATTAAGTTCACGGACTTTTGATAAAATTCGTCACCGGCTGCTACAACAATTTCCATCAAACCTTCATTGAACTTTTGATTACGCCTATATAAAACATTCCTTATTGCTAGATGGATAGAAACTGCTATTTTATTCGCAAAATTTTCTAGCACTGGTATTTCGGTTTTCCAAATCTCCTTACCGGGGAAACAAATCAATCCACCAATTACTTTGTCCATTTGTTTTAAGACCAGTGGAAGCGCAAGAGCTTTCTTTGTATTTAACTTACTGACCGCTTTGTTCCACTTAAAATCTCTCGATTTAATATCATCTTCATAAACAGGTTTTCTTTCCTTTATAGCTTTATCAAAAAAGCTTCCTTTAAGTGCGAAAATTTCAGGGCCATGAAGGTCCTCTCCATATTTCTGTTCAAGCTCCTTAATACCTACTATACGCCTTACGACTAAAATTTCATTATTTGAGCTGTTATTGGTCGTTTGCCGATCAAGAATGAATAATCCACTCAGCTTAGATTCAGTCCATGAATTTAGAAATTCTAATATCTTATTTAGTGTACTATCAATATCAGTATATATTGAATCGGTAAAATCCGGAAATTCGCTACTAATGCTCTTAATACTTCTATGAGCGCCCAGCATTGCCTTATAATTAATGTTGTCTACTAATTGAATATGGGAGTTATAGTAAAATTCAAGATCTTTTATTAACTCAATAAAGAATTTCTTAGCATTATTAAATTCCCTTGGTTCCATATATAATGATTCATGGTAGATTTCGCGGAAATACATTAAATCTTTCTTATCGATCACAACTCCACCGAAATATGCTACTGCAACTGGAGTCTTAGATGCTTTTGACCTTATAACTTCTGCCCAATGACATAATCCTGAAATACAAGTTCTTAATTTTGTTAAATCCTTAATTTTACCAATTTCTAGTATTTCTCTTGCTAAGATTACATTGTGTTCTAAGCATCCTTCAGGATTCCATGGAGATCTATTTTTTTTACAATACAAATTACAATCGTTTTTGTTGTGTATTGGCTCCTTATGATCCGGATCTACATATATACTTACGGCTAATCCTGTTTTTTTATAAAATCCCTGCAAGAATATTCTAAGGACTTCTTCAGATATAACATCAGTTAACTTAGGAATTCCTTCTTCCATATATTTGCCCCTAGTAGTGACTTACCATATAAACTTCATTCAAGCCGTGGTAACATATTATATTTTTCAATAAACTAAACCAATTTTATCAGATATATAAAAAATGTGCAAGTATTGTTTTATTAAATAATATATACTGAATAAATAAAACTACTTCAAGAACAACATCTTCTTGGATATACGCGTATCCGCCGTATTCGGCATGTAGAAAGACATCCCCGCCGA
>JAAEQD010000287.1 GCA_024231855.1 Candidatus Zixiibacteriota bacterium
GCATCATCGGTCAGATGGCACCAGCGGCCGGGCATTATCACATCGGTGTTGATATTATCCCCTACCCTATATACGTTACCTTTCAGAATCATCTTGTCTCCCATATTTCACCTCACCTTCGCGATTACAATTCATCAGGTGAACCGATTTTACCCATCACGGCCGAGGCCGCGGCTACCGATGTGTTGGCCAGATACACCTCGGATGAGAGATGCCCCATCCGACCGGCGAAATTACGATTTGTTGTCGATACGCAAACCTCATCCTCGCCCAGCACTCCCATATGCCCGCCGATACAGGGGCCGCAAGTGGAGGTCGAAAACACGCAGCCGGCATCGATAAATATTTGCGGCAAGCCCAGATCGAATGCCTGCCTGGCTATTCGTTGAGAACCGGGGATTATTATCGCCCGCACGTTTTTGTCGACTTGCCTGCCTTTGAAAACGTCGGCCGCCCGAATCAGGTCATCCAGCCAACCATTGGTGCAGGCGCCGATTACCACCTGATCGATTTTAACATCCTTGATCTCAGATATCGGGCTAACGTTATCCGGCGAAAACGGGACGGCGATTTGCGGTTCAATATCGGGTACATCATAATACTTTTCAATCGCGTACCCAGCATCATTATCGGGTTCAAAAGTTTTATAAGATGGTTTTTCGGCGGCAAACCTCGGGGTTGATTCCACCAGCGCTTGTGTCTTCCTGTCGAATTTGAATATGCCTGTCTTGCCGCCGGCTTCAATTGCCATATTAGCCATCGTGAACCTGTCGGCCATAGAGAGATAGTCGAAGACATCGCCATGATATTCGATTGACATGTACGTGGCGCCGGAGGTGGTTAGATCTTTGAGGGCGTAAAGTATCAGGTCCTTGCCGTAGACATGCGGTCGCGGCTGGCCGGAATATGTAAGTTTCGCCGATTGCGGCGTTTTCAGCCAGACCTCACCGGTCGCCCAGGCTCCGGCGATATCAGTTGAGCCCATGCCCGTAGCCAGGCAGTTGATCGCGCCGGCGGTGCAAGTATGCGAATCGCCGCCGACCATAATCTGGCCGGGAAGGATTACGCCTTCGAGTGGTAGGACGGCATGTTCGATTCCGGCCCGACCAACCTCGAGATACCACTTAACATTATGTTTATTGGCGAAATCTCTTACCGTCTTCGTGATACCGGCGGCGTTAAGGTCCTTATTGGGCGTGAAATGATCCGGAATCAGGCATACTTTATTTTGATCATGAAGTTTATCTATGCCCCATTTATTCAATTCCTTTATGGAAAGCGCCGCCGATAGCTCGTTGGCCATGGCAATATCCACCGGCACATTTACGATTTGTCCGGGGGTTACGCTCGCCAATCCAGCGTGATCGGCAATTATTTTCTCGGCAATTGTCTGACCCATTTTCACCTCATCCCGTGGCTGTGATATACTCTAAAGAATTCCTAATGATTACTTTTCTCTTCGGGTTTGATATTCTCATCCCACTCATTGATAGTATCAAGCGGCAGTTTTTCAGGCACATGTTCCTGAAATTTGATTGTCTCTTCAATTTCCTCATCGGTGAGAACTCGGTTATGCTGCTTGGCGGCTCGAAATATCTCATCGACGATTTTCTTATCAGGTTTGATACCGCGTGATTTCAGATAGTAAACGATATTAGACACCCCCGACATGAACCCGATTTCGATAATTTGCTTTAAGCCAACCATGCTCGCCGGTACACCCGAATAAACCCGGTCGGCCAGCCAGTCATTGCCTTTGTTCTGGGCTTTGATTATGGCGGCGGCATGAACGCCGGTAGCCGTTCGGAAAGCATCCCTGCCCATGACCGGATAATTCGAGGGAATCTCGACATCGCATATTTCTGAAGCGAAATGGCAATACTCTGAAAGCTTGGTAAGATCACGATCGTAGATTCCTTCGAGATTGAGATTCACCAGCAGAAGGTCAATCGGCGTATTACCGACTCTTTCGCCCACACCCAGAGCGGTGGCGTGAACCCGGTCGACTCCCTGGGCGACAGCGGCCATCGTGCAGGGCAGCGCCAGCGAACGATCCGAATGACCATGCCAATCTACCTTAACCTCGGGATCGATCATTTTCACCAGTTTCATTACGTATCTCATCAAATAATAAACACCTATAGTCGTGGCATGGCCGACCGTATCGCAAACGCAGATTCTCCTGGCGCCGGCGTTAATCGCGGTAGTGTATAATTTTTTCAATGTTTTGGGATCGGCACGAGTGGTATCCTCCGTAACGTACATCACCGGTAAACCATTTTCCACGGCGTAGCTTACGGCGTCCTCGGACAGTTCGAGCATTTTATCCAGCGTCCAACCTTCGGCATACTGCCTGATCGGCGACGATCCGATAAAAGTGGCGGCCTCGATCGGATAGCCTGTTTTCTGCGAGATCTCGATAAGCGGAGTTATATCGGCCTTAACCGTCCGCACGGCGCAATTAGGCCTGATCTTCATATTATTCTTTTGAATATGCTTCACCATCGCCAAAATATCGACCTGCGCCCTGGGTCCGGATCCTGGAAGTCCGACATCCGCCGAGTTGATTTGCAATTCCTCCATCAATTCAAGCAGCTTGATTTTCTCTTTGATAGTCGGATCTTTAACCGACGGTGATTGTAAACCATCCCGCAATGTTTCATCATCGAGTTCGAGATTTGGCTTATGGCGGAACTTAAATCCCTTTTTCTTGTTCCAATCATATATCAAGGGCTTATCAGTTGACATTTTACTCATCACTTCTCCCTGTTTACCTTCGATTTATAATCACCCTGTTGATAAGATAATAATGTTTGATAAAGGAGGTCCGCTTCGGATTGAAGAACCCCTCTTTCCTTGTTACCAATATATCTGAACCTCCCCTGAAGTTCCAAGTATTCGGAAACCGGTATTCCGGTCGGGTTATAAGTTAAATTATAATTTTCTCCGTTTTTAATTTCAAACAGCGGAAACATATTGCATTCCACTGCCAGTCTGGCAAGTGTTATACTGTCTTCTGGATCGGCTTTCCATCCCGGTGGGCATGGCGAATACATATGAAGAAACCTGAAGCCGGTCATACTTTTCGCCCTGGCTACTTTGGCCTTCATATCATCGATAAACGCCGGCGAACAGGTGGCAACATAGGGTATTTTATGAGCAGCCATGATAAAATCGATATTTTTCTTGGGTTCAGCTTTCAGCCTTTCAGCCGGCGTAGTCGTAGTCCAGCTTCCCGGTGGCGTAGCCGAACTGCGCTGTATGCCGGTATTCATATAGGCTTCGTTGTCATAGCAAATATAGAGAATGTTTTCATTTCTTTCCGCTACAGCTGAAAGCGGCCCCATACCGATATCGAACGTAGCGCCATCACCGGCCCAGGCCAAAACCGTGGTATCCTCGCGGCCCGACATATCCAGTCCGGCTCGAACCCCGGCCGCCCCAGACGCGGTTGCTCCGAACGGAACATGTAAAAAAGGTACCGGGGAAATCGAATGAGGGAAAACGCCGTCGGTAACGGCGCCGCAGCCGGCGGGACAGATTATTACGGTCTCCGGACCCAATACATCCAGGACATGCCTGATTAAAATCTTTTCACCGCAACCAGGACAAGCCATGTGCCCGTAAAAATCATGGCTTGAGCAAAAATCATAATCCCGCGAATTATCCAAAGTTTCTATTTCCCTTTCACATTAATCCAATTTATGCCGGATATTTCAAAGTCACCGCTTTTAAGCTTATCGAAAATATCCACTATATTTTTTTCGGTGATATCCCGCCCGCCAAGCCCGGCGACAAACTCGTTTACTCGGGTCGAGCGGCCATGACGATTCAGAACGCTTCTGATCTCCTGGGTAAAAACCCCGCCGGTTCCGGGTGACAGGTTTCGATCAAGAACACCGTATGTGACATTCGGTTTCAGAAGCGACAATAATGTCGCCTCGGGAAACGGCCTTAATTGCCTTAACCGAAGAAGGCCAACCTTACGACCGGATTGCCGTAAGTTTCTCACCGAGTGATACGCTGTCGAAGCCGCCGATCCGGATGCTATTAAAACAGCTTCGGCATCATCGATATAGTATTGCTCGATATCTTTATAGGAACGCCCGAATTGCTTTTCGTATTCATTATATACACCGTCAATAATTTCAGGCGCCCTTTCGAAAGCCTTCTGAATTTTATAGCGAAATTCCATGAAATTATTCGGCAGCGTGCCGCCGGAAAAAGTCAGTGGATTTTTCGTGTCGAGATAGGTCTCGGCTTTTCGGGGCGGCAGGAAACTATCGACATCTTTCTGATTCGGTATTTCGGCGGGTTCATAAGTATGCGATATAAAAAAACCATCGAAACAAACCATGCAAGGTATCGATAACTTTTCGGCAATCTTGAAGGAACAGATAACGCTGTCCAGGATTTCCTGAATCGACCAGCAATAAAATTGCATCAGACCGGTGTCGCGTTGGGCGACCGAATCGGTTTGATCGCACCAGATTGTCCAGGGCGCGGCCATAGCCCGGTTAACATCGACCAAGACAACCGGCAGCCGGGCGCCGGAAATCCAGAAAAGAAGCTCGTGCATCAAAGCCAGGCCTTGCGCCGAGGTGGCGGTAAATGTACGAACGCCGGTTGAAGCGGCGCCGATCAATGTCGCCATGGCCGAATGTTCCGATTCCACTTTCACGAATCTGGCATCGAGTTCGCCCGAGCCGCAAATTTCGGAAAGTTTCTCCGAAATAGTAGTCTGGGGTGTTATAGGATAAGCCGAGATTACCTGAACCCTTGAAAGTTTCACCGCCAGCGAAACCGCTTCGTTACCGGAGATCACCTTCTTCAACTTCTTCCCTCCATTCGAAGCGAGCCGCCGGGACATTCATTGGCGCAGATTCCACAGCCCTTGCAATAGTCGAGATTGACCTCATAGCCAGCCGAGGTTTTTATCACGGCCAGATCGGGACAGAAATTGTAACAGTTATCACATTTGCTGCAAACACCGCATGAGAAACATCGATTGGCTTCGGCGACGGCTTTATCAACGCCATCAATATTCCCGCCATCCACAAGAGCGGTTTTCCATTTGATCTCGTTGACTTTACTGAAATAGTGATGGTTCACATCTTCGAACCCGGCAACCTCTATAACATCTTGAGACGGTTCGAACTTGCTCCCTTCTAACATAGCCACGATCTTTTCGGCGGCCAAACGACCTGATCCAATCGCGTGAGCCACCGTACGCGGATTGGGCAACAGATCGCCGCCAACCAGAAGTTTATCCCGCAGCCTTTTATCGATCTTGGTAAAATCGAATCCGCCGTTATCGCTTTTTGACACTTCGGGGAAAAACGATAAATCAGGGTCTTCACCGATAGCGGCGAACATCTTATCGACAATCAGCTCGAAACCCTCGCCGTCTATAGGTATCGGGCTTCGGCGACCCGATTGATCCGGTTCGCCCAGTTTCATTTTGGTGAGGAACACTTTAAGCCTGCCGGTACTGAGGTTTTCGACTCTTACTGGTGTAGCTAATAATTCGAGTTTTATCGGCTCTGATTTAAGTTGTTCTATTTCCTCGGCAAATGCCGGCATTTCCTTCTCCGTGCGCCGGTAAACAACCTGAACATCCGCGCCCAAACGGTAGGCCGTTCGGGCCACATCGCAGGCCGTATTCCCGCCGCCTATCACGGCTACGGTTTTCCTTTCGAGATTAATTTTTTCTCCCGAATTCACGCTTTTCAGGAAATCAAGCCCCGACTCGATTCCAACCTGGTCATCGCCGCCAACCCTTAGCGATTTGGATTGATGAGCCCCGGATGCCAGGAAAACCGCGTCATGATCGAGAAGATCGCCCGTATCGAAATCGCGGCCAAATCTCATATTAGCTTTGAATTCGATGCCGGCCATGACCCGCTTGAGTTCGGCCTGTAAAACATCTTTATCCAGACGATAGCCCGGTATGCCGTAACGAAGTATTCCGCCCGGTAAGCTGTTTTCATCGAACATTGTCACGTTCAGTCCATTAAGGCGAAGGTAATGCGCGGCAGCCAGACCGGCGGGCCCGGCCCCAATAACGGCGATTTTTTTCTCAGTCATTTCCGGTACGGGAATTTTAATCTCATTTTCAAGCGCCCAGTCGCCGATGAATTTCTCCAGCAGCCTAACCTGTATTTCTGTATCGAAACCGTGACGGTTGCAGTTAGCCTGGCAGGGATGGAAACATACCCGTCCACATACAGACGGAAGAGGATTGGCATCGGTTAACAGCTTGAAGGCGTCTTCTAATTTTTTTTCTTTAATCAAGTCTATATAGCCGCGAATATTCTCACCGGCAGGGCAGTTGAAATTACAGGGCGGAGTTTTATCTTTGTGAAGAGGAGTGGATGACCGCCAGGAGCCGGTCTTGTTCCAGCTCATCGGCGATTTACTAACCGCCATCTCCGGCATTTCATCAACCGATTTGAACAGGATAAATTTACTCACCGCTCACCACCGATTCGTACGCTTTGGTAACGGCTTTCAGGTTCTGCCTGGTCTTCATCGGGACTTTTTCCTCGACGGCCCGCAGGAGATTATCCAGCTTCAAATCGCAGCATATTTTCGCGAACGCGCCCAGTATGGATGTGTTAACCAGCGGTTGAGCTTTCGATCCCAGATTATATTCCAACGCGATACCGGTGGCATCAACATAGGACAGATTGAATTCGGAAAGCTGAGATGGTTTCTCTTTGGCGTTTACTAATATGGTTGATTTATCTTTCAACGATGGTTTGAACGTTGGGGCATTGACGATATCGGGAGCCAGTACGAGGCCAAAATCGGCCCGGTAAATCATGCTCCTTAAATAGATAAATCCTTCATCCACACGTAGAAACGCGGTTACCGGCGCGCCGCGGCGTTCTACTCCGAACGAGGGGAAACATTGAACATTATAACCCTCGTGGAAATAAGCATTGGCCAAAATTTCAGAGGCGACCACGGCTCCCTGGCCGCCTCTTCCGAAAAACGTAATTTCTTTCATGATGCAATCCGAAGGGCTTACATCACGTGCACTAACCCTTCTTTATTTTTTCTTGAGAAGATGCCTGGCAATAACCAGCCTCTGCACTTCTGATGTTCCTTCGAACAACTCGGTTACCCTGGCATCGCGATACATTCTCTCGACCTGGTAATCCCTGATATATCCATAACCGCCCAGAACTTGAATCGCCTTATGAGTAACGGTGGTGGAAATTTCAGACGCGTATACTTTCGCCTGGGCCGCCTGCAGCGAGTAGGGCTTGCCCTGATCCTTCATCCAGGCCGCCCGATAAACTGAAAGCCGGGCGTTTTCTATCATAATCGACATATCGGCGAGGTGGAATTGAATCGCCTGGAAAGCCGATATCGGTTTGCCGAACTGTTCGCGTTGTTTGGAGTATTCCACCGCGATATCGAAAGCCGCCTGGGCCAATCCCACCGACATGGCGGCGCAGCTTATCCGGCCGCCGTCGAGAGTCGACATGGCAACCCTGAAACCTTTGCCCTCGGGTCCAAGCATGGCATCTTTGGGAACGAAACAATCGCTATAGATTAGCTCGGTAGTCGGCGAGGCTCTAAGACCCATTTTCTTCTCGATAGTTCCGATACTGAAGCCTTTCGTGTCCTTATCTACGATAAATGCCGAAATACCTTTGGGTCCGGAACCTTTTTTCGAGGTGGCAAATACGATCACGCTGTCGGCGCACGCTCCCATAGTGATGAAGATTTTGGTTCCATTGATTACATAGCCATCATCAGTCTTGGTATAAGTAGTCGAAATCGAAGCCGCGTCCGAGCCGGCCCCCGGTTCGGTCAGAGCAAACGCGCCAACCTGCTCGCCGCTGCAGACTCCGGGAAGGTATTTCTTCTTCTGCTCCTCGGTTCCGAAAGTCAGTATCGGGTAACCAAAGAGAGAGTTGTGCAACCCAATTACGGCC
>JAAEQD010000288.1 GCA_024231855.1 Candidatus Zixiibacteriota bacterium
AAAATATTTGTCAAATCCCAGGATGATAGTGTGCAATCGGTAAATATCTGTCTGCTCGGCATATCTGTAATTGATGTATATTCTTCCCCAATCATTGGAGCCGATGCCGATTGATGCCGCTAAAATATTACAATTATGTTTATTGAACGCGCGGCTGTATGATAGGCGTATATAAGCTTTGCCCCCTCCCGCTTTTTCGAATAAATCGTATCTTATCGAGGTTCCGATCAGTAGTCCGCTGTCTGAATATTTATAAATCGGAATTGGATCACCGGTTGAATTAATTTTCAACTGGGAGTACAATCCGCCTACGGAACCGGATATAGAAATCCGCGCAAACGATTTAAATCTCGATTTAGCGGTGGCCGAAAAATGGCTTATGGCATGAGAAATATATGGGGGGTCTTCTGAATCCGCGCTTAATATCCCGTTGTCGGCGGTGCTATAATCAAACATCAATGTAAACTTTTTAAAGCGATGACCGGCTTTCAATCCAAATGAAATCAAATAGAAACCAGAATCGTCAGGGTCACCAGCTATAGCGGCCAAAGGAATTTGATTAAGCTTTTTTGAGAATGACCCTAGTTCAATGCCCGCGATGAAATTGTTGTCGGAATAGCTTATTTCCACCGGCAATACTAAAACTGAGATTGCCAAAGCGAGTATTATTCGGGGAATCAAGAGATAGCCTACCTAATCCACCCGATGCCCGCGTTAATTGTCGAATTTATTGCTTTCATTCTGCCTAATATAGCATTATAATCATGTAAGTCCAATAAAAGTATTATCATATAGTTACTCCGGGAAATGTCGGCAAAATAAATGCTTCAGAAGGCACTTTTTCTTGTTTGACAGCGTTATTTATATTAGCTATAATTAATCGTAAATCAGATCGATGTGTTTGCTGTGTCATGTAAAGGGGGGTTGATGACCAGGCAAGACGAAATCAGTAAAGTTGTCAGCAGGCTGGATGATGCCGCACGACAATTCGGCCAATCCGAGGTAACCGGGGATCCCAATCATTACAAATTATCATGCTCGACGAAGGCGATAATTGCTTTTGTTAAAAGGAAATTGCATCTGAAAAGAAGTAGGCCCGAATTTAATGCGTTTTAAAGCTAAACTGTCAATTTTATTGATAAGACCAATCCCGTAATATCAAAGGGGTGTTTTCTCTTTATTATTTGATTTATATATGTATATTCAGTCGATGGATTTAATTTCGTAAATCGGAGAGAAATATGAGCTGTTCAAAGATAAATATCAGACTAGAGCCGGTAACTAAAGAAAACTGGGAAGAGGTGCTCAAACTTAAAGTTCATGCTCATCAGGAGAAATTCGTGCCACTGCCGGCTGAATCATTGGCTGTCGCCTATATCAAACCCTGGGATGAAGCGGTTGATCCGTACGCTATCTATGTAGATAAAACGATGGCAGGTTTATATTATTTATCCTATACGCCGGGAAGTCCCGATAATTACTGGATCGGTGGTTTCATTATCGATAAAAACTATCAGGGTAAAGGCTATGGCAAAGCCGCTCTTATGGCGATTCTTAAACAGATAAAACAGCTTCATCCGAATTGCCGGGTGGCTAAGCTTACAGTCGAAAAAGATAATGATATGGCTCAAAAACTTTATAAAGGCCTCGGCTTTTCCGATACCGGCAAAACTAACAAATATGATGAGATAATATATGAACTACCGGTGGAGTAATTTCCGTTTAAGAATCAAAAAGCATGATAACAGGTTCATCTTTCACCGATAGATGAAATTCTTAATCAAACAAAACTGTTTACATTAAATTACAGATAACTTATATATCAATCCATGTCTGAAACCGGGAAAATGTACAAGCGAGAAGAGGCCGTATATCCTGCTGAGAATTCAACCGGTATAGCCGCTAAAATCAAACGGATTATATTCTCTTTCCGACCGGAGGAGTTTATTGCCGTTGTGGCCTTTTTTCCGATGGCTTATTTGACTATAAAAGCTTATTTGTATTTTAAATCACAAGGCCATATACCGAATGTCTTTCGGGGCGATATGCAGCGTCTTATCGCGGTAGTTATAATCATACTAATAGCTTATATAGTAACGCGTATACGTTATAACAGTTCGATCCTGTCGTTCCTTCGCGATATGCTGCCATTTGGCTATTGCCTGGCGATTTACACTAATTTGCACGACACAGTCCATTTTGCTAATCCCAATGATATCCATGATAGCTTGATCGCGATCGATCAGTGGCTTTTCGGCGTTCAGCCGTGTGTCTGGAGCCAACAATTTATCAAGCCCTGGTTGACTGAGATATTTTCATTCTGTTATATGGTTTTTTTCCTGTTCGCTCCAGTCGTGGCAGTTGTCCTTTATTTCAAAAAGAAAAAACGCGAATTTCGCGAAACCCTGGTAACCGTCATACTCTGTTTTTATTGCGGGTACTTATTGTATGTACTTTTCCCGGCGGCGCCCCCCAGATTGACGCTTGCTCATTTATATTCTGTTGGTTTCGATGGCACCCCGCTGGCATCGATCGCCAACCAGGTGATTAGTGTACTGCCCCGAGAATCGAGGTGCGCTTTCCCATCACTTCACAGCGCGGTGACGCTTTTGTCTTTGATATTTGCCTGGAAATACACCCGGATCACTTTCTGGCTGATGTTGCCATTTTGCCTGGGATTGTTCATTTCGACCGTTTATCTAAGACATCATTATGTGATAGACATATTTGCGGGTTGGGCGTTGGCGATACCGGTATTTATATTTGTCCCCAGATTCGATCGCTGGTGGCAAAAACAGATTGCTCGCTATTCTCCGAGAAACAGGATTAAATTCTAAGGTTGGAAATGGGTGGATATTTCAATAATATTGTATCAATATTATCCTGGTCGCGGAACCGGCCCAAATGGTTATTCGTTCGCAATTAATACTAATAAGATGGAGATTCTAATTGGTAGCGGCAGGATGTTAAACAGTTTTTTGGAATTGAGATGTAATGCTTAAAGCGGCTTTCAACGCGGTTGGTTGTAAACTTAATCAGTATGAGGTTCAGGCCATAACCGAATCTCTGGAGCCGTATGGATTCCAGCCGGTACCGTTTACCGAGAAAGCCGATCTCTATGTGATTAACACCTGTACGGTAACGGGTAAAGCCGATTACACATCGCGACAAATGGTCCGGAGAGCTTTAAGGAAAAATCCATCCGCCCGGGTAATTATCACAGGTTGTTATGCCGAATTGGAGCCGGCGAAAAATGAAGCGTTAAGTGAACGCGTGGCCGTTATCGGCAATAGTCGCAAAGCAGATATTCCACGGATTGTTCTAAATTTGTTCGGTATCGACAATGATGGGAATCTCATCGGCAAGCCTATAACGAGGATGAACGGCCATAGCCGGGCGTTCATAAAAATTCAGGAAGGCTGCCGCGAGAAATGCACATACTGTATTATCTGGAAAGCACGCGGGCGACCGATCTCTCGAGAGCCCGAGGAGATAGTGGATGAGATAAACGCGCTATATGAAAACGGCTATCATGAGGTAGTCCTGACCGGCGTGCATATTGGTCGATACAAAAAGGGAGTCGATTTTACAGGTTTGCTGAAAACCGTACTCCAGGATACCGATATGCCGCGCCTTAGATTGTCATCGCTCAAGCCTAATGAATTCAAAGACAAATTGATCGAACTTATTGCCTCAGAGAGTAGAATATGCCCTCATGTTCATTTGCCCGTTCAATCCGGAGACGACACGATCTTAAAATCGATGGGCAGGAAATACAAAGCGGATTCGGTTGGTATATTGGCTGATCGGCTGATCGAAGCAAGACTGGGTATTACCATAGGCGCCGATATAATTGTCGGTTTTCCCGGTGAGAGCGACACGAATTTCGAAAATACGGTCTCCCTGATAAAGGACAATCCTATTCATCATTTACATGTATTCTCTTATTCGGATAGACCGGGTACACCCGCGTCATCATTTGAAAATAAAGTCTCTCCCGAGGATAAAGCCAAAAGAAGCGGCCGCCTGAGAAGAATAGGGAATAGGAAGAAAAAAGCGCACGCCCAAAGCTTTATTGGCAAACATCTGGATATTATCGTTGAAGATAGGCAAAGATCGGGCATGTTGGCCGGGATTTCCGGCAATTATCATAAAGTAGAATTTGCCGGCGACGAGTCACTGCGCAAGCAACATATACATATCGACATTGATTCATATGAAAAAGAGGCATTAAGGGGCAATCCCGAGAGTATCAAGCAGATAAAAAAAGGTTGACAACAATTTTAACCTATGTTATTTTCGACCCTAATGTTTTGCAGAGATTGGATAAAAATGGCCCTTTTGGAATTTTCGAAAATCACAGATTGTGAAATAAATCACACTATGTAATTATGCACGAAACTTTATTCCCAATACTGATTCTGGCTACTCTGACCGTCGTTACGGTCGTGGCGATGCTTTATCTGCCGGAAATACTGGCGCGCAAAACTGTCAGTGCCCGTAAGTTGAGCCCGTACGAATGCGGTATCGTTCCCGTAACCGATGCCCAGGAGCGGTTTCCTATAAAATTTTTCCTGATCGCGATTGATTTCGTCGTTTTCGATGTCGAGGTTGTCTTTTTATATCCCTGGGCCATAATCTATAAGGATCTGGCTCTTTATGGTTTTTACGCTATGGGTGTGTTTTTAATACTCCTGGTCCTTGGCTTCGTTTATGTAGTCGGCAAGGGAGGATTGCGATGGGAATAGTAAAATACGTTCCTGACGGTATCATGTTATCCACGCTCGAGAAAGCCGTTGGCTGGGCGCGCAGTTCCTCTATGTGGCCACTGGGTTTCGGCCTGGCTTGCTGCGCAATAGAGATGATATCCACGTTTGCTTCGAGATATGACATGGCCCGTTTCGGTATGGAAGTTATGCGAGCATCACCGCGTCAGGCCGATCTGATGATTGTTTCGGGCAGATTGTCGGTTAAGATGGCCCCGATTATCAAACAGCTTTATGAGCAGATGCCGAATCCGAAATATGTAATCTCGATGGGCGCTTGCGCGTCTTGCGGCGGCGTTTTCAATAATTACGCCGTTGTACAAGGTGTTGATAGAGTTATCCCGGTGGATATTTATGTACCGGGTTGTCCGCCCAGGCCGGAGCAGTTGATGGAAGGTATTATCAAACTGCACGATAAGGTTAAAAAGGAAAAATTGAAGTAGGACGATTAATGCTGGTTGATCAGATAAAAGAATATCTGGGTAAAAATCGTGTCGATGATTTTGAATCTTTGGATATCATCCGCGGAGACCTGGTAGGCATGGTTAACATATCCCGGTTAATTGACTTATGCGCATACCTCAAGGAGGATGCTGATCTTCAATTTGATTTCCTGTCAATGGTAACCGCCGCTGATTATTCTGGTAAGAAAGAGAAGCGTTTCGAAGTTGTATATTCGCTTTTTTCGATTGAGCAAAAACATCGTATCATGTTGAAAGTCGCCATAGATGAAAATGAAGAAGTTCCCAGCCTTACATCGCTGTGGGATACGGCCGATTGGCAGGAACGTGAAGTCTACGATATGTTTGGTATAGTTTTCGCCGATCATCCCGGCCTGAAGAGGATATTGATGGATGACGATTGGGTCGGCCATCCTCAGCGCAAAGATTTTCCGCTGACATACGAAACTCCGGAATTTAGCCATAACCGCGATAAGATCACACTCGATGACAAAACGCCGGGCGGGGAGGTCAATTGAAAAGCAAGGTTATGACACTAAATGTCGGACCGCAGCATCCGGCGACTCATGGCGTTTTAAGAGTCAGACTTGATCTGGATGGGGAAACTATCGTTAAAGCAGAGCCTATCGTCGGTTATCTTCATACCGGCATAGAGAAAACCATGGAAGCCAAAACCTTCACCCAGGCGATCACCATGACTGATCGTATGGATTACCTGGCTCCCATGTCCAACAATCTTGTTTATGTTCTGGCGATCGAGAAGCTGATGGACGTGGAAGTGCCGCTCAAGGCACAATACCTTCGGGTGATTTTAACCGAGTTGACCAGACTGATATCGCATCTGGTTTGGCTGGGCACGCATGCCACCGATATCGGCGCCATGACGATGCTTCTATACTGTTTCCGCGAACGCGAAAAGATACTTCAGATTTATGAATTCGTCTCAGGCGTGAGGATGATGTCCTCTTATTTCAGGATCGGCGGTTTGGCCAAAGATGTGCCGTCCGGTTTCGATACCAAGGTTAAAGAGATTCTCGATACATTTCCCGCCAAGATAGATGAATATGAAGGATTATTAACTGAGAACAAAATTTGGAAGAGTAGAACAGTCGGCATTGGCAAGATATCGGCGAAGGAAGCTATATCATCGGGTCTCTCGGGGCCGATGCTAAGGGCATCCGGAGTTAATTGGGATATCAGGAAATCAACGCCATATTCGAGTTATGATAAGTTCGAGTTCGATGTCCCGCTCGGAAAAGAAGGCGATACTTACGATAGATTCAAATGCCGGGTGGCCGAAATGAGACAATCATTACGGATAATCCGCCAGGCCCTGGACGGCATACCCGAAGGTTCCCATATTACGACGGATCGCAAGGTTGCCCCGCCGCCTAAAGAAGAAGTGTTGAAAAATATGGAGCAGTTAATTCATCACTTCAAGTACTGGACCGAGGGAATCAAACCTCCAGAAGGCGACGTTTATGTTTCGATTGAATCGCCAAAGGGCGAAATTGGCTGCTATGTTGTTTCGGATGGCTCGTCGAAGCCATATCGGGTGCATTTCCGGCCGCCGTCATTTATTAATATCTCGGCCTTGAACAAGCTGGTTAAGGGCAGAATGATTTCAGATTTGATCGCTATTATCGGCACGACCGATATTGTGCTTGGAGAAGTTGACAGATAGAGATTATGCAAGAAACGGCAAGAAAATTACTCAATAAAGAATCGATGGCTCGACTGAAGAAGCTCGAGGTTGAGTATCCGGATAAACAATCTGTTGTTTTATCCGTTTTGCATGTGATTTATGACCAGTTTGGCTACCTCGATAAGGAAGCTGTCGAAGAGGCCGCCGGGTTGATGTCCATACCGAAAGTTTATTTCGAGGAGGCGGCAACATTCTATACGATGTTTCCGCTCGAGCCCCGTGGTAAATACCTAATCCAGGTTTGTCAGAATATCTGCTGCACCCTGATGGGGGCGGAGGAATTGATCGATTATTTAAAAGAGAAGCTTAATATAGATATGGGGGAAACCTCCAAAGATAAAATGTTTTCCCTGGTTGTCGTTGAATGTCTTGGCGCTTGTGGCGGTGCCCCGATGCTGCAAATTAATGATTTGTATTATGAGTATCTGACGCGGGCAAAAGTGGATGAAATTTTAGAAAATCTGAGGAATAGCTGATGAGCTTCAAGCCGTTTTTATTACCATCTATTCCTGATAATGATAAAATCGATGTTTACATGAAGCATGGTGGTTATACCGCCTTGGCCAAAGCAATCAAGGAGATGACACCTCAGCAGATCACCGAGGAAGTAATCAATTCCGGCTTGAGAGGCCGCGGCGGCGCGGGTTTCCCCGCCGGCCGGAAATGGTCGTTTTTGCCCAAAGATTCCGGCAAACCGATTTATCTCTGCGTAAATGCTGATGAGTCGGAGCCGGGCACGTGCAAGGACCGTGAACTGATGCTGGATCATCCCCATATGGTAATCGAGGGATCGATTATTACCTCATTTGCTATTAATTGCCATCACGCTTTCATATATATAAGGGGCGAATTCGCTGAGGAGGCTCGCCAGCTCGAAAGGGCTATCGCTGCCGCTGAAGATAAAGGGTATGTAGGCAAAAATATTCTCGGCTCTGGATTTGATTTAAAAATTTCAGTTTATCGCGGCGGCGGCGCCTATATTTGCGGCGAGGAAACAGCGCTTATGACCTCGCTGGAAGGCGGCAAGGGTTATCCGCGTTTAAAACCTCCGTTCCCGGCCATTTCGGGATTGTATGGCTGTCCGACTATAATAAATAATGTAGAGACATTAAGTAATGTGCCGCATATCGTAAACCGGGGCGCCGACTGGTTTAAATCAATCGGCACCGAGAAATCTACCGGCAGCAAGATATTCTGCGTTTCCGGCCATGTTAACAAGCCGGGAAATTACGAGCTGCCGATGGGAACACCTCTTCGCGAACTGCTGTACGAACATGCCGGTGGAATTAAAAACGACCGGAATCTTAAAGCGGTTATCCCGGGTGGATCATCCGTACCGATATTAACCGCCGATAAAATCGATGTTAAGATGGATTTCGAATCACTGACCGAGGCCGGCTCTATGCTTGGTTCGGCGGCCGTAATAGTTATGGATGAGAGCACCTGTATAGTCCACGCGGCCATGGTGATCGAGAGATTTTACCGTCATGAGTCATGCGGCCAGTGCACACCTTGTCGTCAGGGGACAACCTGGATGTATCGCGTGTTGCATCGAATCGAGCATGGCAAAGGCACGATGGAAGATCTGGAACTTCTTCTGGATATTTGCGACAATATCGAGGGCAACACGATTTGCCCGTTGGGTGATGCTGCCGTACCGGCGGTACGCACTTCGATAAAGCAATTTCGGGATGAGTATGAATACCATATTAATGAAAAGAAATGCCTCGTTACTTTGGGCAAGAGGTTCGAATAACAGATGGCTGATTTGATAAAGCTTAATATTGACGGTCAGGATGTCGAGGTCGCTCCCGGTACGCTGCTTATTAAAGCGGCCAAAAAGCTGGGTATTGAAATCCCCACATTCTGTTTCGATGATCGTCTCAAACCCGTAGGCTCTTGCCGATTATGTTTGGTCGAGGTTGAAAAGGCGCCCAAGTTGATAGCCTCTTGCGCTACTCCGGTTGGCCCGGGCATGGTAGTTCACACATCATCCGAAAGAGTGGTCAAAGCCCGAAAAGGCGTCCTGGAGTTTTTGCTGATCAACCATCCGCTCGATTGCCCGACCTGCGACAAGGGCGGTGAATGTCCGCTTCAAAACCAGACAATAAAGTATGGTCCATCGGTTTCCCGCTACCGGGAGAATAAAATCCGGGTCCAAGATGATCCGAATATGAAATATGATGATATCAAGCTTGGCCCGGAGATCTGGCTGAACAAAAACCGCTGTATCACTTGCTTTAAATGTGTGCGAATCGCTCGCGATTTGGCCGGCGGCATCGATTTGGGTATTTTCTATCGCGGAGCGTTTGCTAATGTTGATATTCCCACCGAAATGAAGTACAAGAATGAATTCTCTGGTAATACCGTAGAGTTCTGTCCGGTTGGGGCTTTGATGTCGGATTCGTTCCGTTATAAAATACGCAACTGGCTGCTTGAAAAATCCAATTCGGTAAGCTGGCTTTGTCCTGACGGCAGCAACATTATAGTCGAACATAATCAAGGCAAAATATACCGTCATTATAGCCGCCGTAATGATAATGTCGATATGGGATTTTTGTGTGATAAGGATCGTTATTGTTTTGATATCACGAGGCATCCCGATAGACTTTTGCAACCTCTCGGTAATAACAATGGGTCATTGACGATGGTTAATTATGGCGATGCCCTGGCCAGAGCAGTTCATCGCGTAGCCGAGGAAAATGGTCAGTCTTCGGCGTTGCTTCTGGATACCACGCTGACAAACGAGGAGGCATTTAGCGCTTCCGAGTATTTCAAAACGTATTTATCCGGCTCATCGATAGGTATTTCCAGCGAGTTGGATATTCCGGTTAAGGAATCCGTTTCGGGATTGGGATTGCAGGTTTCGATGACTGAGCTTGAAGAGGCCGACTTGATTATAATCGCGGGATGCGACCTGGCGGCGGAACATCCTATAATCGGGCTGAGAGTCAAGAAGCTAATCCAGAAAGGAACGCCGGTTTATTTAATCGGCTCGCGGAAAATGGGCCTGGGAAGATTTAGAGTTAACGATATCAGGGCGGTTTATGGAAATGAAGCCGAGACAATAGAAAATATTATCGCCTTGAAAAAAGGTAAGGGTAACGCGGGCTTTGCGGCTGATATCGGTGACAAGTTAAAAAGTGATATTGAGAAAGCTAATAATACTCACATTTTGAGCGGCGCGGATCTTCTCAACAATCCTAACCGAACGCGGTTCTGGCAATCGCTTAAAGACCTGGGCGGCGCGCTTGACGCGAAATTATCAGTATTGACCACTGAAACGAATTATCTTGGCGTTAAATTATGCGGGCACGTAAATTCGACTATTGAAGATATTGTCAAACAGATTGAAGATGGAAAGATCAAGACATTGTTCGTAGCCGGCGGAGATCCGGTGAGTGTTTATCCCGATAGAATGCGAATTAGCAAAGCGTTCGCCAGGCTTGATTATCTAATCTATTGGGGCGCGTTTAAAAATGCCACGGCCAATTTGGCCACCCTTGTTTTCCCATCACTATTACCGACTGAAAATGCCGGGTCATATATTAATATTGAACGCCGTTTACAATTCATGAGAAAACCATACGCTCAAAGCAAAGGGATTACATCAATAACCAAGTTGTTTACCGATATCAAAACGGAACTCGAAGGAGAATTGTTCTACTCACCAGCGGAAGTGTTTGCCAAAATGGCAGATTCTTTGCCTGAGTTTAAAGGTTTGAAATATGAATTTTCCGAGGGGTACGTAATCCCCGCAACCGATTCAAGCCGTTTGGAATTGAAGGCGGAGTCCGATACGATGGCGCCGAATGATTATCCATTTGTATTGACTTTTGGCCGTTCTGTTTATTATGGTGGTTCAGGCATCACCGCTAAATCTGAAACGCTGCGGAAATTGACGCCCGCCCAAACTTTGATGATCCATCCCGAGGACGCGACTCGATTAGGAATAGAAGCGGGTAATAAAGTATTGTTAAAAACAAGTAACGGCTCAACGGGTGAATTTGAATTAATGGTTAGTTACGAAGTTGATAAAGGAAATATACTTATTTACGGCTGGTCAGAAGATAATGCACCAAACAAATTTATGACAGGATACAATAAACCCGTGTTTGCAGATTTGAGCGGAGCAAAAAGCTAGATGTGGATTTCGATCTTAATAGATGTAGTTAAGGTAATCGTGGTATTTGCCGGGCTTTTGTTTATGGTCGCCTATTCAACCTGGTTTGAGCGCCGCACGGTAGCCTTTATCCAGAGTCGGGTTGGGCCAAATCGGGTTGGGCCGTTCGGTCTGCTTCAGCCAATAGCTGACGCGATCAAACTTCTATTTAAAGAGAGCTTCCTGCCGGCGGATACCAGCAACAAACTGCTATTTTCAATAGCTCCGATGATATCGTTCGTTACGGCCGTTTTGTCTATTGCCGTAATCCCGGTCGGCGATTCAATTACTATCGCTGGACATGAAATAAAATTGATCATCTCCGATTTGAATATCGGATTGCTTTATATATTCGCCATGGGATCGCTTGGCGTTTATGGCGTAGTTTTGGCCGGCTGGGCTTCCAATTCCAAATACTCGCTATTAGGCGGTTTGCGGGCCGCGGCCCAGATGATAAGCTACGAGATCGGGCTGGGATTATCAGTTGTCGGTGTATTGATGATCGCCGGAACATTCTCACTGGCCGAAATCGTTCGTCTTCAAAGCGGTTCGGTTTTCGATTGGTTCATATTCCAGCAGCCCGTCGCGTTCCTGCTATTTATAGTTTGCGGCGTGGCCGAATCGAACAGGATACCATTTGATCTGCCTGAAGCGGAATCGGAGCTTGTAGCGGGTTATCATACCGAGTACGCCGGGATGAGATTCAGTGTATTCTTCCTCGGGGAGTACGCTCATATGTTGGTAGTCTCGATGTTCGCGTCCAGCCTTTTCTTTGGCGGCTGGTCCGGACCATTCTTGCCGCCGGTGGTGTGGTTCGTTATAAAGACGGCGGCTTTCATGTTCTTATATATATGGCTGAGAGGAACCCTGCCGCGTTTGCGTTATGATCAACTGATGCGGTTCGGCTGGTTGGTGATATTTCCTCTGGCACTGGCCAATGTAATAGTAACGGCTTTGGTGATGATTCTAATGGGGACGAACTAAATGTGGAACGCGTTTAAATCGGTGGTATGGGCTATCCCGAAGGGAATGTCGATAACATTCAGGCATATTTTTCGGAAGAAGACTACTCAGCAATATCCTGAGGAAAGACCGGTATTCGAAGCCCGGTTTCGGGGGCTTCATTACCTGACGCGTTATGCCGATGGCGCCGAGAGATGTGTTTGCTGCGGCTTGTGCGCGGCGGCCTGTCCGGCGGACGCTATTTATATGGAGCCGGCCGAAAACGAGACCGGGGAGAGATTCGCGAAAGTTTATGAGATAAACGAGATTCGTTGTATATTCTGCGGCATGTGCGAAGAGGCTTGCCCGGAAGAAGCAGTATTCCTGGGACAAGAATTTGAATTTTCCGCCGGCAGCCGCGGCGATTTTATCTATACTAAAGAGATGTTATTGGCTAATTTCGATAATATCGAAAAAGAACGGGTAGCCAGGAAGTATAAACCGTTTATCCGGCAGGAGAAATTTCAGTTCAAGAAACCGGCTGAGGATTTGCACTAAGATATGGGACAGGTGATTTTCTACATATTAGCCGCTTTGGTCATTGCTGCCGCCTTGATGGTGGTAACTCGGAAAAACGCGGTTCATTCGGCGGTCTATCTGGTAGTGGCGATGTGCGCGATTGCCGGGCTTTTCGTGCAATTGGGATCGGTATTTATCGCCGCCCTGCAGATTATTGTGTATGCCGGGGCAATCATGGTGTTGTTCCTGTTTGTCATTATGATGTTGAATCTGAAAAAGGATGAATTCGGTTTCGATTCTCGTATATTCCAGAGGCTGTTCGCTTTCATACTTGGCGGCATCTTCCTGATCCAGATTGTCTTGACCGCGACGAAGTTTGTACCTTATCGCGCCGGCAGGCCAATCGATATGAGTATCGGCGATATTAAAGCGATTTCAGAAAAACTTTTCTATGTATACCTGTATCCTTTTGAAATAATCGGGGTATTACTTTTGGCCGCGATAATCGGGGCTGTTGTTATCGCTCGTAGGAAAGAGGAAAATTAGACTATGGCAGCGCTTCAAGATTATCTGATTCTTTCGGCGATTTTATTTGCCATCGGCGCCTGGGGTGTTCTGAGAAATCGCAATGCCATAATCATATTCATGTGTATTGAATTGATGCTCAACGCGGTTAATATATCGCTGATGGCATTTTCGAGCTATTCAAAGGATTTTTCGGGGCAGGTATTTATATTTCTGGTGATGGCTGTCGCGGCCGCTGAAGTGGCCGTGGGATTGGCTATTATCGTGGCAATATTCAGGAAAAAAGAAAGCGTTAATGTCGATGACGTTAACATAATGAAATGGTGATCTGGCAGGTTTGATGGAAACAGTAGTAAAATTAATTCCGATTTATCCATTAATCGGTTTCCTTATTATCGGGCTGACCAATAAGAGGCTGTCCAAAACACTGGTCAATCTATTAGCTTGTGGTTCGGTGTTTTTATCGTTTGTCTCCGGTATAATCGCCTTTTTCTATATTCTGGGCATGCCCGAAGGTTCGCGTTCGATTATCGCCAAACTCTTCGACTGGATCGTTGTCGGTTCGTTTAACACCTCGATCAGCTTCAATTTCGATCCGCTTTCGGCGGTGATGGTGCTGGTCGTTTCCGGTGTCGGTTTCCTGATTCATGTTTACTCAATCGGTTACATGGCTCATGACGACGGCTATTCCCGATATTTCTCATATCTAAACCTGTTCACATTCTCGATGCTAGTTTTGGTTCTGGCCGACAATGTTCTTCTGATGTTCGTCGGTTGGGAAGGTGTCGGATTATGTTCATATTTATTGATCGGCTTTTGGTTCCACAAGCAATCGGCCACTGATGCCGGTAAGAAGGCGTTCATTTTCAACCGAATCGGCGATTTCGGATTCCTTCTGGCAGTCATGCTTATTTTCTGGAACTTCGGTACGCTCAATATTCAGGAAATATCCGGGATGGCTCCCGAGGTATTGATTGCCGGGGGCGGAATAGCCACGGCGATTGGATTGCTTTTATTCCTGGGCGCGACCGGTAAATCAGCGCAGATACCGTTATATGTCTGGCTGCCTGATGCTATGGAAGGCCCGACTCCGGTTTCGGCATTGATTCATGCCGCTACCATGGTCACAGCCGGCGTGTATATGATCGCCAGGTTATCGGCAATCTATGTGCTGGCTCCGACGGCAATGACTACAGTCGCTGTTATTGGCGGATTGACCGCCTTATTCGCGGCCACAATCGGACTGGTCCAGAATGATATAAAACGCGTGCTGGCATATTCCACGGTCAGCCAGCTGGGCTATATGTTCCTGGCTTGTGGTGTCGGCGCGTTTGGCATTGCCATATTCCATCTTATGACGCACGCTTTTTTCAAAGCGCTCTTGTTCCTCGGTTCCGGATCGGTCATCCACGCTATGTCGGGCGAACAGGATATGCGCAATATGGGCGGGCTGAAGGAGAAAATACCGCATACATATAAGGTATTCCTGGTTGGAACACTGGCGATTTCCGGGATTCCTCTTTTATCGGGCTTCTTCTCAAAAGATGAAATACTCTGGAAGGCTTTCGAGCAGGGCAATGTATACTACTGGCTGATGGGTGTTATCGCCGCTATCCTAACCGCGTTCTATATGTTCAGATTATTATATATGACTTTCTACGGTAAATCGCGCGTTTCCAAGGATGCGGCCAAACATCTTCATGAATCGCCATGGGTGATGCTATTGCCGTTGTATATTCTGGCCGTGTTGGCGATATTCGGCGGTTATGTCGGCCTGCCCGAGGTCATGGGCGGCGGCGCCTGGTTCGATCATTTCCTCGATCCGGTGATTGCCTCTGTGGGCGCGCACGGGGGAGAGGCTCATCATTACTCGCACGCTTTCGAGTATATGTTCATATCGTTTTCGATAATAGCCGCTGCTATAGGTATTATATTCGCGACCATGTATTATATTAAAAATCCGAATAAACCGAAGCGATTGGCCGAGAAGTTCAGCGGTTTGTACAAGCTGCTTTTGAATAAATATTACATCGATGAGGTTTATGATTATCTCATTATCAAACCGATGTACGTGATCTCGCTGATATTCTGGAAGATATTCGATGTCAGGATGGTCGATGGTACGGTTAACGGCGTGGCGGAATTCTTCGGTAACTTATCGGAGAGATTCAGAGTTTTACACACCGGTTATGTTCGCAATTACGCGCTCTCGTTCTTAATTGGCGCGGCGGCGTTGCTGGGTTATATCTTTTTAAAGTATAAGTAATGGTGCTAACTGATCGGATAAAACATTACAGGACGGATGCCGAGGAATTTGATTATTTCAATGTCGATAACCCGGTTCTCGCGGATGAGGAAAGAAGGCGAATGCAATTTCTGAAACGCAAAATTCAGTTTAATCCGGGCTCGCTGGTAATCGATTGCGGCTCGGGCGGTGGCTGGATCGCCAGAGAGTATATTCCCCGTGATGTGACCGTAGTATCAGTTGATCTCGCCGACAGCAATCTTCGCAAGATACGCGAGAGCTTTGATCCCAGGGGCAAGGGGATGTATGTCGTGGCGGATTTATACAACCTTCCTTTCAAAGATGGTGTATTCGATGGCGGTACATCCAATGATGTTTACGAGCATCTCGATACTCCCGAACCGGCTGCCGCTGAAGTGAACCGCTGCCTGAAAAAAGACGGCAAATTTTATGTTTCGGTACCTTATAAGGAAAATATTATTTACTATCTTTGCGTTCATTGTAATGAGCCGACCCCGATTAACGCCCATCTTCACAGCTTCGATGAACAATCGATGAGGAATATTTTCGAGGGTTCGGGATTTAAGATCGAGAATATGTATAAATTCATTAACAAGGCTTTATCACTGACTTTCATTTCATACCTGTTTTGCCGCTGGATGCCATACTGGATGTGGCGGTTGATCGATATTATGGCAAGTTGGTTTATTCGAAAACAATCACGTTTAGCTTTAAAGATGGTGCGTAACTGATGGGAACCTGGCCGATATTAACCTGGATTATATTTTTGCCTATCTTTGGCATTTTGCCGTTGTTACTGATAGGCAAAAATCATAAAAATGCCTTGCGATTCACGGCGCTTTTGGTAGCGACCGCTAATTTCGTCTTGTCTCTCATTCTGGTTGCTGGTTTCGATGGTTCAACGGCTAAATACCAGTTCGTGGAAAATATACAATGGATTAGTTCGCTTGGCATAAACTACCATGTTGGCGTCGATGGAATCTCGATTTTACTTATTCTGCTAACGACATTTATCAGCGTGATTTCGATTGCCTCCACCTGGACAGCTATTACGGAAAAAGTAAAAGGCTTCATGATTTCCTTCTTGATGCTTGAAGCGGGAATGCTAGGCGTATTCCTGTCTCTCGATCTGTTTTTGTTCTATGTTTTCTGGGAGGTCATGCTTCTACCGATGTATTTCCTGATCGGAATCTGGGGCGGTCAACGTCGGATTTACGCGGCGATCAAATTTATCTTGTATACTATGGTCGGATCGCTTTTGATGCTTCTGGCGATTCTCGCGCTTTATTTCCTCAACTACCAGTATACGGGACTCTATACATTTGACCTTACCGTTATATTGGATATGCCTATTATGGGTTCAACGCAGCTCTGGTTGTTCGGAGCATTCGCGCTGGCGTTCGCGATCAAGGTCCCGATGTTTCCGTTCCACACCTGGCTGCCCGACGCCCATGTACAGGCGCCGACTGCCGGTTCGATTATCCTGGCCGGCGTACTTCTGAAAATGGGGACATATGGTTTCGTTAGATTCTGTTTACCGCTTTTCCCCGATGCCGTTTTTCAGTTCATGCCGTTTATATGTATACTGGCTCTGATAGGTATTCTTTACGGCGGTCTGGTATCGGCTGTTCAGAAAGATGTTAAATCGCTGGTGGCGTTTTCATCGGTAGCCCACCTCGGATTTGTGATGCTGGGAATATTCGCGCTCAATACTCAGGGATTATCCGGTTCTATTCTTCAGATGGTAAACCATGGCATATCAACGGGCGCCCTGTTTATGTTAGTCGGCATGATTTACGAACGTCGGCATACTCGCTTAATCGAGGATTTCGGCGGTATCGCGCATGTGATGCCGGTCTTCACGGTTGCTTTCTTGATTATCGCGCTCTCATCGATTGGTTTGCCCGGTACCAACGGTTTCGTCGGCGAATTCTTGATCCTTCTGGGCATGTTTAAAACCAATCAGGTTTACGCGATACTGGGTACTGTCGGGATAATCATCGCCGCGGTTTACATGCTCTGGATGATTCAGCGTGTATTTTACGGCGAAGTAACTAATGAGAAGAACAAGGTTTTAAAAGATATCAACTGGCGTGAGAAACTTCTGTTGTTGCCGCTTATCGTGCTGGTGTTCTGGATCGGTTTCTATCCCAAGCCATTCTTGAAATTGATCGAGCCGTCGGTCGAAAACCTGGTCGAGACAGTCAAGGAGAAACATCACGCCTCATACCTCGAATTAGATATCGACATGGCGACAGCGCCTGAAGTACTCGAAAATAATCACCTGTTGACCGATAACGGGCAGGAGGTGACAAAGTGATTGAAAATATGATTCCCGATATCAACTGGATGGTTATTTATCCCGAGATCGCGATTTGCGTTACCGCCGCGATCGTATTAATAGTCGATTTAATGCTGCCCAAAAAGCACAAATGGGTACTGGCGGCTATTTCGATAGCCGGCGTAGTGGTGGCTTTGCAGCTTGTCTTTAAATATTTCGATGTACCGGGCGATTCATTTTTCGGGATGATCGTAAATGACGCCGCCGGTTCATATTTCAAAACGATTTTCTGTGTCGGGACACTGTTGACATTATTCCTGTCGATTACTTATCAAAGGCGGGAATTTCCCGAAACGGGCGAGTTCTATACGCTGATCCTTCTGGCGACCTTTGGCATGATGGTCATGGCCACCTCGGTAGACCTGATAACAATATTCATAGGTCTGGAGATGATGAGTATCCCATTATATGTATTAGCGGGTATATACGGCAATCGCTATCGCAGCAATGAGGCCGCCCTGAAATATTTCCTGTTGGGCGCGTTCGCTTCCGGTTTCTTGCTATATGGTATCGCGTTTATCTATGGCGCTTTCGGTACTACGAATTTGAATCAGATTACCGCCTTGATAACGGCCGGTACGGGCTATTCCGAATTTTATGTTACTATCGGGATGATACTGATATTAATCGGCCTGGCTTTTAAAGCCGGTGTCGTACCTTTTCATATGTGGATACCCGATGTTTACGAGGGCGCCCCCGCTCCGGTAACCGCTTTCATGTCGGCCGGTCCGAAAGCCGCGGCGGTTATCGCGATTCTCAGGATATTCGTAGTAAATACTCCGGTTATCGATTTCACTATGATTTTCTGGGTACTGGCGGTGATTACCATGACTTGGGGAAATATTCTTGCCTTGAATCAAAGCAATGTCAAGAGGATGTTGGCTTACTCATCGATTGCCCATGTCGGCTATATCCTGATCGCCATAACAGTCGGCATGCGGGAAGGACTCTCCTCGGCGGCATTCTACCTGTTCGCTTACACATTGATGAATATCGGCGCTTTTGCCGTAATAATCCTGTTCGCCGAAAAAGAAGAATTCTACGAGAATATTTCAGACTACGCCGGTTTCGGGACTAAATTCCCGTTTGCCGCGATTGCCATGACGATATTTTTGGCCTCTCTTGGCGGCATCCCAGGGACAATCGGTTTTATCGGTAAGTTCATGATTTTCAAGGCCGCTATTCAGAAAGGCTTCTATTGGCTGGCGGTAATCGGTGTACTCAATGCCGTGGTAGCATTCTACTATTACCTGCGAATCGTTGTGGCCATGTATATGAAGAAGGGCGAGTCGCGGCTTTTCGATGTGGCTATTTCGCCATCATTGATGATTGCTATCTTGATAACACTTCTGGGCGTTGTTCTTATCGGCGTCTTTCCCGAGAACTGGCTTATTCTGGCCGATAAAGCCGCTCAAATTATCCCTTAATTATATTTGCATAGTATACGATTTCTAATTGTCTATTTCCGTTAAATTATCCATTGTTTATTCAATGTTTTTTCGATGTTGGATTCCCGAATAGTCCATCTTCTATAATTCCGATCTATTTGGATTATCTTGACATCGAAGGCATAAGTTGGTTAATTATTGTGTAATGCGGAATAAGAAAACAGACCAACATAAAGCCGGCAGCAATCCGGGTAAAGAACGGATTCTGGATATTATCAAGCAGAAAGGCTATCGTCTAACCAGGCAGAGGATGATAATCCTGGAAGAGTTGAGCAAAGTCAAATCTCATCCACCGGCCGATAAGCTGTATCAGATGGTTCGCAAGCGAGTAGAGAATATCAGCTTTGGTACGGTTTATCGAAATTTGCGTATACTAAAGGAGCTCGATCTTATCTCCGAGTTGAATTTCGGCGAAAACTTTTCCCGCTACGATGCCAATCCGGAAAACCATCAGCATTTCGTCTGTACCAAATGCGGCCAGGTTTACGATATAGACAAGCGAATCCAGGTCAACTATGAGGGCGCTACAGTCCATGAACGAGAGATTCAAATTAATGATTTCAGTCTTGAGTTTTATGGTATTTGCCACAAATGTAAATAGACCATTCGCGGAATTCTT
>JAAEQD010000289.1 GCA_024231855.1 Candidatus Zixiibacteriota bacterium
GTTGAAAATAGCGTACGCCATCTTTATGAAAGTAACGATCGGCGCTCTTTGATAGAGATAGTCAAACACGCATGATTAGAAGTCCGGAAACCGACAAAGTACGGTGAGCTTATCATTATGATCGTGTATCTGCCGATCCTTACCTTGCAGGGTATTGAGGGAAAACTTTTTCGCCCTATGGCGCTTACTGTTATTTTCGCTTTAATCGGTTCTCTTATCATTTCATTAACACTCATGCCTGTGCTTGCCAGTTATCTGCTTCCTATCAACATGAAACATAAAGAAAATCGTCTTCTCGGTTTTCTTAAGTCAGGTTACCGGTATATTTTAAAGCATGCGCTTCGTGCGCGTAAACAATTCATTTTCTGTGCTGTTGTCTTGTTTTTCGCCGGATTGCTTCTCACCTTCCGTATTGGCTCGGAATTTATTCCCAGGCTGTCGGAAATGGGAATTGTTATCAATACCGTCCGGTTATCCGGTGTGTCACTTGAAGAATCCGTTCGTTACGGCA
>JAAEQD010000290.1 GCA_024231855.1 Candidatus Zixiibacteriota bacterium
CTATCCAAGTACAGTATTTAGCTAAAAACATAAGCTATCACAACGAAATTTATAATGATTCTAATTATCCAGCTCTTTATACTTTACGACATAAAATACGTGAACTAAAACCTTTCGCGGCTTATGGCGCATCTCGTTTGAAAATCGTAGAAACTAAAAATTTACATAATCCTTTACTTAATCTGAATACAGATAAAGCCAAATTATTTAACATTTTTGAATCGTGGTTACGAGATATTTCAGTAAACTCGCCTAAAATCTGGGACGCACTCATCACCTGGCGATTGATTGACCTTTATCCCGTATCAGAGTAAAATCTCTTTCAGGAGATACTATTATGTCCAATGAAACAGTAGCAGTGTTAAGTAGATTGCAGGCGCGGGTAAACCGGCTTGAAGCGGAGTTGGCGGCCCTACGGGGCGACCTGGAGCAAGTAATTAAAAATTTAACTAAACCGGTGGTTGTATACGAAATAGAGGGTGAGCAAATCGTCATTACCGAGGCCGATATTGAAGTGGTGTGGGCGCAGTTGGCTAACTCCCATCCACAGGAGGCCATTAGGGAGTTGGCCTTGATCAACAAATTGGCCGAGTTGGAGAAAGAATTGCCGGAAGCAGAGATTCGGCGGCTCATTGCGGAAGATTATTGAAACTATTCGGATCGAGGCTATCGCCAAAGGGATAGCCATAGCTGACTGCTGACTAACACCCGCTCAATCTAAATGAAGCCGTACTAATATGTCGATTCAC
>JAAEQD010000291.1 GCA_024231855.1 Candidatus Zixiibacteriota bacterium
AAAAAGGCGAGGAAAAAGGGTTGAAAAAAGGGAGAGAATCAATGCAGGAAGTGGTTATAGATACAATATTCGAGCTATTTGGCAATCTCCCGAGCGATATGATCGATAAAGTCAAGTCGATTTCCCATTTGGAAATCCTGAAAAGAATAAACAGGAAAGCGCTGAAATGCAAGAATATTGAACAATTTCGGGAAATTTTGGATGGGGTTGCATAGTCCTTCTCCCCACCCGGGATGAACCGGAAACATTCGAAACCGATAAACAGGTTGCTTTAGGCGCCATCATCATTACAGACGTCAGCGATGCGACAACCATCAGGGAAACCGCATCCGGCTCCCGCGCCGAGAACTACGGCGTCACCCAAACGGGCAGCGCCCCGGGCGCAACCGATCCCGAGGCGGACGTCCGTGAGGCGCTCTTCCGGATTCCGCTTGAATTCACAAGGACCAACGTCTCGTACGGATGTCCTGGGACCCTGGGATCGTTTTTGGAGGAGCGGAGGAAGATAGCGGAGGTGATGCTTGCCAAATCGTCCGCCGCGCCGCTTTAGCAGAACTTCTATATGATTATTCAACATGCAACAATGTAATATAGGGCGACTGGATCGTCTATTCTTGATTGCCCCGGCATTGAAATAACTCATAAGGTCTTAACAATTCAATAAAAGTAGCCAGGATAAAACTCAAAGTGATCATTTCCACGGCCAAAGTGATGTCTACAATACCGAGATTCAAAAATCAAGCCCGCCCTGGCGCGACACATAATGGT
>JAAEQD010000292.1 GCA_024231855.1 Candidatus Zixiibacteriota bacterium
ATTCCTCGCGAAACCTGGAACAAAGGCTCGCAACAAACTATTATAACCGGTAAAAACTTTAAGGCGGGATGTAAATTCTATCTCATGGATCCGGAGACTATAAAAGCTGATCCTACTGATATTGTAATCGGCGGAGTAAGAGCTTACGCGCTTTTCGATGTGGATGAAGTTACTCCGGGAACTTATGATGTAATGGCGCGCAACCTGGATGGATCATGGGGCTTCAGCAATGATCTTTTCAAAGTAAATGATATTAACGATATTACTAATGCTGAAATATATACCCCCTGGATAGATTATGTTGCTCCTTACACTTTGACTAATAATTATAATAATGACATAGTTATTGTCGGATCGAACTTCTTCAATGTTCAAAATATCGTTTTCTCGAACTCTGCAGATTTCTGGTTCCGCGGAACAGATATTGATATTGAACGCAGTACGCTGACAGCAATTTACTGTACAGCGATGTGCGGAACCGATCTCGCGCCGCAAGGAATACCGCGCGCCGCCGGCCTGTTCGATGTTTATGTTACCGCAATAAATGATTTGACAGGCTATAAAGCAGATGTAGTAAATCTTGTTACGGCAATTCCGCCGGAAAAAGTTGAGGATGTTACTATCGAACTTTCTAATGATTACAAACATGTAATTGTTAAATGGAACGGTCCTAACAATGCAATGATTTATACGAATGTCAACCGTTATTATAGTCCGTTCTCAGAAGTAGACGGGAACTGGGGCAAAGCTGAAGACAGCGCGTCATGGCCTTATGTGTTTGATGCCA
>JAAEQD010000293.1 GCA_024231855.1 Candidatus Zixiibacteriota bacterium
ATAGGTAAAAATATTAAATTCCGGTCGAATAAACCCGTCGATTTGAAGACTGATATCACCTCCATAAATTCGAAGTCGATCATCGGAATTCATTGTCAGAAATCCCTCTCGAATCGTACCATCCGGATCACGATAATCGAAATCGGGGGTTAAGACCGGCATATCGCTTAAGGTTTTATGAAATAAGCTTATTTTAAGCGGATTGCGAAGAAAACTAACGGAGGCCAATCTGATGCCAATTGGTTTTAGTTTATGTAGCGAATCATGAATCAAAATCTGATAAGCCTCGGTTAGGCGATTTATGGGATTCTCGGCAAATGTTCCATAAAACAATTCGATGTTGCTGTTTTCTCCCGCTTGAATAATTAGCGATTGGCGAAATAGCATAGTCCTGGAACCGGCTAATTTACTGAAGTATTCTGATCGAATTCCGGTTTCGATTTTGAGATATTCGATATTGTGTTCATATGATACATAAGTGGCGTTATTCAACTCGCTGTCGCTGGTGGAATAATTTTTAAATAACTGATTAATAGCCCTTTGATATATATATGGATTATCGCTTATATAATCCGGGGGAAGAAAATTCCAGTTTGAATGGTTTAAATCTATATCCCGTCGGGCTGTGTGTTCCATTGCGTTGCCGATGCTGAAACTCGAACTACCGATCAGAATCATGGTTTCGATATTACCGGTCACGAGATGACGCTTGGTTTTCAGATCAACCACGAAATCCGATTGATGATTTAATAATTCGGGTTTGGCGAAGTACTTTTCAGAACTACTTTTAATAGCGCCGCCGGTTTTTAGTAATAAATTTTGCCCGATAGCTTCGAACCTGACGCCCAAGTAACTTTCATTTGAATTTTGTGATATATAGATTCCATCAGGATTACGCAAAGAGGGATCGGATATGTATCTCAAATAATCATCGACATAGTACTGATCGATCAATAAGCGATGGTTTTTTGTGAGTCTCAGTCCGGCCGTAATGAAAATGTCTCTGAAATTCGCGGGCGGAAATTTCTTGCGGTTAGAATGACTTTCGAATTGGTCCACCAATCGGTCAAGGATTGATTTTCTGACTGATGTGAGAAAAAAGTAATCATCCTTCCCCCACGACATTGTACCGGTGGCCTCAAGCACCGATAAATTAAACTCATTGCTAAAATGCTTTTTAAAGGGCTTTGCCGTGGTTAGTTCGATGGCGGACGGTAATCCATACCGGGCTGATGTTCCCTGGGGATACAGATTGATTTCGCTTAGGATAGGAGCGGGAACAATCGAAAACATTCCGTAATGATTAGGATCGTAGCCAATATCCAGGCCATTGATATAGTATTTGGGGCTGGTTCCATTAATTCGTATTTTTGACGAGTGATTCGAGCCCACCTTTATCACTTGAGGTTGTTTGATTGCCTGGATCGGATCGGAGGCAATAAGCGAGTGATTCGAGGCCCTGATGATTTGTTCTTTTTGTGTTGTAGTTTTATAGGCAGTTTTACGCGTATTAGGCGTGACTACAACCGTTTCAACCTCAATAGGCTTTTCCTCCAATAAACATTGAATCGATGTAGTATCTTGATTGACGATGACCTTACGCGATTGTTTAGAATAGCCAATCGATGAGATTTGAACTATGAGTGTATCATCGGATTCGGCCGATAAATTAATCTTGAATTTGCCGTCAAGATCAGTGGCCGCTCCACCCAGAAGTCTATCTTCATGGTAAACGATCACCGTAGCGCCAATGATCTCATTGTTCTGTATATCGCGGACATTGCCCTGGATAGTTTTGGATGACGCATAAAGCTGAATCGGTGCGAGAAGTATCAGAAATATAAGAAGTCGAACATGCCCCCCAGCATCTATTATTTTCAAAAAACCTCCTAAAATGCTATTGCCCAAAAGCAATACCATCTACAGAATGAACCAGGAATTGATCCATAATAAATTACCTAATATGTTATTGCTCAAAAGGTATGCCATCCGTGATAGAAAACCAGTTGGGACCTATCTGGTTATATGTCAATAAGATATGTTTTGCCGGAGATTCTTACTATAATTGGCATAACATGGACTATGCAAAGAAAGTAATAAATGGGAAAGAAAGTTTAGCTATTTAGTGCCTAATATTTGATTTAAAGCTTATATCGTGCTCACGTCGCACTATTATTTATTATTCAGCGGCTGCCCCATTTTTTTTAAATAGCAAATTTATCAATGATGGCAAAAATAGTATTGATGTAATAAAGCAGGCGGCTACACCTAAAACCAGAAGCGATCCCAGGCTGCCGAAGCCGCGATATTTGGCTAATAACAGCGATCCGAAACCGGCCATCGTCGTTAGTGAGGTTAATAGAATAGCCCGACCGGTACTGCCTAAGACGGTCCTGGTTTTATCCCAACCTTCCACCCGATAGCGATGAACCAGATGCACGCCGTCATCTATGCCAATGCCAATTATCATCGGCAGCGCCATGACATTTACGATGGTTAATGGTAATCCCAGTATAGTCAATAAGCCAATCATCCAGATGGCGCCAAATACAAGGGGCATCATGGCGATAAAAGCTAATCTCAATTTACGAAAATCCAGCCATAACAGAAGCAGGACTACGACTATAGCTAACAAACTGGCGGTTTTACCGTCCTGGCCGATTAGTTCCACAAGTCTGAGCATCAAAGGTGGTGTGCCGGTTATCTTCTCGCTGATTCGCTGCATTTGTTCATTGAAACGGCCTAAAAACTCGTAATCCCAGACTTGCTCTTTAGGGAATATCGTCACCAGGAATTTATCTTCGGCATTATTTAAATATCGATCCTTTATATCAGCCGGCAGATTATCAACGGTTAAGATTGATGTGTCGGCCATCCCCAGAGCCATTTTCTGAAACTTTGGCCGAAAATCCTTCTGGAAGTTATTCAGGGCTGAAGCCGCCAATCGCGGTTTGGCATTTATAAGATCGATCAATTTGATTATTTTGCTTTCTTCGCCGCCTGTCTCCGGATCGCCAATCATCCGATTACATTTGCTGTCGACTTTGTCCTGGCCGCCGATAAAAGCCATTTGACCCAACTCATAGATATTCATATCCAGCCGTTCGAGTTGTTTGATAAATTCGGTGATGTTTGCCGCATCAAGATATTCCTCGGCTGACTCATTGATTAATTGATTTCGGAGTTGCTTGATTAAAGGCAGACGCTCAGCTTGTTCCGCCTGTGACGGCAGGTAATTCGATATGCTCTCGACCATGCTTACCGACTGTAATTTCTTGGCCTTCCTGGATATCCGCCTTGCCTCTTCCACCGTTGATGTTGTTACCATTACGAAATCGGGGCTCATATCGAAAGCAACCAGCATGGAATCCTGCAGCGCTACCGATGGGATCCCCTCCGGTTCCATATTCAAATAATTGTAATCGAATTCGGCATTCAGCGCGAAGAGAAGCATGACTATACTCATAAGTATTGCCAGTCCCAGGGTCGTCTTGGGCTTATTTTTAATTATTGTACCGCTTTTGCCGAGGAAAGCGAACTCTACCGGCCTCGGCATTTTAGCTGGTTTGGCCGATCGTCTGGCTCTCCAATCGATAATCCTCTCGCGCGTCACCAAAAGAGCGGGTAAAAGCAGCAAAGTCGTAATCATTACCGAAAGAATACCGACGCCCAGAACCAGGCCCATCTCTTTAATTCCGCGAGTCTGGGAAATCATCAGAGTGAGAAAGGCGATAGCGGTAGTCAGTCCGCCGGTTATAATGCCCGACCCGGATCTAGATAGAGTATGTTCAATTGCCCTGGAAACATTATCGCCGATTGCCCGACGTTCAAAGTATAACGAAATGATGTGAATCGAGAAATCTATACCCAGGCCAATCAGGATAACGGCAAACATCGAGGTCATGATATTCAAGCTGCCGATAAACAAAGCGATTGTACCGCTGGCCAGAAGAATTGATATGATTAGAGTTAAGCCGGCCAATATCGGGGCCGTCACCATCCTGAATGAGAAGATAAACAGCAGCATCACCAGCGCAAAGGCCACTATGGAAGTTATACCCATATCCTTCTCGGCGTAGACCATTTCATCGCGGGCAAGCGGAATCGTACCGGTTAACCCGGCAGTTATTGACTGGTATTTGGCCAGGGTATTATCAATAATCGATTGAATCGTATCGGTTGAGGCAACGGCCGCTTCGATATCGGTTATATCGAAATTAGGTTCGATCATTATCATGAGCATTCTTTTATCGGGGGAGATGAAATAGGGATCGCCCACTAAAAGCATCTCCGCGACCAGGGAATCTTCCGTTTTTTCATCGTCGATCAGTTTAGTCATCGTTTCAATCCAGAACTCAATCCCGTCCAGACTGCGAATCGCGTTATCTTCTTTTTCCTTATCCGAAAGGCTTTCATCATCGCCGATATAAATATCCTCGAAATTATCGTTGGTATGCGTCAGGAAACCGGCCAGGTTCAAATCCGAGAATAGCCGGTTGTCGACCATTTTACCAAGGTCTTTGGTTTTGCTAAGCATCAAGCCATGCGATTCGATGAAATCCTCTTCGATTTTGTGATCGACTCTCTCAACATACTCTTTAAGTGGTTCAATCTTTGGCACGATTTCGTCGGCGAAATCTTTCATTTGCTGTTGTGGTCCAATCACGACAATAATCGAATTCGATGTGCCAATATAATCTTTCTGAATCTTATCGAATTCCTGAACCATCGGGTCTTCCAGGGGCAGAAGGTCGGACCAGCGCATTTTCATCTCGAGACGTGAGGCCGAAAACATAGCCGCCGCCATTAGAATAATAATACCGATTATAATCAGGCCCGGGTGTTCGGCTGAAAACCTTCCCCATGATGTCAACATTCTTTCTCTCATCACTTCACTCCTCTATCGATAGTTACCGGACTAAAAATAAACCCGGAACCGTAAAATACCGCTATATCCCTGATTCGATGAAAACGCTTTGCCTTCACTTCCGAAATTTATGCCGGTAAAGAGGTTTATCTCAACATTCTGAGATAAATTGTACGTTACAGTCGGCACCAGGCTGAAACTGCCATCCGATAAACTTATTATGGTAGAATTGCCGCAATGAATTAAATCGGTTAATGGAAAATCAAAATATAAATATAAATTATCCCTGGAGATTGTTCTACTCTCGGCGGCAAAATATCTCAGCCAGTCGTTCATGTCGTAATCGCGATAATCGTTTTTGGCCAGTTCATTGTGAAAATACTCGGCCATCAGATACGTGCCGTTATCTAAAGTATAATCCATACCGAATAAAATCTCCCAAAAGTCGCTATGATGTTCAAGAGTATTGAAACCGTATTCGCTCCATACACCCAATCCAAACAGTTCGCCGACAATATCGCCGCCGTATAATCGCCGTTTCGAATAATTGATATCAAGCGAGGTATAATCCGTCAGTTGCCACTGTTTTTCTATAAAGAGCAAGCTATAATCGAAATGAGAGAGTTTGCCGCCAAGTTTTAGAAACTTACCCGAATCAAGCCAGCTATTTTCTGGCAGATAAATCGCCGTGGCGCTATAACGCGATGTGAAAGCTATATCCAGGCGAGCCGCGTTGTGGCCCGGTTGTTCATAGGTCGGATCGGCAACGTCTTTAACATTGAACAGGTCGGTGGGATTCCAGGCGTATCCCGTACCCAGCGATATCTGTTGCTTGCCCAATGTCAGATCGAATTTCGAGAATGCCATTTTGAGGTAGGCGTTATCCAGAAATAGCGTATCGTCATATTTATAATTATAAAGAGGATAAAAAATAGACGGTACCTGATCGCTGATATCATCGGGGAAAAATTCAAGCAGGTTCCAATCAGTACGGCCGTGATAAGTGATATAATCGAAGTTGGCGGCGAAGGTAACATTTTCGATTTCTGTCGATTGAAGGTCAATCCGAAGTTTATTACTGAACGATTGAGAATATTCGTCATTGAGAATAACGCCCATATATTGCGGTTCATAATAGCCGAAC
>JAAEQD010000294.1 GCA_024231855.1 Candidatus Zixiibacteriota bacterium
CGAAAGAGATAAGTTCTTGGGTGTAATGGACGGTCTGGGAATTCGTTTGGGACCTCTAATATTACAATTCCCCTATTTTAACAAAGATGCTTTTTCTTCTGCAGCGCCATTTATGGAGAAACTTGACAGGTTTCTCGAAGACCTTCCCAATGATTTTAAATATGGTGTTGAGATTCGCAATCCACATTGGCTTAAAAAAGAATTTGTGGAGCTTTGCCGTAAATATAACGTTGCGCTTGTTCTTGTAGACCAATCATGGATGCCGCATGGAGATGAAGTCGAAAAAATGTTCGATCCGGTTACGACCGATTTTACTTATATCCGTCTGCTTGGCGACCGCCAGAAGATCGAGAAGATAACCAAGAAATGGGATAAGGAGGTTCTCGATTACAGCGAAAGGATGAATCGGTGGGTGGAGTTCCTTCATCGAATGGTTGAACGAGAGATCTTCGCACTCGTCTATGCCAACAATCATTACGCTGGACATGCTCCAATGACAGCACGGCGAATGCGTGAGATGTTCTTAAGTAACGATTAATATGCCAGATTTCAGAATCCGTCTTATAGAAAATAGCGATTACGATTGGATCACCAAACTTCTCACAAATGAATGGGGCTCAGTAGAGGTAGTAACGCGTGGAGTAATCCATCACACCGATAAGCTTTTGGGATTCATCGCGGAATACAAATCCCAATTAGTTGGATTGGTAACATTCAACATCAAGGACAAAAATTGCGAGATAGTAACATTAAATAGTCATTTAGAGGGTAAGGGCATCGGTACCGCTTTGATTGATGCCGTGAAAACTGTTGCCTGTTCGAATAATTGTAAGAGACTATGGCTGATTACAACCAATGATAATACTACCGCAATGCGCTTCTATCAGAAACGCGGATTTGAATTAGTTGCTGTTCACAGAAATGCTCTTGAACATTCCCGCAAATTAAAACCGAGCATCCCCCTTGCCGGTATAGACAATATCCCCCTGCGTGATGAGATTGAGATGGAAATGGCTTTATAAGCTTTTCTCCGCTCTCTGCCATTTTATATATCCACGCAGGTAGAGGAAGAAAAGAACAACTGCCGTAACGCCATTAGCGATACTTCCTATCTGGAAACTGAAGATAAATCCTAATATCGCCGAAATCATCCCAATGATAAATCCCGTAATCTTTTTATCGCCGATTAAAAACAGACCTGCAAAGACGGTCAACGTAACCGCCCAATCCACACCGTAATATTGAAAAGTGTATTGAAGTATTTTATCCCAGAAGTCCATGATTAGAATATTTATTTCCCTATACAGAAATTATCGAATATCGAATTTAATATCTCTTCGGTGGTAACTTCTCCGGTAATCTCTCCGAGATGATTCAACGCCGACCTCAAATGTTCGGCTAAAAGAACATCATCTTCTATAGCCTTTTTAGTATTTTGCATCTCATCAACAGCACTTAAAAGGCAGTTGTAGTGTCTGCGGTTGGTGATAATAATATCTTTGCCGATATTATCCCCCATCCCGACAGCTGAGTCATATACCATACCTTTTAAAATATCAAGATTCTCTCCGGTCAATGCCGAAATCGAAATATCTATTGAGATCGGAGTACTACCGATTATCCTTTCCCAACCCGCATCATCAAACAGGTCTTTCTTGTTTAGCGCCGTTATTGTTTTCGTATTCGGTGCGGTTTCTAAAACACGCTTATCATCATCCGTAAACCCCGTCGTAGACTCAAGCATTACTCTTGCCAACTCGGAAGCCGCGATTATATCCGCGGCGCGTTTAATGCCTTCTGCTTCGATTCTCTCGGTTCTGTCCCTGAATCCAGCGGTATCAGTCAAATGAATCTCAAGTCCGTTGAATGAAATAGATTCTGTTATGCTATCGCGGGTTGTCCCCGGAATATCGGTTA
>JAAEQD010000295.1 GCA_024231855.1 Candidatus Zixiibacteriota bacterium
AAAAAAGCCCCCACATTTGTGAGGGCTTTTTTTTGCATTACTGCTGTTACTTTGCGTTCTGCTTTTCTTTTTGTTCGGCGATGATATCATCCTGAAGGTTTTTCGGAACCGGAAGATAATTCAAAAATTCCATCGAGAAACTTGCGCGTCCGCTGGAAATTGTGCGTAGAGTAGAGGCATAACCAAACATCTCTTTTAGCGGGACTTTCCCGTTTAATTTCTGCGAACCCTTACGAAAACGCCTGAGTCGTTCGATAGTTCCGCGACGACGGTTAATATCAGCGATAACATCGCCCATATATTCATCCGGCGTATTTATCTCAATTTTCATCACTGGTTCGAGAAGTTGTGGACCAGTGCGGCCAATGATCTCTCTTAAGGCCTGCTTCGTACAGGCTCGAAATGCCATCTCGGAGGAGTCAACATCGTGCGATGAGCCATCAATAAGCACAAATTTCAAATCAACCATAGGGAACCCGGCCAGAAGACCTTTTTCGGCGGTTGCCTTAAAACCTTTCATAACTCCCGGGATATATTCTTTGGGAATATTTCCACCGGTAATACGATTCACAAATTCAAGACCCTCGCCTGGATTCGGTTCGATCCGAAATTCAATATGAGCATATTGACCTTTACCACCGGTCTGCTTTTTGTACTTATGATTATGTCTGAACTCTTTTGTTATTGTCTCACGATACGCCACTGATGGTTTCCCGACTAAAACATCAATATTGTGTTCAGTTTTCAGACGGTCGATAATGATCTCAAGGTGCAGTTCGCCCATCCCGGAGATAATTGTTTCCTCGGTTTCATCGTCGTATTTGGCCGTAAACGATGGATCCTCAAGTGATAATTTGTTCAGTGCCATCCCAAGTTTATCTCGGTTTTTCTTATCCTCGAGTTCAACTCGTAAATCAATAACAGTTTCGGGGTAATGAATATTCTCAAGCAGGATCGGATCATCCTCGGCGCACAAGGTATCTCCGGTAGTAGTTGATTTTACACCGATTATAGCGGCAATATCGCCGGCCTTGATCTCCGTTAATTCCTGACGGTCGCCGGCATGGATACGCATTATCCGTCCGACCCGCTCCCGTTTATCCTGGGTCGAATTGTAAATATAACTTCCGGCTTTGACTTCGCCCGAATAGACCCGGATAAATGTCTGTTGACCAACATATGGGTCATTGATAATTTTAAAAGCCAGAGCTGAAAATGGCGGGTTTGTTGACGGACGCCTGGTGAGCGTTATTTCGGGATCGGCAACATTGAGTCCGCTAATTACACCTCGGTCAATCGGTGACGGTAGATAATCAACAACAGCATCAAGCAGAAGCTGAATACCTTTATTTTTAAAGGCCGATCCGCAAAAAACTGGAGTGATGAAAATTCCTAATACAGCTGTGCGAGCCGCTTTTATAATATCCTCAGTTGTGATTTCCTGTTCATTAAGATATTTTTCCATCAGGTTATCATCATAATCGGCCAAAGTCGAAACCATATTTTCATGAAGTTCTTTTGCTTTTGGAAGATACTCAGCCGGAATCTCTTTTTGGACCCGCTGAAGTTTATCATAATAGGTAGCTTTCATCGAGACCAGATCAATAATACCTTCAAAATCATCTTCGGTCCCGATTGGCATCTGAAATGCCACCGCGTTAGCGCCAAGCATCTCATTCATCATATTGATAGTATGAAACATATCGGCTCCGGGGCGATCCATTTTATTGATA
>JAAEQD010000296.1 GCA_024231855.1 Candidatus Zixiibacteriota bacterium
CCAAAGATGATCATAACGCACATATTTTTGATAATCGCTCTATAAAAATGAGGATGGGAAAATGGCGCCAAAATATCGTGTTGGTTTAGTTGGTTGCGGCTGGGTGGCCGGAGAGCATATCCGGGCTTATCAGAACAACCCTAATGTTGAAATCGTCGGATTGGCTTCTTTATCGACCGAAGAAGCAACCCGAAAGGCTGATGAGTGCGATTTATCGGTTTCTTGCTTCGATTCGATTGAATCGATGATACGGAACGAAAAACCGGATATTATTTCGATTACTTCACCGCCTCAGCATCATGTGGAACATGCCCTATGCGCTATTGAAAGCGGGGCGCAGATTATTTTGGAGAAGCCTATCGCGCTGGGGCGTGATGAGATGAATACGCTAGTTAAATCGGTTAAAGAACATAATACCAAATCTATCGTAAGTTTCGTCTTGAGATGGAATCCTTTGTTTTCCATTATCCGTTCGTTGATCGATAAGAATACCCTGGGCGATTTGTATTACGGAGAAGTCGATTATTATCATGGCATCGGCCCCTGGTATAAGCAGTTTGAGTGGAATCGCACTAAGAAAGCCGGAGGCAACTCGTTGCTTTCCGCGGGATGTCATGCGCTTGATGGTTTGATATGGTTTATGGGAGGCCGGGTGAAGGAAATACATGCTTTCTCCACTCATTCGACCGCTGAAGATTATAAGACCTATGAGTATGATCCAACCATCGTTTCGATGCTCAAGTTTGAC
>JAAEQD010000297.1 GCA_024231855.1 Candidatus Zixiibacteriota bacterium
TGGTCGTTTACATATCCAGGGATTTATGACGACCAATCACTATGGTGCAACTGCTGATGGTATTGTGATGGCATACCGCGCTGGTGTCAAAGTATGTTTCTTGCATACAGTGCAGTATCATCCGACTGGTATTGTATTCCCAGAACAGGCGGAAGGTATTTTGATTACGGAAAAATTCCGTGGCTCAGGTGCCAATCTTGTTAATATTGAGGGTAATCAGTTTGTTAATGAACGTGAACCTCGCGATGTTGAAGCGGCTTCGATCATAAAAGAATGTGTCGAAGATGGCAAAGGTGTCCCAACTCCAACCGGCAAAATCGGTATTTGGCTCGATTCACCGATGATTGAAGATCTGGCCGGACCGGGCACAGTTGAACGGGAGTTCCCGGGCAAATATATTTTATACAAACGATTTGGTATTGATATCTCAAAAGAACCAATGCTGATTTATCCGACCCTGCATTATCAAAATGGCGGATTGGAATTTAAGAATACCGGTCATACATCATTGCCGGGACTATTTGTTGCCGGTGAAGTTGGCGGCGGTATTCATGGTGAAAATCGTCTGATGGGTAA
>JAAEQD010000298.1 GCA_024231855.1 Candidatus Zixiibacteriota bacterium
GAAGATCGGATTGATTCCCCTTCCGGGGCTCTATCGGAAAACCCGCTCCCCAGGTTTTGGTATCTGAGTAATCATGTAGAATATGACGCGGGCGTCACCAACGATTCTTTCGAGGGGCGTGCATCCGCCTATTTGAAATCCAAGAATCTCGGGACCGTCTCCAACTCTACTATCGGTCAGACTGTAATCGTTCCCGATCAATGGAAGGACAGCAGGGTAAAAATGACCGCGTATTTAAAAACTATTCATGTAGAAGGATCTTCGGGATTGTGCTTCGAAGTTCAAACCGCCGGTGGAGAGAGTTATTATGATTTTATGAATGACAGGAGCGTCAAATCCGACACGGATTGGACCCAATATCAAAGCGTTCTGGATGTACCAAATGACGCGGTGATTATTACAACCGGTTTTTGGCTAAGAGGAAGAGGAGAAGTAAGAGCTGATAATTTTCAAATTGAAAAAGTAAACGACGATGTGGAATTAACAGGAAAGCGCTATAAGACTAAAAACGGTAAGAAATCACAAAACCTGGATTTTGAAGATTTGCCGGATTCGTTTCTTGAAGCATTAGAAGAAAAATCCGATATTTTTTGATCTTTCATGGATATTCGCTATAAATAGAGGATGTTACGCTGTTAACCCAGTGCTCCAATACCCGAAAGGCCGTTAACCGTTAATAGGCAAATCGTAATTCGTAAAAATGAAGACCATTTCGGTTTAAGCGCATTACTCCAACCTGATGCGTCGTAGCCTGCACTTTCGGCGAAGACGATTACTACGGCATATTTGGGCAACGGAGAACCTGAAACCAAATCGGATCATTTTTGCACAAGTGTTCTTTCCTTGTCCTTAAAATATAAATCGGCCGCGTGAAGCGCGCACCACAAATATACAATATAAAATATACAATATACAATTGCTCTCGCTGGCAGCCAGGCAAGTCGAAGCCAATGCAGTAAAAATGGCCGAAGATAGAATCAAGCCCGATGTGAACCTCGTTCCAACAAGGAGATGAACCATGTACAGCCTTCTTTTAATCCTGGCAATCCTCAATGTCGGAACCC
>JAAEQD010000299.1 GCA_024231855.1 Candidatus Zixiibacteriota bacterium
AACCATCATCTGCCCGATATCGCCGGTCCATTGCCTATATGAGGTACCAAAATTATCGTTCATCGCAACACACCGGGGAACATCGGTATTTACTACAACGCCATTGTAGCCATTATCCCAGTGCTGAACCATATTAGTATTGCCCTGTAAAGGAGCATTGAAATCAAAATATTCGGTGCCGGTAGTTACTCCAGCCATTATCGGATGACCAGCATCATCAACCACCAAGTTGGTTGTCACAAATCCTGTAGGTCCGGTACCCATCGGTGAGTAATCGTTCATGTAACGGCCTGCTAACGAAAAGGAGCCTGAAAGATGACAGAACTCAGCGGTGACCACTCCACCGCCAGCCTCGACATAATCCGCGAGTACATCACCCAGGGCTATATTATCGGCGAATTCGAGATTCGACCATACAATGACCACATCAAATGCCAGTAAATTCGCCAACGTTGGTGTAGTGTATCTTGCATCGGTGAAATTAGCGCTGTTGATTTCGCCATTTGCCAGAAGCAGAGATTGGACTTCCGACCAGTCATTATCGAAATCGGAACAGACAATTCCAACATTATAACCGCCACTACCATCAGTAATAGTGAAATCAAACCAGGCCGAATCGTATGGTGTTGCCGGAAAATCACCGCAGTAAGCTATATAAGTATAATCACCTAATACTGCATATCCCGGAACGAACTGGGATGCACTGGAGTCAATATAAACCTCATATGGATCCAGAGGAATATCATGAAACATCAGAATAGGACCATAAAAGCCTCCCCAGGGGACGTCCTTTAAATATATTGCAACATCCACTGATTGTGGACTACCGGTATTATTTGTGAGGGTACCAGTAAAATCAAATGAATTTCCCGGTAGTACATTAATCGGAGGATTATGAGGAATCATATCAATGGAAACATCACTGAAAGTATCTGGGCATTCACTGCCCTCCACGCCGGAATAACCGAACCACGTACTACTTGATTGTTCGCCGATGTAAAGTAATTCTTCAAAGAAACAATAGGATAGTGTCCATTCATAATCCCCAAGTGAACAATTGATAGATTCAACGTATGTTCCGTCCCTCTCGTAAACATATACGGTTCCGCCACCATACGCCGCCGTAAAGAGATGATCATGATTGGTCGTTATCGTATAGACAGAACCATATTGAGGATTTAATTCTAAACTATCGATTAGCAGTCCAGTCGTTATATCGTATATCCAGACATTGCCGTAATGTTGCTCATAGATTTGCCCGGTACAAATATCAAGGGTTGCCTGCCCATTGGTACTCTGGAACATTTCCGGATAAACCACCGCTGTAGTACCGTTGTTAGGATCAACAGTCATCAGGTCGGTTCCCCAGGGTTTGAAATATAATAAACTATCATCAGGATTGTAAAATACCGAACGAACAGCAGTAATACCACCACTCATCGAGTAAAGGCTAACCGGGTTACCGCCAAGATCATAGGTAGCAATATAGCCATCATAGCCGATCTCATAGTAAAACAGGCCATCGCAAGTAATACTCATGGCATTGCCATTGGTATTCCCCTGGAACATGATTTGCACAGTAGGATTATACTGATCGATTTCAGGTGGTAAAACCGGGCTGTTGTTAGATTTTACTACCGGCAGTGAAGTCGCATCGAATGTCGAAGCAAAAGCAACTGAAGTTAGAAGGACAAATACGATTGTTACTGCAAAATATTTTTTCATAAGTTTCTCCTGCGTTATAATTGTCTAACTAATCATTAATCAAAATGAGATAGTTTCTTGACCACCTCCTTTCATCCCGTTAAAAGTGATTGCCCTATGAAAGGAACATCGCTTCCATGCGTTAATAAATTGTATCAAAACCTTCGCCGCCGTTTACCATGTAGTAATAATTGCTATCACTGGCAATTGCCACACCGTGTCTACCTACTGAGAAATCGTGCGTAATACTTATATCAAGTACGTAATTGTAAGAGGTAATAACTGTCCATCGTTAAAAGAACTGGGACTATTGGGATTAATGTTTGGATTCCTCATGAACTGATAATATTCAACAAATGCCCGATTCGCACATATCATATGATATTAAATTGCTGAAGAACAACCCGATTACACAATTACTTATTAATAACACAAATGTAGATATTTTGTCAATCAATTATTCATACAAAAACAGTCTGGATTCTCTCCCAATCCGCTCCAAATCAAATGTGAATCTTTCTATTTCAACAACGTCATCCTATTAGTTAATGATTTATCCCCTATCGCAAGTTTATAGAAATAAACTCCACTGTATGTCGTCAAAAGAAGTGGGAATGATGTGGTAAAAATATAAGAGATAGCTTTTGAAGTTACAAGTTGAAAATAAAATAAGAATTCCTCCAGTATTTCTTCCAAACAATTTTAACATTTCACATTTAATCCGGCCTC
>JAAEQD010000300.1 GCA_024231855.1 Candidatus Zixiibacteriota bacterium
AGCTAATATCGGCGAGTTTTTCAAGATTTTTTTCAATTTTAATTTAATAAAAATAGATCAATTAAATTCCAACCATTACAGGATTATTTTACGATTTATCATGAAAAAATGAAAAAAAACTAATCGTATCTAAATAATAAAACGAGAACTGAAATTAACTATCAACTATGCTATTGTAAGAATAATCTTTGTACTTTGAGCCCTGCAGGTTCAAGCCGATTTATGCCGGGCCGATTCCAGGCTCTTAATATAATCCATAATTTTGACGGCATGTTCCTCAATATGGCTGGTTAATAAAGTTATCAACCATTTGGGAACTCCGCCGCGTTTGATAAATACTTCGTCCGGCACCGACTTTAGATTTTCGATTACACCATTATGGATCAATTGAAGTTGATCTTTAATTTTGGCCAGAGGCATTTTTCTTCGTTGCTTAACGGTCTCGTCGTTAAATATATCCAGATCGGCAATATGGGACCAATCCGGTTCGATGCCGACTTTCCATATTTCAAATGCCTTGGCCGCCTCCTCTTCCCAGATAGTAATGTGATTCAATATATCTTTAACCGACCACTGGCCGATTGCTTTGGGAGCGGCTTGTTCTTGTGATGATATGCTTTCAATAGTCTCGATAAGTTTGTTAAAAGATTTGTTTGCTCTCTCCACGACTTCGGTTACATGCATAAAATTCCTCGCAGGTTTTACAAATTCTATGACAATATATAAAAATTATCTCATTGAGCAATAGAAATTTATTAGATTTAAGCAGTTCTCACATCAAGGGTATTAGTTTAAAAGGAAATTGATAGATAAACGGAATAAAATAAATATAGAGTCCCAAAAACGTGAAATCCAGTATTCTGCCAAAGCCTTATGATAGAGTAATGTTCGAAAGACAGACCCAGTTTAAGCCGTTCGATGACCATTATCAAATTTGGCGATCAATTCGAATTCATTTTGAAAGTAATCCGTATTCGCGAAATGGGCTGGAGCTGTGGCTTCTACATCAGTTCCCTTATAGTTATTTGCAAACTTTTCAGACCATTTATCGGCATAAACCGAATGGAATAACCATTTTCCTCGAGGAGGATTATCGAGTGATGGTTTGATTTTTTTCATGTATAAGTGTTCATAGCAGACCCTGGCACCTACACTGCAGACTTTCTTTTTCTTGCCAAAATCGAAAAACCTTACTTTCCTATGCTGGGAATAACCGAGAATTTGCCTTAACGCGATATCGAGTAGCTGGCCGATATCATAATCCGATCCAAGCATTCTCTTAGCGGTATCCATCATTGAATCGATATACTCGGGTGTCATTTCCATCAATTTGCATCGATAGATAGACATGTCGCTCAAGCAGTATTCCTGTATCGGTTTGAATTTCGCTTTTGGAAGTTCAACTGAAAATGTGTTTCGCTCATTGAAAAACATCATAGTATGTGAATCTTGCCAGTTTGATTTTTTTCCGAATAGATCTTTCTGATAAGTTTTAATTCCCCAAAATCCAATTTTTAACCAGAATTCATACCACTTGGTTTTAAGATCCTGATTGACAATATCCCCCGGCTTGATTATCTCCAGGATTTCTTCCGATGCCTTTTTAACGAGCTTTTTGCTGCCATAATCGCCATGCCCCATATAACCTCCTCTTTTCGTCTGATCCAACATCTATATAATCAGGAGAATTATTTGTCAATATGTAATAACATAAGTTGTTTTGGTAATATAAATCAGATGAAAATTATCCATTAACGGACCAACAACTTGATGCGACCGAAAATCGTTTTCGGTCACATCAGGTATTATTAGTTACTTAAAGCGGAATATTACCATGCTTTTTTGGCGGATTCGAATCGCGCTTGGTATCAAGCATATTCAATGCCTTAATCAAACGAGGCCGGGTGTTTTCCGGCATGATAATATCATCGATATATCCCCGCTCGGCGGCTTTAAACGGCGAGGCGAATATCTCGCGATATTCATCCTCTTTGCCTTTGAGATAAGCTTCTTTATCATCGGCGGCAGCGATTTCCTTTCTGAAAATAATTTCGGCCGCGCCCTTCGGGCCCATCACCGCGATTTCCGCCGACGGCCAGGCGTAATTGATATCACCGCGAATATGCTTGGATGACATAACGTCATACGCGCCGCCATAGGCCTTACGTGTAATCACGGTTATTTTGGGGACGGTCGCCTCGCAATAAGCGTACAGCAGCTTGGCGCCATGCTTGATAATGCCGCCATGCTCCTGAACAGTACCAGGCAGGAATCCCGGGACATCCTCGAAAGTTAAAAGCGGGATATTGAAACAATCGCAGAACCTGACAAAACGCGCTGCTTTGATCGAGCTGTCGATATCGAGAACACCTGCCAGGTGAGCCGGTTGGTTGGCGATAATGCCTATCGACTTGCCTCCAAGGCGGGCGAAACCAACTACTATATTCATAGCGTAATCGGCATGTACTTCGAGGAACTCGCTATCATCGACGACTTTTAGAATTACATCTTTTATATCATACGGCTTATTCGGGTTTTCGGGGACTATCGTGTTTAGCTCCGGATCGGTTCGATCGAAAGGATCGGTGCATTCGACAACCGGCGGGTCTTCCATGTTATTCAGCGGAATAAAACTGTAAAGCTTGCGCGTACACTGAAGGGCATCCACTTCGTTTTCGCAGGCGAAATGCGACACACCCGACTTGGACGAATGAGTATCCGCGCCGCCAAGTTCATCGAATGTCACATCCTCGTGCGTTACCGTTTTAACAACGTTGGGGCCAGTAACGAACATAAAGGATGTACCCTTGGTCATGATCGTAAAATCAGTAATCGCCGGCGAATAGACCGCTCCACCGGCGCAGGGACCGAGTATGACTGAGATCTGCGGGATCACTCCGGAGACAAGCGTATTTCTCAGGAAAATATCGGCATAGCCGCCCAGAGAGACCACACCTTCCTGAATCCGGGCGCCGCCGGAGTCGTTGAGCCCAATTACAGGGGCGCCGACTTTTAAGGCCATATCCATAATCTTGCAGATCTTCTCGGCAAACGCTTCCGATAACGTGCCGCCGAAAACTGTGAAATCCTGGCTGAACACGAATACCAATCGGCCGTCAATAGTGCCGTGGCCGGTGATTACACCATCCCCAAGATACTTTTCCTTCTCAAGTCCGAACTCTTTGGTTCTATGGGTGACAAACATGTCGAACTCTTCAAATGAGTTGTCATCCAGAAGAAGTTCTATGCGTTCTCGGGCAGTTAGCTTGCCCTTCTTATGCTGAGAATCGATTCTTTTCTGGCCGCCGCCGAGTTTGGCGGTTTTCCGCATCTCTTCCAGCATCTTTAATTTGGCTTCAAGATTCATATCAGTTTCCCATTTTTATCGTTATGTTATTATTCACGTTATTTAATTCAGTTAAACCATTACATTATACTATTTATCAATCTAATCCTCAAATTTTACAGGTATAATCTTGCCTTTTTCATTAGTTGTGAATTTAGCGAACTTGTACTGGAGATCGTGATCGAATGCCAACACCCAATCCTCTTTAAGCATCTTCTCGTGAAGCCATCTCTTCTGAATCATCGTTGTAGTTGGGTCAAGATCGACCGCCGGTACGTATGGTACCTTGATATTATACTGCAGCGGCATGATATCGCCGGGATAGATGACCCTCTGTCCGCCCGCGTCGACAATGACTCCCTGCGCGCCGGGAGTATGGCCGCCCAGAAGCTTTATCCTGATATTGGGAAACAGGTCGGTATCGCCATCCAATAGTTCGAGCTTACCCGAATCCTCGAATAATCTGAGCTTATCGACATGATAGGTCGCCGACGTCCGTTCGTTGGGGTTGATCGCGTCCCGCCATTCGATCTTCTGACAATACATTTTCGCGTTGGGGAATCGAAGTTCGGGATTTCCGTCAGAGCCACTCTTTAAGGCCCCCAGGGCGTGGTCGGCGTGCAGATGAGTAAAGATTACCCCGGTTACAGATTCCGGGGTAATCTTGTGTTTAGCCAGCTCATCATCCCATTTAGTCGGGGCGCTCAGGCCGAACATTTTGCTTTGCTTA
>JAAEQD010000301.1 GCA_024231855.1 Candidatus Zixiibacteriota bacterium
AACAATCCTGTCCCTGTTGACGAATCAGCTCAATGAAAGAGATGATTATGTCGCCTTGAAAATCACTTTTGAGGAAATAAATCCGGAGGCCTGCCGAAGTCAGAAACATTATATATATGAAGTCCTGATGATGATGTCGGCCCGGCTGGAGTTTCTGAATCTTCGGGAGCCGGCCCGGTTTATCGAACAACATCTCGATAGAATCACCTCCATCCCCGCCCTCTCGCGTTTTATCACCAAACTCGTTCGAGACATGCTGCCAGCTAAATCAGTGGTGCTGTTAATCGACGAGGTGGATAAAAACAGCAATAATCCATTGTTTCTGACTTTCCTGGGAATGCCGCGGAACAAATACCTGAATCGAAATAAAGGACAGGATTACACGTTTCATTCGGTCATCCTGGCCGGCGTCCACGATATCAAGACGCTTAAAACCAAAATCCGGCCGGATGACGAAAGGCAGTATATCAGTCCCTGGAACATAGCGGTCGATTTCGAGGTGGATATGTCTCTGGCTCCCCGGGAAATCGAGTCCATGCTCCGGGACTATAGCCGCGACAAGGGCATTCGGCCGGACATCCCGAACATCGCGTGGAAATTGCGCTACTACACCTCCGGCTATCCCTGGCTAGTCAGCAAGATGTGCAAGTTCATCGATGAAAAAATC
>JAAEQD010000302.1 GCA_024231855.1 Candidatus Zixiibacteriota bacterium
GAGATTCCCAAATAATGTGGTCGCTCATACTGGTAGGGCTGAAATTTTAAAGGCATTTAGCCGGTTTGATGAAGCCTTGATAGCTTTTGAGGAAACGATCAAGAGATTCCCAAATAATGTGGTCGCTTATAATGGCCGTGCAGAGGTTTTAAAGGCGGTTGGCCGTTTTGATGAAGCCTTGAAGGCTTATGAGGAATCAATCGATAAATTTCCCAATAATGTAGTCGCACGTAATGGTCGAGCTGAGGTTTTAAAGGCGGTTGGCCGTTTTGATGAAGCCTTGAAGGCTTATGAGGAAACAATCGACAAATTCCCATATGACATAGTTGCTCAGAATGGCCTCGCATCAGTACTGGCTGCGATTGGAAAATACAAAGAAGCGCTTAATTTAGTATCAATCCCAAAACCCAAATCGTTAAGTGAATGGATAGCCTATCATATAAAGGGTGTTATACTTTTGAAGATAGGGGAAATCGATTCGGCCATCAAGGTCTTTCAAAATGGTATAGAAAACAATCCTTGGGCTGCCGAGTCACCTTATTTTCAGACTGCCCTTGCTGTTGCTCAAATACGGAAGTCAAAATATAATGAAGCCGCTGATATATTGCAAAATCTATCCTTGCCCGAATTAAAACCTGTAGCAAAAGTTCTCTCAATTCATGCATATGGTGAGTTGAATGATTTCATAAAAGCAAAAGATTCATATGAATCAATTGAATTTTCATGTCCGCCAGCGATTACTGCGCTTAGAGACGAACTAAAAGAGCGCTTTATAATTCGTGATACAAATCGTGTTTTGAAATCAGACGAGTGGTTATTCAAGCGCGAATGTGATGCTTTGTTGATTGCAGCCTAAAAATCAATTTATTTCATTATCGTCCCGAGGAACCACAAAAAGTATCGAGTTTGTCAGTGTCTTGTTGGCACTTATGCAATATAATTAGGCTGTGGAAGTAATACTGATAACTAAAGTTGACAAACTGTACCATATAATCACTTGACAATCCACTCAAATCCCAATATGTTGTATACAGAGTGAAAAATACCTTAAACATGGAGAAATGATGAGTATTCGGCCTATTGTCATTTTAACTATCCTTATAGTTGCCTTTACTTTTAACAGCTCTACGGCTGGCTCTTATATCGAAAGACATAGGGGATTATATCTCGGTTTAGGAGGAGGTTTTGGTAGCGCTCAATTTAAAATTAATGAATTATCAAAAAGTGATCGAATTTCCGGCATGACTTATAATTTCCGCACCGGGGTAGCCGCCAACGATAAAATTCTTTTTGGCCTGGAAATCGATGTCTGGCACAAAAATGATGAGGGCATTGTGACACAATATAATAATTATGGATTTTGTATGATAGGATACCTGGATGATAGATTTTACATCAAAAGCGGCCTATCTATCACAAAGGCTTATAAAGAGATTAATAACACGTTTATTGAAGATCCGGAGAGTAAATCAGGACGCGGCGCTACAATCGGGGTAGGCATAGAAGAGCGAATATTGAGAAATATAGCGGTGCTGCCCAGTTTTCAATATATATATCAAAGCTATAGTGGTTACACCGTTAATTATTTCTCGTTTCTGGTTAATATTTGCTGGTTCCAATAGAATAAAATTCCGCCATTCGCTTTAATCAATATTTCGATTTTACAAAGTGAATTATTCAAATAGGATTTAAGTTCGTTGGCTATTTGATAGCGATGAAATAGCGCTTTGGGGACCGGCTTAACACTCGCCGGGAACGTAACTTCTTTTAACCTCCATGATTGTAAAACCGGTTCCGGGCGAATCATTAATCGCGAAATTCAGATACTCTACATGTCGATATTAATCGCCGCGTGAATCGCAACCGTATAATGCTATTATCGCGAATCAACTTCTGACACAATCCGATTTACAGCCCTGAATAAAACTACATAGGCAACCGATCCCCTCCAACGCTTTTAATAACATATAGCTTTTAGCAATACCAAAGATGCGATAGCGATTTATAGATCAAAATATCATAAAATGTCAAATGTTTTTTTTACGAAATTTAATCAAAGATGTGTATCGACGGTCGAAAGATAAGTGGGCGGCACACGTCCTCGTGTGCCCCTAAACATAAGAGGTTCCGCAAAAAAAAGCCCCTGCCTTTCGATCAGGAGCTTTAAATTGATGTGTAGTGGATGTATTATATTCTACTTCTTGCCCCCCAAATTGTTCCCCAAAAATTGAGTACTTCAATATTCTACCGGCTAATGGCATCCGCTTTATCTTTGGCCGATGCCGATTTTGCCGATGGCGCCGCTTTGGTTTCAGCGGTGGCGGCTTTGGCGTTTTTGCTTTCCTTATTACATGGTGTCGGGCATGCGGCCGACGCTGAACATGTATAACCGGCCGTTTTCACCGAAGCATCCTTCGGGGCGGTATTATCGATGTTTTCATTTACCGAAGCCGTTGAAGTTTTAGCGGCTTTGGCTGAACAGCTATTCGACAGATAGTCTTTGGCTTGAGCCGTTTGGACTTTCGCCTCGGTTTTCACCGATGCCTGAACCTGTTTTGCCTTGGTTCCGGATTTCGCATTGGCCGATGAGCAATTATCGTTACCGCAGGCGTAGGCCGATACAGCGGCGAAAACAAAGACCGCCGAAAATACGATTGTCAGAACTTTCTTCATGATGTTTCTCCTTATTGTAGTTATAATTTGATAATCATTCTCATTTTCACTATTATATACCAATATCCCCCCTCATTTGTTCCGAATAATTTTATAAACCGTATTAAAAATCCGGGTAAAATCATCTATAAGGAGAGCCGCGATAACTGTTATTACAACATACCACGATTGGGTATCTATTAAGAGTACGGTGGGGCGCCATACACGACTGCATAGTTGTCGGGTGAGGCCACCCGATAACACGCAACGGATGCAATCAACATTGATGTAGGGGTCGCAGCTTGTCTCGACCCGGGGCCGGGCGAAGTGAACTGTTTACAAAACAACGCCAAAGGCGTTGTCATTCCCGACCTGATCGGGCGGACGAAGTCCTTTATTTATCCCGGGGCGGGGCATGCTGCCGTAAATATACAGCAAGACTCCCGTCGTCAAGATCTAAATGGTTTTCACGCAAATGACTGGCCTGAGGGTTGGGGTGCTATTTGTAGGGGTCGCAGCTTGCCTTGTCCCAAAGGTTGGGCGGTAGACGTAGGTGGTCAGTCGCCGGAATCCAAATGGACTTGCTGGCCTGGGGTGTATGGGGAAACGGATTGCGGACATTTTGGAGCAAGCTCCAAACCTACAAAATGGGCGGGGATTCGAACCTATTCTATCCCCTGCTCGGTGCGTTTGATTATCTCATTCTGCAACGCCTCGCCCAAGTCAACGAAATAATCGCTGTAACCGGCCACCCGGACTATCAGGTCTTTGAATTTCTCCGGCTCGGCCTGGGCTTTGCGTAATGTATCGGCATCGACTACGTTAAATTGTATGTGATGGCCATCCATCTTAAAATAAGCTCTTATCAGATGCATGACCTTGACCAGGCCATCCTCATCTGCCAGCACCTGCGGCGTGAACTTCTGATTGAGAAGCGTACCGCCTGTCCGCAGATGGTCTATTTTGGCGGCCGATTTCACCACCGCCGTCGGCCCCTTACGGTCGGCGCCTTGCACCGGCGATATCCCCTCGGAAACAGGCTCGCCCGCGTTCCGGCCATCGGGAGTCGCCCCGATCACGCTGCCGAAATAGACATGACAGGTTGTCGGCAGAAGATTGACCCGGTGATATCCGCCTTTCGTGTTGGGCCGGCCATCGATAAGCTCGAAATAGCTTTCGAAAACCTCGCGTAAAACATCATCAGCGTAATCGTCATCATTGCCGTACCGGGGTGTTTCATTGAGAAGTTTATTCTTTAGCTCATCATCATCAGCGAAATTCGATTTCAAGGCTTTCATTAATTTGTCAAATGAAAAGTTCTTCTTATCGAACACATTGCACTTTATTGATGTCAACGCATCGGTAATTGTACCGAGTCCCACTCCCTGAATATATGATGTGTTATAGCGCGCGCCGCCGGCGTTATAGTCCATGCCTGTCTTGATACAGTCATCGATAAGTATCGACATAAACGGCGATGGTAGTATTTTGGCCCAAAGTCGTTCGATTACCCGATTGCCTTTGATCTTGATATCCACAAAATGTTTCAATTGTTTTTTGAAAGCCTCGAACAGTTCATCGAATGATCGAAAGCCGGCCGGATCGCCCGACTCGATTCCAATCCTCTTCCCTGTCTTCGGATCTATTCCATTGTTAAGTGTGATCTCCAACACCTTGGGCAGATTGAAATAGCCTGTTAGGATATAACTTTCCTTACCGAAAGCGCCTGTCTCCACGCATCCCGATGAGCCGCCGTTTCGGGCATCCTCGATCGATTTGCCCTGCCGGATCATCTCCTGAATTATGGCTTCGGTATTGAATACAGATGGCTGCCCATAGCCGGTTTTGATAATTTTCAATGCCCTCAGAATATATTTGTCAGGATTTTTCTGACTAAGTTGCACCATAGAGCTTGGCTGCAGAAGTCTCATCTCCTCGATCACATCAAGGATAAGATAAGTAAGCTCGTTGACCGCGTCCTCACCGGATTCATTCACACCGCCCAGGTTTATCAGGCAGAAATCAGTGTAAGTATTGCTCTCCTTGGCTGTCACCCCTACTTTGGGCGGGGCCGGTTGATTGTTGAATTTCACCCAGAACGACTGGAGTAATTCACGCGCCCGTTCTTTAGTCAGTTTTTCGTTTTCGATATCGCGACTGTAAAACGTCAACAGATGTTGATCCAGCCGCCCGGGATTGAATGAATCCCAGGTATTGAGTTCCGTTATCACGCCAAGATGTACGAACCAGTAATACTGAAGCGCCTCGCGGAAAGTCTCCGGCTTATTGGCTGGTACACGTTCGCAGATTTCAGCCATCGATTTCAGTTCATTTTGCTTGTCGATGTCGCTTTCCTGCTCGGCCATGGCATTCAATTTCTCCGCGTGGCGTTTGGCGAATAGAATAATGGCGTCCGCGGAGATCGACATCGCCTTGAGTTCTTCCCGCTTATCAAACGCCCGTGGATCGTTTTCGAAATCGAGACTCTCTATACTCGCCTTAATATCATCTTTGAAATCGAGAAAGCCTTTACTATAGATCTTATTATCAAGCACCGTATGGCCCGGCGCGCGCTGTTCCATGAATTCGGTGAACACGCCGGCTTCATAAGCCGCCTTCCAATCCGAATCAACAGCTTCGAATATCCTGTCGCGAATCGACCGACCGGACCAGAATGGAATAATCGTGGTTTGTTGAAATTGCCGGTCGTCTTCATTTACCTTAAAGGATATTTTCTCGCGCGAATCCAGTATCTCGAAATCTTGAAGCGTGTGAGTACATATCTCCGGATAGGTCGGGGTTGCCTTGGGGGATGGCCCCCGCTCGCCGACTATCAGTTCGGACTCATTGATACAAATTTCCTTGTGTTCGAGAATATATTTAAATGCCATCGCCCGGGCTACCGGGGTAGAAACTCGTTCGGCTTGTCCCATCATGTAGAAATCGGTTAGAAGCCTGGCGCGTTCTAATGATAACCGGGGAATCGCCCGTAAACTCTGCCGGCGAATTTTCATTATTCTTGAATTCAAAACGATCTAACCTCCGATTTTCACTTCAAATCCGGCCGCCTCGAATAGTCGGCTTTTTTCCAAAATATCCGATTCGGTCTGGCTTTGAGCCTGACCCATCCGATCACTTAATCCGAATCTTTCGAATTTGTCCTCACCAAGTTTATTGTATGGCAGAAGGCTCAAACTACGAATATTCGGCAGGGCACGCAAGTATTCGGCGATTGCCGCGAGATTGGCCGCGGTATCGGTAATATCAGGAACCAATGGTATACGGGGAGTTATTTTAATGCCTTTGTCGTATAGCCTGGTAAGGTTATTCAAGGATAGTTTATTGGTTATACCCGTGTATTTTATATGATTTGTTTCATCCATTAGTTTAATATCATAAAGAACCAAATCAACCAGCTCATATATCGCCTCGAAATCATCGAAAGGCGCGTGTCCGCAAGTATCAATCGCGGTGTGTATGCCTTTTTGCTTACACGCCGCCAGCAGTGATCTCAGGAACTCGATTTGCATCATCGGCTCGCCACCCGAAAACGTAACTCCGCCACCGGATTGATCATAAAACACTCTATCCTTCTCGATTTCCGTCATCACGGTTTCCGAATCGATATCATAACCTACCACTTCATCTTTACATCGGCGTGTATTATTCAATATCTCCGGTTCCAGCCGTTTACTTTCCGGATTATGGCACCACCAGCAATCCATCGGACAACCCTTAAAAAACACGCTGGTTCTGATTCCCGGGCCGTCATGAATAGCAAACTTCTTGATATCGAATATCGTTCCGGTTTTCGCCATACTCGCTCCAAATATTCATTAGCACAATACGCAATAACTTTATCGTCATTAATATAATAATACCATAATATTTATTCCATACGATTCTATAAAATCATCGGCATAATAGTATACTTTTATTTATGCGATCGGTGATATGAATCGCACAGGTAAGGAACCGTAAGTTCTAGACGATTTTATAAATTATGTTGGAAGCAAATCGATACATAGAATCTATAAATGGTCAGGCATAGCATAGTCGTCAGTTTCTATCCTGAAACATAATATTCAAGTGAAGGTATAATTAGCGCAAATACAAAAGTTAGAGATCCCTCCCAGGTAATTCCTTATAACCGCCGGATTTCGAACTAACCAGTATACGGGGTGATTATTTAAATTGTATTAGCAAGTTTATAAAACTTGCTCAGCATTATTCGTCAATCCAGGAATATCAAGTTCTCAGGGTATTCGGTTAAGGTAATTTTATTGCCTTGCTCTTTTATGACTGTATCAAAATGAGTGAAATGCCCGGTGGTCAGCACCAGTATATTTTCCTCCTTTTTTTCCAGGTACTTTTTAAAGCCTTTAATGCTGCCATGTTTTTTGAGATAGTCATAAATCCTTCTGAACAATTTAGGCATGACAACATATTCCTCTTCAACCGATTTCAAACTTGATACCGGCACACCGTAATTTGTCCAATCGTACGGCCATATTCCTTTATTTTTATTCCAGGCCTCGATTGCGGCATCAGTCATAACCTCGCGAAGATCTGGAAATAAACCTTTATAGTATGTTGCGAAAACATGCCCGGCTTTAAGCAATTTATAATTTAGGCTCTGTTTAAGCCATTGCTTATCCAGAAAATACTCTTTTCCATCCGTCTTATTTGTTGTGCCGGCAAAGACGAAAGCGACGGGACGTTGATATCGCTCGGTCGTACGAGACAGTATATATCCCGGAACGCCATCATTGGCGCTGACCACTCTGCCATGCGTGGCTCCCCATTGGACATTAGTGATACCCGCTTCTTTCAACACATAATCAGTAGCTGCATCGGCCAATTCTTTCGGCTGATGACTTGATTGATAATGTGTCTCAAGCGCGTCTACTGCTTCAAATCGAAGTTGAGCGCAATTCCTTTTATTTAATTTAACCTTTGGTCCGGCGAGCTTCTTCCAATGCGAAAGTTTCGATGCCTTGAGTTTTAAAGAATCACCATCAGGCGAATAGCCGACAACATGAAAGGTGCCTTTGATTAAGATAAACCCCATTATTAACCTCCTTTTTGAATCAACATATAATTCTATAGTTTGTCTAAATTCACGATCGATAAAATTTTCGATCACAATATGAACTTCTTTTCCTGATGCTTGATCAGAGCTGCGAAACTAAATCAGTTTAGCCCTTATATATTGGTATGTCAAGAGATTAATGCGGTTAGGAATGGATAGCTTTAAACAAAAGAGATTGCTTATCATCCGTTTTACTAATACAATAACCATATAAGGAGGAAATCATGGTAGAAATAACAAAATGGATTGATAGAAAATTCGAGTTCAATTATCCGGTCGGTGTATTTCCCTGGATACTCGAACGCCTGAGAGGTACGCCCGCCCGAATCGAGGAGATCATCAAGGACATTCCCCCCGATATATTAACCGGAAAATCTGATAATAAATGGTCGATTCAGGAAAATATCGGGCATCTGATAAAAGTCGAGGAGCTTCACGACGGCAGAATCGATGACTACCTGGCCGGCAACGATACCCTTCGTCCGGCCGATATGGAAAATCGCCGCACCCACAAAGCCGACTACAATGCTCAAAATATAGCTGAAATCTTGAAAATGTTCAGATCTGTGAGAAACCATTTTACAATGCGGCTTCAACAGCAGGATGAAACCATCGTCGGCCGATCGTCTTTTCACCCGAGGCTGCACAAGCCGATGCGCCTAATCGATATGGCCTACTTCGCCGCCGAGCATGATGATTACCACCTGGCGGTGATTAGAAGGTTGATGTGATATTCGGGATTGAAAAGGAATTTCTGTAGGTCAGAAACCCTGCGCTTCTGACGAGTAAAAGTAGCATAGGTCAGGCCTACTCGGGGCCTGACGAGCTACTGTGGTTAATTGCCCGCGTCAAGTCCCGAGTGGACTTGACCTACTGATATACATTGATATCTATCGAATATAAGCTATTTTTTACGTAAAGCAATGATAGTCAAATCATCGCCAAATTCCTGCTTGCCTGTATATGCCCGAACTTCCTCGATTACTATCTCGGGGATCGATTCGATGTCTTTTTTTCCATGCCCTTGAAGTAATTCCTTTAATTTATCTTCCTCGAATTGCTCGCCCGCCTCGTTTTCAGCTTCGGTTACGCCGTCGGTATACAGTAATATCAGGTCTCCGGATGACAGAGTCAAGTCGCGTTGCTCATAAGCGAATCCCTCATGGACACCCAGTACGCCGCCGGTCGGCTCCAGGATTTCAACTTCGCCGGTTTTTCTGGCCAGTATCGGCGGACAATGCCCCGCGTTTGTATAAGTGATCTTCGATTGATTCCTGCTACCCGGCTCAACCGCTATACAGGCCAGCGAGATAAACTTGGTTACCGGCACGTTCCGGCAAAACCAGTGGTTCAGACGGTCGATCAATCCGCTTGGCGATTGGATATCATCGGCCAATACTTTTAAAGCGCCCTGAATATTAGACATCAGAAGCCCGGCCGGTATGCCTTTGCCCATTATGTCGGCGATAATAACACGAGTAATTCCACCGTTGAACCCCGGCAGGAAATCATAATAGTCGCCGCCGACCGTTCTGGCCGACAACGATTTTACGGCGATCTCAAAGCCATTGATAGCGCCGATAGATTGCGGCAACAGCGCCCGATGGATTTTGCTGGCCAGGAACAATTCTTCCTCCAGATTCACTTTATCTTCCGGGCTGATACAATCAATACAGACCTGTTGAGCGGGTTGTATTTCCAGGTTATGTATTGATATTTCTTCATGGCATTCCGGGCATATGCCGTAGGTTTTATCCTCGACTTTACCCAGGGCGTGCCTGACCTGCCCCAGAAGTGTTTGAACCTTATGGATTTCATTATGCCGGTCCGAATCCGGCTCATCCAGCCATGACGACAGGTTATCCTCTTGTAGGGTAAGCAGTTCCTTAAAATGTTCTAATTCTGTTGCAGTCATAGTATTCTTCCTTTTTTGAATCTGTATTCACTACGAATAATAACAATTAAAAGTTGCGGTTTGTTGCGGGCAGTTTTAGTAGCGTAGGTCAAGCCTACTCGGGGCTTGACAAGCTGCCTGGATAATGATGCACGTCAAGTTCCAAGTGAACTTGACCAACGGCTCTTGACACAATAAAAAAATAATTTTATAGTTGACTTCATGGCTCCATTTCGTCTATATTAAAAACAATCATTAGTATTTCAGCTTGCGCATGCATATCGTTAGTAGGGCATCGTGCCCGGATCACAGTCAATTATTTAAAGGAGGAGAGTATGAATTCATGGCTAACACATCGTGTTACCAATCTGTTTGGAGTCTCGCTTGTATTGATTCTGATATTATTTTCGCAAGGATATTGCGAATACCGCAATGGCGATGCCAATGGCGACGGCTGGTTTAACATCGGCGATGTAGCCCATCTAATGTGCTATCTAAACGGTTCTTGTCCTTTGTTAAACTGCTTCGAGGGTGCCGATGCTAACGGGGATATGATTGTAACTGGGCTTGATGTTCCCTATATGGTCAATTCATTACAAGGATTCAATCCAGGGCCAATTGGCATATGCACTACTTTGGCTGTTCCTTGTGAAGATTACTCTCAGAAGGTTATAATGTGGTTTGGCAATCCGGAAGTCAATGGCGCCACAGTTACCGTACCCGCTTTTGTAACCGGTTCGACTGTACCTGAACTGGTAACATTTCATGCGGCCTTTCAATATGATCCCAACATCTTGACAAATTTATCAGCTAATGTGCAGCCCGGTAATGGATTTGCCACTTACACCTGGGACCGCCCTAATATACCGACGCCAGGTCAAAATATCGTATCTATTTCATATATGGCGACAAATGGCTGCACCGGTTTGAATTTCTCTGGTGATACGCACATTTTCGATCTCACCTTCGATGTGATTCCGCCGTCAGGCGAGTATGACCTATGTGTTTATCATGATGACCCGACAATGGGACCGCCGAGATTTCATTTTACGAATTGTTCTGACGATTGCATTCCAGCGAGCTGCAGGGTGATGATAGCCGGTGACGCCAACGGCGATGGCCGCGTTATTGGTTCTGATGTCACATTTATGGTTAATTTTTTCAGGGGCGCCGGACCTTCACCTGTTGGTTATTATTGTTGTTGCATACCTATTAGATGGTAAACCCTGTACCGCATTCATAATCGAGTAGGTCAGAAGCCCTGCGCTTCTGACGAGTGAAGGCAGCGTAGATCAGGCCTACTCGGGGCCTGACAAGCTGCTGTGGATTATTGCGCACGTCAAGTTCCGAGTGGACTTGAAAGACGGTTGCTGACAAGTGCGAATTCATAGTAACAATTACACATACCTCAGGATGGAAGCGAAGTGACATCCTGAGGTTATTGCGCAAAAGCGTCAGGATGTCGTAAACTTCCATCCTGACGCATTAAAATAAAGCAATTATCATTGACAAAGCTATCGCACACCATATATTTATATATAAAAAGGAGCAAAATATGCTTAAAATCTTGTCCATTGTTTTAATTTCCTTCATTTCCTTTCTTCCAACATATGCTGATACAATTGCCGTATTAGATCTGGATAATGCTGGGGTATCTGCGGAAGTTTCGGAAGCAGTAACAGCGTTCATAGAGAATGGCGTCGTAAATTATTCGGATTTCAAAATAGTTTCGCGTAATCAAATATTAAAAGTACTGGAAGAGCAAAAGTTTCAATTGACCGGGGCTACTGAGAATACTGTAGAAGCTGGGAAGCTCCTGTCAGTAGATCAAATCATTACAGGAAAATTATTTAAGCTTGGAAGCGAATTCACTTTGCTTTTAGAACTCATTGATGTCGAAACTGGCGAAATTGTGAAGTCAGAGAAAAAATCAGCAAGAATTCAAATTGAAGATATTGATAATGTGCTGGTTGAGCCAATTGTAGAATCTTTGTTCTCGAAAAGAAGGTATAAAGGCTTTACAATTGTTATTAAAAGCATCACTGGATTACCAAAGCTAGATACTATGAGCAAAACCGATCCATGGGTTTCAATCCATGTTGGAAATACATTTGTTGGCCAAACCCAAAAGTATCAGGACAATAATTCGCCGGTAATAAATGAACGATTTGAAGTAAAAGAATACTATGGAGAATCTATTATTCTCAGGATATATGATAGAGATGTAAAATATGATGATCCCATTGGACAGGCTACACTTAGAAAACCCGAAAGCGGCAAATATCAAATTATTGGAATGCGACAAGGTTTCAAAATAAGTATGGGACAAATTGAAGTGTTTTTTGAATAGATATGCATAGTTAGCTAACAAAAGGTCTAAATATGGATGATAGGCATTTAGGCAAAATATTAACATTGCTGGACGGAAAGTTATTAGAATATAATCTTTGGCGTAGAATTGATTCAAATAATCCGTTGAATATAAAAAATTACTTTTATGACATATCTTATAAAAATTCTACTTATTCTTTAAAAATACCGTGGTCGTTAGTCGAATCGCAAAAAAGTGATACTAAAAAAATTATTCTACGCGCACTGAGATTTGCTTTAAATCATATTAGATCTCAACCTGAGCAGAATGATATTTATTACTCTGTTAATTCTTCTGAAACTAATACTTCAAATATAAATGGTGTAGAAAAGGAAATATTGAATTTTATTTATTCTGTAAATTCGCAAAAAGCTAAAAAGTACATAAATAGTGATGATATTGTTATTAATACAAATGCTAATATTGATTTCATATATGATAGTCTAGATATTCTTAGCGAGCGGCAACTGTTAATTGAAAGCACTGTTAGTATTGATAACAAATATGCTAATGGAACGATAGGATTGAAGAACTATAGAATTAATTTCAGAAATGAAGATAAAACCAATAAAATCATTTCAACATCGATAATTAATGATGTTAAAGTTTTTATGAGCTATTCTAATACTGATAAATCATTAGTCGGGAAAATTAAACAACATTTAGAAGAAGCTAATCTCTCGGTTTTTGTGGCCCATGATGATATTGAAATATCAGAGGAATGGGAAGATAGGATATTAAAGGAATTGAGAGATTGTCATGTATTTATAGCTTTGTTAACTCCAAATTTCAGGCCATCCGAATGGACTGATCAAGAAGTCGGCAGTGCAATTGCAGGCAATAAATTAATTATTCCCTTAATTGATGATAAAATTCATGGCTTTCTTAAAAGAAAACAAGGTCTCAATATTAAAGATAAAACCCCTAAACTAATTGCAAATGAAATTACTGAATTCATCTCTAATAAACCTGAATTTGCAGATATTTTAAATACTAAATAAAAAAGCCCCTCCAAAAGAAGGGGCTTCCAGCTAAAACTCACTTAGGTAAAACGTACTTACATCTTTATCGCGTTGAACACCATATCATGCACGCCGCCGATTACGACATCGCGCTTGTGGTATTCCATTAGCTGCATGAGCTGTCTTTTGCAATTCGAGCAGGGCGCGGCACAGAACTTGGCGCCGGTCGCGTCGATCTGCTGAAGTTTCATCTTGCCGGAGACGTTCATCCGGAACTCATAGATATCATCCATCGCCGAGAGTCCGCCGCCGCCGCCGCAACACCAGTTCTGCTCGCGGTTGGGCGTCATCTCCCTGAAATCCGCGCAGGCGGCTTTCATGATGATTCGGGGCTCTTCCACGATTCCACAGCTTCGGCCGAAATTACACGGATCATGATAGGTAACCGGATCGGGATTTTTGCTCTTATCGAATGTGATCGCGCCATCGGTAACCATTTCCGCGGTATACTGAAGAACGTTAGTAATCTCGAATGGCAGTTCACCCCACCAGCCGGCTTTCTCCATGATAAATTTCATTATGCGATGGGCATGGCCACATTCGCCCATCATAAGCATTTTAGAACCGAAACGATGTGCTTCATCGACATAAAGCTTATTATCGGCTTTCATCGACGCGTCATCGCCGGTAAACAAACCGTAATTGGCGCCGTCAAACGCTTTCGAACTTAATGTCCAGGAAACACCCAGCTTATGGAAAATCTTGGCGATTCCCATTACCGCTTCGGGGTTAACCAGAAGGTCGCCCGATGGCGGCACGAAAAATACATCGGCGCCGACAACATCATAAGGAATTTTAACGTCCAGTCCGCAACTATCCTTAATCTCTTCCTCTAAAAACTCCACCGATTGCTGGAAAGCGACAATATTCGCGCCGTCGGTATTGCCTGTTTCCAGAGAGATATTGATGACTTTCATAAGTCTATCGGGAGTGTAACCCAGATTATCGGCTATAGTCCGGCCTTTTCTGGTTATCACCGAATTATCGATACTCATCGGGCAGAATGTCGCGCAGCGACGGCAGCCCGTACATTCGTAAAAAGCATCGACGAATTTCTTCATATCGCCGTCGAAATCCTCGGCGCCGGCAAGCGGTCCAAAAAGTTTTCCGGAGGGCGTCGAGTATTTCTTGAAAACCGACCTGATTAAATTCGATCTGATAACCGGATTCCTCAAGTCAGTCGGCTCACCCTGATATACGGGGCATTGATCGGCGCAGGTGCCGCATTTGGCGCACATCTCCATGTAAAGCTTCAAGACTCGAGGGCCATTATCGATCGTTTTGCAGGCGTTCACAACTGCCTGCTTTAAACCGTTCCCCTCAACCTTCGCTTTACTATTATTCTTATCGATCTGGCTTTTCGCCTGATCGGTCATTGTTGGTTTATTATTTACGACTTTATCTCCCAAAACCTGGCTCCTTTAAGATTTCTGAATGACTGCTTGAGTGAAAAAGACACCGCCGAAATGCATGATTTTACTGAATGGGATAAGAATGATCAGGAACTGGGCCAACAAGAAATGCAAAACAAACATGCCGCTGGCCGGGGCTATAGCGGCGGAATAGGAAAATGTAAGCAAAGCGGAAAAATAGACTCGTGTCTGAGCCAGATCAAAATGGGCTCCAAACCTCATCCAGTTGCCGGTTACGATTATGGCGGTGATCAACAGCAAGGCGAAGAAATCCGGAAAGCCGGAAATTTGCCTTACCCGTTTCATTGTCAGACGACGGCCGATTAGCAGCACCGCGGCTATCATAATCACGATTCCGGCGACCCCGCCGCCGGCAGAACTCATCAATTCCACATTTACTCCAAAACCAACAAGTATCGAATCAATAAGACCGGTGAAAACGCGTAAGTGGCCAAGTGCAATTAGGGCTAGCGAGGCGTGGAAAAACCAGGAAAAGCCCCAGAATAATTTATCGCCCTTGAATAAACCTGGAAAAAGAAATGATTCTTTCAATACCCCCATAAACAGCCCTGAGTTTGGACTGGGATTGGGAAATAGCGTTAAAGCGCCGGGTTGAGGCGTTTTTGACCAAGTATAGAGTCTATAAGCCATGCCTATGACAAATATTAGTACTGTTATATATGGCAGAACACCTAAAACTAGGTAATTCAAATTCAACTCCTTTCAAGTTGCTATTGCTTTGACATTTTTCTAAGAAACGATCCGATTGTTTCCGGAATCGATTAAATGCAACCGGACGGGCGAGGTAACCCTGCTAACCTGTAAGCGCCTCTGGCGACTCCGCATGGGAATAACTCGCAGATGTAACCCGAACTAAACCCGGTATGTTTGCTTATTTTGATAATCGGCGGACCCTGGCCGGTATCATCATAATATCTTTTGACATATTCGATAATCGTCCAATGATCCTCGGTTAATGGTCCTATACTATTATCTTTTGCCAGTTTTTCGGCTATCTCTTTAGACCAGGACGACATTTCCCTTAGAAATCCGTCGGGTGTCTCGTTGCTTTCCGTATTTGGATTCTGATCAGTCATAACTTCCTCCCAAAATTAGTTGGGTTTGGGTCAAAAGTGGGAGTTCTCGGCGAGTATTTGTACTAACTAAATTCAATTAGTATTTACTATGAAATCTCCAGCGATCGGCTTCCGTTAACCGGCAAGCCGATTCTGTTTTCCGGGCTTGACGGGCATGTATTTCGCGTACTCCCGTCGAGTCCTTCTTCCTCCCACAAAATCAAACTATGGCTTTATCTCTAACTCCTCCTTTCAACATCACAGATTATTAACATCGTTATTAAAATATCTTTTCCTATCTTTGGCCCGTTACGATTGCCGGTAGTATTCCTTTCGATAATCTTTCCTTTATTACCGCGAATACCATTTTATTGCATTCCGACGGAATCTCGCTTTTTGGGCCGACTAAAATGACTTTCACGAAGGGTATTCTGGGATCCTCATAAAGTTGTCTGGCGAATTCTCCGGTGCGCAATTCGCCCATTGAGCAATCGAGGATCACAAAATCGGGACGAAATTTATCTATCATCATCGAGCAACGATATTCGCATTCGGTGATACGTAAATTAATATCATAGCGGGATGAGTCATCGTTAAGCTCATCGACAATGCCGTCTTGATCGGTGACGACCAGCACATTGATTTTCTGACCATGTACCGTCATGTAATACTCACAGTTATCACAAGAAGCTTTGCAGAAAATCGCGTTATGCCCGTCATTGTTCGGTGGTTTGCTCAATTCATAACAGCGGCTGGTCCGGGATTTAAAAACAATACAGGTCTTGCAGCCATCAGGTATCCGGCCGGCCTTTGAATAAAATTCCCAGCAGTATTGAAATGAATCAGTATTGCCGCTTGGAGGAAGCATGTGCTCTGTTTCCAGAAGTGGAATTACAACATCTTTAGGTATTCTATGATGACCGCCGGGAGTCCTGGAAGCCGCGATTTTGCCGGTTTGTATCCATTTAAGGACTGTATCCGGTGTCACCGAGCAAAGAGCGGCCACCTCGCCCGTGGTGTAAAAATCTTTGGATAGAGAATGCGTCACGTTACCAACCTTGATTTGGTTATCGAATTTATCGAATTTATCGATAATCTGATATTAATATAAGATTGTATTATTTTATGTCAAGGAAAAAATTGTCCATATTGGACTAAATAAGTCTACTTTAGCAGACCGTTAATCCCGATACTACAACAGCTTCGACGACTTATATTAAATCTGCTCAAGTTAACTTATAGCGATAATGGAGCCATAGATATAGTATATTTAAGTACTTGTTATATGCATATCTAAAACGCCTCGGCAAAGGCAATATACAGCCCCGATGATCCCTGGCCGATTCCATAGTCCAGCCTGACATTGATATTCTCATCGGCGCTGATTTTATAACGTATCCCTCCGCCGAACGAATATTTGAAATTGTTGATTTTAAACTTCCCGATTTCCTTCGCGACATCGCCAAAACCGGCAAAACCGACAATACCGAATTTCCACCATATCGGGCGACGGTATTCCGCCTGGACTACAAACAGATTCTTGTCGGCGTAACGCATCGGCATATAACCCCTCATCACGTTGCTGTCGCCGAAATTCGGCAGCTTCAAAAACGGCGGATCGCGATCAACGCCATGGAATAGTATTTCAAAAGCAAAAGTATTCACCTTAGTAAAAGTCACATACTTTCGTAAATCTAATTTGTACTGCCGAAATTCGTAATCGCTGCCTAAAGCTGAATCATACAGATTGAAACTTACCAGATGATAACTCCCTTTAAGCGGATAATACATATTATCCCGGGTATCCCGGTTAAAATACAAACCCAGGTTCGAAACCGCTCCCCCCTGGCTACCCGTAACATCACCGCTGGCCAGCATACCTCCATCTTCAGTCTCAATCATTTTTAAATCTTCGTAGCCGAAATTCGCGCCCAGATACAGCCCGGGGTAAATCCTGCCCTTGAAATACAGTAAAAGGCCTAAAATACGGGGCGTGTAATCTTCCCCTTCGGCGTCATCCAAATCATTGCCGATTCCATAAAATTTGCCGGGGAATTTGACATAGCCGAATTCGCTATACAGATTGTATTTATCATTCGCCCAGTAGAAATCCAGATCGACTTTGGATATAATCTGCTTTTCCTGCGTGTAGATCAAATACGGCAATATCGATGACGGCCTTGTGCCGTCCTTATTGCTGGTAAATTGAAACAGATAGTTAACAGCCGCCCCCCCGGCTAATTTTGTCTCCGGGCTATAGAAAATTATCGGCAAGAACAACAATTCACCTTTTGAAGTGGTCAGCGTATCCGAATCGATACTATCGCTTTCGACCGGTTCGGCATACGCTACTGGGCCGGATAAAAGTATGGCTATGATTAATACAATAAGCGATGTTTTAATTATCATATACATTATGTAATTATAAACACATTCGAACTAAAAAACAAGCCTGCATTATAGGAGCGTAGACAGGCCTACTCGGGGCCTGACGAGCCGCTGTGGATAATTAATTATACTGACCCAAAGAATGGGACGAAGGCGATCTTAATTATAACGACTCTATTTTATTTGGTATATTTCTTGAAATTTGATTTAGTCGATTTTCTTTTGAATTTTTGCTTTTCCGTGACTATTAATTTCTGAATTTCTTTCCGCTTAATATTTTTCTCTACGAATATTTTAGAACCCGTAAAGGGATCCTTTTCGGTGTAATACATTAACGCTGAATACGTCGACGGCAGCGGAATAAATATCTGTACCTGCTCCGGATTCGCTTTTAATCGCCTCGATGTAAACGATTTTAACTGCTTCATATCACTGGTTGTGCATCCAGGATGAGCGGCGATTAAATAATAGGTTAGAAATTGATTTTTACCTAAGGCTTTCGACAAGGTATAATAAAGCTCGGTGAATTCAATTAGAGACGTATTGCTCGGCTTGCCCATTAAACGCAAAATATTATCATCAATATGCTCGGGAGCTATTTTCATTTGACCGGAGACATGATGTTCGGTCAATCCTTTTAAATATTTATCACCATAATGGGCATCATCAAGCACCATATCGTATCTAATTCCGGAGGCGACAAATATTTTTTTAATACCGGGAATCTTTCTAATTTTTTTTAGAAGTTGAATTTGCGGATTATGATTTATTTTCATTTTTGAACATACATCCGGATAGAGACATCGTTTATCCTGGCAAGCGCCGGATTTCATCTTTTTACTGCATTCAAAGCCATACATGTTGGCGGTAGGTCCGCCGATGTCTGAAATATATCCATTAAATCCGGTTTTTCCGACTATTTCCTTAATCTCGTTTATTATAGATTTTTGGGATCTCCAAATTACCGTTCCTCCCTGATGAACCGCAATCGAGCAAAAATTGCATTCGCCGTAACATCCTCTATGTGTAGTAATCGAGTTTTTTATCGTCTCCAATGCTTTAACTTTACCCTGCTTCTTGAAAACAGGGTGAACATCTCTTTCAAAATTCAATTTATAAATTTTATCCAGTTTAGCCTGCGTCAGATTTTGGTTCGGAGGATTTTGGACGAGGTATCTGGTATCCTGCTTTTGAACCAGTCCTTTAGCGGTTATGGGATCATTGTTATGGTAGAATATATCGAACATTTTGATAAAACTGTCTTTATTTCCGGAAACTTCGTTAAATGATGGGAGCTCGATAAAATCATCGGGCTTGTTCCGTGAAATATAACAAATACCGCGAAGGTCGTTCACCTGCTTATTAGATTTAATTCGCCGCGCCAAATTCACAATTGATTCTTCCCCCATTCCATAAATCAGGTAATCGGCTTTGGAATCGAACAAAATGGATTTGCGGATTTGATTTGACCAATAATCGTAATGAGAGATGCGCCTGAGGCTGGCTTCAACTCCGCCAAGCACGATTGGTTTTGTGTTTTTGAAATATCTTCTTATTAGATTACTATAATGGATCACCGCGCGGTCCGGCCTTCGATTGTTAACGCCTCCGGGAGTAAGGTCATCGTCATTACGCTTCTTCTTTGTTGCCGTATAATTAGCGACCATCGAATCTATGGCACCGCCGGTGACACCCCAGAATAAATTAGGTTCGCCAAATTTGCCGATATCCTCACCGGAAGCGCCATCAGGCTGTGCGATTATCGCGACTTTAAAACCGGCTTGAATTAACGTCTTACCTATAATCGCAATCCCTATAAACGGGCTATCAATATATGTATCGCCGGTTATTAGGATGACATCGGGCTTTAGCCAGCCCAATTTATCCAGTTCTTTTTTTGTCGCGGGAATATACATTTTACCCTTGAATCACGTTAACTTACTAAAATATCAAGATCCTCACCATCGTCTCTATATTATCCAATATAATCAATAATGGTGAAAACTACATATAGTAATCGACATAAACCGGATATTGTTCCTAATCGCTAATGGGCTTTCTAACTCTTCGATCCAGTAGCGCGGGTCAGGCCTGCTCGGGATCTGACGAGCTACTGTGGGTAATTACATGCGTTAAGTTCCAGATGAGATGTATACCTCGGGATGGAAACGAAGTGACATCCTGAGGTTGCTCGGCGGAAAGCGTCAGCATATCGTATACTTCCATCCTGACGCATAAATAAATCAATCTCGCCAAACATTATAACTATCTACTTTGCCATCCTTGATTAGAATTGATAACCATTCACTGTCGATCCGAATGAGACCTCTCTCGGGTCCCAGATAGTAAGTTATTTCGTTTTCGGTTCTATAAAATCCTCTTCCCGAATCTACCGGTTTTCCCAACAATTCGATAACTTTCTCTTCTGTTAATCCATCAAGCTTTTTGCTATCAACAAGATCGTCAATAAGTTCAATCCTTTTTTCGGGATTGTTTCGCCATTCCAAGGAGCTAAACTCGTTCGATGGGCAATATGAAGCTAAGAATATCCACCCTATCATTACAATTAGATAGAATGCAGGCGCGAAAATTATCCAGGCGCCCCAGAATATTTTACTTTTAGCCAGATTGACTTTTCGCCATTTCATTTTGGCAAATATAAACAAAATGAATAAACTCAACGAACCGAAACCAAACCATAGAATAAAGTCGGGCATTTGCGGCGGAAGGAGAAATTGCATATCTGGCCCGGTACCTAGTATTTCAGGAGCATCTATAATTCCACTCCCTATCATCGCCATTGCATAAAGATTAATTATAAATAGTATAACTAGTATTGCCGGAATTGATAGTATCCAGCTTATCCAGAACCATGGTTTTTTAAACGGATTCTTATATTTGAATAAATATCTATATATTAATAGATTGCCAAAGAAATTAATTATGGAAATATATAAGGTTATATTCCAAAGCGGTATCTCATTAATCCTGCTTATAAATTCCATTGGTACTATTATAGTTACCACTGGCTATAAAGTTCAAGGAATATTTGATTATAAATATATTATGATATCATCCCGCTGAAGAGTATTTCTTTCGACCGATTTACATATACCTCAGGATGGAAACGAAGTGACATCCTGAGGTTCCGGCGTCGTCAGGAATCCTTTCCTGGCGACATATTGATTGCGCGCAACGTGGGCAGGAAAGGATTCCTGCCCGCGCTGCTGTCAATTTGGTTACACAAACAAAAAAACCGCCCTGAAAATCAGAGCGGTTTCTAATTAAACCCGGCAACGTCCTACTCTCCCACACCTGCGAGGGTGCAGTACCATCGGCGCAGGGGACCTTAACTTCCGTGGTCGGAATGGGAACGGGTGTTACCTCCCCGCCATCGCCACCGAGAATTTTATTTTGTTGTCAAGAGAGTTCTATGACATCTTAACAGAACAACGATGGCTTTTCTGCCAAGAGTTGCGCAGAAATTTTTAAGGTTAAGTCTCACGGCTGATTAGTACCGCTCGGCTGAGGCCATTACTGACCTTACACCTACGGCCTATCGACCTGGTCGTCTTCCAGGAGCCTTTAGTCCCCCGAAGGGGAAGGGATACCTAATCTTGGGATGGGCTTGGCGCTTAGATGCTTTCAGCGCTTATCCCTGCCGAACGCAGCTACCCAGCTATGCCGCTGGCGCGACAACTGGTGTACTGGAGGTTCGTCCATCCTGGTCCTCTCGTACTAGGGACAGCTTCCCGCAAGTATCCTGCGCTCGCATCAGATAGGGACCGAACTGTCTCACGACGTTCTAAACCCAGCTCACGTACCACTTTAATCGGCGAACAGCCGAACCCTTGGGACCTTCTCCAGCCCCAGGATGTGATGAGCCGACATCGAGGTGCCAAACCCC
>JAAEQD010000303.1 GCA_024231855.1 Candidatus Zixiibacteriota bacterium
GAATTCCAGCCGTTCATTCGATGGAATATTGCTATTATTATTGCTTCGGATATAAGACCGATGAGTCAGGGCTTCAATCAATAAGCCGGGGTTTTTAAATCGATACCCCAGCTTATTATAAAATTGATCGTTTAGCCTTTTTTCGGCCTGTGCGCTTTTATTTGAAAAAAGCTGTTTTAAAAAATTTACTAAAGCCACTTTTAACTTTAATCATTAAACTTTCGCCCAACCAAAGTCACATTATGTCCACCAAAGCCAAAAGAATTTGACAGAAAAGCATCAAATTTATAATCTCTCGCTTTGTTGGGAACATAATCAAGATCGCACTCTGGATCTGGGTTGTCCAAATTAATAGTCGGATGCAATTTCCCCGCCTGCATTTCAAGTATCGAGGTAATAAATTCTATCGCGCCAGCTGAGCCGAGCAAATGCCCAACCTGAGATTTAGTAGAATTCACCGGGATATTAATCGCCTGTTCACCAAAAATTGTTTTAATAGCTCTGGTTTCGGAAATATCACCAAGAGGCGTTGCTGTTCCATGACTGTTAATATATCCAATTTCGCTCGGTTCCATGCCGGCATCATTAAGGGCATTTTTCATAGCCATCATGGCTCCCCGGCCATCTGGTAATGGTGCCGTCATATGATGAGCATCGCAGGACATTCCGGTCCCAACGACTTCGGCGTAGATTTTTGCACCGCGAGCCTGAGCCGATTCAAGCGATTCGAGAATCACAATTGCCGAACCCTCACCCATCACAAACCCATCACGATCTTTATCAAAAGGCCGCGAGGACCGCTTCGGTTCATCATTACGGGTACTCATCGCTTTGGCCGAACAGAACCCAGCCATTGAGGTCGGTGTTATTGTTGATTCCGATCCGCCGGTGATCATAACATCGGCATCGCCCCGCTGGATGATTTTAAAAGCATCCAGTATTGCGTGCGATGATGAAGCACAGGCCGAAACGGTTCCATAGTTGGGACCACGGAAACCAAATCGCATCGATACCAAACCGGCGCACATATCAATAATCATCATCGGGATAAAAAACGGCGAAACCCGCCCCGGCCCCGA
>JAAEQD010000304.1 GCA_024231855.1 Candidatus Zixiibacteriota bacterium
GCTTTCGCTTCGGCTATCAGCTTCTTTTCCAAGTCTTCAGAAGGTAAACGTAAAGTAACATTCATCCAACTGCGGCTGTCAACCTCCGCAGTTCCTTTGAAATAGTCCGGGTATTTTGCGATAAGGTTATAGATAGCGTCTTTCTTCGCCATATTAGTCTTCTCCATAGCTTCCAGGCCGCCATTGTTTTTTACCCATTCCAAAATCAGTTTGACAATATAGACGCCGAATGCAGGCGGGGTGTTGTATAATGATTTCTTTTCCGCATGAGTGCGGTAATCAAACATTGTCGGTATGCCGTCTTTACATTTGGCAAGCATATCATCCTTAATCACTATCATCGTCACGCCGGAAGGACCGAGGTTCTTCTGGGCACCGGCATAAATCAGTGAGAACTTGGAGAAATCCATCCTCTTTGATAGAATATCCGAAGACATATCAGCCATTAACGGAACATTTCCTGTTTCCGGTACAAAATGATATTGGGTTCCTTTGATAGTGTTGTTAGTTGTGATATGAAGATAAGCTGCATCATCAGGGAATTTGATATCGGAGTCTTTGGGTATGAATGTAAAACCATCATCTTTGGAAGATGCTGCTAAGTGAACTTTACCGAGACCATTAGCTTCTTTGATAGCTTTGGTCGACCATGTTCCGGTATCGACATAAGCGCCTACCTGTCCTTCATTCAGGAAATTCATCGGTATCCATGCGAATTGAGAAGATGCTCCTCCGCCTACGAAGAGGACTCGATAATCATCGCCAAGTCCCATCAATTCTTTTGTCAACGCCATTGCGGTTTCGTTTATCTCATCATATTCAGGTGAGCGGTGTGAAGATTCCATCACCGACATGCCGGTTCCCCGGTAATCAAGCAGTTCCTCCTGGACGATTTTCAGAACGTCGAGCGGGAGTGTTGACGGACCGGGATTGAAATTAAATACTCTATTTGCCATCGTTATTCCTCATTATTTATATCGTTATAAAGCAATTACTTTACGTATTCACCGATCAGTTCATCGATAATGTCGCCGATTCTCCGCAGATTCTCTTTTGTCGAGGCGCCCATATGGGGAGCCATCGTAACATTTGGAGCGTCCATCAATACTGTTTTTTCCGGCGGGTCGGAATACCAGACATCATTACCGAAACCGGTCAGTGTCCCGCTTTTCAACGCTTCGGTAACATCCTCTTCGACGATAGTCTTGCCTCTGCCGGTATTGAGCAGGTATGCGCCGTCTTTAAATTCCTTACGCAGGTCTTTGTTAATCA
>JAAEQD010000305.1 GCA_024231855.1 Candidatus Zixiibacteriota bacterium
CGAAATTTACTTAAATCTGCTCTTATAAATTCTCCATATGTATAAACGCCCCGATTAATCAAAAATGTCACTTCTTCTTCAGTTAAAATTTTTGGCTTTTGTGCTTTTGAGCTAGGCGTCAACAATTCACTATATTCAATCCTCATATTTATCCAAATATTTTAGTATTCTTTTAATCTCCGTTTTTGCGAATTTTCCACAACATTTGAATTGCTTTATAGGCATTAAAAATTTAGCCTTTTAGAAAATCACACTATTTGCACTTATAATTTAATATTATAACACATATATTCGCAACTATTATTATTATATAGATTTCAATGTAAGGCTATTTAGGAAAGTCTGCTTTTTCCCCTTGCTTAGATTATAAAAAGACTTAGTGTATCCGCCTCTGCGGGAATGGCATGCTTGGAGTAAGAGGGCTCAATCTAAGATCGACCCGAATGCGGGCTGGTCTTAGACCATCCCCTACGACCGCGTATAAAAAAGCCGTCGGGTCAGGCGACCCGACGGCACGTGATTTTTCAGTACTGGTTGCTAAGCGCTGCTTAGCAACCCTCGTATCTAAGCAGCGCTTAGATACGAGTATAACGTGTTATTGCCTAATTATATATCCGCGCCCTTCAAATTCTCCTTTGAGAACAGCTTCTCCATTTCGGCGTCGGTAAATACGCCGTCTTTGCGGATTAGCTTGCCGTCAAACCACATCTCGCCGCCGCCGTAATCGGGGCGCTGGATCAGTACCAGGTCCCAATGGATTGCCGAGTCGTTGCCGTTGGCGGCTTCCTTATAGCACTGGCCGGGCGTGAAATGAAACGAGCCGGCGATCTTCTCATCGAAAAGCGTATCTTTCATTGGCTGAAGGATAAACGGGTTGACACCAATCGCGAACTCGCCGATATAGCGCGAGCCAGCGTCGGTGTCGAGCACCTTGTTGAGCTTATCGACATTACCGTCGGCGGTGGCCTTGACGATCTTGCCGTTTTCGAATGTGAATGTGATACCGGTGTAGATATTGCCCTGGTAGAGCGAGGGCGTGTTGTACTTGATCGTGCCGTTGACCGATTCCTTAACCGGCGCGGTGTACACTTCGCCATCGGGGATATTGCGTTGGCCATCGCATTTGACCACCGGGATGCCCTTCAGCGAGAACGTCAGATCGGTGCCGGGAGCCTTGATATGCACCTTGTCGGTAGCCTCGACCAGCGCTTTCAGCTTGTCCTGCGCCAGTGACATCTTGGCGTAATCGGCACAACAAACCTGATAGTAGAAATCCTCGAATTTCTCCTGTGATGTTTCAGCCAGTTGAGCCATGGCGTTGTTGGGGAACCTGAGCACGACCCATCTGGTGTGCTTGACCCGCTGTTCGAGATGGACAGGTTTGTAGAACAGGGTGTTCATCTTGTCGATCTGCTTGGAATCGATATCGGCCAGATCAAACGGATTATCCGAACCACGAAGGCCGATATAGGCATCGGACCGCTTCATCAACTCCATGTGCAAGTCGGCTTGTTTCTTGAACTGATCATCGCCGGCGATGCCTACCCAGTTGCGGATCAGCGACTCATCGTTGTAGTACCAGAAAGTCGTGGCGCCCTTTTCGGTGGCCAGCTTGATTATCTCCTTGCCGAGTTCGAGGGTGTCCTTGCCCTTGATCTCAAGGTAGAGCACCTCGCCTTTTTGAAGTTCGGTCGAGTAATCGAGCAATTGATGCGCCAGGGCCTCGTTTCTCTTATCTTTCATCGAATCTCCTTTGCCTGATTTATTACAATTTCACTTAATATCTTACCAAAGTTTTCGCAACCCTTCACCCTTCCCTTAGATTCCCGCCTCCGCGGGAATGACATGGTGGGGGTAAATCCCCGCCTTTGCGAGAATGACATGGCGGGAGCAGATTCCCGCTTTCGCGGGAATGACAAATTTATTAAAGAATAATGATAGCGAATTTTCCCGAAAATCGCAATAGATTCGACCAAAATGAGCTTGAACAATTGCCTCAAATCGCTATATTTCCAAACATGAATATCGATTATATCGAATGGTTTTTTAATCTGGACTTTGAAGTATTTACTTCCGAGAACTCTTATCCCCTGTTGGTAAGCGATGTTCATCCGCCGATGGAGATCCTGATGAGGTATCTGGCGCGATTTCAAAAGGAAGCCGAAGACCGTATTAACGTGTCCTACGCCTGGGGGCATCCGGGTCTCATCAGTAATATCGCGAAACGATATGGCACATCCCCGGAAAATGTTATGCCCACCAATGGGGCTACCAACGCGATATATCTTGTTTGCCGAAGTTTGCTTAAAGAGAGCGACCACGTAGTCATCGAAGCGCCGGTGTATGAGCATTTAATGGCCTCACCTGAGTTTATTAGCTGTAATATCACAATTCTGAAAAGGCGGCCGTCAGAATATTCGGTTGATCTTGATGAGTTAGCCAACGCGATCAGGTCTGATACGAAATTACTGATTATAACCAACCTTCATAATCCCAGCGGGACATATCTGGATGACGATTATTTGCGGAGGATTGCCGATACGGCGAAATCGCGGAATAAAGATATAAGAATATTGGTTGATGAGATCTATCACGATTTCATACCGGGTAAGCCTGCGCCCGCGGCAACGCTGGATGACTGTTTTATCACCCTCAACAGCCTCACCAAAGTTTACGGCCTGGGAATGATACATTGTGGCTGGGTAATTGCCGAGCGCCAAATTGTAAAGGAATTAAAGAAGCTTCAGGTTTTGGTTGAGGGTTGCGGTTCGCGGCTTCTGGATTCTTTCTCATCGCTTATTATTGAAAACCTGGATGAATTTCTGGATCATTCACACAAGATTGCTACCGGCAATCGCGAGATTATGAAAGAGTATATACAGCCACTTATAGACAATGGCCTTTTAACCGAAGATATACCAGTGCACGGATGTATCTACTTCCCAAAAGTATCGAATATTGAGGATACTAAATCGCTGGCTGAAAATTTAGCTGATAAATTCAATGTTCATATTGTACCGGGGCATTTCTTCAGGGAGCCGGGGCATATCAGGATAGGCTTTGGCGCGAAGCCGGAGCAACTTAAACGCAATCTCGGAAAATTCGTCGAGGCAATCTCCTATCTATTAAAATAGCCGGGCTGTAATCAACCCGGCCATTATTGATTTTCGGTAATAGTTCAGATATTACTTCTTAAATCCGAAACTTATCGCGTCCTCAGGGCAGGATTTTATGCATTCACCACAGGATGTACAATCAGACGCGGCTTTATTCTTTTCATCTTTCAGGTCATAGATAGTCGGGCAGGGGCTTTGATCCTCGCACTCGCCGCAGTCGGTGCATTTATTCATATCCACTCTAATTCTGCCGGGAGCGATTTTCTCCAGAAGCCACGAAATGGCGCCTATCGGACAGATCGAATAGCAGAAGGGGCGATATAAAAACAGGCTGGTGATAACCAGTATCGACATCATTATTATAAAAGTGGTATCTATTCCCCAGTGAAGAAGCTCGAAAAAGTTGATCGGATCATAAATACTGTAAGCGGAAAACGCTTTCCATATCGGTTCGGATACATCAACCCCGGCTCTCTCGCCGAGGTAGACGATCTGATCCTTAACAAAGAAGAAGGTGAGGAAAAACAGCGCAAGAAGCGTCATTCTGATTGAATTAAACGCGGTGAAATTAAACCTTTTCCATTTAAACTTATGCGGAATCTTATTAATCAATTCCTGAAACGCGCCCAACGGACAAACCCAACCGCAAAATAATTTACGGCCGATCAGGCTGGGGATGAATATCGCTAAAAAGAAAGCCAGGAAAATGGCGAAAAATTCACCCTGCGTGAATTTAAACATAAATAGCTTGGTTACCGCGCACATCGGGCTGGGATGGAGTGGAAAGAAGTAATCCAGGCCGAACAGTATAAAAGCTACTACCACCATACCAAGACGGATCCATATATTTATCCATTTACCGAATAACAGAACCAGGCCGGCGAGCATCAAAACAAAAAACGCGATAAACTTACCCGTAAGAAAGAAATCGAGTACACCCGGGGTTTTTGTTTCCGGTTCGTCGGTTGGCTCAACTTCCTCCGTAGCCGCGGCGTCTGCCTCCCCATGAGTATCGACATAGCCGTCCTCGGCCGTTAAAGCCGTATCGACTTTCTCAATATCCTCGGCATCGCTTTGAGGTTGGGCGGCAATTGGAAATGCCCAAATCGTAAATACCAGGGCTAATATTATTAGTAACGCGCTTCCTCTGATTAATCCTGATAAATCCCCCTTGCCCCCGCAATATAATTTCATAGTCGATCTCCCCGGAAAGATGTTTTAAATATTAGGCGATAATAAAACTCCAAACGCGTCATTTAAAAATATTCGCTATCGTTAACAAAGTAAGCTTTAAAGCTCGCCCAGCTTTTCAATCTGCCACAGCCCGGAGACCCATAAACCGTACACGGCACATCCCGGATAAACCTTTTTTATCTTGTCGGCAGATTCCAGAACATGCTTCTTATGGGTTAACTCATCCACCGGATGACCGCCGCAATCGTGGTGGCCAACGATAAATATCACACTCGAACCGTGAATCTCCAGTGAAATATTAATTTTCTTCCGAAGTTCTTCGGGAACATCCTTCCGGTTGACCAGAAAGCCATCCATGCCGGCTTCCGTGATCATATCCACATGTTCCGCGTCATATTTTTCGCGGATCCACCCTATTACCGGAAGTTGTACGCGTCCATCCATACAGTTCAGACAGGTAACGAATTTAGGCATTTCAAAAGCACCTCATCTTGAAAGTAATTACGCCTATTAAATCAAAATCTTTTATTATCAAAGTTCAGGATGCCAGCCCGTTAACACCCTGCTAAATAGCTAAATGTAAAGAATGAGAGGTTGGATATCAACCAAAATCGGGGATTAAGACTTGAAAATCTAGTCCAATTACAGAACTTTAGTTTAAAATGCGATTAATGGCGATCAGGTGTCAGAATGTAGCCACCAGCGTAAAACGATGGGCATTACCCAGGTCGTTTTTGTAATTCACAAACGCGTAATCGAACTTGAACTGACGGTAAAACAGGCCGCCGCCAAAAGAAAGTCCACGGGAATCGTAACCGGCTCCATAGCCCGCCCGCAAGGCATAGTACTGCCCCAATGTATATTCGGCACCAAGATTGAATTTGGTGTCGATATCCGGGTAGAATACTCCATCGCCTAAAAATACGAGCCGCTGTTGAAAATAATTCGGCTTATAAGCAGTGCCGACTCTTATTTCTCGAGGTAACTCGAACGCATCCCGCTGGAATTTGGGCTTGGTTCCGATATTCTTTACAGCTCCGCCCACAGATATCTCATCGGTCAGCGGCATATACAGGCCCAAATCAAACATTACGGCGCTGGCCGAAGCGTAGTCGATTTTCTCAAAGGCATATTTGAAAGTCACGCCAAGATCAATATTATCGATTCCGCGTGTATAAGTTAAAGCGCCAACAAAATTATTCTCATCGAAAGTACCGCTTGGCTCCGGATCGGGACCGGTCCTTCTCTCGAAATCGGATACTTTACCAAGGATCAAATAGCCGCCCATAGCAGCCTGTTCGCCTCTTGAGGCTAAAGCAAGATAGTTCTCCGTGACATCGCTGAAATACGAGTTATGCATGAAAACAACCTGGTTTTTTCCATCGAACGAATTCAACAGAGCAGGATTATAGAAAGCGGATGTAATATCAACACCTGATGCGGTTACAGCTTCCGCCAGGGCTGCCGGACGAGAGCCGCTACCCAGGCGAAGAAACGCGAAACTGGAACTTCCAGCCGAAGCCAGGCAGATGCCTGAAAATATCAGCATTAATATGAAAGTAATTAAAAATTTTCTGGTCATTAAAACATCACCTTAACCGTAAAAATGTGATTTGAACCTTCATCCCTTTTGCCTGTCAGAAACGCGTAATCGAGACCGCCGTTGAATTTTCCATAAGGATAATACAAACTCATCCCGAATGTCAAAGAGCCATCGGAATACCCGGTTCTCACTCCCAGCATCCGTCTGTCCACATTAACCACATTGACTTCATCCTCGGCCTCCTCATCCTCAACAAGCAACTCAACATCTTTTAAAAACCAATATTCAGCGCCGGCGTATGGTTTAATCGCGAGTTCTTCTATTTTAACTATATCGACAGACGTGATCAATTGATCATTAAGAAATTTAGCGGATGCACCACCTCGAACCCTGACCGGGAAAGTATCGGTGTATTCTTTTCCCCGGCTCCCGGACCAATAATTACTCGAATCCCAAACGAAGTTCGAGCCCAGATCATTAACCGATACACCAAACGCGACATCCTTGATTTTAAATTGAGCGCCCAGATCGACACCAATAGTATAGGCGTTAATAATATCAAGTGTCGCTTGAATATACCGCAAATTAGCGCCTACAGAAAAGTCACTTGAAACACGCTTGGCAAATGACAGCCCGAACGAATTGTTGCTGTTAGGGAAATCGCCGAAAGGATTACGATCGGAATCACGCATTTCGACACTACCGACAAAACTATTTATCCAGGATATAGCCATTACCGCCTCGTTACGTACAGGACTGATTATCGAGGCGCTATTGAGATGCCGATCTAAAGTCAGGCTATGATAGGTAAATGCCACCTCTTTATTCGTGGCGAATCCCAGCCCACCGGGATTATAATAAACCGCGTCAACACCCTCAGCGATACTGCCAAAGGCTCCTCCCATGCCTAAAGACCTGGCCCCCAGGCCAAACTTGAGAAATGCCCCGGCTCGTCCGGCATCGCCGGTTTCCGACATCGCCACGGGGAGATTTATCGCCATTACGAAAACTATTATTATAAAAAACGCCTTCCTCATTTTATAACAGCTACCTTTCCCCACCAGTCTTCGCCGGTGCCAAGTTTGATATTATAGAAATAAACTCCATTGGCCACCATCTTGCCATTGTCATTTTTGCCATCCCAGACATCATTATCGGCTTCCATTCCACCTGTCCTGGAAGCACCATCGATTATTGTCGTGACAAGATCCAGATTGAAATCGAATATTTTAATAGTAACATCTGTCGTTTGAATTGGTTTATAATGAATCGTTGCACCTCTTCGGGTTGAAGCTACCGGCGAGAAAGGCGATGGATAAGCGAAGTGTTCGTCTTCGTATAATTGTGATCGGAAAACATTCCAGTTTTCACCATCGGCACTATGAATGGTGCCGTCGGCACCCCCGGCCCAGATCTCGGAGCCAACCGTCTCGACACAAAAGAAACCGGATGGAAAATATTTACTCAAACCCGATACATCTTCAATCTCGGTGATCACTTCCCAGTTCTCATAATCATCACTGATATATAGGCCATTATCGGTAGCCACCAAAACCGTATCGCCAATGAACGCGAAATCCCAGGCCGATTCATGAATAACCGTTTTCCAGTGATTGCCATAATCGGTCGTGTAGGCTACCGCGTAATCCTGGGCGGCTTCACCCACTCCAACCCGGCAACCGGCCCAGATATAACTCGAACAAACCGGAGCGAAATTGCCTTCAGTTAAAATACTCCCGGGCATGAGGACATCATAAATTTGAAGACCATGATAGTTATCCGCTACAAAAGCATAATTCCCTTCAACGACGACATTAGTTGCCGTTCCGGGAGTATCGTGAAATCCCAGATAAGCCAGAGTGTCGGCCGCCAGTTCGTAAACTCGCATAGCCAAATCATCGGCGACGTAAATAAGGTCGTTCTCGAAATAAACACTTTTCGCATCACCAAGCATACCACTCATATCAACCCGCGAGAGAGAATCGGGATCGGTAATATCCAATACTACCAGCCCCAACACGTCGTCTGCTATATAGGCCAGGTTGTTATCAATAAACACCTCGTTGGCAAAGCCCAGTGAATCATCAATCCCGATCTGAACGGGATTGGCCGGATCGGAAACATCGACAATTACGAAGCCATCATCGCCGGCGGCCAGATAAGCGTAATCGCCAACGACATGCACGCCGTTTATGCCGCCATAATCCATGTATTGTGATTCCTGAACGGGATTGGCGGGATCGGAGACATTTACTATTGTTACACTACTGAGGTGATTGGCGACATACGCGTAATCACCCAGCACAAAAACATCGTGGGTCGCTTCACCCGTAGAGAAAGAGCTCACATATGCCGGGGAATTACCGGTTATATCAAATATTCGAAGTCCCATAGCGTAATCAGCGACATAGGCATAATCGCCGCTCACATAAACGCCGTGGGCTTTGCCCAGATTAATACCCTCATAAAAGCCAATAGTATTGGGAGAATCTGGATTATAAATATTAACCACATATAATCCTTTTTGATCATGCGCCACATAGGCACGATCGCCGACGATGAATACGTCATATATTCGACCCGGTTCACCGGTAGTGGCCAGGGCCACAACGTGATTTCCGGGCAAACTGTTTGCAGAATCAGCCAGGCTGTAGCCTATTTGCCAGGCTGCGTCCTGCTTAAGCCCATCACCATAATCCGTGAAAATAAATCGGTTTATGCCAAAAGCGGTACCGGCAAAAACCGAAATCGTGTCGGGCGCCAGCGTCGTATCGACCTTAACCGAGAAATAACGGTTGCTATAACTTCTGAATGTACTGTCGACCAAATCGGTACTATCGATATCATTAAGATACAGGTTATCCCAATTGTTTCCGCCATCCATCGAGTAAACAAGTCCGCCATAGAAAGTAGCGCTGTAGATATCATTCTGATACATATCCAGATCATAAGACAGCTTGCCGAAATAGGTGGCATTGCCGGGTTGAGATACACTATCCGGCAGCCAGGTCTCTCCCCCGTCGGTGGTAATTGAAAAACCATCGCCTACCGGGATATTTTCGCCGGAGACTTCTTCAGTATGAAGCGTGGCGATACATACATAGGTAGTGCCATTATACACCGATGCCGCCAGCGCTGAAACCTCTTTGGAATGCAATCCGGAATTGCCCCGGAAGGTCCTCCAACTCGTTTCGCCGTCAGCCAAATATGATGCTCCACCTGCCGTGCCCAGCCAGATGCCGGAGGAGTCATAGACGATCTCGATTACGGAATTCGAGGTGATACCCTCATACGGTTCATCCAATGACATATTCATTAAGGCCAGGGCGGACGATGATAAAATTAATAGAAGGAAAACAATTTTTTTCATTAAAACCTCATCAAAATAATACCGGTGAATCTATAACAATGGTCGTATCGACAGGAAGCGCGGTGTTTCCATCATAGTCGATAATGTTAAATTCAATCATATAACTGCCCTCGGCGTAAACGCTATCCTGTTGGGCTTCCAAATCCAGGGAATAGATATTATCCAAGGCGGTACTGTCACCATTGTTGCTGAAGTCGTTGAGATCGAATTCTCCATAAAGACTATCCTGATCGAGATATGTGATCTCAACCCAGACTCGCTCGATATTAAGTGGACCCTGAACATCCAGTACATATGCCGAAACAAACAGATGTTGCCTCTGTATGTCATATTGATTTGCCGTAATTCTTCTGATAACCGGATCAGCGGAATCGTAAGCGGTAATTGATTTGTTAATCGTGTTAGACATGTTATCGGAATTATCCCTGGCCGAGAAATGAAACACATAATCGCCGGTCTGACTTCCTGAGGATGGTGATTGTATGCCTTGTGTATATATACCGTCTTCGGCCAAGGAATCACCGCCATTCAGGCCATCATCAAACATATAAAAAGTAAAGCCATTGGTCGAACCATCAGGACGATCAACCGTGAAAAACACAGAGTCTATATCATCCAGGCCCTGAGGATCGCGCAAACTCAGATAGATTAGTGTGGTATCGGGAAGCCCTTTTATCAAGGAGTCAGGGGCAACCAGATTATAGACTTCGGGATTCTCATTAGTAACAGGATCATCACCGCAACCACTACAAGCCACAATAGCGGCAAACAACAATACTAATAGACAGTAATTAATGAGGCGGGGAGTTTTTTTGAAGAAATCTGACAAGATTATCACCTTTCCAGTCGTAAATTAATTACAATTTCCAAGAACTTTCAAGTCGATTCAACCAACCATTAACGATCTTATCAGCCATCCTCCATAGATTCAACATAAAATATCAGTACCCTTATTAATGTCAAGCGTTTAATTAGCTAAAATGTTCCAATAAATATCCGTGTCGCAGGCCATTTGTAGATATTTCGATCGTTTCAAAGCCATACTTTCTCATAAACGCCAGGATAATAGCGCCCCCACCGACGATGATATCGGCCCGTTGTGAATCGAATGGCATGACACTTCTCCGCTTGTCAATCGACATGCTGCCTAAATTATGCAACAGCAGAGTCAAGATATCTCGATTTATAACAAATCCCTGAATTTTTTCCGCGTCAAACTCCTTCAAATCGGCCAGTATAGCGGCGATTGCCACCGCTGAACCACCCACTACAATCATCCGGGCCGGTTTGGGATTAAGAAGTTCTTCAAAATCCGAATCGCTAAATACATCACCGGCCAGCGACAAGTAATCAACCGGACTTTGTTCACTACCTACGGTTTCACAAACCGTGACCGCGCCCAATTTGACGCCTGACCATCGATCAAGCTGTCCATCTATACCCACGGCCAGCTCGGTCGAACCGCCACCAATATCGATTACGGTTATTCTTTCGTCTGATTCATCCAGGCCATAAGTCGCGCCTTTGAAACTCAATTCAGCTTCCCTTTGGGGATTGATAATCTCGATTGTATAACCGCTTTCTCCGGCTAATTCGTCGGCAAATAATTGACCATCTTTGGGCTTGCGCAGCACCTCGGTGGCAATAATCTTAATTTCCGGGCAATCCCCTAAAGCATTCAACGCCCGCGAAAGCGCCCGCTTCATCCCGGTCTTATACTCGGATGATATATTCCCAATATCATCAAGCCGCCGACCGGCGCGATAATGATAACGGTTGTCTGAAAGGATTATTATTTTATTCGATTCAGCGGAGGCTTTTACAGATAAAATGGTATTAGTTCCGATATCAATAATTCCAACCGTGCTCATTTGCCTACCATATTTACTTCCCGATAGCTGATTGCTTTGCCGATTAGCTGGAAATCCTGCATGGGCAGCCATACGATCTCGCCTTCCGGTAAATTGCCTTCCTCGATGCGGAATTCCTTACGCGTTAACCGGGCATTTTTCACGATCATTATCCGCCATAAAAACACCGCCATTTGACGGGCTTCATCCTCATCGATACTTAAAACCGGTCCCTGTTCGGGCAAGCAATCGATCAGCTTGTCATGTGGTTGCGTTCTTAAAAGCATTAATGCCTTATCGGTCAGGCGTCGAGCGCTTGATACCTTAAATGCCGGGCAATAAAGATAAAATTGCTTACCTCTTTTTTCCTTTCGCAATAAGGTAATTTCTCCTGTCAGCAGATTGCTGAACTCATCGACTGTCTTATATAGCCTCTTCCATTTTAATTCAAGCGGAAATCTCCAATAAGGCGCGCACAGCGAGGTTTCGGCCGTAAGATATTTCACTTGTGTATAGCCCTCGCCTTCGAGAATAAACGACCTGTCGCAGTTTTTGCAGGGGTAGAAAAGCGAAAAATGCTGCTGGTCCAAATCGGCGCCGCAATTTGGGCACTGATGCTTAAGCGGATTAATGAAATGAGAATTCTCATCATCCAAACCGCGATTGTCAAATTCAAATGGCCCTTCGGCCTGGTTATAGCCTCGCTTGGCCAAGGCATCCACAAAGACTATTCTCGAGTCGGACCCGTTTTCGTGGGTGATTACCCAAACCGGGAAATAGATCATCGATATCTGCTCGCCAATCATCGCCGAAAAAAGCGGGGATGTTTTATTATATAGCTTGATATTGCTGTTATGAAGTTTCATCGCCCTGTCTTCAGCAACTTGCGGGCTGATATCCGATTTTACGATCACCGTATCTTCCGGTATTTCCTCGCGGCTGAAAGCATACAAAGGCACCGATTGAGGTCGGACGCCAAGCGACGATAAACGGAATTCACCAGGATCGAACGCCGGCACCGTTACATCAAAATCCTTGGCTTTGAGCTTATGTTTGGCTTTCACCGGTATGGGCATTTCATCAACGGCTTCGACTATTTGTGTCTCCGGAGTAAGATAGTCGAGAGCCATTCCCCGGAATCTATAAAAGGGCAAATAGAAGAATTCCTTTTTAATTATTTTACCGGTTAGTGGCAATCCTTTCGATTTAAGAAAACGGTCAGCCGCCATCCGGGCGCCATACGAATCGACTCTGGATGGGTAGAAATATTTTAATACCCTTCCAGGCGCGCCTATTCTGACGATCAGGCCGCAGTATTCGCAGCCATTGGTCATCGCTCCTTCCGGTGTATGAGATGGCTTGCCGCAGCCGGGGCAATTATATATCAGTTGATAATCAGCCATCCAGCTTTTCGCCGCACTCGGTACAGAACTTCGAGCCCTGGGGTAGTTTAGCGTTGCACTTACCGCAGATAGTTTTCTCATCCAGTTTTTTACCGCAATTATGGCAGAAATTAGCCTCAACCGGTAACTCGGCTTCGCAATTGGGGCATTCATTTATCATCACCATCTGATGGCCGCACTTGTAACAGAATCGCGAGTTTTCCGGCGTTTCGGTATTGCACTTTGAACAGGCGACAGTAGGAATCGGCTCGGTTTTCAAATCGCGCTGTTCGGGCGACAAGGCGCCATGCAAAAACCCAGGCATCATCATCCCGATTCCGGCGCCCATACCCATCCCCGTGCCGGCCTGGGCGGCATCGCTGCCGGAACCCATGGCTTTGGCCAGAGAATATTTCAGGAATTTATCGAGATCGCCGACCGCTTTCATCGATGATTTCTCGTCGATCATCTTCTGTACTTCATCGGGGGGCGTAATCGAGGTGACGAAGAAATCGATCAACTCCAGGCCGTACTTGGTGAAATCATTCGAGATACGAAGCTTTATATCATTGCCCAACTCATCGAACTGCGCCGGCAGATCGAATATCGTTTCGAGTTTTTCGCCGAACATATCGTTGACCCGGGAAACTATAACATCACGCAGATAATCGGATATATCATCCGTGCTGAACCTGGCCTCACGGCCAACCAGCGAATTCAGGAATAGAAGCGGTTGGGTAATCCGGCATGTGTAGGTGCCGTATCCACGCAAACGTACCAGGCCGAGTTCCTTATCGCGGAAGGCTACCGGATCCTTGGTCCCCCACTTGAGATTGGTGAACACCTTATGGTTGATAAAATAGACTTCGCACCTGATTGGCGATTTAAAATTCCACGGCAAAGACAACGCCCTGGTCAGAAGCGGAACGTTCAGGCTGGTGAGGGTGTGACGGCCGGCGCCGACAACATCATAAGCCCGACCGCTTTTGAAAAAGACCGCTGATTGCGAATCGCGGACAATGAGTTGCGCGCCAAGCTTGATATCGGATGAACCCTGTTCGGGGTAACGATGGATCATATCCTTGCCGGTCATATCCATCCATTCTATTACTTCCATCAACATTGTCATAAGTGCCTCCGGGGCTAGTGGATTATGAAAATTACATTAATATTCATAGTTAATATATCATTATATTTATCGGCGGAATTTGATCTCATTTTAAAGGCGATTAATGAACGTAATTATTTATCATAAAACTAGCTGCATACTGAAAACCAGGCAATAACGAATTCAGTTCAATCCATTCAAATTCAAACAACGGTGCATTATGAAACATTGGCGAAATCATTATGAATAATGAATATGCAAAAGGTCTAAGTATTCTCAAATATTTTAGTTTATAAAATTTCATAACCGTTCAGATAAATTTTGAGTTTTTTAATATATCCTCTAAAAGCTTTCATCCTATTGACCGATATTGATATATAGACAGCGGTATCAAGGTAACTGTCTTAAATTACTTAATTTAAGGGGCAATATGGACAACAAGAAAATATTAATCGTTGATGATGTCCTTCAGGTAAGACATAGCCTTCACCAGTATTTGTCCGAATCAGGATATACGATATTCGAAGCGGGTAGCGGCGCGCTTGGCCTAAAATGCTATAAGCAGCAAATCCCCGATTTAATGATACTGGATTTCGATCTTCGGGATATGAATTGCTTTAGCTTTCTCGGCGGAATCAGGAAAAATGAGATGGCTAATAGCAATAATAATAAAATCAAAATAACTCCTGCTCTTATAATATCTGGCGGCATTAAAGAATCGGAAGTTTTGCCATTTAAGGATCATTTGGGAATCATGGGTTTTATGAGTAAGCCGCTTATCTTACCCCAATTACTGATAATGGTCTCGGATATACTGGGTAAGCAATATCATATAGTCGACGGCGACCAGAAAATACTGGTTTCATAGACATACAAGCAATTTTAAAAAATTAACTTAGAACATTTATCATCGCCCGGTGGATTAAGTGCTAATGATTTTCGAATCATTATCTGATTGGGAAATCACGCATACGCTCTCGGATGGGGTTTCGCAGCAATCGCATTCCAGTTGTATAGTGGTGTGATTAATATTATATTTTTCTTTTAGCAGTTTTCTCAAAGTTCTGAGGATTTCATTACCAACATGAGATTCGGTCGATCCCACATGAACATGCACGGTCAGCATAATATTGGATGATGACAACGTCCAGACATGCAAATCGTGGATTTCAAGTACGCCGGAAGTAGCCAATATATCTTTTTTCAAGCCATCATAATCAATACCATACGGCACACTCTCGAAAAGTATGCTGGCGCCTTCACGGATTACCCCATAGGCTCCCCTCAGGATGATCAAACCGACAATAATCGAGATTACGGGATCGGCGATATAATTGCCGGTAAAAAGCATTATCAGGCCGCCGGCGATTACGCCGACTGACGCCAGCATATCACCAATAACATGAAGGTATGCGGATTTAACATTTAGATTACCGGCGGCCGAGCGGTGAAGGCTGAGGGCGATAATCACGTTAACCGCCAGGCCGATAACGGCTACAGTCAACATGGCCAAAGTTTTAACCGGTTCGGGATCAAGCAAACGTCTATACGCTTCGATAAAAATCACGCCGGCTATCGCCACCAGCGATATACCGTTGATAATGGCGGCAAACACCTCCGCCCGATAGTAACCGAATGTCCTTTTTTTGGTGGCCGGGCGACGTGATAAATACAGCGCGACTAACGACAACCCCAAGGCGAAGACATCAGCGAATAAATGGCCGGCATCGGATAAAAGCGCCAGCGAATTTGATAAAAAACCGCCGATAAGCTCGGCAAAGAATATCGCCAGCGTCAAAACAAACACCCAACTCATCTTCGATATTAAATGCCCATGCGAATGGCAATGATTACGCGAATGGCTCAAACTGTAATTACCTCAATTCCATTTCTAATAAGGAGTTCGGCAGTTACACCATTACCATTTACCAAATCTGAAGCATTATATACATTTCCTTTGCCGCAGGATGGGCTTCTCGATTTCAGTATCGCGACTTTCACATTATTAGCCAGCGCTATTTCGAGAGCATATTTGGCTCCCACCATGAAATTCGACGTTATATCAAGTCCGTTTTCATCGATAACAATAGTCTTGCCATCCAGAACATCACCGCCCGTACCGGACTTTATCCAGGCCCTGGGGCGAGGTACTCTCAAACCTCCTTCGACCTCGGGGCAGACCGGTATCAGTTCATGATTTCGGGTATATCTATCCAGATCCGGCATTGCTTTGTTTTTGCCGTCATAGCGACAATTATCGCCAATCAAGCAAGCCGAAATTAAAATTACCTTCTTATTCATTTAACTTTCATTTCCGATATAATTTATCTATAAAAAAACCCCGAAAGACTCGGGGTTGTTTCCACATTAATCATTTTCAAATTTATTAAGAATTGTAAATTATCGATTTGACAAAATACTCTTTTGGGTTGATCGGACGGTTGTATTTGCGGACCTCGTAATGAAGGTGGGGTCCAGTGGATCGTCCGGTAGAACCCATCAGCCCAATAACATCCATCCGATTAATTTTTTGACCCTTCTTAACTTTTATTAAGCTTAAATGGCCATAATATGTTTTTAAATTAAAACCGTGATCGATCACTATAAAATTGCCCATTCCTCTATCCCAGCCGCATCGTATCACTTTGCCATCAGCCGTCGCGTAAACAGGAGTCCCTTTTCTATTGCTGATATCAAGGCCCTTATGCATTGTCATTAATCTGGTAAATGGATCTTTACGCATTCCTAACCCGGATGAAATAAAACCTTCGCAAGGTCTGATAGATGGAGTATGATCAAGGACATCCCGCTTGGATTGGATTTTCTCGTAGACGTCGTTAAAGGAAGCGTTTTCGAGATTAATCTGCCTGAGGATTTTTTCGATATCACGTTCTACTAACGATGTTTGTTCGGCAGCGGGAGTATTAAAATCCATCGGGCCGAAATCCGGTCCACCAACGCCAACTTCTCTAATAGCCGGGTCAATTGAGGGAAGATCGAATACTAACCTGATATTTTCATCGGTTTCCACAATACCAGCCATCTGGCCTTTAATGGATTCGACCGATTCCTGAAGATTGGCTATTTTCGTTTCAAGGAAACTATTTTCCTCCTGCAATGAAACGAGTGTTTGTTTATCGACATTGGCGTTAAAATAACCGATTGTGAAGATTATAGAGAAAATGCAAAACAGCGCGACTACAGACAAGCCTGCAACCACCATCCACCTGGCCACTGTTCGTTTAATCACCTTACCTGTCGATTCCGGGACGATAATCACGGAATATTCAGATCGGGGCATACACTCCTCCTGCTCAAGTTCAAGGCCGAGGCTAAATTATGATGGCGAACGAGGTTTGTCAAGCTTATTTTATCAAAAGGTATTCTTGCTTCAAAATCTTCGCCACAACCTTGATAAACTTCTCAGAGTTCAAAGTCTGCAAGCTGTATAAGTGCCAACATGTTTTTTCTGGCATCTTAAATTCCGGTTTACGCTTCTTGGCCATGGGGGCTCCATCTCCCGGAATCTGCCGAAACTTCTGTTGTCAAACAGCTTCAGTAAGTTTATCGGCAGAAGGTCCGTTGCCTAAAGGTTATTAGATTCCAATCATTCCTCCCTGTCTTTTTGCAACATCCATTCCGCTTAATGTTTCAATGTTTCATGCAGGACAAAATCCCTGTAACTCATTGAATACCAACTGACAAGAAAATATAACGGCAACTGGCCTCCTTCCCAAAAAATCTCGATTATATTGGATTCGCCCCATAAATAGTGTCCATTATCAATAGTTTTCGCTATAATAGCTTTACCAAGACTGATAATTAACAGAATTCGATTAAGTAATTAGATATATATACATTTTTATCCCCGTTAAGATTATGGCAATACCGGGATATTAAATAATATGGCAATCACCTATTAACAGACTGAGGTTTATTCGAGAGCAAGAATATCATGAAGCTTATATATACCTGTTAATAGAATTATTATTCGGGCGGTTGGTTATCGGTGGTCCCTTTCAACGCCCGCATAATCACCCAGGCAACAGCCCCTAATATTGGCAGCCCCATAAACACGATTATCACAATACCCCAAAACGGGTTTTGAGCTAAAAACTCTCTAAAAGCTTCAGGCATGAAGGGAATATTTATAATTGAACATCAAATGTCAAACACAATCGTTCTCAGGACTAATCAAAGTCGGTAAATCGGTCATCCCTCCTGAACACTTTTTTTAAACTCATCGAACGATTGGTTCTTAAAATGCTCTTCAGCGACGTAGCGAAGAATTATGCTATAGATATCATCAGGCACATAACCGGGAACATTAAATACCAGGTCTCCTTTGTCATCAAGAAAATATGTCGCCGGAACGCCTCTAATCTGCAGGCGCCGCACCAAATCACCGGTAGTAATATCACCGGCGTCCGTATGAAAAGTTTCCCTATTCGTGGTTTTTACCTTAACCGGCACGAATTTCGAGTTAATATATTGAGTTATTTGGTCATTAGAGAAGGCACCCTTCTCCAGTTTAGTACACCACGGTCAGCCATCCCGCCAGAAATAAGCCAGCATATATTTCCCATTAGCAGCGGATTCCTTCAATCCTGAATCATAGCTGGCCCATTTTACCGGTCCTGATTGATTGATTCCATTCTCGGCCAGATCTTTTTCCGATGAGGAACCGCACATCACAAATAGCATCAACAAAGCGGCAGATATAAGATATTTCAAATTTTTCATTTCTCCTCCAAGTATTCCATTTGTCTATGAGTCAATACCATGAACCTGGCCCAAATGTTCCAGGAAGCACAAATGATTCAATACATTTCTCTGAACGAATACTAATTGCTAAATTGAGATGGCCAGAGATAACGATACCAGTAATAATCACCTATCACCCAGCGGGCGTAATTACGGCTTTGCTCGTAGCCTACGGTTTCAATATATGTTTCTTCTTCCGGCCCGGCTTGTTTCAGCCATTTCTTGGCGGCTGTCGGCCCGGCATTATAGGCGGCGACTACAACCTCATCTCTTTTCAACCTCACATCCAGCCAGCGAAGGTATTTACAGCCCAGTTTTATATTGTAACCCGGCTCGAAAATCCACTCTTGAGGTTCGCCGTCGCCGGCAGCCATCTGGGCGGCAGTCGCGGGCATAAGCTGCATAAGTCCCGACGCCCCCACGCTGGAGACCGCCGATGGATCAAAACGGCTTTCTCGCCTTATCACGGCCAGGGCTAAATACGGATCGATCTTATCTCCTGAATGGAAGGCTACCATTTCATCGAATAATATGGGATATTCCAATCGCTGCCATTCGTCATGACTGAATGAAAACCCGCGTCGCTTTAACAGATTCTTAAAATCCTCCAGGATATCGAAAAACGCCAAATCGAGATTCAGTTCAAGGCATTTCCTCAATAATGCCAGATCGAGATTAAGGCTTCGCTTCTGATTATGCAGGAAAAGCAAATGTCGACCGGCCTCGTTTTCAAGACCATATCGATATAAACTATCGGCATAGGCGATACGCTCATCGCTGACTATTTTATAATTCCGAGATGCTAAATACTTGTCTACCTTAGTAAAAAAACCAATGATAAATTCATCGAAACTTTGCGAAAACTCAGGTTGATTAATTCCCAGTTGCTGCCGGGCCTTGATATTGTAAAATGAGTGATTTCTGCGTTCTATAATTCGCCGCAGAAGCGCCGAGTCGGGTGATGAGGTTTTATAGAGCCAATAATCGAACATATCAGCCAGATTATCATCTTTGCCGTAACTGGAATAAGCCTGTAAGGCCAGGTTATAATGGCCAAGTTTCTGATAAATTTGACAAAGCAGATACAAAGAACGGCCATAGAATTTTGAATCGGGATAATTATCCGTCAAATTCCTAAGAATCTCGGCGGATTGTTGAGGATTACTTCTCTGATAAAACTCACCGGCCGTAAACAAGGCTCGCGGCACCAGTGGGCTTTCGGGGTATTTCGCGGCGAAATCCAATAGCTGCCGCGCTCCGCTTAGGCGGCGGCCTCGCCGATAATCACAGACGGCCCGACCATAATATGCCTCGGGCATAATCAAAGAATCAGAAGATTCCAGAAGGCTTTCAAATAATCTTGATGCTTTCGTATAATGCCTTTTACCGAACAATGACCAGGCTTGTATTATCAATAGCGAATCATTGGTTTCGATTTTATCGAGCAGAGAAATCGCCTCATCAAAACAGCGACTTCGCTTGAGCGAGCCGATTAATTTCAAGGATTGGGGATAAGTCAGGTTGGGAAAAAGTGAATCGACCGCGAAATCAACCATCACCTGTTTGTGGTTATTAAACCGCCTGCCGGATAAGCCATCGGTAACGTAATCCAGAGCCAGATCAAATCTTTGGTCTTTAAACATCGCTTTGCTTTTCAGATAATGATATTTCTGCCGATCATCGCGGCTTAAGGCGAGTGGCTTCACTCTATCAAGATAGGCCAATGTCGAATCATTGCGGTTGTCAGTGAGATAATATTCCGCCAACCTTAAATTGGCGGTCGATTTGATCAGCTCAACCGGCGATTGCGTCATCATTTGAAGGCTTTCAAAATTCGGCGTGTCGGAACGACTTATCGATACCGCTATCAAATAGCGGGCGAACAGGCTGCTGAACCCGCCTTTCGATAAGCAGGCAAGGGAAATATTCTTAGCTTTCGCGTGTTGGCCATAGCGATAATATATCGCGGCCGCTTCCAGGTTATCGCTGTCGATTAAAGCGAGCTGTTTGAGGGCTTGTTTTTTTTCGCCGAGCGTGGCCATCGCACGGGCTTTAATAAGTTTCACCTCATCGGATTGGCCGGCCAATGAATCTATTATATAACTATAACGACCAGCCCGGTATAGATCATCATAGGCAAAAAGATTGTTATATTCGGCTTGCGTTGGGACAGCTAGGGATAATAATATGGCCGTTAGAATTAGGATAAATGAAGCATTTCTCAAGTCTGTTTTTTCCAACGTCCTCCCCTGGAGTTGCCGTTGGCAAATCCTTTCGCTATCTCATACTTGAAGCAATTTTCGCCAAATCTCTGAGCTAATGTATCAAGTAATTCAGGCGAAGGCTGTATTTTATATTTTCCCGACATACTCTGTAGTTCGGACTGATCATCCCGAAAATGAAATATTATTTCCGACTTGCCCGAATGTTGTATCAGGATTTTATCCAGGTCATTGATTTTATCATCCTCCAGGCTTGATTCGCTCAGGAATATATGGAACTTGCCGGGAATCTCCAGATGAGCCGTTTTCATCAGGAAAATATCATTTGCTATAATTTTTGGTTTTTCGCCCTCTTTCGTACTTAATACGCCGGCTACGAAAATATTATTCCCCTCTTCGAGCAACAGTTTTCTTTTTTCAATAACATCCGAGAAAACCAGGACTTCGATGAAATCGGTGAAGTCTTCGATAGTTATGAAGGCGTATTGTTTGTTTTTCTGACTTATTTTTATTTTACATTCGTTTATTACGCCGCCGACAATCAAATTGCTGTCATCTTTCAGATCAATCAACTCCTCGAGCTTGATATTAATATAGGTGTTATATTCAAGCCGGTTATCTTCAAGCGGATGCGAACTGAGATAAAAGCCCAGCACCTTCTTTTCGGTTTCCCGGGTTTCGGTATCACTCCACGGCTTGCATTCCTCCAGGTTGGGCTTCATGATTTCGGCCTGAGCGACTTCGCCGAATAGCGATGATTGACCCGACTGCGCTTCTTTCTGCACGCTAATCCCATAACTGGCCAGGTTTTCGACATTATGAAAAAGCTTCGCTCGATTCGAATCGATCGAATCAAACGCCCCGGCGGCGATCAGGCTTTCCAGGGCTTTTTTATTAACAACCCGGAGGTCGGCGCGCTTGCAGAAATCGGCGATATCGGTAAATTTTCCACCGTCTTCCCGGGCTTCGACAACGGCCTCAACCGCCGAGATACCGACATTCTTTACGGCGGCCAGGCCGAATACTATCTGTCCATCAACAACCGTAAAATACGAGAAGCCTTCGTTGATATCCGGCGGTAATAGTTCAATTCCAAGTTCTTTGCATTCGTTTTTGAATGCGGTTACACGATTGGAATTGCCCATTTCCGATGTCAACGCGGCGGCAATGAATTCGGCCTGATAATGGGCTTTAAGATAAGCGGTCTGGTAAGCGACAACGGCATAACCCGTGGCGTGGGCTTTAACGAAACCATAACGGGCGAAAGTTTCGATCATATCGAAAACCTGCTCGGCGATTTTTTTATCGACTTTTTTCTTGACGGCGCCTTCGATGAACTCGCTTTTCTGCTGAGCCATTATCTCGGCTTGCTTCTTGCCGATTGCTTTACGCAAAATATCGGCTTTGCCCAAGCTGTAACCGGCCATATCCTGCGCGATTTTCAAAACCTGCTCCTGAAAAACGATAACACCGTATGTATCTTTCAGGATCGGCTCGAGTACCGGATGAGGAAACTTCATTTTCTTGCGGCCTCTTTTACAGTCTATATATGTATCGATCATACCGGAATCCAATGGACCAGGACGATAAAGCGCGTTCATAGCGATAAGATCATCGATACAGGTAGGGCCTAGTTTACGCAAGTATTCCCGCATCCCGCTTGACTCAAACTGGAAAATACCGATAGTCCGGCCGGCCGCGAACAGTTTATACACATCAGGGTCATCCAGCGGTATATCATCAATGATGATATCTACATCCTGAGTTTTCTTAATCAGCCTGATAGCGTCATCAATTACCGTCAGGGTACGCAGGCCGAGAAAATCCATTTTAAGCAGGCCGATCGTATCGACACATCGCATATCGAACTGGGTGGTAATCTCATCTTTATTAGATTTATACAAAGGCACGTAATTAGTCAGCGCTTTGGGCGCGATCACCACTCCGGCCGCGTGCGTGGATGAATGACGGGCCAATCCTTCGAGGACAATCGAATACTCAAGAACTTTGGCGATACTTTCATCGTTATTTTTCAGATCTTTTAAATCGGCCGATATATCAAGCGCTTTTTCCAGGGTCATGCCTATTTCCTCGGGAATAGTCTTGGCGACTCTGTCCATATCGCCATATGGTACCGATAATACCCGGCCGACATCCCGGACCACCGCCCGGGCCGCCATCGTACCGAAAGTTATGATCTGAGCGACATTTTCCTGGCCATATTTATCGGTGACATATTCGATAACGCGGTCACGTCCCCGGTCCGCGAAATCGATATCTATATCAGGCATAGATACCCGCTCAGGATTAAGGAAACGTTCAAACAACAGGTTATACTTCATCGGATCGATATTAGTTATTCCCAGGCTATACGAAACAAGCGAGCCGGCGGCCGATCCTCTGCCCGGGCCGACAGGAATCTCGTTATCCCTGGCAAAGACAATGAAATCGCGGACAATAAGAAAATAGCCCGAATAACCCATCTGCTTAATTATGCTCAATTCATAATCGAGCCGTTTTTTAAGCTCATCGGTGACCTCGCCATATCGCTGTTTCAATCCCTCGTAGGTGAGATATTCGATATATTCATCATCGTTTTTAAATTTATCGGGCAAGGGAAAAGCCGGCATCCGGTTTTTAAATTTTAATTCGAGATTACATCGTTCCGCGATTTTCAGGCTGTTTTCAATAGCCGATGGGGTGTCGGCGAAAAGTTCCTTCATCTGCGCGGGTGTTTTCAGGTACAACTCTTCGGTATTGTAGCGCATCCTCTCGGTATCTGAAACTACTTTGCCGGTTTGCAGGCATAAAAGAGCGTCATGAGCCGCGCTATGCTCCTTCTTCAGATAATGGCAGTCATTGGTCGCGATCAAGCCCAGGCCGAATTTTTCGGCATTTTTTTTCATTGCCGCGCGAACAGTTAGCTCTTCATCCAGATTATGATCCTGAATTTCAAGGTAGAAATCTTCGGTATCGAATATATCGAGATAGCTTCTGACCACGCTTTCGATTTTATCATCGTCGCCTTTAACCGCCGCCTGGGCAACCTCACCTTTGAGACAGGCCGACAGGGCAATTAAACCCTCGGAGTGCTGGGCCAAAACCTTCTTGTCTATTCGAGGTTTGAAATAGAATCCCTCGAGAAAAGCAATCGATGACAGTTCCATGAGGTTCTTATACCCGGTCAGGTTTTTGGCCAGTAAAATCAGATGGTAGCCGCTGTCGGGTACGCCGGGTACCGGCCTTTTATCATGAAGATCGTGAGGTACTATATAAGTCTCGATTCCGATTATCGGCTTAATTCTATGTTTTTTCGCTTGTTGGTAAAAGTCTATCGCCCCGAATAGATTGCCATGGTCGGTTATAGCCAGAGAATTCATCTCCATTTCCGCGGCCGCTTTCAGCAAATCCGGGATTTTTATCGCGCCATCAAGAAGAGAATACATAGTATGATTATGAAGATGAATGAAATCGGCGCTACCCATCTTGATTTAGTCCTTTCATATATTTTACGATCTCATCGCGGCACAAATGACATAATCGTCTTTTCAGCCTGTAATAGACCTGCTCCTGCAATTCTTCTTCTGTTAAGCCCGACAATTCAATATTCGCGACTAATTCCTCGAGACCTTTCGGGGTATCTGAAATATCGATATAGCCATCGAAATCGGCTACAATAGTACATTCCAGGCGGTAGTTGTCACCGCCATTTTTCAATCGTTTGCCGCAACGATAACATCGAGCATCTTTCTTATCTGTCATAGATAAATAAACCCCGGTCTAATCGGCAAGGTTTTATTTATATTTTTCCCAAACTTTAAATAAAACCATACCGCCTATAAAGCCGCCAATATGGGCGAAATAAGCCACGCCACCTGTTTCATCGCCGAGTGTTGGCGCGCCAAATATTACTTGAAGAATCAGCCACGCACCCAGATAAATAATTGCCGGAATTTTCATAACTCTTATATAAAAGATAATAATAATCAATGCTTGGACTTTAGCTTTGGGGAATCTTAAAAAATACGCTCCCATCACTCCAGCAATCGCCCCTGATGATCCGATAAGGGGTATGGCCGCGTTGGGGGAAGTGACCACCTGAAAAATACCTGCTGAAACTCCACACATTAAATAAAATAAAATGTACCGAATAAAGCCCAGCTTAGCCTCGACATTATCGCCGAAAACCCACAAAAAAAGCATATTAAACAGAAGATGAAGTAAGCTGACATGAAGAAATTGTGATGTTATTAAAGTAAGTGGCGGAAACATGGTGGAGGCTGGATGGGCCGGATTAAATGTTGTGATTGAATGAGCCACCGCCGCATATTTGTAGATAAAATATTCCTCGGCCGGACCCAGTGATATCTGGTAGAAATATATCAATGTATTAGAGATAATTAGAACTATAGTGGCTATGGGTATACGTCCCGATGGATTTTCGACTCTTAATGGTATCATTTGTCTTCAGCGTATCGTGAACACCGAGGCCGCGCTGGCCTTATTGCCCTGCCTGTCAATAGCTGTAATCCTCAGCTTGTGTTGGCCTTTCTTGAGCTTGTTTCTAACTTTATAAGAAAACGTTTTATTATCAATATCATAATAAGCCGGCACCCAGTAGCCGTCGATCGTCATTTCAAGTTGATTCTCGTGCTTGAAGCCGGAGAGATTATCCGTTATAGCGCATGAAAGAATCGGTGTACGATCTTTGACCCGGCTCTTATTTTTTGGTCTTATTCTCCTTATAACCGGTTTTTGGCTATCTTTAAGAATGCCGAATCTCCCGCCCCCACCGGTTTTACCGATTAACGATTCTGATGACTCATCACCAATGAAAAACCATCTGCTTTTTTTGACAGAATAGTAATATAACGATGCTTTATTGCCCTGTATACCCAGTCGTTCAGGATGAATTCTGATTTCGACTTCGGCTTTAAAAAGCAATTCGCCGGGTAAAATTTCAAAGATATAATCGCCTTTTTCATCCTTGCGAGGTTCAGTGATGGATAAGATAACCTTACTATACAACTGGTCAGGAGATAGTGATAGCGCAACACTGGAGTCCGGCGAGAAGGCTCGACCTCCATTGTCGAAAGTATAATAGCCAATGTTGCCGGGATTTTCAGCCAATGCCATTTTAAAATAACCATTGTCGACAGGAACCGGTACCTGAGCCTTAAGATAATTATTATTAAGCGGAAAAGTATAAAAGCTTGTCAGCATTCTCTCGTTTACAGTGACAGCTTCATCGTTATTAAGAACCACATCCAGATAATCCGCATATGGGATAACGCTCTCTTTGTCAGGCGACGGCCTGAACTCCACCCATGGAGAAAACCCCGATTTATTATTCATAATACGTAATCGATAATCATAATTATCGCGAATCGATGAGATAGTGGCGGTTTTCTCATAATCATTGAAATCGATTTTTACATTCTCATAAGGTAAGTGAGCAGATCTACGTCTCTGTATTTGAGGTTCGGCGGCCGTCGGCATCTCCTTAAAATGCAGAGTAAGCATATCATTAATCCGCTCCATTTTATCAAGGGATGGCTTTTCAAAAATCGCTTTATTCAGGATTAATTGTACCCGACTCCGATTGCCATTTTCATCATAAAGGTTGATCTGGAGGTTGTGGATGCCTTCCGCCAGACTATCGGCGATGATTATGCCCGCCGGATATTTATAATTTCCATAAAACGACTGCCGGTCGTCAGGTTGAACATAAAGTCGGTAGAAGACATTTTTATCATTGTCGGCTTTCAGGCCGCTTAATTCCTCAACCAGAGCTTTAAGGCTGTTATCTCGCACATAATCTATCTGATGGCCGCTTTCATAGTTGAGACGGTCATTATTAAAGGCGAATATCTCCTTGCCATCAAGGATCATAGCGGCGCCATAAATCCCGTAATTAAATGAGTTATTCTTATCAAAAGCGCTAATTGCCAAAACCATCTCACCATATAAAGAGATTGTATCGGTAACCAGATAATTTGGGCTTTGACCTTCTATTTGCACAAATTCCCGATCATGGTAATTTGCCAAACCGGCCTTGTAGTAACGCTTTACAGCCAATAAATCGGGTTTGGGCGGATGCGAATCGGGAAGTTTGAAATAGCCGATAAGAGGATTAATCGGGTAGTTATCGGAATTTCGAATTTCGAAATGAAGGTGCGGCGCCCCGGCACCCGATTGACCTGATAAGGCTATATAATCGCCCTTCTTCACGGGATATTGATCAGGTTTGAAGAAGATATCCTGATAATAGCTACGATTTTTTCTCTGTTCCCGGCGAAGGTAATCCTCCACGTCATGGGAAAAACGCGTGAGATGACCGTAGACAGCGAATTGGCCGTTATTTAGTTTTAAATATAATGCTTTGCCATACCCCCAAAAGCCAGCCCTAATCCTGGAAATATAGCCATCGTCCGCGGCATATACTTTATAACCAGTTTTACCCCTTGTGGTTATATCCAGCCCAGCATGCCAGTGGCCAGCCCGGTAATCGCCAAAATGCGACGACAATCGAGGCTTGATCTTGAGCGGCCACTGATAATCCCGGGCTTGGGAGACCGACACTAAGAACAATAGTATAGTGCCCAGGAAAGCAACTATTTTAACAACTCTCATCATGATGTTATAATAACTTATATAAGAAACTATGGTCAAGGTTCTAATTTTTGTTTGATATGAAGGAAACTTTCTTTATATTACTTTATTATATAAAAATATGATGTTTTCCGTCGATTAAAGTATCGATGACAACAAAGTGAGATGTGAGGAGATAAGCCGTTATGATGAAGAAAATAAGAGAATCCGCCAAACCGATTTTTATAATCGTGATTATAGCATTTGTCGGAACGATCATTTTCGCTTGGGGAATGGATATAACCAGTAAAAGTAATCGTCCGCCAAACGCGATCGGTCGGATCAATGATCAGGATATATCGATTACCGTGTTTAGCCGGACATATGAATCTAAATATCAGGAGCTTCTTCAAACCAACACCGATCCCAACGAAGAGGATTTGGAAAGATTACGAGACGAAACATGGAATACCATTGTCGGCCAAACTTTGATAGCCCAGCAAATTAGAGAAAAAGGTATCCAGATCACCAATGAGGAGTTGGCGGAATATGTAAAAGTACTGCCGCCAAACGAACTATATCAATCCGAAGATATGCAAACTGATGGCCAATTCGATCCCATGAAATATCAGAATTATCTTCAAAATCTGGTTACTTCGCCAAGCCCTCAAGCCCATCAGATTTTGCTCTATATTGAAAGCACGGTAAAATCGCAAGTATTGATGAATAAACTTCAGGGATTGATTACCTCCACCGCGTTTATCTCCGACTCCGAGGTTTACGAGCATTATACGGATCGAAATGAAAAGGTTAAGGTGAAATACTCGTTCATCTCAGAGGGCGATGTTGACACTACCGGTATTGAAATTACCGAAGAGATGTTACTTGACCGCTACGAGCTGGACAAGGACGTCGATTTTAAAAAGGAAGAGACGGCTACTTTAAAATACGTATCTTTTGAGAAGAAACCCAGCCAGGCTGATATCGACTCTCTGAAGAAAGACATTTTAGCAATTCATGAACAGTTAAAAGGCGGCGCGGATTTCGCCGAACTCGCGTTGGAACATTCCCAGGACAGAAGTGGTCAGGATGGCGGCGATTTGGGCTGGTTCGGTCGGAACAAGATGGTCAAGCCATTTGAAGCCGCGGCTTTCGCGCTGGAGAATATTAATGATTTTTCCGAGCCGGTCGAAAGCCAATTTGGCTGGCATATTATAAAGCTGACTGGAAAAAGAAACGAGAAAAACGCCCAGGGCGTACAGGAAGACCAAATCAAAGCCAGCCATATCCTGTTGAAAAGCGAAACGACGGAACAAACCTTGGCTAATCTTCGTGACGAGGCCGAAAGGTTCAGACAAGAAGCCACGGACGCCGATTTCGACGCGGTCGCGGAAGAATTCGGTCTTTCGCCTGAAACCACCAATTCTTTCCTGGAGGGAGCTAATATTCCCGGTATAGGCCCCGACAAGATTTTATCCGGATTCGCCTTCAAAGCCAAACCCGGTTCGGTCAGCGAAATCAGTGATTCCAGGAACGCGTATATTGTGGCTGCTCCAGGAGCTATCAATCCGGCCGGATATGAACCTTTTGAAGATGTAAAAACGCGACTTCAGAGTAAAATTCGCCGGGAATTAATAAACGATAAAACCTATGCCAAAGGGAACGACTTTTACCGGCAAATGATTGATCAGAACTTGAACCTGGATAAATTAACCGATCAGGAAGGTTTAACTGCCAAAGAAACCGATTTCTTCTCAAGAAATGATTTCGTACAGAATGTCGGAAGCGATCCTGATTTTATCGGAACAGCTTTTAATCTATCTCAAGATAATCGATTAGCCAAGCCGATAGAGAGCCGCACAGGCTGTTACCTGATGGAATTTATCGACAAACAAGCCGCCAACCAGGAAAACTTCGAAGTCATGTCCGATTCTTTGCACCGGGAAGCTCTGACTAAAAAACGCCAGGATATTTGGAGTAAATGGTATCGGGATATATTCAATAATTCAACTATCCAGGATTTCCGAGAAGATATATATGGTTAGCAAGTTAACGCCCCGGTTAGCCGGGGCTTTTTTTATCTTTATATTTTTGTTTATTTCCTGCGACGATACTCCAACTGTAACGCAAGATGAGAAAGACGCGTTTATTGGTACCTATGTTAATTTGACTCTGGCTAAAATTAAATTCAAAAATCAAGAAAAGAAATACAAAACCATCCGATCCTCGATCTACAATCAACACGGCACCAGTGAACAGTTCTTAAATGAGTTTCGGGATAAAATCGAATCGAATTACAAACTTCAACAGGAAGTATTCAAAGCTATCTCCGAGAGATTGGAAGACTTTGAAAAGATACCTTCGGATTCATTGAATCGCTATCTAAAAAACTTGATGATGGAGCCGTAGCATTCCTTAAAATCGGTTTAAGGGCATCACATTATATCACGTTTAAGTATAAGATATCCTACTACTGCAGGTCCAAATCAGATATTGAAAAAGCGTTCTCGATATGATTTATCGTGGCTGGTTTTGTCCTGAGATCAATTGCGATAGCATCAAATCGGCAATTAGTATCGGATTGATTTTTACAGGCAAGATAAATCGCGGCGCCTTCCGCTATGCGACGTCGTTTTCTGGGAGTGATCCATTCTTGAGGCTGGCCGAAGAGGTCGGTGGTGGATGTTTTAACTTCAATGAAAACCAGTCCATCATCAATGTCGGCGATAATGTCAATTTCGGGGCTTTTAAATTCTTTTTCGCCTCGCCAATTTCGCTCAATTATCCGATAACCTTTCTCGATCAGATATTTTGCGGCCAACTCTTCTCCCAAATCGCCGGTTTTCTTCATAATGCGCCCCGTCTCAAATAAACTACTAGTAAAACCATAGCGAAGATATAAACCAGAATTACCGCTTTAGGCAAGATGTAAAATGAGAAAAAACCCTACCGTCATCCCTGGTTTAGACTATTGGCAAAGAAGAAATTCGCGAAAGATCAGCATTCAAGGCAGAATCCGATTAATGTTCAACAATAGAGTCTAAATCCTCCCAGAATGTTGGATGAGAAGTTGATACGCATTCAGCATCCTTGATTACGGTCTCGCCTTTGGCGATGAGTCCGGCAATGGCGAAAGCCATAGCTATACGATGATCGCCATAAGTGGTGATTTCTGCGCCCTCGAGCGCGGTGCCGCCATCGATAGCCATACCATCCTCAAGTTCGCCTATACGGGCGCCCATCTTTCTCAAATTGGAGACGACTATTTTGATTCGATCGGTTTCCTTATGGCGAAGTTCGAAAGCATCGCGAATGACAGTCGTGCCCTGAGCCTGAGTGGCAACGATTGCCATAATCGGTAACTCATCGATAATAGTCGGGATTGTCTCGCCCACAATTCGTCGGCCCTTTAACAAGCCATGTTTGGCTATAATCCGGCCGGTAGGTTCGAAGCCTTTGCGCTTGTTAGCCTCAAAACTTATGTTAGCCCGCATCTTATCGAGGATATCGAGAAAACCGATTCGGCTGGTATTGAGGCAAACATCGTCGATTACGAGTTCGGAATTTTTCACCAGAACCGCCGCGGCAACGAATAGAGCCGCAGCTGAAACATCTCCGGGTATGGAAAGGATCTTGCCGGCGGCCGGCCTTTGGCCGCCCATTAATGTGAAAAGCCCGCCTCTGGGTTCGATTGTGTTGGTTTTATTTAGTTTCTTAAGACGCCTTTCGAATTCATCATCGGGTTGCGGTTGGGCAGGCTGAATTTTCTCTTTCTTGAACTTGATGCCCATCTGAGCCATAAGTCTTTCGAAATGATCTCGACAGGGGATCCGCTCGATCAATTCGGTTTTGCCTTCAGCATATAACCCGGCGGTGAAAACGGCGCCCTTGACTTGAGATGTTGACAGCGGCATGATATACTTGATACCCTGAAGAGTACCTCCGAGTATTTTAATCGGAACCCGGTAATTTTCGCTTTCTATGGTAGCGCCCATTTTTTCCATAGGCTCGATTACCCGTAGCATTGGCCGAGTTTTTAATCTATCAGAACCGGTGAAAACCGTCTCGAACGGACAAGCCGCCGCTAAACCCAATAGAAGGCGTACAGTAGCGCTGGAATTGCCGGCGTCGAGGGGTTCATCGGACTGAGTTAAACCTTCCAGACCCTTGCCGTGGATTATCAGCTTGCCTTTCTCGTCTTCGGGATACTCGATTTCCACCCCAAGCTGGCTCAAGCATTTCAGAGTTGATTCGAATTCCTGACTGGTGCTGTAATTTACTAAAGCCGTATCGCCATTGGCCAACGCGCCTAAAATGGCAGCTCTATGAGAAATCGATTTATCCCCTAGAAGAGTCATCTTGCCGCCGACTCTTGAGGCGGTTTTTATTATTTTATCCATGTCACTTTTCTTATAGTTTTAAGATTAATATTTCCTATGGTTTCTACATCTTTTCAGGAGCCTCAAGCCCCAATATATTCAAACCAGATTTGAGTACGGTTCTTATGCTATAGGTTAAATTTATTTTAGCTTCTCTTAAATTCCTGTCATCGGAAAGTATCTTATCGGTCGGTGATTTGTATTTCTGATAATATGTCGAAAATAAGCCAACCAGTTCAAGAAGATAGGCCGTGATTATATACGGTTCATTGTGATTTGCCGCTTCGTCGATTTTCTCGGGATATTCAAGCAACATCCTGGCCAGTTTAAACTCCTCGGGCAGCGATAGAATTCCATAATCGGTATTTCTATCAAAATCATCGCCATGTTTCCCTAAAACACTCGATAAGCGAGCGTGAGCATATTGCAGATATGGCCCCGAATGGCCGTTAAAATCGAGCATACGCTCCCAATCGAAAGCCACATCGGTTTGCCGCTTAACCGATAGATCAGCGAAAACCACCGCCCCGATTCCGACTTGTCGGGCTACATCATCCTTGTTATCAAGATCGGGATTGTTCTCCGCGATTATTTTTGAGGCTTTTTCAATCGATTGATCGATAACATCCTCAAGAAATACGATATTACCGCGACGAGTCGACATCATTTCGCTGCCAAGCTTTACCCAGCCAAAATCAACATGCCGGCAATTTTGCACCCAGTCGTATCCGGCCAGTTCCAGAACTTTAAAAAACTGCTTAAAATGAAGGCTCTGAGCCACGCCGACCACGTAAATCATTTTATCGAATTTATAAGTCTCCCGACGGTATATGGCGGCGGCGAGGTCCCGGGTGCTATAAAGAGTCGAGCCGTCTTTTTTCTTCAGAAGCAAAGGTTCGAGCTTGTAATCATCCAGAGGAACGATCAGGGCCCCCTCGCTGATACGGGACAAGTTTTTATCATCCATAAGGTTAATCACATCAGGCATCTTATTTTGATAGAACGATTCACCAACCACGGCATCGAATTCAACGCCCAGCAGTTCGTATATTCTCTTAAATTCCCGGTAGCTTATTTCGATGAATTTTTTCCATAACTCGGTTATTTCAGGGTCACCATTCTCGAGCTTCTTGAACATCGCCCGGCTTTCATCCTCAAGCGATTTATCATCCTCAGCCTGATCATGAATTTTTACATAAATTCGATATAATTCCCTGATCGGTTCCTTCGCCATCTTTTCCTGATCGGCCCAACGATTATAAGCAACGACAAGCTTACCAAACTGCGTTCCCCAATCACCGAGATGGTTAATACTTACAGCTTGATAGCCGAGAAGTTCATATATCTTCCTCAAGGCCGCCCCGATAACAGTCGATCTAAGATGTCCAATCCCCATCGGTTTGGCAATATTAGGCGAGGAATACTCAATAACGACGGTTTTACCCCGACCTACATCCTGACTGCCATATTGATCCCCGGCGGAAAATATCTGTTTACAAACATATTCAATTACCGCTTTTCTATCAAGGCTAAAGTTGAGATATGGTCCTTCAGCTGTGACCGATTCGATTTGGCCGTCCGATTGAATTTTGCCGGCTAATTCCCGAGCAATCTGAGGTGGCGCTTTTCTCATAGTTTTTGCCAGACTGAAACAGGGCCAGCCATAGTCACCCCAGTTTTCTTGCGGCGGTTTTTCCAATGTCGCCGAGATATCACTGAAGGATAAACCGGTTTCTTCGGCCAGAATTTCGCATATATGTTTTTTAAAGGGATTCAATTATAGTATTCTCCACTACAGATAATGGAAACAGGTCCTTCCTGGTTTATCACATTCGTATCCAGATCCCAGGCCAAATGAAGTTTACCGCCTGGCATGTCGGCTATGGCTTTTTTAGCGATCAAATTACGCATAACTCCCGAAGCAAGGCAGGCGGCGGCTCCACTGCCGCAGGCCTTTGTCACTCCAGATCCTCTTTCAAATATTTTCATTTCAAAGCGTTTTGAGTTCAATCGCCTGCAAAAATGGACATTGACCCCATCGGAAAATTTCCGAGAACAGCTTATATTGCGACCTGCTTTGATCCAATCGAAATCGAAATCATCAACCCAGATAATAGCGTGCGGGTTCCCCATGCTAACGCAATCGCCATAATACTTTCGCTTTTGAGATTTGAGTAACTGGACGTTAAAGGCTAGTTCCATTTTCATATTCAGACCTACGGCCCGGGCCGAGAAATCAGGCGAGCCTAAGGTGGCTACAACTATCGCTTTTTCTTTTTTTGATGAGAGAATTTCTATTGGAAATTGACCGGCCGAAGTAACAATATTGAATTTCTTCCGAGTAGGGATTTTTGTCCGTTTCAGAAATAGGGCTGCCTGACGAAGCCCATTGCCACACATCTCCGCCTCGGATCCATCGCGGTTGAATATCCTCATCGCAAACGATTCAGCGCCCGTTTCCACAACGATCAATCCATCGCCGCCAATACCCCGGGTTGTGTCGGATAGTGATTTGGCTAATTTGCGAAGATTAAATTTCCGGACTCTTCGAGCCTCGACAAAAATATAGCAATTGCCCAGGCCTTCCATTTTGACAAAAGGCAAAGTCATAATACTTTAATGAAAGAACAAAAAAGGATTTAACTAATCGAGTTTACCACACTTGCTAAGCGCTTTATTCCTTCTTCGATATTCTCCTCCGTAGCGTTACAGAAATTCAAACGCATCGTTGAGTCATCTTGTTCGGCACTATAGAAAAATTTTCCAGGTACATAGGCTACTTTGGCTTTGATAGCATCGGCTAGCATATCGGTAGCGCTAATATGATCAGCCAGTTTTAACCAGAGGAAAAGCCCGCCTTCGGGAGTAGTCCAGGTCGCTTTATCGCTAAAATACTTCTTAAGCATATCGAGCATGAAAGTGCGTTTTTTGCCATATTCGGCCTTGATCAGTTCGATATGTTTGTCCAGATGTCCCGCGGCCGCGAAATCGGCAATCACATACTGGCTAAAACTATTTGTGTGAAGATCCATTGCTTGTTTCATACGTTCGATTATTGGCGCGACATGAGGATTTGAAGCGATCCAGCCGATACGCAGACCGGGAGAAATCAGCTTCGAAAACGTTCCCAGTTGGATAACGTACTCTTTACCTATCGCCTTGAGCGAAGTTACATCCTCCCCGTCGAAACGAATTTCGCCATAGGGATTATCATCGACTATAGGGCAATTATATTTTTTAGCGATTTCAACCAACTGTTCGCGCCTACTTTCAGAGATCGTAATTCCGGTTGGGTTCTGGAATGTTGAGACGAGATAGAGAAACCGAGGTTTATGCTCTTTGATTTTTATCTCAACATCCTCTGGGATTGCCCCATCGCCATCTGTAGCAACGGAGACGTATTTGACGCCATAGAATGAGAAAGCCTGAAGAGCGCCCAGATATGTCGGTGTTTCGGTGAGAACGACGGCGCCGGGTTCAATAAAGACGCGGCCGATTACATCAAGACCCTGCTGAGCCCCGCCGGTGATCTGGATTTCATTTGTGGTTACATCGACGCCTTGCTGCTTGTATCGCCAGGCTATAACTTCCCTCATTTTTTCGATACCGACTGTCAATGAATATTGAAGTGCTTCCTTACCATGTTCTCGCATAACATTGGTACAGGATTGCTGAATTAGATCCAGGGGGAATAGCTCGGGTGCCGGCAGGCCGCCGCCAAAATTAATAACTCCCGGTTTGGATGAATCTTTCAGGATTTCTCTAATTATAGAACTTTTTTGCTTAACCGCGGATCTGGCAAATTGCCATTGGTTGACCGCGTTTTCCACGTAATCGGCTATCTCACTCATCTCATACCTACCTCAAAAAATCACTCAATAATTAGACCCGGAAATAACATAATCAATACCGATGTTTATCGCAAGTGAAAATAGTCACAAAATTTCATCATCTATAGATGAAAATATGGCATAAAACTTAACCAATTGTGTTATATGATTTGGGATATCAAGCCGAATTTCCTCTGAATACGAAAATCAGCCGATAAAATCCATCAGTCGGCCAAATCACTTGCGGATGGATTTTGATTAATCTATAATATGCCCGTGGTAATATTACCGATTCCGGGGTTTGGACGCAAAACCAGGCGAACTTGTTCCGGATTAGAAGCGATAATAATTATAATCCTTTAATTTCTTTGAATTGGATTAAGTTAAGCTACTATGTCTGGCGATAACGATCACAAAATGGTTGAGGACAGGGAGTTCAAGTTCTGTCCCTGGTGTACCTCGAAATTAGCCGAAAGGCAAATTGACGGCAAAAAGCGCAAGCATTGCCCTGAGTGTGATTTTGTCTACTATCGGAATCCGGCACCGGCGGCCGGCGGGCTAATTATTGACGATGATAAAGTGCTTCTGGTGATGAGGAAATACCCGCCCCGCGTCGGTGATTGGAGTTTCCCGGCCGGGTTTATGGAGTACGGCGAATCGCCCGCCAGATGTTGTGTAAGGGAAGTGAACGAGGAGACCGGCCTTGATGTGAAACTGACAAGTTCGTTCAAGGTCTATTCCGGCAACGATGATCCTCGGACAAAGGCGGTGCTGATTATGTATATCGCCGAAATAATCGGCGGCGAATTGCAGGCAGGCGATGACGCCAGCGAGTTAAAATTCTTCCCCCTTAACGATCTACCCGAAAATTTGGCTTTCGAATCGCATGTTCGGGCATTAAATGAGTATATTGAATATCGAAACACAGGAAGGCTGCCCGATCCCAATGAGTAGAGTTTTGGCTGTGGATAGAGGGGACGCCAGGGTTGGCCTGGCGATTTCCGATGAGTCGCGAACACTGGCCTCGGGCTATGGTTTCGTTCGCTTTAAAGGCTATAATGATCTAATTGAAAATCTACTTTCAATCGCCGAAAAAGAAAGCGTCGATGAATTCGTCATTGGCTTGCCTTTGAATATGAATGGAAGCAGCGGTCTGCAGGCGACTAAATCCGTAAAACTGGCGGACATGCTGAAGGACAAAACGAAATACCCGGTCAACCTCGTCGATGAGCGTCTGACCACAGTGGAAGCCGCCCGGCAGATTCACGCGTCAGGCAAAAAAGTTCGCAAGGGCCGTATCGATGAAGTTGCGGCGACAATCATATTGCAGGCGTTTCTCGATGGCAAAAAAAATAGATGATTACGAATTCAAAACCAAAGATAAAATATGGTGGTGGGGATCAAACCTGGTTGGCTTTGTGGCCTCGATCATTCTGGTTTTATTCATTGTTATTTCAATTCCATTTCGGAGATACAGGTCAATAGTTATGAGATACGCGATTCGAATTATTTTTATATGCTTAGTATTAGGCGTATTAATCGGCGGCTATATTTATTACGCGCCCGACACAACCGCGGATTTCGGCGAAGAGCCAAAATATATGCTAGTCCAACGCGGCGAAACGGTTTATGATATCGCTTACAAGCTCGAAAAAATGGGCGCGATATCATCGGAAATTAATTTCAGACTGTTTTCGAAAGTATTAGGCCATTCGCGTAAGCTTAAAACCGGCCGATACTCGATTGAACCGGATGCCAGTATGCACGATATTTTCGATATAATTACCAAGGGCGCGGCTATACCGTACAATGTCACCATTCTCGAAGGCTTAACGATCGAGGAAACGGCCGAAGCGATGAATAAGCATCTGGACCTGGATCGGCAGGAGTTTCTGAATGTTTGCTCCGACAGACAGCTTCTGGATTCTCTTTCAATATCAGTGGATAATTTGGAAGGCTATCTTTTCCCCAATACTTACAATTTTTTCTATGATGAAACGCCGCAATCGGTTGTCAGGAAAATGATCAAGCAATTTTATGCCAGCCTGCCCGATTCTTTCGAACAGAAAGCCAAGAGGCATGGTCTGGATTTCCATGAGGCTGTAACCATGGCCTCGTTAATCGAGAAAGAAGCCATGCTGGATAAGGAGAGGCCGATCATTTCGGCGGTCTATCATAAACGGTTGAAAATCAGGATGCGTCTGCAATGCGATCCAACGGTTATTTACGCGATGGGCGGGCTGAATCGTCCCCTATTTTCAAACGATCTGAAATATAATTCACCGTACAACACCTACAAGGTTTACGGTTTACCGCCCGGTCCGATCTGCTCGCCAGGGACAGCCTCGCTTGAGGCTGCTGTTAATCCCGTTGAAGCTGATTACCTGTATTTCGTAGCCGCCGGCGATGGTTCGCATGTGTTCACCAGAAGTAATCGCGAACATATCAATGCCAAAAATCGTATCAAAAGAGGGAAATTATTGGGCCGTTGATAAGGGAGGCCGCAATGAATTTATATATCGATTCCTTGCCTAATAAGGATCTGGGAATAATTAATTTTGGCTCCACTGAGAATGGACTTCGGATTTTGAGTACCGGCAGGTATTCCGGATTGGCAGCCGTATTGGAGCATGGCGTTAATCACGGTTTACCCAGAATCGAAAATTCCCCAAAGACCAAAGTTGTCAAGAAACAGCTAATCGAGTATTTTCAGGGTAAGCGCAAGATTTTTGACCTGGAGCTCGATCTGGATTATATGCCGCCATTTAAATTTAAGGCCTTACAGGCGGCATTCAGGATTCCTCACGGTCAAGTAATAACCTACGGTGATTTAGCCGAAATGGCGGGTTCGCCAAAAGCCGCCAGGGCGGCGGGGCAGGCGATGGCAACCAATCCTATCCCATTAATAATTCCCTGCCATAGAGTAGTTGGCTCAAACGGCCGCTTGACCGGTTTCGGGCTACTTGGAGGCGTGGAGATAAAGAAACGGCTGCTTCAGATGGAAGGCGTGGCTTTTAAAGGCGACCGGGTAGTATTGAATTAGTTATACCAACTAGACTTGTTAAAACATCAATATTTATTATAGAAAACAATAATCTCCTAATACCATAAATTAGAATCAATAATCTTTCATTTGAATATATAGCCATTTAAAGTATATTATAAAAAGATGCATGAACTAAACGGTGGATTTTAACAATGGCAATTTACTTCGAGTGCACATCATGTGGAACACAATTGAGAGCATCCGATTTTCTTGGCGGTAATACCTGTATATGTCAAAACTGCGGCGCGGTTGTATTAATTCCGAGTGATTTCACGGAAAGCGATTCTCCACCGCAGCGAACGCCTGATATCGATTTAAATCCAAAGCTCGCTTACGCTAAAGATATCGTTGAAAAAGTATATGACGAGAAGTATCCTCGCTTATCGCAATCGATCTGGCTAATACTACTATACTTCATTACTACTTATGCAGTTATGTTACTAATATCTATTTTTACGGATAACTCAGATGGTGGTTCAACCATCCATCCATTGCCAAAAATATTAATTTTGGCAATAACTTTTATCATAATATTGATATATGTCTCCCGAAAGACGGGGAAATCCGCAAGAAAAATTCTCTCTTTAAAAATAGCAGGTTTTAATTTAATAGTGCCCGTTTTGATATCCTCTATTGGCATAAATTTTTTCTTTTTATCACTAGGCACCTATATAATTATTTTGTTTCCGGGATCTGCAGAGCAAATTAATTCAATGGGACCGAATATATTTAAATCATTTGAAATAAATATTTGGGGCGCATTTCTTAACACTGCCATAATTGTTCCCTTCATTGAAGAATGCCTTTTCAGGGGAATTATTCTACGGGGATACCTAAAGAATTATTCCATAAAAAAATCAGTAATCATTTCCGCATTGATTTTCGGAATTTACCATTTAAATCCAATTCAATTTGTTTCAGCAACTACTTGGGGTATTTTCTCGGCATTAATTTATGTTAAAACGCGTTCGATTCTTCCATGCTTCATCTGCCATTCCATTAACAATGGTTTGTTGGTAGTTATAGGATTAACTTTAATATCAAATGTTACGGTTGAACCCGATTGGGCTCCCTCAATACTAGCTGTTATAATTATCTCAATTTTCAGTTTAGTAATAACAAGCTTTGGAATTTGGCTATTTGTGAGTAAGCTGCGGGAATCACAAAATATTTTGTCGACTGGCCAAATAACGTAAGCAAAAAAGTCTCCGCCGCCGATAAAAGTGTCGCGGCTCTTATCGGCGTGGAGACTTACCCGAGTATATCAGAAAAGAAAAACTTCCTAGATTAAATCTTCCTGCTCCCAACCACTATCGCTTTCGACGTTTTCTTTCGGGCGATAACGCTCGAACGCCGGGCGTTCGAGATTCTGCGGATCATAGCCCTGATCCATGATCTCCTTATAGATTCGTCTCTGGTCGGTAGGCTGTTTTCTTCGTCCGGGTGGAGGCGGTTTCATTCCGCCGTCTTCGCCTTTGAAAAGCGTACCCGGTATGGCTGTACGTTCATGGAATTTATCCTTATGTCCGAAACCGGTGGCGATTACAGTCACAAAAATCTCATCATCAAGGTTATTATCGATAACCGCGCCGAATATGATATTGGCTTCGCCGCCGACTGCCGCGTAAACCGCCTCCATGGCATCGTTGACATTCATGATTGTCATATTTTTGCCGCCGGTGATATTAACCAGCACACCACGCGCGCCGGAGATATCGACATCCTCCAGAAGCGGTGAACTGATCGCCATTTTGGCCGCCAGTTCGGCTCCGCTTTCGCCGCAGCCGAAACCGGTGCCCATCAACGCTTCACCTCTCTCAGACATGACCGTTTTCACATCGGCGAAATCGAGGTTGATTAAGCCGTGACGTGTAATTAAATCGGAGATACCCTTGGTAGCCGAATACAGTACCTCATCAGCTTTACGGAATGATTCGGTAAACGGCGTCCCCGGATCGAGTATCTGCAGCAAACGCTGATTGGGAATAACGATCAGGGTATCGACGCATTGGCGCAGCTTTTCGATGCCCGCCTCGGCTTTTTTCATCCTCTGCGAGCCCTCGAAATTGAATGGCTTGGTGACTATCCCGACTGTTAAGGCGCCCAGATCGTGGGCGGCCTTAGAGACCACCGAAATCGCACCCGTCCCGGTGCCGCCACCCATACCGCAGGTAACAAACACCATGTCGGCGCCGCTGACGGCTTTCTTGATACAGTCAAGATCCTCCTCGGCGGCCAGTTGACCAACCTCCGGATTCGCCCCGGCGCCAAGGCCTTTAGTCAGCTTTTTACCAATTTGAATCACGGTCTCGGCCTTGTTGAAATCCAGCGCCTGACTGTCGGTATTCATCGATACGAATTTCACACCGACCAGCCTGGACTCGATCATGCGGTTGATAGCATTGCCGCCAGCCCCGCCAACACCGACAACTTTCATTTTTGCATAAGTTTCGCTTTCAACATCATACTCGATCACAGTCATTTCCCTCCTACCCCTGATTCAGGGCCTAAAAATATTCTGAAAATATACTTTTTATTCTATCTACAAATTTCGGGCCGCGTTTCTTCCCGCGTTTGCCCCCGACAGCCCGTTCACTCATCAGACCATAGCGAACCAAACCTACAGCTACGGCGCAATCGGGCCCCGTTATGTCCTCGCTTTCCTCGATCGAATATTCGGGACGAGCCAATTTAGCCGGCAAATCGAATATTTGTTCCGCCAGCTCGGGTATTCCTTCAAGTTGCGAAGCGCCGCCGGTTAACACCACTCCGGAGGCCAGCGATTCGGCCAGATTCGCTTTCTTTAGTTCCCGGGCAACCAGTGAAAATATCTCCTCGGCCCGCGGCTCGACTATAGCCGCCAATACCGACCTTGAGACTTCCTTGGATTCTCGCCCGCCAACACCCGGCACCATAATCATCTCGTTGGATTCGACCATGGTCGAGAAAGCCGAACCATGAAGGCATTTAATCCTCTCTGCCTGTTCAAGCGGAGTGCGAAGGCCGATCGCTATATCGTTGGTAACATTTTTTCCGCCGATACCAAGCACAGCCGTATGCTTGATAGCACCATCCAGGAAAGCGGCGATATCGGTAGTGCCGGCGCCCATATCGATAAGGACGCAGCCCAGTTCTCTTTCATCTTTGCTTAACACGGCATACGCGGCGGCGAATGGTCCCAGCACCAGTTCCTCGACATTGAGATTTGCTTTCTCGATCGCTTTTATGATATTAGAAACCGAGGCGGTCGAACCGGTAACGATATGAACATTAACCTCCAACCTCATGCCCGACATACCCACCGGATCGGTAACACCGCCTTGATCATCCACTGTGAACTCTTGCGGCAAAACATGTATAATCTCTCGATCGGCAGGTATAGCCACGGCTCGCGCGGCTTCTATTACCCGATCGACATCCGAGTGGTTAATTTCCGAAGTGCCTTTGCCGACAGCGATAACGCCGCGGCTGTTGATACTTTTTATATGCTCACCGGCAATACCGGCATAAACCGAATCTATCTTGTACCCGGATACCATTTCAGCATCGGCTACGGCGGCATGAATAGAGCTGACAACTTTCTCGAGGTCTACGACTACTCCCCGCTTGAGACCATCGGCAGGCGCCTGGCCGATACCCAGAAGTGTAAACCCGCCTTCCTCCTCGGGCCGGGCAACCGCCACCGAGATTATTGTGCTGCCTATATCTAATCCGACAATGTAATTTTCCTTGGCCATCTCAAACCCCGTTTTTTACCACCATTTTTCCGGCCGTCATATCGAAAGAGCCGGAGTTTCCCAGGATTCCCTTATTATCCAAAAGTACCAATCTCGCTAGCGATTCCTGATAGTTCCGCAAAGGCAGTAATACCTTTACGCCACCCGGATCAAAAATTAATTCGACTTGCCTGGTATCGCGGAAATGAATTTCCGCTAACCTGCCGGATAAATTTCTGGATAACGATTCCATATTCTCATATAACGCCAACGAGTAGCATAATTTCATATTATCACGATAACGATATGTTTTCTTTTCGGAGAGACCGGTGACCACCGGCAGATAATAATCCGGCCGGTCGATTTCTACAAGTTTTAAAGCCCTGGTTAAGCCATATATCTTTTTCTTTTTCACGAACAGCACAACGGCTTCGGGTTCAAGATCGATTTTCACCGATCCCGGTAATCTGCGTTTGACCGATACGGCCTCAATTCCCGGTATCTTGATCAACGAATCGGCCGCCTGGCCGAAATCCTGACCGAAAACCGGTTCACCGATTTTAAATTTAGATACTTCAAGGACCTTGTCTTTTTCAATACTTTCAGGACAGTTAATTTCTACATCGGAAAGGCAAAACCAGGATAGTCCGGTTAATTCGATAAACGCGAAACGCCCGGCAGTAACCGCCGCTGATATTATTAATATGGCTCCGATAAGTCTTTTCACTTTTTCAATTCCTTCACTATATCCGGCGACAGCCGGTATATATCCCCGGCCCCAATTACGACAACCAGATCACCGCTTCTTAGTTTAGATTTTAAATAAGCGGCAATTTCTTTTTTATTTTCAATATATTTCGCCTGTTTATGGCCCGAACCGGCGGCGGCTTTGGCGACAACCTCACCGGTTACACCCTTAATTGGCTTTTCTCGCGCCGGGTAGATATCGGTTACTACCAATATGTCCGAATCGAAGAATGATGATCCGAAATCATCTAGAAACGTTTTCGTGCGTGAATACAAATGCGGTTGAAACACGACTGCGATTTTACCGGGGAAACTTTGCCGAATTCCTTCCAGGGTAGCTTTTATTTCGGTAGGATGATGGGCGTAATCATCATACACACGTATCCCGTTGCCTTCGCCTATCATCTCCAGACGGCGGCCGACGCCGGGGAACGTTGCCAGAGCAGCGGCGGCTTTTTCGAACGGCACCTCAAGATCCATCGCCGCGGCCAGGGCGGCCAGCGAGTTGAGTACATTGTGTTTACCCAATAACGGTACTTTGGCGCTACCTAAAACATTGCCGTTGCTTCGGCAAGTGAAACTGGCTCCATCAACCGAGAAGGAAATATCGACGGCGTACAAATCGGCGTGACGGGAGAAACCGTAAGAGATACTTGGACGGGAGAAACGAGTCCGTACCTGCCGCAAACCGGGATCATCCAGGCAGTAAATTATACTGCCGTAAAATGGTACTCTCGAGGCAAACTCAACGAAGCAATTATTCAGATCATCGAGGTCCTCATAACATTCCATGTGTTCGGGCTCAATCGAGGTGATAACCGCTACGGTCGGATAGAATCGCAGGATCGATCGATCGAATTCATCGGCTTCGGCGACAATATAATCACCTTTACCGACATAGGCGTTTGTGCCAACACCCAGCACCCGACCTCCGACTATTACTGTTGGATCAAGATCGACTGAATTCAGGATATGCCCGATAAGAGAGGTTGTGGTGGTTTTGCCATGAGTACCGGCGACCGCGATCGAGAATTTCATTCTCATCAATTCCGCCAGCATCTCCGCCCTCGAAATAGCCGGTATTTTTCGCGCGGCGGCGGCGATCAATTCGGGATTATCTTTGGTTACGGCCGACGAGTAGACCACTACATCGGCGCCGTTTATATTTGCTTCTCCATGCTTATAGCCAACGGTTATACCCTGGTTCTGGAGATATTCGGTTACCTCGGTTTTCCTCATATCCGAACCGCTGATTGTATAGCCCAAATTAAACAGTACCTCGGCAATACCGCACATACCGGTGCCTCCGATACCGACAAAATGTAATTTTTTTATTCTCTTGAATTTCATATCAGTTTAATTATCTCCTCGGTAATAATCTCCGCGCCCCTCTCATTGCCCAACCGTTGAGATTTTTCCGAAAGGCGGGCGCGCCTTTTATCATCGCTGATTAAATCGGTCAACAGATCGACGAATTCAGCTGATTTTGCTTTCGAATCGGCTATCACCTCAACCGCGCCTCTTCTCTTTAAATCGAGCGCGTTTTTCATCTGATGGTTAGCGGTGGCATATGGATAAGGAACTAATATAGCAGGCAGGCCCAGCACCAATAGCTCCGACAATGTCATCGCTCCGGCCCGACAGACCAACAAATCGGCTGTCGCGTAAGCTTTGGGCATGCTATCGATAAACGGTAATCTCACGCCGGAAAACTCAACATCCTTTAATTGATCCGCTATTTGTTTATGTTTATCCTGGCCGGTTTGCCAGAGCACTTGCCAATCATCGGGAAGATGGCCTTGCCTTATGAAGTCGGTTATCGCTTCGTTTAACGATTTCGCTCCGCGGCTTCCGCCAGTTATAAACAGAACCTTTTTGCCAGGATTCAAACCGAAATCGTGTAAAAAACCGTTGCCTTTCGGTAGAACCAGATCGTTTCTGAGCGGGTTGCCGGTCACCACGGTATTTCTAACGCTTTTGAAATATTTTTTCGAATCTTCAAAAGCCAGGCAGATACGGTCGGCGAATCTGGCCAGGAACCTGGTCGCCAGTCCGGGATAGACATTTTGTTCCTGGATCAGCACCCTGGCCCGGCGTCTTTTGCCCGCCAGTACCACCGGGGCCGATACGTATCCGCCGGTACCGATAACTATCTCGGGTCCAAAGCCGCGGACGACTTTATCGGCCTGGGCGTATGCGCGCATGATCTTTTTCGAAAAATCAAGCATCCCCGATAAATTTCTTCTGAGACCAACCACTTCTATTTCTTCGATTCGAAATCCGTTTTTTTCGACTATAGCTTTTTCCATTCCGCCCTTGATACCGACGAATAGAAACTCCGCGTCTTCGAGTTTATCTTTCAGCTTACTGGCGATATTTATCGCGGGGATCAGATGACCGCCTGTACCGCCTCCGGCAAATAGTATCCTCATCGCGTTCTCACAAACCTGACTCTGGGCGAACCGCCATATCTGGCGACTGAAAGGATTAATCCCGCGGCCGCGCAGCTTATAACCAGTGATGATCCGCCATAGCTGAAAAACGGCAGAGTGATTCCGGTAATCGGCATTAATCCCAGGGTAACACCAATATTGATTATCGCCTGCAAGGTGATCATGACTCCCAGCCCGGCGGCCAAAAGAAAGCCTTGCATATCGCGAGAGTTTTTGGCGATCTTAAGCGCGCTGAAGCCGAAAATAAACAATAACCCGAGTATGAACAGACAAAGCAGGAATCCCCCCTCCTCAGCCGACGCCGAAAATATGAAATCGGTGTGCGGAGCCGGTAAAAACAGATTTTTCTGGCCACCTCCACCCAGACCGCGGCCTAAAAGTCCGCCCGATCCGATACTAATCAACGACTGGCGGCTCTGATAATAGCCCCTCGACAGGCTGGCCTGTTCCGTGTTACCCAACGGATCGTTCAAGCAGGCGAAATAATCATCGATACGATCTTTCTCGTAACCCAGGCCGAATACCATAATTCCGCCCAAAAGCGAAATAGCCAGGCCGGCGACAATCAGGTACCTGAGTTTTAAACCGGCCAAAAATAATACCGTTACCGTCGAGCCGAATATGAGCATTGTCGTACCCAGGTCAGGCTGCCCGGCGATAAGTAAAATTCCAAGGCCGGCGATTATCATCTGGGGAATCATTTTTTTCAAATCTTTAGGCTTGTCTTTATTATCCACAAGAATATAGGCCAGATACATTAACAGCGTGATTTTGAAAACCTCGGATGGTTGAAAACGAATAAATCCAAAACTTAACCATCGATTAACATTAAGCTGTGTTTGAGTAAACATGACCATAATCAGAAACACGAAAGAAATACAAAGGAAAAACGGGGCCAGCTTCAAAAACTTCCGATAATTGATTTTCGAACAAATTACCAATGCCGTTAGAGCGATAAACGCCCAGATCAATTGCCTTATGAAGTAATGCCATGAGGATAAAGCCCTGTGCTGGCTATAAGGACCGGATACGCTGAAAATGAATATCAAACCGATTGCGATCAGTAGAGCGACTGAAATCATTATTGCTTTATCGGGTGATTTCAGGATGTTCATTCCGATACCTCTTTCAACATGTTGAAAGCTTGTTTAAAAGCCTCGCCTCGATGCTCGAAATCGTCGAACATATCAAAACTGGCGCAGGCCGGGGATAGCAATACTACCCCGTCCGGCCCGGCCTTTTCATAAGCGATCCCGACCGCCCCCTCCAAAGAGTCAGCCCGAATCACCCGTGTAACATCCTTGAAAACAGATTCGATTTTGTCGGCGGCCTCGCCAATCAAAACCAGATTTGACACTTTTTCTCTAACCAGTTCGGTCAGGGTTGAAAAATCGCCGTCCTTATCACGGCCGCCGGCGATTAACACGACCGGCGAGAACACCGACTGGAGCGCCCAGTAAACCGCATCCACATTGGTCGCCTTGGAATCGTTGATAAAGCTCACCCCTCCGATGAGCCCAACTTGCTCCAGGCGGTGTTCCACGCCTTGAAAAGATTTCAGTCCGGCGTTAATCGATTCGATATCGATACCGGCCGCGGCGCAACAGGCGACCGCGGCACAGGCGTTAGCCAGGTTATGCGGCCCCTTGATCGTAATTTCACTAATATCGATTACCCTTTGAATATTTCCTTTCCGGCAAAGATAGAGAGTATTATCTCGCGCGAAGCAGCCATTATCGACTTCACCGGCTGTAGAAAATTCATGCTTTCCGGATATGGAATCGAATGCCTTCAGGTTTTCATCGTCGGCATTGAGTATGGCATTATCGGTACCGTTCTGATTGCTGAATATCTTCAATTTCAAGGCTATGTAATTTTCCATATTGCCATGACGGTCGAGATGGTCGGGTGTGATATTGAGAACCACGGCAACTCTCGGCTTAAATTTATCGATCCATTCAAGCTGGAAGGTTGAAACCTCGAGGATCGCCCAATCATCGATGCCTATACCACGGGCAACCGCGCAAAACGGATTACCTATATTACCTGCTACCAAACTGTTCAGACGCGAATGACTGAATATCTCGCCGATAAGCGAGGTAGTCGTTGTTTTGCCATTAGAACCGGTAACCGCCAGCACCTTACCTCCGCAGAGTTGAAAACCAAGCTCCAATTCTGAGATAACTTTGATATTTTTACTTACCGCCGTGGTCAATATCTCGGTATCGGCCGGAACCCCGGGGCTGGTTACCATCAGCCGGCAATCATAAACCCGATCACTGTGGCCGCCGAATTCATATCGAATATCGTATTTTGTCAACGTTTCCTTCGCTTCGGTGTATTTGCTTTCCGGACCATGCTCCGAAAGAAACGGTTCGGCGCCGAGGTTTTTCAAAACCACGGCGGCTGCCAATCCCGAACGGGCGGCGCCTATTACGCTTATCTTTTGATCGCTAAAATCCATTATCTTATCTTCAACGTGCTGATACTTATCAGCGCGAATATTATCCCCAAAATCCAAAACCTGATAGTTACCTTCTGCTCAGGCCAGCCCAAAAGTTCGAAATGATGATGTAGTGGCGACATCTTAAACACGCGCTTACCCGTAAGTTTGAAAGAGAGTACCTGGATGATGACCGAGAGAGCTGTCATCACGAAGACGCCTCCCATTATCACCAACAGTATTTCCTTCTTGATAAGCAGCGCCAGGCCGCCCAGAATTCCGCCAAGGGCAAGCGCGCCGGTATCACCCATGAACACCTGGGCCGGATTACTGTTGAACCAGAGGAAGCCAAGGCAGGCTCCAACCAGGGCGCCGCAGAATATTGTCAACTCGCCGGCATCCTTGAAATACTCGATATTGAGGTAACTGGAGAAATCGACTCGACCCGTGATATAGCACAGACCACCAAAACCAAGCGCGCAGATTCCAACCAGGCCGATAGCCAGGCCATCAAGACCATCGGTTAAATTGACCGCGTTCGAGGCGCCGGTTATCACGATTACCACGAATGGGATGTAGAAGATACCGAAATCGAGAAAGATATTTTTGAAAAAAGGAATACCGGTGGCCGCAGTAAAGCCCGGATCGGGGGGATTGAAATATAATATCGATCCTAAGACTACACCGAGCGCAATCTGGCCGGCAAACTTACTGCGGGCCACCACGCCTTTTTTCTGATGTTTGATTGCCTTAAGATAATCATCAATGAAACCGATAATACCCATCCAGACCGTTACCATAAGTATGAGATGGATATTGACATTGGTTAAATCGGCCCAGAGCAATGTCGGAACGATAATCGAGATCAAAATCAACAAACCGCCCATCGTCGGCGTACCTTCTTTAGCCAGATGAGTCTGCGGGCCGTCACTTCTGATCTTCTCCTGGATTTGCTTTTTCTTCAGATACTGGATAAATATCGCCCCAAATATGAAGCTAATAAGCATCGCTGTAACAGTAGCATAGGCAGTGCGAAACGTGATATACTGAAACAGATTAAATCCGCTGATATGCTGACTTAGGGGAAATAGCAGATGGTAAAGCATTAATCTATCCCCTTCATCCAATTACTAATATCTTCCAGGGCGATTCCCCGTGAACCTTTAATCAGCACCGTATCTCCCGGCCGTAAATGATCTTTAAGAGCCAATGACAGTTTCCTCTTATCATCATAATGCGCTTTAAGCACACCGTTAAATTTCTCCAGATAATATTTCGCCAGATTTCCCACCGTAAACAGAGAATCTATATTCTTCGACCGTAAATATTCCCCGATCTCGATATGATATGCTTGTTCATTTTGGCCCAGTTCCAGCATATCCCCAAGTACCGCGACCCGTTTTCCTTCAGTTCGAAATTCAGACAAAGTATCTATAGCGGATTTCATCGAAACCGGGTTGGCGTTATAACAATCGTTGATAAAAGCTACGCCGGCTGATGTAAACACTTCCGAGCGCAGTTGCAAAGGTTTCATATTTTTAAGCGGCTCTATCAGGTTTTCCGTTTTGATTCCCGCTTCCCCGGCGGCAGCAATGGCGCAGATTGCGTTATAGATATTGCGCTTACCGGGAAGATTTATCGTAAATTCAATATTATTAAGTTTAAACTTGCTACGCCCGTCCGGCAGCAGCAGATAACTGCCGGCTTTATAATCCGAATCGTTGTCTAATGAATAGGTGACGACATTTTTAGTGATTGCGTTTTTCCATTTGGAGATAATGGGATCATCGACGTTTAACACAGCCACCCCATCGGCGGGCAAACTTTCAATCAGTTCATATTTGGCTTTGGCTACCGCTTCGATGGTACCCATACTTTCCAGATGTACCGGCGCGATATTGGTAAATGCCCCCACTTGAGGCTTACAAATTTCCGCCAGACGGGTTATTTCGCCCGGCACGCTCATGCCCAGTTCAAAAACACCGGCCTGGTAACTTTCATCGAGGTTCACCAGCGACAGGGGCAGACCGATCAGATTGTTGAAGTTACCCATGGTTTTCAGGGTTTTGAATTTAGTTTCAAGGCAAGCGGCCAAAAATTCCTTGGTCGTTGTTTTGCCATTGGACCCGGTAATCGCCAGACACTTAATATCGTGCGCGGTCCGAACAGAAGCGGCCAGGTCACCAAGCGCTATAAGCGTATCGGGGACCCTAAAAATAATTGCGCCTTCTGCTTGGATATCCCGACTAACCACAATTCCAGCGGCGCCTTTAGCTAAGGCCTGTTCGATATAATTATGCCCGTCGAAATTCGCGCCTGTTAAGGCGAAAAACAAATCGTCTTCATTAATAGACCTGGTATCGGTAGAGATTCCGGCAAATCCTGTTTGATCAATAGATTCGAATAAATCGCTCCCCGATTCAGCTTTAACGCCCAGGGCATTTTGTAAATCTTCAACCGTAAATTTCATTTTTTCAAGAACCAGCATAACCCATCTTTTTTAGCACTGTTTTTACAACCTGGGGATCCGAAAAATAATGCCGGGCATTACCTATAACCTGGTAATCCTCATGTCCCTTGCCGGCAATAATAACCAGATCATCAGCTTTAGCCATCATAAGCGCCTGGCCGATCGCTTCATCGCGCTTTTGAATAACCGAGTAATCCTGCCGGCCGGTGATACCTTTTCTAATGTCGGCGATAATCTGCTCGGGATCTTCGGTCCGAGGATTATCGGAGGTGATTATCACGCTATTGGCGTATTTCATAGCCACCTGCCCCATGATCGGTCTTTTGGTTTTATCCCGATCCCCGCCGCATCCGAAAACTAATATTTTTCTACCGGATGTTTCGATTCCTGTCAGCAGGTTTTCTAAAGCATCCGGAGTATGGGCATAATCAATAACAACTTCGAAAGGCTGACCAAATTCGATCTTCTCGACTCTACCGGGAACCTGTGGAGCGTTTTTAAGCAACCCGATTACGGTTTTAAAATCGTAACCCATACCAACCGCCGCGGCTATGGTCGCCCCGGCATTGGCCAGGTTAAATTTCCCAAGATATGGCATGGATCCGGATATGGAGTCGCCGTTGAATGAGGCTCTAAAACGGCGCTGATAATTGCCGTATCCCTCATCTTCTATCGTGATATCAGCGTCATAAGTCTGGCTCGAATCCGCGATCACCGCGTAGGAGATGATCCTGGCCGGAGTCAGATTCCTGAGTTTTTCATAATAAGAATCATTGGCATTTAAAACAGCTATCCCATCGGCCCTCAACAGCCTGGTAAATAACCTCGATTTCGCCTTAAAATAGTTTTCTAAATTCCTATGATAATCAAGATGATCTTGTGTCAGGTTGGTAAATACTGCCACGTTATATTCAATATCATCACAACGAAATTGATCCAGCCCATGGGATGATACTTCCATCACACAGCCAGCCATTTTGGAATCTCTCATCTCCGCCAGGTATTCATGCAGCTCCAGGGTATCGGGAGTAGTGTTAATCGCACGCACGGTGCGTTTGCCGGTGAAATATTCCACCGTACCTATTTTGGCCCATGTCTTATCAATCGATCCCAGGATATGAGCCAACAGATAAGTGACTGTGGTTTTCCCGTTTGTACCGGTGATACCGATTACATTGAGATCATTGGCCGGGTATTTATAGAAACGAGCGGCCACCGCCGACATCGCCAGCCTGATATTTTTACATTTGATAACTGGCAGATAATCATATCCGTTTATATCGGATTGAGTTACGACAGCGGCGGCGCCAAGCGACGTGGCTTCAGGAATAAACTTGGTTCCATCGACCGCGTATCCGGGTACGGCAAAAAACAGATCACCGCGCTTGACTTTTCTCGAGTCGTTAGCCAGACCGGTTATCCCGATATCCAGGGCATCTCCCGTGATATCACACTGAATCCCGGTAAATAATTCATCAAGCTTAATCGCTTGGTAGCCCGATATCATATTATCATCTATAGCCAGATTCATCCGCTATTGCACCTCAGTTGAATAATGGTACCAGCTTTAAGCGACTTGCCGGCCTGTGGGACCTGTTTATCGACAATGCCTGATCCCTTGATTTCGCATTCAATTCCTCTTTTGGACGCCAGGATTAACGCTTGTCTAATTGTTAAGCCTTTAAAATCCGGCATCATACTCTCCCAACCCGGTTCATCATAAAAGCCGGAGGTGGTTTTAAGTATATTATTAATGCCCTGCCCGGATATTTGAGAGGCCTTGTATTCCTGATACATCGTTTTTTGATCGCTGGACGCGTAACTTTGAACAAGTTGTTGAGGCAAAGAATAGTATCGTTCGGCGATGCATCGAAAAACCGGCGCGGCTGTTACGCCGCCATAGCGGGACGTTTTAGGTTCGTCGAACATTATAATACCCACCACCATCGGATTATCGGCGGGAAAATAGCCTACGAAAGACGCCCGGGCTTTGCGCCAATCATAACCGCGTCCATTTTCTTTCAATTTTAATGCTGTGCCTGTTTTACCGGCTATCGTAACCATTTTCGATATGGCCTGAGTGGCGGTGCCTTTGAGTACAACTTGACGTAAGAGAGTATCCAATACCGATGTCATATTGGAGGAATAGACTTTCCTGATTTTTTGCTGGCGGGCCAGTTGCCTGCTCGAACCATCGGCCCGGATAAGCTCTTTGGCGAAGAAGGGACGGTACAGGTTGCCGCCCGAAGCGATAGCGCCATACAAACTTACTATCTGTAACGGAGTCGCTGAAACGCCATGGCCGAAACTGATATTGGCCAGGTAATGCTCTCGCCAATCGAGGGGCTCGATATAGCCGCCGGCTTCCCCGGGGAAATCCACGCCTAATGGAGTCACGAAACCGGCTTCCTTGACCGCTTTATATATTTTGTCGTCCCCCAATTCCAAAGCCATCTTGGAAACACCGATATTGGATGAATAAATCAAGACATCCCCCACGCTGAGGGTGTCATATTCATGGTCATCACGTATGGTTCGCCTGCCGAGCCGGAACTTACCATTTTCTACGAAGATACTGTCATTAAGTTCAAATCGACCGCTTGAAAGCGCTTCGGCGGTGGCAATAACCTTAAACGTTGAACCCGGCTCATATTGATCGGTAATCGCCCGGTTGCGGGTGGCGGGTTTGCCCAAACTATCCAGGACCGCGCAGGCCAGAATCTCACCGGTTCCAGCTTTGATGAAAAGCCCGATCCCATACGCGGAATTATTTTCGATTAAAGCGGTTGTCATCTCCTGTTCGACTATTTGCTGGAGATTCAAATCTATTGTGGTAACGATATCGCTGCCGGTTTCGGGAACCACCAGGGGTTCCTCATCGAACAAATAACAGTGTCCCAGGCCATCCCGCTTTAATACGGCCTTGCCATCTTGACCTGATAGGTAATCGTCATATTGTAGTTCCAGGCCCGATAGGCCGTTGTTGTCGGTATCTACTCTACCTAACAGGGATAACGCGAGTCTTCCGGATGGGTAAACTCGTTTGGGTTCGATAATACGGTTTAAAGTTTCGATTCCCGATTTCTCAAATTTGGCCTCCAACTGTTTCGAGGTCTTGCGGGATACCCAAAGGAAACGAGAATGTTTCTTGAATTTCGATTGCCAATTCCAAGTCCCGGTTAGGCGGCCGATTTTTTTGGCGGCGTTTTTCTTATTTTTTATATTCTCGGGGACGACATAGTAGGAATATGAATCTATATCCTGAGCCATGACCTTATTATTGCGATCAAAGACTATGCCTCGCTTCGCCTGAATATTAATAATCAGGTTTTGCTGATTATTGGCGGCATTCAAAAAACTCTCTCGCTTAATCAATTGAAGCCAGGCGAGGCGACCGATAAAAACAACCAACACGATAGCAAAAACTATCTTAACGATAATAAGCTTCGATTCAAGTCTTTTGCGGATTGAGTTTGTCATATCTAGTCGATTACAGTCTTAATGCCTTTAATGATTATATCCGCCATACCGGCAAATAAATTCCGATTTCGTTCAGGTCTTTTAGTCGTTTTCTCGAACAGCACCAGTCGCTCTTTGACTTCATAAGTCAGGCCATATTTGCGGGCACAACCATCTATCCAGGAGATCGATCGGTATTTCTCCAATTCGGCTTTGAGAAGTTTGTTTTTTTCGATCATTTGCTTTTTTGTGTTCTCAATTCGAGTTAATTCCCTGGACAAATTATGAGCTTCCGTTGATTTCCAAACCCACAAGATCGCCAACCCGAATACTATCGGGATGATGAAAACTATCTTGTTATTCGATTTTTTCTTTTTGCGTCGTCTAGCCAATTTTCTCTACAATTCTCATTTTTGCCGATCTAGCCCGTCTATTAACGGCTATCTCTTTGGCATCCGGAATTAACGGTTTGGTAAACACCGGCCGAACCAATTTAACCGTGCCGCATCTGCATTCCGGCATTTTAGGCGGACAAACACATTTGCCGGAAAACTTTTTAAATATTCGCTTTACCAAGCCATCTTCGAGTGAATGATATGATATCACCATCGCTTTGCCGCCGGTCGCCATCAAGGGCAATATCGATTCAAGGCCTTTTTCAATATGAGCGAGTTCATCGTTGACCTTAATCCGCAATGCCTGAAAAATCCTGGAAGCGGTTTTGATAAATCTGCGATCACCGACGACCGAACGAAGAATATCCGCCAACTGGCCAGTGGTTGTTATTCGCTCCGGATTATTCTTAATCGTTCTGGCCAGTATTTTGGCTTTAGGTTCTTCGCCATATGTTCTAAACAAATCAACCAATTCCTTCTCGCTCCGACTTTCGATAATATCGGCGGCGGTCGAAGCGCTACTGCCATCAAATGACATCGATAACGGTCCATCCTGAAGATATGAGAAACCCCGTTTTGGATCATCGATTTGAAATGAACCGATACCCAGATCGTATAAAATAGCGCTGATTGTAGAAATCCCCCTCCCTTGAAGGAAATCAGTTACATTCGAAAAATTCGAGTTAATTAATTCGACCTCAATCCCCATTTGAGTCAAATGATTCTCGGTTCTTTGCAGAACCGAATTATCGAGATCGAATCCGAAGTAGCGAAATCGTTTACCGTGTGCTTTGGAAACCGCCTTAAGATGACCGCCCGCGCCAACCGTAGCATCTATAAAAAACCCATCCGGACAACTGCTTAACTGTTCAACTACTTTATCAGCCAAAACCGGAAGATGGATTTCATCAGATAAGGATCTTTCGGGCCACCTCCTCATAAGATTCGGAACTTTCCTTTAGATATTTTTCAAATGTATCCGGGTCCCAGATCTCCATTCTATCCAGAGCCCCGTTTATTAACGCCTCTTTACCCAGTCCGGCAAGTTTGATCAGATTGGCCGTAAGATTAATCCGACCCTGACGGTCAACCTGAACATCGGCAGCATTAGCCAACGTCGCCCTTAAGTAGTAAAGGGCGTTGGGATCGGTTTGAGCCAACGAACGCAACTTTTGCTCCACTTTATCCCACTCATCCGATGGAAAAACATATAAACAGGAATTTAAACCACGGGTGATTATAAAGCTTTCGGCCGTCCCCGGCGCCCGCCGGAACTTGGCCGGGATGTTGATTCGGCCTTTCTGGTCGATTGTATGTTTGAACGAGCCCTTAAAGCCTGCCAAGCCGATATTCTCCTATTTCCCCCACAATTACCCACAAAAGTACTCTTTAGCCCCACATTTGTCAAGAAAAAACTTTATGTAACTCATAGTCCTTTAAGGGATATAGGGCTAGGACCAAAAGTATGGGGCATATCCAATATTTTTAGCCAAACTGATGACTAAAAAAAATATGAGCCCTGAAAAAACGTTCCTATAACCTCATGTCAACCAATCATTAACGCTTGTGTTTCATAATTGCACCGCGGGTTTTCGGGTTTGGTATCACCTTTGCAAAACAGTTGAACAGAATTAGAAAATCGATAAGAAAACTTTCGGAGGGGAATTATGAAAAAGCGAATTAAAATCAGCCTGATTATTATCTTCTTGATAATAAGCAACTTAGTAGCGGCTCAAGCGGCTGACGATATCTTTACTTATAATGTGACAACGGAAATGAGTGAAATTTCGGTTGTCGAAACCGATAGGGGTATAAAGTATCGTATTGGGCCGGAAAACTATCTGGAAATAGAAGGCGCACCGGAGATTCCGTTTAAAATCGTTAGATTGGCTCTACCGGCCAACACCAGAATCGGTGCGGTTACCGCTAACGGATCTAATATCAATCGGATAGCCCAGGGAGCCGAAATCGCCTGGCATCCGGGTGATATGCAAACGGATCTCAATATGGCTTACATACCAGCATCAAAAGATGAGGAACTGTATCGATCGAATGAGGCGTTTCCGGGCAAGTATGTCGAGTTGTTGAATAAAGGAGCGATGGGCGAACAACATCTGGCCTGTTTCGCGGTTTATCCGCTTCAATACCGTCCGGCAAGCGGGGAATTGGTTTTTGTAGGTGAGATAGAAATCAGGATTGAACTCGAAAGCCATACTCCGCCGTCCCTGCCGAATACAGCCCAGCGTTCCAGTTTGATCCATGAATTAGTCGATAATCCATTAGATATAAGCGGACCATCTCCTTCATCATCTCATGATGATGGGATCGTGCCCGGAACGACTATAATGGGCCTGGGCGCTGAATATCTGATTATAACATCCGGCGAACTGGCTCCGGCATTCTATCCATTCGCGGTCTGGAAAAACCAAAAAGGATGGACTACCGAGATAGTTCTTATAGAGGATATTCTGGCCCGTTATTCCGGAGAAGATCAGGCGGCTCAGTTAAGGGAATATCTTAAGGAAGCCAATATGATGGGCGCTCAATGGGTGCTTTTGGGCGGTGATGAGGATATCATTCCGATCAGGTATGCTTACCCCGGTAATACAAGTACCACGCCGGCCTTAAGATACCAGCAGGTCTCCGACTTGTACTACGCCGATTTAACCGGTGAATGGGATACCGACGGCGATGGCATTTATGGTGAATATCTTCATGACGACCCTGATATTTTCCCTGAAGTTTATGTGGGAAGAATCCCGGCGGTTTCCGTTGAGGAAGTTGAAATCTGGGTTGGCAAAGCTCTTATGTATGAACAAAATCCTAACAACGGTGATTTTGATTATCTGACACGCGGTCTATTCATCATCAACGATCAAATGAGAGATTTGAACCAGCATATCGATTTGGCGAATTTGATGCCTGACAATTTCTACGTCGATAATTCAAGTTGTGCCGAGGAGCCCAGCGGCAACGCGCAGAATCCGACTCAGCCCACCGGCGAAGATATCGTGGCGGCGATGAACGAAGGCTGGGGTTATATCAGTAATCATAATCATGGCGGTTTCTATTATTACGCGGCTAAAACTACGGGCTATAACAACAATCCCCGATCTGACATGTTTGGCGACACGCTTAATTTCGGTAACGGAACCAGTGGTTTGTGCCGTCTTGATGAAACAAACAAGTACGGCGTGCATTATTCTATCAGTTGTTATACGGCCGCTTATGATTTCGACAAAGAGGTTTTCTGGCCGGGCCCGTTTATGACAAACAATTCATTCATGGAAGCGTACCTGTTTTTACCTGATAAAGGCGGTGTCGCGTATTTGGGTAACACTCGCTGGGGATGGGTTTCGTCATCGAATTTGATTGAGAAGAAGTTCGTTGAATACGTATTCTCCGATACAGCCAGACATCTGGCTGTAGCCGAAACGATGTCGAAATTATACTACCCGACCAAGCGTGACCTCGGTTACGGTCATTCGGTATTCGGCGATCCTGAAATGATGATTTGGGCCAACCCTCCAACACCCTTAAATGTCTCCGTGCCCAGTAGCATACCGCTTGATTCAAACACGATAAAAGTAGAAATATCAACATCTGAAGGGCCGATTAGGGATGTAAAAGTTACGGCCTGGAAACCAGGCGAATTTTACGCCCGTGGCACGACTGATCAAAATGGATTTCTGGAAATCCCGTTAAGCCTCGCTCAAACCGGTGATATGTATATTACGGCCGTTGGCATTGACCTACTGCCAAGTGTCGATACCGTTAATGTATACCTGCAATCGTCAGTCGGCGATGATTCAGCATTGCCCTTGCGGACAACTCTTGCTTCTAACTATCCTAATCCATTTAACGCCAACACCGAAATAAGCTTTGCCCTGCCAAACGAGAGTCGGGTTGAGCTTGAGATTTTCGATATTGCCGGTAGGAAAGTTAAGACTTTGGTGGATGATTATAAATCAGCCGGTACTCATATAGTAACCTGGAATGGTTTCAATGATCAGGGCAAGGTCGTGTCTAGCGGTACTTATTTCTACAGATTGAGAACCGATGGCGACAACCTGGTCAAGAAAATGGCTCTTCTGAAATAACCGAAAGATTCTTAATTCGATAAAGCTCGAAGCGGTCGGTTAAATAGATTAACCGGCCGTTTCGCTTTATTATATCGGTGAACTCGAAGACACCACGGCTGAAAATATCGAAACCGGGAGTATCGCCGAAATCACTATTTGGAGAAAACTCCTCGATTACGAATCTATCCAAAAGAATATATCGCACGTTATGCTCAACCAGATCTCGAGCCATAACCGTTCTGCCGGACGTGAAATCTACAGAAATCTGATCGGAAGGATTAAGGTATACAAATGACCTGTCTAAATAAAAACCGTCAGCCCGATTCCAGTTGGAGCATAAAATGCCTACCACCGCCTCAGGCTCGGAGGTGGCATTGAGGAATTGCCAGATATTGTAATACGGCAGGGCTAAAACCTTCTGCGATGAGGATAATTGGTTGGGATTCAGGACCGAAACGGTTTGCAGAAATTCATCGCGATCTACAAGACCGACCGCCGTCTTGATCCGATATGCGCCATCGCGAACCAGTTGAACGCCGCTGATGGCGGTTAGAAGACATATACCGGCAACGGCAATTAAACCGGAAGATCTACTGACGCGAAACAATTTTTCGACAATGTAAGCCGCTGCCAGGGCCAAAAACGGAATTATCGGCATCAGATAACGCGCATTCGGCCAGGCGATATACCAAAACAGAAAAAAGACCAATGAAATCAACAAGGCCTTATAAATAATCATCGGGACATCTTTAAGAAGTAGTATTAAGGGCAAAAATACAAATGGGACAGGGCCCATACGGCCGCGAAAGATATCGGGGAAATAGGCCAACCTGAAAGGTGATGTGATAAAATTAATGACGGTCTGGTTTTCACTTTGGACATTGGTAGCTTGATTAAAACTATCGAAAACCGGGTGCCAGTACGGCGAATCGAATAAGCCGTTGAAAAAGGGATAAACCGGATTGCCCGTCAAGATATAAGATTTCAGATACCACGGCAAACCGAATAATAAAGCGATCAGGCAAAACAGGGATATATCTTTTAACCGGTGGCGGGAGATTATCAAAATTGCCAATAGGGCCAAAACAAAAATTAAAGAATTTGTCTTGGTTGAAGCCGCCAGTCCGGCAAAAATACCGGCAAACACCAGTTGTTTGAATTTATTCGATTCGTGATAATCAAAATAAAACATAAACGAAGCTAAAACGAAACCAGTAGCCAGGTAGTCATTTTTAGCATCGGTTAAACTGCTCATGAAAAGCGGGATAGCCCCCATAACTATTAGCGGGAGCGCGGATGAGCCGCCGGTTATTCGATTATAACCTCGCGCTAATAACATTATGACCATCACTCCGATTAAAAACACGAAAAACTGGGCCGCTTCAGGAGAAATAAACGAAACGATAGGCGTTAAGAGAACTTCCGAATTTAAAGCCGTAGTCGATAACGCGATAAACGGATAGAACTGAATGCCGCCGTCGCCGGCCCAGAGCTTAGGCAGGCCCAGATGGTAATAAAGCGTATCATTTTTTATAGGCGGGGAAAGCGACGACAGGCCGGCAATCAAGAGAACCCCGGCCAGCAGAAGCAAAGGGATTAAATATGATCGATTGATAGAAAATTCATATCGGGCCAGGGCGCGGCGGCCCGGAATCGCGAAAATAAATACGAAAATCATGTAAACAACAAAAAACACACTACTATAGGCGCCCAATATCCCTGCGAGAAATAATATTATAACCGATAAACCGCAGCCGGCGAAAAATCCTGTAAAAAAATCGATTTTCTGCTTCAAAACTTTACCGAAAAAGACTACACCCAAACCTCCGAGGGAGATACAAAATACCAGGCCGAACAATAAATCGACAGCTAATTTCATAAGCCCAGAAGTCCCTTAATCCTGGCAATACGCGACAGGCCAAAGAGAATAAAATAAGTGCCGAAAGCCAAAAACAGATAAACGGCGATAAGTAGCGGTTTCAGTTTGTTATTTTGATGCTTTTCTGAATCTTCCATAATTCAAAACTACAGTGATTTTATTATTCTGACCGTTTTTTATAGCCCAGTCCCAAATTACCCCAGAATATATAATCAAAAACGAAATCGGGCCAATTATAATCGGGAGCTGAATCCACCAGCTTTTCGGCGAATTTCAAGGCAGCGGAGTTTATGGTAAACCATGAAACGAGTTTGAAGATCAACCGAGCCGGAAAAAATCCCCCGGAGATACCCAGTAAGTGACCAGGGATTTGATCTAAAAATCGGGGATGTTTTTTAATCAGGTACGCGAATGATTTCTCGCCGAAATTATAAAAATCATCGGCCAAAGTTTTAATAGCTCGTTCGTGATAGTGATAAGTAATCGCTTCGGGAACGTTTTTAAGTTTTACGCCAAGGTCTTCCAGTTTCAGGCCAAAATCAATATCCTCGCCTCCCCAGCCTTTGAATTCTATATCAAAGCCGCCAACCTTTTTGAAATTCTCACGGCTGATAAGGAAATTATTACTGGTGAACAAGCGGCCGGGAAGACTTACATCCTCGCCCATGTGATCATAGCGCCCCCTCGAATAAAGATACCGCTCGAGTCTGCCCTGTTTTTCATCGGGTGGGGCTTGAGCGCTGCCCAGTTTGACCGTATCGCTTTTGATATCTGCAAGCATGGCCGTTATATAGCCGTCGACAGGAACCATATCACCATCGAAAAATATTAGATGTTCGCCCGCTGATCGATCGAATCCCGAGTTGCGATTGGCGGATCGACCCAGTGGCGGATCATTTCTGAAATACTTGAAGAATAAAGGATATTTAAGCTTCCTGATCGCCTGGTCCGTGCCATCAGTCGAACCGTCATCACAGATTACCAACTCAAAGGTCCGGGGCTTTTTTATTTGCCTCTTAAGGGCAAACATCGCGGCAAGCAAGGACTTCTTCTGATTCCTTACCGGTATTATAATACTTGTTTCTATCATCGGTCGATATCCTTGTAGATATCCTGAAATTTCCTGCCTTCGATTTCCCAACTATATTTATCATGTACCTTATGGCAGTTTTGAACCGACTGTTCAAGCCCTTTTTGCAAAAATATATCTATCGCTTCGGCATCGGTTGAAGATGAATTCCGATCCAGCACCAGGCCTAAACTATCATTTTCCACTATTCGACGTAATTCCGGGTTGTCGGAAACAATCGGAGGCGTACCCGCGGCAATGTATTGGAATAGTTTCTGGGGCAGGGCCAGGTAGTTATTAACAGCGGCCGATTCCATGAGCAGCAATCCGGCATCGGCCCCGGCCGTGAAATTAGCCAACTCTCGGGGGGGAATCATACCGGCGAATCTAACTCTTTCTGTTATTTTCAATTTCGCCGTCCAGCTTTCAATTTCGACCATGTAAGGCCCATCCCCGACAAACACAATAGATGTTTCCGGCAGTTGTGATATTGCTTTTAAGGCCCTGATTATTCCCTGCCCGGGTCTGAGTACACCCTGGTAGATTAAAACAAATCGGCTCGATAGATCGTAATCGGCTCTCAGATCGACCACTTTATCGATAGGAACATGGCTGGCGACATTCATCACCACGTCAGGTTTACCGATATCATATCGCCGTCTAAGCTCATCGGCGATCGATTCATTAATTGTCACAACAGAATGGGCTTTGCGAATCAGACGTTTCTCCAGTGATCGCCAGAACCGTTTCGCCAGGGCGCGATTATGTAATGCCCAAAGTTCGGTGTAAAGCTCGCGAGCCTCATATATAACCTTACCGCCGGATAAACCGGCTGCCCTGGAAGCGGCCCAGAGGGTGTCGAGATCGACCGCGTGATAGATATCGGCTTCCAGGTCGGCGGCAAGTTTGGCCGCCTTGAGATTGTAACTGATAAACCGTCTTTGGCGAAATGGCCAAACGGGTTGCGGCAGACGATGAATTTTCGCCCCCTTAAAATGTTCAAGATTGCCGCCGACCGTGGCTATTATATCCAGATCATAACCGGCCGAGATAATGTCGTGACAAATCAGTCGGGCACGCGAATCATTATCGAATATGTTTAACATAAGAAAACAGATTCGCAATGCTTCCTCCAGATTATATCGATTTCTCCCAGCGGCGCGATATAGGCTCCGACAGATTTCGCTTTATCCAAAATCTGACTATAAGTCTCGAACCATTGTGGGAAATCAGGCCTATAAGCGGTGCGGTTATGCCAATCCAGAACCAAAAGCCCGTGGCTGGCGATACTGATATTTATAATTTCGTTTAGCGTTCTCTCCCTGACTCCAGTATCCTTTATCGAGAACAGAGCGCAATCCATAAGTCCGATAGGTATTTCGAGAATATCATGCCGGCGACAGGATTTAAAATCAAAACCAAAAAATGGGAAGTTGATGCCCGCTGTAAAACCGGGTATATCATCTGATCCCACAGATGACGAATAGCTGAAACTATTGAGGTTATTCCAAAAAACGGGTAAACGAAAATCCAGAAAATGAGGACGAACACCTTTGATATCGCGGTTAAACACATCCGAGAGAATCGACTGATACCGCTGAAGTTCAGTGTTATCATGCCAGGTTTTGATACCGTTATGCAAGGCGATTTCGTATTTTGAATTATCGTAACCCGATAGATCCTTGAATGTTTTAGGCGGCTTATATGTAGGATCTTTTCCCGAATGCCTCTTGCCCGCGAAAATGAAATATGTCGCTTGGTCCTCGATATCGAACCATTTCCCGAAAGCATTGTATGGATTTTTCTTGAATGTGACAGCCTTTGCCATAGACTCCAAAATGCCCCGGGCCGAACCCTCGACACCGCCCGGGATCTCTCCGGAGAAAATCGATTTGGCCAACATCGTTATCCCCCCCGGCAGTCTCCTTCGCAAAATATCCAGATCATGACTCAGGCCAAGGGCAAAAGGCGCTCCATTCGGCCAGGGAGACTTTTTCTGAAAACCGGCAGGTATCAATTTGGCCGACTTCAATGATTCGATGAGGAGGTTAATAAAGCTGTCGAAAAACGGATAAATATAAAATAGCTTGGTTCTGATTTTATCAGGCGACCATTTCAGCCCGCCAGGATCACTGAGACCGACAGATAAAAATTCATATGCCAGGTAGAAAATATCCAAACCCCATTTCGATTCGTTAACTTTCACCGAGTGAGGTTGAATGAATCCGGGCAGGATCAGCCTGGTTCTGTCGCTGAACAAGCTCCATTCGTTATCGTTAATCTCATATTCTATGCAGGGTATAAGCAGGCGTTCGGCGTCATCGCTTTCGCCATAAATTATATCGGCTTTCTGATCAACGCGTTTGAACCTGATCCCGGTGATCGAGGCCATCAAGTTAAGAACATAGATCGCTCTTTTTTCGGCTTTGTCCGGGCATCGGAAGTTGATTGTCAGCTCAACCATAAAATTTCGCTTTCAAATTTAAAAGCTTCCTGTATACATTGCCCTTGAGATTAAAATCTCTTTCGAGTTGAAGATGTTGTTTCGGTATGGAGCCGAAGGTTTTTTTGAAATTTCCGATTGATTCGATATCTCCTCCCATCAGATCCCAATTTGAGACACCTTTATGATAAAGCTGTTCGCCGATTTTTAAAACAAGAAAATTGTTGATTCCGAGATTTAAATATCGGGGATATGAACCGGCCAACCAATCATAAGCGTATTTTCCATAAATAAGCTGAGTTCGGAAAGCCGCGGTTTCGCCATCAACGATAGCTATATACGTTTCAGCCAGTCCCAGTTCGGTCAATCGATCGACCCATCCGGCTAAAACCTTCTCATCCATAGAGGTTTTAAGTTTCTGATGTTGAAAACCGGCCTTGTAAATCGATGACTGAAAGCCGTCAGCAACCTCAAAAACAACATCGGCTTTAATCGATTTATTTACTTGCTTGCGAGCGCTATGCAAACTTTGTTTATGCATATTATCGAAAGTATCCGGATGAAGATAATAGGTTAGGCGATTTTCGCCTAACCAGCCGACAGGCTGAGATTCGAGAGGGAATTCAGGCGGCAAGGAGAATACGGCGGTATCGAATTCATGTTCGAGAGCTTTGAATAGAGCTTTATATATACCGGGACCAGAAGAAAGCGCCACTGGACCATAGTATTGGAAAAACCGGGGGATCATAGCGGTTTTGACATTATATTTCCCACCGGCTAACGTATTGGCGATTCCAACTGGGCTTTTATCGTCGAAACAGATTAACGGACTGAAATCAAGGTTCAAAATTCCGGAAGCGGCGACCAGGAAATCCGGATGATAGAACACACTGCCGGGGAAATCCAGACAACCGGGGCTAATCCATCTGCGGTAATGCTCCTGATCCGCCTTTATTATATTATATTCTGGCAAAGCTATCTAATGACGGCGAATTTGCCGCTGCCGGATAATTCACCCGATTGCACATGGAAGAAGTATATTCCGGCGGCAACTTTTCTTTGACTTTCGTTTCTTAGATCCCAGGAATTAGTTTCATTATATATGATTTCTTTAACCAGATCACCTGACGCGGTATAAATAAAGATTTCGGCATCGGCAGGGACTCGTAAGAATTTAATCTGCGCGTTTTCATCTTTTGCGTAAACCGGATTTGGATAAACGGCCATATCGCTCAAATCTGGCGAGGGAGCGAATAATCCGGACTCATATATTGACAGACCATTGACTGTGGCAATATAAACAAGCCCGCTGGACTTATCGATTTCGATACTACGAATGGAGTTATCCAGCAGAAACGAATTGGAGGTTTTAAATGTTGGATACCACTCATTTCCGGCAAGTACTACTACTCCGGAATCGGTACCGACCCATTTATTGCCAAGCCCATCGAGGGTAATCGACCTTACCGCGGTCCTGTGACCGTCCGGCAGTTCTACTTCGCTAACACTGTAAGAATATTCAGAAACGAATAATCCCGAGGCGCCGCCGATAAAAAGCCTGTCCTCATTATCCATTTGTAAATCGGTAAGTTGGCCGACATCGGGTATTTGAGCAAGCAATGAATCATCTAAACTGTCAGTGGAATTTAAACCGAAATCTAATCTGTTGATATTTTGTAGTTCACCGCACACATGAACGATATTTTCATGGATATATATTACATGCTGAAAATTATCTGAGATTAGCTCGGGGCTTTCGTTATATGTTAACCAGAGAGAGTCATCGGGGTCGAATACCGCCATTACTACTTCCGGATTAGAAGCCTTAAGGTTCAAAGCCCAGATATTGCCGCGACGATCAAGGGCGAGATCGGAAATCGGCACGTATGCCGCGTTATCGCTAACACCTCGCAACGGGCTATTGGTCTCATCGTAATTTATCCAGGTTGTATTGCCATTGAAACTGAATAATCCATCTCCCCAGCTACCAAACCATACCAGGTCATGGTCGTAATCATATTCAACGGCAACAGCTCCACGAATTCCGATTCCCGAATTTTGATAATTATAGCTTGTCCAGTTTTGACCATCGAATTTTGAAACGCCACTGGGATTGGCATGAACCAACCAAGCATTGCCGGATGAATCAATAGCAAGATCATTGATATAACTGGAGGCCGGTCCGGGAACAGTAAATATATCCCAATGGTTGTCGTTGAACGAGGCAAATCCGCCATCGTCGAAAGCGGCCCAGATTCGACCCGATTGATCCTCGGCCAAACCTTTAGCCTGGATGGTGATTAAGCTATCATCCGGCATCAATTGCCAATTGCCGGATAATCTTTGATACACGCCATTGTTAGTTGCAGCCGTCATGACCCCGGCGAGTATTTCAAGTGAATAGATAATTTCAGAAGAGGGCCCGATATCATACCAGAGCGAATCGCTATCGAGCTTGAATACGCCATTTGAAGTGCCGACGAATAATGTATCACTCATGGAAGTCATCGACAGTATATTTGGTTCTGTTAAGCCATTCTGATCGCGGGTAATGGTATTCCAATTAAGCGGATCCTGTAATAAATCAGTGGCCTTGGGAATATAGGCCATGCCGCTATCGGTTCCAACCCATAGATAGTCGCCCAAAACCATAACGGCCCTGGTTGGAGTTTCACGAGGGATATCTCCGAAATGAGCGGCTATATTCTGAAACTCGCCACCATTATGGTAAATTAAAAATTGTCCCACCCCGATATCGGTAGCCACCCATAGTACTTCGCCATCGGCATACATATCGAAAATGTTGTAGCGAATATCGGTAGTGTATTCGAAAACAAAAACTTCAACCTCGCCATCCCGGTCGATCTTGGTGATCGTACTATTACTTCCTCCGGCGAAAACAGCCCCTGCGGAATCGATCTCGACGCACAAAAGGTTGATATCGCCGATTCCATCGGAGTTTAAATATTTTCGGATACTTTCATTGCCGGTATCATACTTGATCAATCCCCCGGATGTGGCGCACCAGATATTTTGACCATCGCTGGTAATATCGTTGCTATTATCCGAGTAGGTAAAATTGTGCCAATCACCGATAACCGCTTCCAACGACGCGAACGGTACAACCGTCAGCAACATTAACACAACCAACAGAATAAATTTCCCAAACATGTTACTCATTATATTTTCCCCTTTTGGCAAAGGCAATAGCTATTATGATAAATAATAAAGTTCCGAAGATTGAGGCCTTGGGCAAGAAATCGCCCCAGCGATTATACAAACTTGTCGATTGTTCAGGTCGGAGATTGCCATAAATAAGTTTTTGCTCATTCATTTTCGTTACTCCCGTGGTTCGTCCCCAGCTATCAATAAACATAGAAACGCCCGTATTCGCGCATCTGGCTATCGGTACACGATTCTCTATCGCCCGAAAAACCGACATGCGGGCATGCTGGAATGGCATGGATGATCGCCCAAACCACATATCATTTGTTATCACGACCAGGAATTCGGCGCCCTGCCGGCAAAAATCGGCGCAATAACCGGGAAAGGCCGATTCGAAACAGATCAAGGCCGCGAATTTAGTGTCTTTAAGGTCGAAAATGGTTCTGTATCGCCCTGATGAAAAATCGGCCTGACCAAGACGTATCTCCTTGAGTTTCTTGAACCTTCCGGAAAAAGGAATTCGCTCGCTCAACGGTACCAGCTTAATTTTCTCATAAACCGGAATAGAATCAATTCCAGCCGATATCAACGCGGCGGCGTTAAAATAAATATATTCCTTAACCCCCACTCTCTCATATTGAGGGGTGCCAGTCAATATGTTCGTTTTGGCGCTATCCACTATATCTTTTACTCTTGAGAGCCATTTAGGTTGGCGAACAAGATACATTGGCGTAGCGGTCTCGGGCCAGACCACCAGATCAACTTCTTCTTCCGCCACCTGCCGGGTCATGTCGATATAGGTATTAAAGCTGGCTTCCTTGCCTCCTTTTTTCCACTTTATATCCCGTGTTATGTTGCCCTGAGCCAAGGCTACTTTAAATGAACCCTGCTCCGAAGCGGAAGGCAATCTGACCCAGCCGTAGATCAGGAACAAGATAGGCAGCAGTATAGCAGTAGCCAATGAGGCTAACCGGGTTTTACGCTTATAATCAGACATGAAAAAAATAAACAATAATACATTGACGATATGAATCATTAAGGATACGCCATAAACTCCAAATATCTCCGCCGGCTGGATAAGCGGCAGGTAATAGCTCTGGGTATAACCATAATCCGCCCAGGGGAAATTAAGTTCGGTAAATGTTCGAAGATAATTCCAGTTCAGCCAGATTAACGGCCAGGATAAATAGCCCAGAGTTTTTGAACTATTTGAAATTAGTTTATAGATATAACAGTTAAAAGCCGGCAGAAGCGACATGGCCGCCAACATACCGAATGAACCTGAAACCGTCGCCCAGAACACGCCGTAAAGAATGCCAAAATTAAAAATCAGGCCCCATATATAACCATAGCCAAACGCCTGGCGCGAGGATGTTTTCTCCAGGACGAATAATAGAATTAGCGGAGCAAGATATATCAGGAAGCCGGTCTTGTAGGGTGGAAAAGCAAGCGCGGTCAACAACGCCGAAATGCTAATAAGCCAAATCTTGTATCTCATCCTCACCTTAACTATTAATCCGAAATCAGATTAGCCAACTTTCGGCAACTGAAGATAAGCGGCAAATTCAAATGATCGAGATACGACCGGGAAATCGAGAATAAACCGTCTTCTACTGATATCAGATGCTAAAATTCGAGCTCCACCTTTTTTTGCCCGTTTTCGCATGATCCGATTTCGAATGCCTCGAGCTTAGCCTTTTGAGTTTGCTCGATAATGCGTTCGCTATCGTTCGCGTTAGCGATCAAGACCATACCGACGCCCATATTAAATACTCTGTACATTTCCTCATCGGCAACCGAAGCGATTCTCGATATCGCCTTGAAAACGCCCGGGGTATTCCAGGATTTGGTATTGACGACCGCCGAGATTCCGTCGGGAATAATTCTGTTGATATTACCCTCGAATCCACCGCCGGTAATATGAGCGATCCCCTTAATCAGCCCCTCATCTAAAAACGGGGTAACGGTCTTCAGATATGAGCGATGAACCGTTAAAAGCTCATCGCCGATCAAAGTACCGGTTTCCTCAATAACATCGCTATGTCTCAAACCGGCGATATCGAAGAAAGCCCTGCGGGCCAGCGAATAGCCATTGGTATGCAGGCCGGTTGAGGCAAGACCGATAATTTTATCTCCGGTTTCGATAGAACTGCCATCGATTATTTTATCTTTATCGACCCAACCAACGATAAAACCCGCCACATCATATTCGCCTTCCCCGTAAAAGCCGGGCATTTCCGCGGTTTCACCACCCAACAGCGCGATTTCGTTTTCCCGGCAAGCAGCCGCCAGGCCGCTTACGATGTTTTCTACAATACCGGGTTCCATTTGCCCAAGGCCGAGATAGTCAAAAATGAACATGGGACGGGCGCCGCAGCATAAGATATCATCAATTAGATGATTAACGAGGTCTTGACCTATTGTGTTATGCCGTCCGGTTAGAAAAGCGAGTTTTAACTTGGTGCCAACACCATCGGAGGAACCGACCAGGACTTTGTTTGTGCCGGTCAATTCCTTAAGGGAATACAATCCTCCGAAGCTGCCATGGGCGGCTAAAACCGATTCATTATAGGTCGATTCCACCAAATTTTTCATCATGGATTTAGCTTTATCGGCGGCATCAATATTGACACCGGCCCTGGCGTATTCTGAGGATGGCCTGGTCATGTCAATTTTTGTCCATTGATTTCAAGCTCGAATTTACATCCCAGAAATTCCGCCGCGCGACGGCAGACTGTCATGCGGGAAAGAAATATCTCGAAATATTCCATAACCGATGAAATCGAAGTATCGATTTTAATTTCCAGAACGATTTTCTTTTTCACATCGTCTACCCGCAAAAACGATGATTTGGCGGCCCAGTTAACTCTATCGTGGATATCCTTTTTTATGAATTCGGTAGTTCTCACTCGAGATTGGTGTACATCTGATTTATCGGCCAGGATAACGGCGGCGCAAATATCGGAAACCGGACTGCCGTCTTTTTCATCATGGTTACCGATAGCCGCGGCGACTTCAATAGTGTCTTCGTAATCCATACCCATCTCGCCTAATAGCTGCATGACCATTACGGCAGCCGTCTGAGCATGATAATCGCGGTTGATAATATTTCCTACATCATGAACATAACCCGCGATCGCCGCGAGTTGGGCCTGCTTTTCGCCTTTGCCCAAACGCACCAAAATATTATTGGCGATATTGGCGGCTAATGAGCAATGTCTATCACCATGTTCCGTGTATCCGATTACTCCCAGGTACTCGTCTGCTTTGCTAATCAATTGGGCAAACTTCACATTTTGTTTTACGTCATCTAATGTTATCAAATAACCTCCATAACAGGTTTAAATTGTACAAGAATTAAAGTTACTGGTCAAGGATTACAGCATCTCTCGCGGATCAACATCGACTTTAACTGAAACACCTTTATTCTGGCCAAAGTGCCCACCAGCCAAGCATTCTTTCAACTTTAGTTTTAAATCGGCAGAAAAGCGGCCTTTCATCATCAACTGATAATGATATTTACTGCCCAAACGGAACACCGCCGTTGTCGCCGGGCCCAACACTTTGCCCGTTTTAATGTCGGATCTTAATATCCCGGCCGCTTTTTTGGCCGCCCACCGGGTGAGAGAATCATCCTTTCCCGAAAATACCAGCCTTATTATTTTACCAAATGGAGGATAACCAAGTTCCTTTCTAAAAACCAATTCTTTATGGTAAAAGACCTCGTAATTCTGGCTGGTAGCGTGTTCCAATATGCCGGATGAAGGATCGTATGATTGGACCACAAATTCGCCCTGTTCATCGTTTTCCGATGTTCTTCCGGCCCGGCCGGCAGCCTGGACCAGCAGTTGAAAGACTTTCTCGGATGCCCTGAAATCCGGCAAGTGCAGACCGGCATCGGCTAAAACCACACCAACCATACCTACTTTGGGAAAATGATGGCCTTTAGCTACCATACGCGTACCCAGAAGAACAGGTTTTTCGCCGACCTCAAAAGTAGAAATAATCTTCTCCAACTCCCCTTTTCGCGAGGTAGAATCCGAATCCATCCGAATTATCCCTTTTTCGCCAAGAATCTCGATTAGCAGTTCCTCCAGCTTCTGAGTTCCGATTCCCCGATATTCGAAATCATTACCTTCGCACTCGGGGCATTGTTCGGGGGCTTTTTCAATTAGACCACAAAAATGACAGCGGAGCTGCCGATCATTTTTATGATATGTCAGACCTACACGGCATTGGGGGCATAAAGATATGTAACCGCAGGCCCGACACATTAAGACACCAGAATATCCGCGGCGATTTAAAAGCACGATAACTTGTTTGCCATCGGCTACATGAATACAAACTCTTTCGATAAATTCATCCGACAAAGGCCAGAGATCGCGCTCAATTTCCACCGCTTTCAAATCAATTGCCAGAGATTTTGGTAGTTTGCTGCCGCCATATCGTTTTGGTAAACGCAGAAGTTCATATTTGCCGTTTTCAGCATTATAATAGCTTTCCAATGATGGCGTGGCCGAACCCAGAATAGTCGTCGCGTTTTCGATTCTGGCCCTCACCAAGGCGACATCACGAGCATTATAGCGCGGCGGCGGCTCCGATTGCTTATAGGAATCATCCTGTTCCTCATCTACTACAATAAGTCCCAGATCATTGAGCGGTATAAATACAGCCGATCGGACGCCCAGAATAACTTTCAATTCGCCCATTTTAGCCCGCTTGAATATTTCAACGCGCTGACCGGCAGTGATACGGGAATGCCAAACAGCTATAGGACAGTCCAAAGTGGCTCTGAATCTGGCGATTGCCTGGGGTGTCAGTGAAATTTCAGGCAGAAGTATCAATACGGATTTGCCCGATTTAAGTGCCTGACGAGCGGCCTCGATATAAACTTGAGTTTTGCCCGAACCGGTAACTCCAAATAATAGATATGTTATGCCATCATTATTTAATAGAGAATTTTTGATGCTATCCGCGGCTTTCTCCTGATCGGAATTTAATGTTATTTTATGCCGATGATTCTTATCGGGTTGGATAACTATATCATTGCTTTTAGAAGTTACTTCCAGATAACCGGCTTGTGCCATGGAGTTCACCAGCCCGCGCGAAAAGCCCCGGCTTACCAATTCAGCTACAACAACTCCTTCGGGATGACTTATCAAGTAGTCGAGAAGATCCCGCCGCCGGTCAGACAGGTTCATAATCGCCGAGGTTAAATCAAGGTCGCCACTGATTGAAGCATTCATCCTGGATTTCGGTTTATGCGGCTTATAATCGGCCGATAGATTGAGCGCGCCGGCCTGGATCATTTTGGTAATGAGCGAATTCGATACGCCGTCAATCATCGATCCGGATTTTCTATATGTATAGCCATCCGGCTTAGCTTGAATTCTATCGAAAACATATTTCCATTTCGCGTCCGATGGTTCGCTATCGCCGGCTTTCACCCTCATTTTTGTACGGCCCAGCAAGCCCGGCGGATAGGCTGCCTTCATGACATCACCTACCGGGCAGATATAATATTCGGCGATCCAATTGATCAGTTTCAGGTGATTCTCGGTCAGGTTGAATGTGGGATCGATCAGTCCGCTGATTTTTTTTAGCTTTATCCCTTCAACCGGACTTTGCTTTAATATCCGGGTAACCACTCCAACGGCGGAGTATTTCTGAAGCGGCACCAACACCGGTCGACCGGGAATCAGATTCGGCGCCAGTTCTTCGGGGATAATATAGGTAAAGGTTTTTAAGCCCGTTTTGGGAATAGCTACTTCTGCGTACATAAGACAAAGAAAGCAGCCCATGTGGGCTGCCTTTCAAACACTATTTAAACTAAATTTACTTCGGACAATCTTCGAATTTCTTGGTTGCTTCAATGGCTTCTTTTTGCATTTTCAACCTGAGATATGTATTAGCCATGAGTTGCCAGGCGTCACAATTTTCCGGATGTTCCATCGTGAATTTTTCAAGCTCCGTTTTAGCTTTGTCATTATCCTCGCATTGATAAAGAGCCAGCAGGTACAGGAAATGATCATCCGCATTCGGCTCATCTATTAAAACGATATAATGATCGTAAGCCTCGGCTGATTTACAATAATCTTTTAACATGAAATACAACTTGGAAATATTGAGCCAGCCTTCAGCGAAATCCTTATCAATTGCCAAAGCCGCCTCAGCGTATTCTATCGCTTTAAGCGTATCGCTTTTCTCAAGATAGATTTCGGATATACTGATTAAATAAACGGCGTTGGTCGGATCTTTCTCCGCCAGCTTTTCCAGCACTGCCAAAGCCTCGTCAAATTTGCCGACATTCAATGACATTTCGGCGTATTGTTGGGCTGCCTGCATGGAATCGGGTACCATCGCGTAGGCTTGTTTGCTGAGATTGTAAGCTTTATCATTCTCGCCAAGCCGGTACGCGGCATCGGCGGCAAACATGTACGGATCATACTCGTGGGGCCAGCAAATAATCGCGTTTTCCATGTCTTCAAGAGTACCACTATAATCCTGAGCCTGATATTTCTCCAGGCCGCCTTTACGAAGCGGGTCCCATTCCATCATCCTGATAGTATCATTGGCTGCCGAGAACTTATCGCCCAGCTCGTCTGATTTTTCGAACGCTTTAACCATTTCCACGTAGTTATCTTCCAGGGCGTAAACTCGACCCCATAGATGATAAACCAGGGGATCATCGGGATAATTCTTTTGGGCCAGAGTTAAATTTTCTTTAACTCTTTCAATGTTCGGATTGGGCCGGGGCTTTTTCCATGTGCCTAACTCAATATTGGAAGTTCTGATCTCCTTGGGAACGCAACCCAGGAGCAGAACCGCGCCCAGCACAATTACAATACCCAGAGCAACAGCTTTTTTCATTCTTCCTCTTACCTCCGTTTAATTATATTGAATTGTATAGTTTAAAATCTCTTCTCCATCACTATTTACATCAATTTCGAATTCGATTCTGTGATTATCGATTTTCTTATAAGGATGACTGCTATTTTTGATCTCCCATTCGCGCCAGCCCCGGGGATGTTCTACCACGGTCACCATAACATCATCATCCTTATGGTTTTTCAGCTTAATTTCGAAAGTTTCGCGACGCCGGTCACCGCCTAAATCTTCGATATTTACCTGCTTGCGGGTGCCGGTGATATCGAAAGCGTCACCCAGGTAGACCCGAACCTTCTCATCTTTGGGGGTGTGATCGATCAAATCCTCGCCGACAAACTGAAGAGCCTTCTGGGAATCCTCCTTGTAAACCCGAAGTTTGCCTTTGGGAAAAGGCATGCCCAGGCCGGCTTTCTCGGAGTTTTCGAATTCGAGGTTGACTTTAATTTTAACTTTATCATCCTGGTTGCGACGGTAACCCGATTGAGAGGCGTCGAATATATAGACTTTCTTGACTTTAGCTTCGGTGGTTGGGAAAAGCGATAGCTGCTTGATCTCCCTGTCGTTCAAGGTGGCCGGGCGGTTCAGCGTATAGAGATGATATTCGAAAAACGCTTCCTCCTCGAATTGCGGGCGGCGCGCGCCTTTGGCCATCGGGGCGGCATAACTTACCATATCCATTTCGCCGCGTCCTCTTTCGGTGACTCTATGTATATCGCCGGCGACCAGTTTCATTTTGGCGTTCTCATATGTCGCGCCGGAAGTATTGTTGATTGTCACCCAGCCGGCCAGATCGAGTTTATCATCTTTAGCTGAAACTACCGCCACGTAGTCGGCCTGCCAGTTGATCCCACCCGTCAGATAGCTGACTTCGCATTTCTTGGCGCCTTTCGATGGCGAATCTATTTGCCAGCGAAGGGTCGGCTTTAAAATCAGGCCCTCCGGCAGGGAGGGAAATTTACAGTCGGCGACTTTACTCAGGGCGACCATTAGCACTTGCCCATCCTCATCGCTTAAAATCACGTTACCCTCGGTCCCGCCGAAGACCGAATTGCTGTTATCATATGATAACAGTTTGCCTTGATAAATTCTGTCATCCTCGGCGATTATCTCGATATTCAGGCCGATATAGCGTTTCAGGAGCGCTTCAGTGGAGACCAGGTCGTAGAGGTAGTTCTGCTCCAGCACGGCCACGTTTTTATTGTCCAGGCAACTGAAATTGACACTGGTAGCATCGATTTGCGAGGCCACCTCGTCGAAATCGAGGAAATTGACCCCTTTTTTGAACTCCAGCTGCCGGACATCCTTAACCAGCCCCAGGTTGCTGTTATAGATAGTGATAGCGATATCACCGCCGTACCCGGCTGAGGCGCCGATTAAGATAATTAAGAGTATCAGGCTAATTGACTTACGTTTCATAACATTACCTCCAGGTTTAATGTACTCTACAGAATATACGCCTGGAGGGGCGTTTTTATTCCGACGGGGAATATTATACAATATGGATTTCAAATGCAAGTGAAATGATTGCGGTTGGGGGATTTATATGGCGGCATGGTAAGCGGGCGGAATTGGGGATTAAAATTTTTCTAGCAGGCGCTTCATCGCATCCGCTTCCGCGCGCATAGCCATATAGTCATAGTGACTTAATGCTTGCCTATAATACTCTTTTGCATTATTTAAATTGCCTAGTTTGTCTTCCAGATCGCCCAAATCTGAGAGCACATTCGCCTCGCCCAAACGCGACCCCACTTTCAGGAAAAGGCCGTGAGCCTCGTCATAAAAGCCGCGGGCTAAAGCATAGTTACCCTGAAGGCTCTCAAGATTACCCAAATCCCTAAGTGCATTCGCCTTGCCCAAACGTGAATCCTCTTTCTGGTATAGGCCGCGTGCCTCGTTATAATAACGGCGGGCCAATTCATGGTTACCCTGATTGCTTTCTATAACGCCCAAACCTGAAAGCACATACGCCTCGCCCAAACATGAACCAACTTTCTGGAAAAGGTCGCGAGCTTCATTATAATTACCACGAGCCAAATCATGTTTACCCTGTTTGCTCTCAAGATCGCCCAAACCTCTTAGTATATTCGCCTCGCCCAAATGTGAACCCTCTTTCTGGAACAGATTGCGAGCCTCATCATAACAAGCACGAGCAGAATCATGGTAACCCTGAAGACTCTCAAGATCACCCAAACCTCTTAGCACATTCGCCTGGCCCAGACGTGAACCTACTTCCTGGAAAAGACCACGTGCCTCGCTATAATAATCGCGAGCCAAATCAAGGTTGCCCTGAAGGCTCTCAAGATCGCCCAAACCTGAAAGCACATTCGCCTCGCTCAGACGTGATCTCACTTTCTGGTATAGGCCGCGTGCTTCTTTATAATAACGTCGAGCCAATTCATGGTAACCCTGTTTACTCTCAAGATAGCCCAAACCTCTTAGTACATTCGCTTGGCCAAGACGTGACTTCTCATTCTTGTAAAGATCGAGTGCTTCACTATAATAATCGCGTGCCAAATTATGTTTACCCTGTTTACTCTCAAGATCGCCCAAACCCCTTAGCACATTCGCCTGGCCCAGACTTGAATCCTCTTCCTCGAAAAGATCACGTGCCTTGCTATAATAATCGCGAGCCAAATCATGGTTGCCATGAAGGCTTTCCAGATCGGCCAAACTTGAAAGCACTTTCGCCTCGCCAAGAAGTGAACCCTTTTTAATATAAAAAACACGAGCCTCGCCATAATTATGGCGAGCCAGATCATGGTAACCTCGAAGTCTTTCCAGTTCAGCTGACTGGTATAGCGCATGGGCTCTATAACCAAGGTCATTTAATTCCACCGCAATTGTATGGCATGCATCAAGATGAATTTTTGCCTTTCCTGTGTCCCCGCATATAAATTCAAGTTCTCCAAGTTCATACAAGCATATCATCTCATGTTTTTTCGATTTATATTTTCTGGAATCTTCTAATGCAATCGTAAATTTCTCAATACTCTCCTTATTCGATTCTTCTTTGCGTAGGTCATAGCCATGTTTCACATTTTTCTCTATAATTCTAATACCGGAGGTAAATTCAGAGTAAAGCCCAGCTGCACAGAGAAGGGTTATTAAGCCCAGCAAAAAACCAATCCACTTTGATTTTTTTTTAGTTATGTTAAATAGATACCAACCTGCGATAATAACAAAGCATAATACTAAAAGAATTTGCAGAGTGGGAACTTCGTTTCTAAGAATAAGTAGCAATATAACTGCGCCTAATATCAATGATCGCACTACAATCTTATCACGCCGGTTTAAAGTTTCGGGTAATAATTCCAATAATTTTTTTTCAATATAAGAATAAATATTCATCTTATACCTCCTCTTAATGTAGCTATCCTGTTCGAGTTATATTATTCGCTTAATATATGGCCGCAACAATATTTAGTCAACAAGAAAGCGGCCGATATCTCGACCGCTTAAATAGACAATAAGCTTAGTAAGCTATAAATAATCAGCCTGGTCGTAGTGAAGCGTGACCTGACTACTGTCCCGTGTCAAGTTACACCCTTTCGGGCACGAACTGTCAGAGCTTCTGAAGTTTGAAAACCATCAGCGAGTGTAACGAATCGACAGGATTGTTTGCCGGTCAATCCCTTTATCAAATTCGTCGCTAGCCGCTTTCCAGATCATTTACGATTCTATCGGCTTCCTTGAGAATTTTCAGTTCAATGTAATCAAATCTTGAACGAGAATGATGATTACCGATGATCTCGCAAACCCTGGTGATTTTCTCGGGAGGAAAGTTAATTTTCTTGAGAAGCTCTTCGGCGATTGGCGGCCCGTATTCCTCTTGAGTCTTGCCATTATTATGGCCAAGCACAGCTTCGGATTTTTTTATGCCGATATCGTGTAAAAGGGCGGAGGCTATCATAATGTCATAATCATAAATCTCCGTACTCTCCATAATCTTTTCGGAATGCTTTAAGACATCTAACGCGTGTGTTATTCTCCGAAAGTCATTTCCGAAGTAATCAACCAGCAGCTTTGTAATTCTGCCTTTGCAATAATCCATAGCTACAACATCTTTCCTGAATCAGGATTATTATTGACGTTATGTCAGATCACACCCTATCGGGCACGATCTGACACAACTATGTTTTCTATATCACCGCTTGCGTGCCTATACCCGCTTCGACTGCTTTATCGTAAATCAGCTTGGCGGTGGCGACATCCTGGATCGCCAGGCCGTTGGATTTGAATACCGTGATCTCCGATTCGATTTCGCGAGCCGGTTTCTTGCCGGTGACAATCTCGGCTAATTCGGCATGCATATGCGCCTCGCCTATCGCGCCCTCGGAAATCGGGATCATGATATCGCCGGCCTCTTTGAGGCAGGCCTCGTACGAATCGGCGATCAGTTTGCAGCGCATGATGATATTGGTATCGAGTTCGCGGGCGTTGGGCGTATGGCTGCCGATACCGTTAATATGCGTGCCCTCCCGCACCTTGGCGCCGTCGAAAATCGGCGTGGGTGATGATGTAGCGGCGCAGACAATATCGCACTCGGCCAGCACCTGGTCAGGTGATTCGGCCCGGAGGATTTCGAGATTGAGCTTGCCGCTCATTTCCGACGAGAACTGCCCGGCGGCCTCATCGGAGATATCATACACATAAGCTTTTTTCAGATCGCGGGCAATCGCCATCGCCCAGAGCTGCATCTTGGCCTGTACCCCGGCGCCGAAAATCCCGGCGACCTGGCCTTTGTCCTCACGGGCGAGATATTTTGTGGCCACACCGGAAACCGCGCCGGTTCTGACCGCGGTCAGGTAGCCGCCATCCATGATACAGATGACATCACCGGTAGCCGGGTCCTGCAGAAGCACCTTGCCGATAGTGGTCGGCATGTTGTGAAGCTTGGGATTGTTCTTGTAGACTGTCACAACCTTGCAGGCCAGCGCGCCTAACTCCTTGAGATAGGCCGGCATATATAAAGACAGGCCATCCGGCGGCGTAATCGGTATGCGAAGCGGCAGTACGGCGGTACCGTTGGCCAGTTCGACAAAGGCCTTCTCGACAACCTCCATGCAATCAGACATCTCTAATACTTTGATAACGTCATCACGGGATAATAAAAGCGGCATAATTTCCTCCTGAGTTCTTGCCCGGCAGATCATGGAACACCATGAACCGCTGCGGCATATTTATATTTTGGGTAGTATAAATTAGACATCACGATGACACAAGCGATTTGTATCGGATCGCGCCGGATAGTAAAATCGAGGTGACATATGGATGAATATTCGCGCATTTGCTTGAATTAGTCATGGCATTAGTTGTATATTATTGAAAAGGAGGCCGATATGCCATTTTGTCCTAAATGCCGCTACGAATATCGTCAGGGTATCGAAACCTGCCCCGACTGTGATGAGCGATTGGTATACGAGTTACAAAAGGAATCCGATAAGGCCAAATCGGGTTTGGAAAAGCGTTATGACGATTGGGTCCATATCGCGAAGTTCTCCTCTCCAATCTACGCCGATATGGTTGTCGAGGCCTTGAAAGCCAGGGATATTCCAGCGGTGATACTGCAGGGTAGCTCACTGACATTCGGACATTTTGGCACATCCGTACAGGGTCTCGGTTCGGGCGGATTCACGCTGATGATTCCCCGTGAGCATATCGAGGAGGCCGACAAGGAAGCCGCTGAAATCCTCGGCGATGAATGGGAAAGCGCCAAGCTGGTGGATTTGGGGTAGGCGGTTTCGATTTGGGCCCGCACCCGTCCAACTGTAATTCCCGTGAAAACGGGAATCTCGTGAAACGTCACCCCCCACCTGTCATTCCCTTGAAAAAGGGAATCTTCTATTATAGTAACCCGTAGTACAAATCATTCCATTCGGGATTACTCTTCTCAATCAATTCAATCTTCCATTGCCTGTTCCATTTCTTCATCTGCTTCTCACGGATGATTGCCTCTTTGATATCACCGTGAATTTCATTATAAACGAGTTTATCGGTATTGTATTTCTTTGAAAAGCCTTTAACAAAGCCGTTCTTATGTTCATACACTCTCTTGATTATATCACTGGTTACGCCAATATAAAGTACGCCTTGCTTCTTGTTGGTTACTATATAAACGTAATATTGTTTCATAATCGATGAGATTCCCGTTTTCACGGGAATGACAGGTTTTGTTTGGTTTTAGTGTGTTATGTTAAACCGCTTAACTATTTCAAATTCTTCCAGACATCGAACTGGTCGAGTTCTTTGGCGTCGGCTTCATCGGCGATTACTGCATTCCGAACCATTTACCAAAAAGGGATACGAATAAGGTTATGTTTCTATCATCAAGATGACGCGTATGTGTATTATAATATAACGAAGCCTTCTTTTTATAGTTAAACTTATGACACAATCTGAAGATATTGTTAAACATTGCCTGATGCCTTCTGACTTTGCCCCTTAACTTCACCGATTTAAGAAATTCATCAAAAACGTCAAAGCACTTTTGGGGATTGGAAAGACTCGAATATATTGTTATTAGTTCAGCCATACCATGACAACTATCTTTTTCCATTTTCAGTAAATCCAGAAGTACTTTCTCGGCCTCTTCAAGCTTGCCCTGGCTCTGATAGATTTTCGATAACTCCGTGCGGGGATGTAACTGCTTATTATCAATCTCTAAACTCTCCAGAAGTACTTCCTCGGCCTCAGCAAGCTTGCCCTGGCTCTGATAGATTTTCGATAACTCCG